>NZ_JADNRK010000009.1 GCF_015594845.1 Alkalibacter mobilis | reverse complement strand
TAATCTGAGTCATTTGGGTTTCCTCCTCGGGTTGATGGTTTTTCGACAACTCTATTTTATCCGAGGTTGAACCCTTTTGGCTCAATTTTTTTAATTTTTGAATTTACACCATTATATAGACTTTATCGACTCAACACAGCTACTAGTTTTTTAAATCTGGCATTCTCTTTTTCAATTTTGCAATACTTTTTAGCATCGCCGGTGGTCGTGCTTCCGTATTTCTTGCGCTAACGGTGATAGGTCTGCTCTGCTATGCCAATCTGTCTCGCGGTTTCTCCAATAGTTTTTCCCTGGCTGTACAAAACTTCAACCTCCCGAAGTTTTATGATGATCTGTTCCGTTGTGTAATTTACTCGTCCCATTTTTACATCATCCTTTAGAGTGATTTTATCATATCACCCCAACTCTAAATCTAAATACATTTTAAGGGGTCTGGCCAATACAATTACATAATTTTAACTATATACACAAATCGCGCATATTAGTAAAATGTAGAAAAAATATAAATTTGGGAGGGTGAATTGCGTTTTCTATAAGTCAAAGTCAAGGAGGTTAAAAGTTGCAAGAAAAAAATCATTTATCAAAAATTGATGTAATACATTAGGTGTACAAAACAACTTAATAATAGGAGGTTATTTATATGGAGAAAAGTAAATTTTTAGATCTGACTGCTAAATATGCTAATGAAACAGAACCATTTGCAGAACTAATTAACTTGAAAGGTCAGGTGGCGGTTGTTACAGGCGGCGCAGGCACTCTTGGGTATCTGATTTCCAGACGACTTTTAGAGGCTGGTGCTTCAGTTGTGCTGACTGATATCAATGAAGAACGTGGTGCTTATGCGGAGGAATCACTTATTTCTCTTTGCGGAAAAAACGTTATATTTAAAAAGGGCGACATTACAAAAACAGAAGACATGGATGCTGTTATGAACTTTGCAGTTGAAAAGTACGGCAGACTCGATATATGTGTTCACAGTGCAGCATACTGGAGCTACTATCCAACACTTGGAATTTCAGATGAAGAGTGGAACTACACAATTGATACAGTTCTGACAGGTACAATGATTGCTTGCCGCAGTGCGGCAAAAGTTATGAAAGAGCTTGGAAACGGGGGGAAGATTGTTCCGATTCTTTCAGACGCTTCGATAAATTGCGAACCACCATTGGGCGTTCTCGACCACTACGCTGCTGCAAAAGCAGGAGCAAGGGGATTTGCAAGATCCTTTGCACGGGAAGTGAAACAATATGGCATCAATGTCAACATGATGTTGGCTGGAGCAATGAATACCATTGGTGCACGCTTCTTGAATGTAAAAGGGATGGAGAATCCAGAAACTCGTGCAAAAATGGCGCATACAAATATGCCAATGAGCAATACTCCCGACGACATGGCACGCGTTGTATTCATGTTATGTACAAAAATATCTGATTTCATGTATGGTGCTGATGTAATTGTAGATGGTGGTGCTCATATCAATCTTGGCAAAGAATAAAACCAGGAATTCTTGATACAGGCCAGGCAAATAAAAAACGGAAATTTGGAATGACAGCTGAATTCAGCATTGCAGCTGGCGGTGATGATATTCTATTAAAATATACTGGTTTTGCGGGTCGTCTGGCAAATTCTACCGAAATGGCTGAGCCTGTAGTCTTCTTAAATAGCAATATGGCATCTTATATTTCAGGAGCTTTATTAGCTGTAGACTTTGGAACGGCTGGGCTTACAGAAAGAATCATGGGTGGCGCTACATTCGACATGGTTAAAATTCATTTCTTTGGATGATAATACTTGTCTAGGTCTGTTTTTCTGTACCCATTCATCGCTAGTCATCCAATTATAAATTATTTAAGGGCAGTTTTAAGAATGTCTATTTATTGATGAAATAAAATTCCTGTTCAAGAAGTTGATCGTAAGAAAATAATATTATTCAAATTTTGTAATTAAGAAAATTAAAGAGTGTGAAAGGAGAAGACTTTATATGTGCAATAAAGTTGTAACTGCAATTACTGGTGGAGCTGGTGGATTTGGAGAAGCAGCCGCTATTGAATTAGGCAAGAAGGGGACTGTTTTGCTTGGCGATTTCGATGAGGTTGCTCTAGAAAAACAAAAGGCTAGATTGGAATCTCTAAGCATCGATGTCAATACGATGTATTTGGATGTGCGTGATAAGGTAATCTGTAAAGAATTTGCAGAATATGCGGCGTCCATTGGAGATGTCAAACATGTTATCAATATTGCAGGAGTTGGTCCCCACACATCTTATATCGAAGACCAACCAGTTTCAAGTCCGGAACTTACCTTTCAAACAAATTCTATTGGGACAATTTATATCACAGATTCTTTCTATGAAGTAATAGCGGAAGATGGCGTGATGATTAATTTTGGATCTCTTGCTGGGCATTATATACCAGTAGACGAGAAAATAGCAGGAGTATTTGACAGTTGCTACGAAGATAGCTTCTTACAAAAGCTTGTGGGTATGGTTTCTGGACAAGGCAAAAGTGAATTGGAACAATCTCAAATGTCTTATTTGTTGTGTAAGGCATTTGTAATCCATTACACAAAAAGAAACGCAAAACGTTTTGCTGCAAATAAAAAGAGCCGTATTCTTACAGTATCACCAGGGGCCCATTGGACGAGACATATATGGGACCTTCCTGATGTTTCTAAAGAACGTACAATGGGAGCCCAAATAGAAAGCCGATGGGGAAAAACAGTAGAAATGGGTGAAATATTATCATTTCTTTGCAGTGAAAAAGCAGGCTTTATTACAGGGGTAGATATTCTTGTTGATGGTGGGGCATTGGCAAATGTAAAGGTGAAGCAGATTGATTAGTTTGCTTTGACTGCCTAGTCTGTTTTTCAATGCACTACTAAAACGTGCCTGGCATTTTGGAAATTTTCGAATTTTTGTGCATGAACAATTACATAATTTTGATTATATACGAGAACATTGCATAATAGTAAAATTTAGAAAATATATAAAATAGGAGGATGGAAATTATGTTCACTATGCACGAGGGATACCAAAAGTTGTTAGGATTGGATATTACAGGTATGCCCAATAGGATTATTGGGGCAGCAAATGCGACACCGATGAAAGAACTTTTAGACTTAACTGGAAAAGTCGCAATTGTCAGCGGCGGTGCTATGGGTATGGGATTCTGCGCTGCTAACAGATTGTGCGAAGCAGGAGCGAGCGTTGTTGTTGCTGATGTAGCCGATGAATACGCCGACAAAAATTTAGAATTTTTAAAATCTAAAGGATACAAAGTCAAGTACTGTAAAACAGATGTAAGCAATGTTGAACAAATTAAGGCAGCTGTCGATTTTACTGTTGAAGAATTTGGCGGTGTAGACATACTCGTTAACAATGCATCGGTTTGGAGTCACAGGACACTAAGCGAAATCTCAAAAGAATCATTAAAAGAAATAGTGGACGTAAATTTAAATGGAACTTTGTTTTTCACACAGGCAGTAGTGGATGTTATGGAAAAGCAAGGTCGCGGCGGAAAGATAATAAACGTAGCTTCAGTTGCAGGATTGTCTGAGGATCCGGGGCCGGTTATGTTTGAGTATGTTGCCTCCAAATCAGCAGTAATTGCACTGACTAAATCGTTAGTTAGAGCATTACAGCCACTTAAAATCAATGTAAACTGTGTTATCCCAGGAGGGATGATGACACCGGGTGCTATGCTTACACAGGCTACTGAGGCGGCATTAGAGATTAGAAAGACTCTTAAATCTCCACCAATTGGTGATCCTGATCATGTTGCCAGAGTCGTCTTTATGATGGCTACACAAATCAGTGATTATATGCATGGTGCCGAAATTATTGCTGATGGAGGTGCGTGCTGCGGAATATAGTTGAATAACAGGGTCTTAATTAAAAGTAATTAAAAAGGGGGAATATTAATGGACAACATAACTAGGGCACGAAATACAACTTTAGGCGCTATGATTATGACAGCTTTTGCAATAGGTTCATATGTGACGATTCCTGTATTTATTTTACCGCTCATCATGAAATTAGGAGTTGGTGTGGGTGAAATAACACTAGTTTTCACTTTTGCAGGTATTGGTGGATTAGTAACTTCATTTTTACTTGGAACTTTGGTGAAAAAAATACCAGTAAAGGTATTGGTAGTATCAGCAGGGATTTTGTTGGCTGGATTTTTCGTAATTCTAGGTACTGCAACAAATATTGTTTTGATTTATATAGGTGCAATCGTTTTCGGTTATACAACAACAGTTGGTGGATTTGGTATAGCCCAGACTGCCATTACCTGGTGGAATGCAGCAAACATAGGAAAAAAATTAAGCCTTGTTAGTGTTGGGGTGGGTATTGCTGGAATGATTTTTCCAATAGTTGTTGGAATTTTACTAAACAAAATGAGTTTTCAGGTTATTTCAATTGGAGTTGGAGTCGTTTCTGGGAGCATAATGATCCTGTGTGGATTATTCTTGATTTCGGATCATCCTTCTAAATATGATTTAACTGCGGTAGGAGCTGAAGAAGCTTCGGCCCAACAAGCAAATCAAGCAGGTGCAAGCACTAAGAAGTCTTTAAGTGTGAAGCAGATCATTTCCACACAATATTTCTGGTTTATTATCATTTCATTGTTTATTATGACGCTGGCAAGTACAGGTTTTACGAATAACGCACCTACATTTTATACAACGATTGGTATTTCTGAAACTATGGCTGCTACACTGGCAGGAATTACATCGGGTGTCGCTATTCTATTTTCATTACTATTTGGTATCATGGTTGACAAATTTGGCCCTGTTAAATCAATTACAATTTATGGCGTTTTGATAGCAATTGTATTTGTTGGAGCAACTTTCCTGTCAGGGGTAGTTGGGGGAGCAATCATAGCTGTTTTGCTAGGACTAAAAACCATGACAGGCATGATAGGATCCATGACATTGCCGAGACTCTTCGGAAGAAAAGAAGCTGCAAGTGTTATCGGATACTCAATGGTTTCGCAAAATATTGGCGCAATGTTCGGAGCGCCATTTGCAGGGTTCCTGTTTGACGCATTTGGAAACTATAATACATTTTTCTTAACTGCAGCTGCAATGGTTGTTGTTGCAGTAATATTCATAAACTTGGGTTCAGGCAAAAAAGCATATGAAAAAGTGGATCAGTTAGCAGCTTGATCAAAAATGTACATTTGTAGAACTCAAATGGTAGGATGAACCAGCATTAAAATACATAAAATTGGGCATTTTACCCTGTGAGATTCAATGATATCATGATATCAAATTCATTAATTGAATAAATTGTAAAATTTATGAATTTAATAAATTAAAAAGGAGAGAATATTAATGACAGAAAAAAATCAAGAAATCGAAGTAAAAAAAGAAGACAAGAAAGTACAAGCGTCCAAGATGAAAAAGGGACGTAAAACAATTGCGTACATACAGGAGTTAAAGGACAGTGGAACCCCAATTGTTCAGATGTGTCCAGCTCAGCGAGATCAGTATTTTACAATGGCTGCTGAAATGGCAGGTTGTGACATTTGTCGTTTGACAGTACCAGCAGAGAATACCGCAATGTCAATTGCGAATGCACCTTGGTGGATTCGTACTGTTCGAAACGCTGCGAAGACGATCCATATCAATTTTTATATGCAGACTCCGACTTTTGCTTCGAAGGAAAAAGCTTTGGAGTATGGCGCTATGTACATGGCAGAAGGTGCTGATTCACTGCTTCCAATGGGCGTTAATAACGAAACTTTGAAGTACATGGCTGACAATCATCTTGTGGTATTCGGTCATGTGGGGGCACTGTCGGGCTGGCAGACAAGCAGACATGGAGGCTATAAGCGTTTAGGCAAGACTGCTGAAGATGCGATGAAGGTATTTCGCATGGCTTACGAGTATCAGGAAAACGGCATGATGGGTATGACAATTGAGCTTACACCAATTGAGGTGACCAATGCTATTGCTAAAAAATTGAGTGTACCAGTAGTATCAATAGCAGCAGGAGGTGCTGCTGATGGTTGTGAGATGGTTGACTTTGATACCTTTAATATGATGCCGGCACCTGTTTCACACGCCAAGGCTTACGGTGATTTTTTCAAGTGGGCTGCAGGTGCATATGCAGGATGGGCAAATGATGTTCGTACAGGTGCTTACCCAGAGGATAAACATGGCTTTCATATGGAAGATAGAGAACTGGAAAAATTCCTAGATGCCATTGAAAAATTTTAATTTTTAACTTCTCATAGTATAATCGTTAGCATACAAAATCTAATAAAAGAAAAAAGGCTCTAAACAGCAATTCAATTGCTGTTTAGAGCCTTTATATGAATGCGCGCAATGTATGAGTACAAAACTTGAAATTCACGGTAGATGTGTAATTGCGGTTTGTCATTATTCAATCACAAAGTTTGGTTTGATTTTAATGGTTATCCGGTCAAGCAAATCGATTGCTTCTTTGTATGAACTTTCTAAAAAGGATTCATCGGCATGATATGGGCGAAGAACTTGGTAATAATAGTATTTTTCAAAAACATCCTGATCGACATTTATGTCCCCATTACAATAGTGATACAAAATTCCTCTTGATGCATAACGAGAACTTATATAATCTAATTCGCCTTCAATGCTGTTTTTGTCAAAATCTATCTTTGATAAATGATAGTGCCTTGCTTTTTCTGAACTAATAAAATCGATGTTAAATAATAAATATCGAATAAGTTCATTAAAAAAACGATGTGCATGAGGATCTTGCTTGTAATACCGTGAAGTCCAAACTGCAGAAGCAGCGTTTGTAATAAGTGTGTTAGTTACTCCTACCTCTAGGCCTTTTCTTTCAAAAACAGACAA
This sequence comes from Alkalibacter mobilis, assembly GCF_015594845.1. GTDB lineage: Bacteria > Bacillota > Clostridia > Eubacteriales > Alkalibacteraceae > Alkalibacter > Alkalibacter mobilis. The sequence continues at coordinate 89,173 of NZ_JADNRK010000009.1, read as the reverse complement.
TATATTGACTGAGATATCATTTTGTACTTCTTGACCTAAATTAAATTTCGTCGCAAAATAATATGTTATAAGCTGTTTTTGTATACCGCAACGTTTTGCAATTTTATCCATAGTTGCGTTAGTGTACCCTAATTCATAAAATATTTCTTTTGCATTTTCGAGGATTATCTTATGTTTTTTATTATTGTTTTCCATAATAAAAAATATATCAGTTTATCTTATATAGCGCAAGAGTTTTTTGACATGTCAAAATAATCCTTGACAGTATAACGAAATGCGTGGTATATTTGACGTGTCAAAAACAATAATACCAAACAAATATACAATATAGAACTACAGTCGCGTTGATATGTAAACTGACAGAAATTTTCCGGCAATTATTTATAAGTCTTATTAGCATCTTTGTTTTTCTTGAGTTCATTAATTGAATGAGCAAATAAAAAGTAAAGGAATTCAAATCATGAAGAAAGACTATAGCAAATTACCTTGGATGGAAATCAATAAATTTTTACTCGAAGTCGAACGTTTAAGACAATCGAAAGACCTTTTTGCTGAAACTGTAAAACATATCGAGCAGATAATTGCTTATGATCAAGCCCGAATATATTTTATCAATGATTCTAGCAAAATAATTGACGAAATTTTGTTCGGCGTTGATAAATGGTGGAGCAGGATATACGTAGACTATTATTCAAAATCAAAACGCTATTCAATAAAAAATTCCACCAATAGACAGGGTAGCCATAAAGCTTTGTATAATTGGAATGATTTTGAAGAAGATGATTTCATTCGTGATTATATACGGCCACAAGGGATCAAATCAAGCCTTGCTTTTATTTTTTATAATGAAGACAGTTCAATTAATTGTATATGTATGTTGGATAGGACGGGAAAAATTAGTTTTTCAGAAACGGAAACTGAAATTGTAAACATAATTCAGCCCCATGTACAAAATCTTTCAATGAATCTAGTGAAAAATATCAATGACATTCAACATTCAAAAGCAAACAACAGTATTTTTGACCTGCTAACAAATAGAGAGCAAGAAATTGTCGACTATTTATCCCGTGGTCAAGCACCTTCAACAATCAGTGATGAATTATATATTAGCAAAAACACAGTATACCGGCATATAGCTAATATTTACTCAAAGCTACAAGTTAGTAATCGGCAGGAACTCATAGTGAAGATATTAGGTGTCAACAATTTTTAGTAAATTATAAACAAAACAAATTATTGCAATAAAAAAATTTAAGTCTTTTGATTTTCAAATTTGTTAATGAATGAAGCTGCATTGTTCAACTGGAAGAATCAGTCAATTGGTAGATAGTATAATTTAATGGACGATTATAAACATTCAACACAGTTCAAGTAATTACGTTGCGATTGAGAGAATGCAATTTTTAGAAGGAGAAAATAAACATGGACAGTATTACTGAAATAAGTTACAAGGGAATTAAAGTGGATCGTTTTGAAAAGCTGACTTCACCGAAAAAATTGGAAAGAATCATGAAGGATGCCGTCATTGATAAAGTGTTAGAAATTAATGATATAGACGTACCAAAGACTCAAGTTGATGAAGAAGTTAAAATGATGCTTGTTGAATATAACCATAGATTGAGGTATGAGAGTATGGGATATGCAGGGAATATGGAGTTAGAACAAGATGATTTAGAAGAGCTTCTGGTTAAATTCAGGGCAGAAGCTTTTAAGTTAATAAAAACAAAATTGATACTTGAAGAGATTATAAAGGCTGAGAATTTAGAAGTGACACAAAAGGAGCTCGAAGAAGAAGCCCGTGCTTTGTCTGAACGTCAGCATATTTCGATTGATTTGGTCAAGGATTTTCTCGGTGAAAATTTTGAATCGTTGAAAGGTGATTTATTGATAAATAAAGCGATTGATCTTATTTGTGATAATGCAGAATTTATATAGATTTGGATTAAGGTTTCAATTTTCTATTCTAATCTATTTATGCTTGACTAAATCACAAAGACAGCTCGATTACTGAGCAGGAGGAACTGGTTTGTCAAGACTAAATGAAAAACATATTAAGGCCATTCATTTCTGCTTAAAAGTCCGGTGTACTTGGGTTGGATCGACAATAGGCTAGCTTTATCTATTTCCAATGCCACCCTGTATGCTCCGATTCCACCAAATTTTACTATAAATTTAATATTTTCACATGCGCCGGATCAGTTTGCTGATCTGGTTTTTTATTTGACTGGAAAACTGTAGTTGAGTTGAGTTATAATAAATTTGTTACGCATTTTAAATTGAATTTCAAAAGGGGGAAAACAAGAAAATAAATTCTTGGAATTCAAATACGACATTTCGTAAGCACGAAAGGATTATTTTATGAACTTTGATTTATTTACGGTAATTCAAATATATATGTTTGTAAATTATACATGTACGCTAATATTGGGACTTGCTTGGTATCGAATCAAGGATAAGTATAGTGGTATTTTTTTCGTCTTTTTGGATTTTATATTCCAATCTGTAGGTCTTACATTAGCAAGCCTTCAATTCCTAATATCACCGATTTATTCTGTCATTCTTGCGAATACCTTAATGTATGTTGGTGCAATATTACTTTTACTTGGTGTTGGAAAGTTTATGAACATAAAAATACAAAATGTTCCTTATATTTTTACTAGTATACTTTTTATTTGTCTATATAGTTTTTTTACTATAATTTCTCCTGACACAAGGATTCGACTTATAGTTTTTACGGTTATGATTTCACCTGTTTTCATTCACACAATTTATATTATTTTATATAAAGCGGACAGAAAACATAGAAAATTTGCGGTTAATGTAGCGATAGCGCATACACTGCTTTTGCTGATTCACGGTTCGAGAGCGTATATTGGTTTGAATAATTTCAGTTTACTGGATTACAGTAATTTGCATCAAAGTGAGTCACTGCTCATAACAAGCAGTTTATTACTTATGATTTATCTTACATTTTCGATAACCCAAATGATTCATATGAAATTGCTGTTCCAATTGGATCGATCTAATGATTACACCAAGAATCTTCTAGTTAAAACACAGCATCTTGCCAATACGGACAGTTTAACTAAAATCTATAATAGAGGAAAAATTGAAGATATATTGAAAGAAGAAATAAATATTTATAAAACCTATGGTCGCTTATTTTCAGTTTTGATGGTTGACATCGACCATTTCAAGCGATTTAATGACGAATATGGACACGACTTTGGAGATCAAGTAATAATTGAAGTTTCCAGACTCTTGCAACAAAGTCTTCGTGCTACAGATTCGATAGGAAGATGGGGTGGCGAGGAATTTCTCATCATTTTAAAAGATTCAAATTTACAAGTGGCTCAATCGGTTGGACAAAAGCTTATAAACATTATAGGTGATAAAACCCTAGAATATGATGAAATTAAAGAGAATTTGACAATTAGCATAGGATGTTCAGTAATGAAAGAAGATTATACGATGAGTACACTGATTAAAAGTGCTGATACATCATTGTATAAAGCAAAACAGAATGGACGTAATCGTATTGAAATATTATGAATTAGTGCATAAAATGAGCTCAAAGGAGTGATTGTTGATGCAAGGTAAAAAAGTGGTTTTTATCTTTTTATCAATTCTATTGCTGATGTTAACTTCTTGTGGAAACAAATTAGTGCAGCCGGAAATGCATAGAAAAACGGCTTAATAATTGAGCCGTTACTTTCTAATTTCCTGATTTATTTGCTTCTTTTATCCATTTGCGATTATTTTTCCTCCAAGATATTTTTTGCCCTTAGATACTCTTCTTCTGTAATTTCTCCCTGTGCAAAACGTCTGTCTAATAATTCTTTCGCATTGTTTTTCAAAGGGTCAGACTTTCTTTTGTTTCCCAAGATTAGTATGATAGCAACAATAATGGCTACTATCCCAACACCAATCAATATCAACGGCAAGAAGTACCACTCCCGTTGATTCCAAAGCATGGGCATTCGATCAAAAATTACTGAGTCTTCATTGAACCATTCGTTCAACCATGCACTCATCTGGTGGATTTCATCCATTTGTTTCGATCGAATCGAAATGGCCAATTCTTCCACTTCGACGTGTTCTGCAAGACCTTGTTGAATTAATTGTTGGGACATCCTTACAGCTTCTATGTGATGCGGGATCATGTCTTCCAAGAAATTTTCATCCAATTTCTGACCGGTCAAGCCTTCATAATTGCCCATCATAGGTTCATATTCTATTTCATGGGGTCGATCTGGATACCATATTTCCAGCCATTCTTTCATCAAATCGATTTCTTCTTGTTGCGTCTCTATAATTTGCTCAGCAAAATCTTGCATTTCACTTCGGACGGTGTTATCTCGCAAAATTTTCGCATTCCGTACAGCTTCTTCATGATGAGGAATCATATGCAAAAGATATTCATACTCGCTATCCACAAATTCAAAATTACCCCGCATCATACCCGGTCCCATCCCGAGAGTGAAAAAGGCCATTACCACAAGCAGCAAAAGGATCACTATTTTGTTGATTTTCTTTTTCAACTTCATCCACCTCCAATCTTTTTCTGTTTCCAATATTTTTACCCATGCCTGGAATATCTACACTTTAGCGGGTTCTACTTTTCAAAACTCCATTCACTTAGAATGATGTATTTCATATCTTGACTTTGGTAAATGGCAGTTCAACCTTTTATCGAAAATCCGAAAAAGTATTAAAAATAGATCGATCGCGGCTTGAATAAGAGACTGAAATATAAACCAGATGTAGTGTTATTCTTGTGTCAATAATAGATTTTAGGTATGCGGTATGGTATACTTTTATATGGTAGGTTTTTGTAAATAGCAATAAATATTTTATAAAATATGACCTAATTTGGAGTTGTAATGCGATGAAAGATAATTTTGATCACAACAAACAGTATATGGATTATTTACATTCTATTCCTAAAGAAGTATACATTAAAATTCTTGAAAATTGTTTTTCTGATATTTACGTTACAGACAAAGATAGAAAAATTTTATACGCAAATCCGAATTCCTTGAGACATTACGGTGTACCACCTGAAGAAATGGTGGGTAAAGACAGTGAATCATTCAGAAAGGGAAAGTGGACTCCTTCTGCATTAGACCTCTGTATGAGAGAGAAGCGTACAGTTTTTGTCGAACAAAATTATCTCATGATTGGGAAAAATATTTCCTCTGTACTGACTCCAATTTTTGATGAAGACGGAGAAATCGAGATGGTAGTGGCAATAGCAAGTGAGCCACCGGTCAATTACGATTTGACATGGAGAAAAGTCGATGGTCAGATTTCTAGTAAATCAGGGATAGATCATGATGGATCCGAGGATAAAAAAGATGATATCATCGCTCAGAGTTACGTGTTTTGTAAAATCCTTAACACAATAAAAAAGGTGGCAAAATCAGATGTTTCGATTTTGCTCACGGGCGAATCAGGTGTTGGTAAAACACTTGTGGCTGAATATATACATAAAATCAGTTTAAGAGAGGATAATCCGTTTTGGGCTATAAACTGCGCAGCTATCCCTGAAAATCTGTTGGAGTCTGAACTATTTGGTTATGCGCCGCATGCTTTTACCGGTGCCAGCAACAAAGGGAAAATTGGACTTATAGAGTTGGCAGATGGTGGCACTTTATTTTTGGATGAGATTGGAGATCTTGCTCCGAGTTTGCAGGCAAAACTTTTGGACGTCTTAGAAAACAAGCGTTTTATTCCTGTCGGTGGAAACGAGATGAAACATGTGGATATCCGAATAGTTGCAGCGACGAATTCAGATTTGGGAAAATTGGTTGCTGACAAGAAGTTCAGATCGGATTTATATTGGAGACTGAATACTATCAATATAGAGATCCCTTCATTAAGGGAAAGAAAAGAAGATATTCTACCATTAACTTCATATTTTCTTAAAAAATTTAATGAAAAATATAAAAAGGACATTGAATTTTCTCCAAAAGCCATCGCTGTTTTTTTAAGTTATGACTGGCCCGGGAACATAAGGCAACTGAAAAATATGGTAGAAAGGTCAGTTCTTTTGGCAATAGGCGGGTCTGTTACTGCCAAAGATCTGCCGGAATTCATAATTGAAAGCGTAGCAATGGCTGAAGATAATTCGAATGAAAGCTACGATCGCATTTTGGACAGCATTGGAAAGCACCTGATCAGAGAGTCATATAAAAAGCATAGAAATATGAAAAAAGTAGCAAAAGAACTGGGTATGACTCATTCAAAAGCGTTTAGATTGGTAAATGAGTACTGTCAGGATATTAAATAGAACAAAATTGTAAAAGTGTAAAAAAATTAAATATGAAATTATTATATCAGTATTCTTGAGGATATATTTCAGAAATGAAATCCGAAAGAATACTTTTTTTGTAAAAATGCCTATTTATGCGATAAAGAGGCTGGTGTGAGTATTGGCATTATTCTTGCAACTAATTATGGTGTTAAAGAGATTTGTCGGATGGTCTATATCTTTTTGGGTTGGTGATCATTTGGGATTTCTCAAAATAAATTTATGGGAGGGTAATGATGAAAGATTTTTCTAGTTTATTTACCAGCGGTGATGATGTGGATTTGATTCATGAGAAGACGATGTACTTATTGGAAAATAAGGGTGTGCTTTTCGAATTGGATGAAGCAGTAGAATTATTTAAAAAACATGGTTGTCGCGCTGAGGGTAATATTGTATTTATGAAAAGAAGTTTCGTGGAAGACATGATCGAGTTGGCTCCAAAAGATTTTGCTTTTAAATCAAGAGGGCGAAAACAAAATGTGGGAATTGGACAGCCCATGATGCTTCAATCATCGTTGGGGCCTGTAAATGTGTTGGATGGTGGTGTTTATCGTCAGGCAACGTCTGAAGATTACTTGAATTTTGTAAAACTTCATCAAGGCAGTGAAATAATCGATTTGATCGATGCAGATCTTGTTGTACCAAACGACGTACCCTTAAAGGATCAGATGGCATTCACAACATTGACCACTCTCAAGTATTCCGATAAAATCATCGGCGGGCATAATGGGAATAGGGAACGATGTGAAAAGTTTCTGGATTTAGTCATGGACTTTAATGATGACCATGAAAGTTGTCAGACTTATACGCTAGCTACAAGCATGCCGCCTTTTGCTTGGAATAAGGAAATGTTGGAGACCATATTTGCCTATGCAGAAAGAGGCCAGTGTCTTGTAATGGCTGGTGTTGGACTTGAAGGAATGACTTCACCCCAAACGTTGGCTGGAACTGTATTGCAAAATAACGTTGAGATATTGGCGGGAGTGGTCCTGTCCCAGTTAATAAATCCTGGGACCCCAATTATATATCAGCTTACGTCTTTGAAATGCGATTTAAGATATTCCTTGTGCACATGCGGTGGGGCGGAGACGGCACAGTCTTTTCTTACCATGGCAGAGCTTGCCAAATTCTATGGTCTGCCTTACAGAGCCAATGGCTGCTTGTCGGACGCGAAAGAGGATGACTACCAGTCTGGAATGGAATCCTTCATGATTGCTTTAGGAGGACTTATGACAGAACCACAATTTGTATACATGGTAGCCGGGATCCTTGATTCTTACGGAGCGCTTGGTTATGAAAAATTTATTTTGGATGAAGAGTGCTTTAAAATAGCACGTCATTTCCTGAGTGGAATAACGGTCAATGAAGAAAGGCTTCAAATGGATAAACTTATGAAAATCAAACATAAGGACAATTATTTGGGAAGAACAAGCAAAGTGTATCGGGAAGATTTTTATCTTCCAAACCTTGCAAATCGCGAAAAACATTCGGTTTGGGTCGATCAAGGATCACAGAGCGTAAACACAGCGGCGACACTGGCGTGGAAGACTAGAGTAGCAGAATATCAGATGCCAAATCAACTGGAAGCTTTTCAAGAAAAATTGATTCGAGAAAATATATCTGAAGAATTTCTTTTATGACATTTATCATTTGTCTCAAAATTTTGTTTAGAGGATAACTGGATCAGGGATTATTTAAAATTTTGAAAAACTCAGATATCCTCATACGGCACGATGACATATTGAATAATTCTATGGAAAGCGAATGGAGTTGGTGCTTTGTATGATAGAAAAAGTTAAAGCTGAAGGTGTTCAAAAGGATCAATATGATGTAAAAACAGACAAGACTATTTTTATAGGAGCTTTGTTTATAATTGTTCTGGTATGTGGAGTAAGTATTGTTTTTCCCGAGACGACGCTTTCTATAGTGGAAAAGGCCAGGGTTTTTATAATTACCAAGTTTGATTGGTTTTTTCTGGCAATTGGATTGGCCAGCCTGATTATTTCAATTTACTTAGGGGCTGGACGATACGGGAAAATAAAACTTTCGGAAATCGATGAAAAACCTGAATTCAGTTACTTCAGTTGGTTGTTTATGATTTATTTTTCAGCAATTGGTTCATCAACATTGATGTGGGCGATCTGTGAGCCATTGGCAATAATTTCAGATCCCCCTTTTGGATTTCTTCCCTTTTCAGAAGAGGCGTATTTTGTTTCGATCCCGTACGGAATGTTTCATTGGGGACCTATAGCCTGGTCGTTTTTTGCCTTGCCGGGTTTAGTGGTATCTTATTGTTTTTATAAAAGAAAGAAAAAACGCCTGCAGATATCAAGTGTATTGTCCGATGTTATTGGGAAAAAAAATTCAGAAGGCATTTTTGGCAAAATCATCGATATAGCGTCCATTTTTTTCACATTTTGTACTTTTGGTCCAAGCTTGGGATTTGGAGTTCCTGTTTTGACACAATTGATAAGTAACGTGACTGGACTGCCATCAAATGATTATATGCAATATGCTGTCTTGGCAGTATGGACGATGATTTTTACATGCAGCGTTTATCGAGGCTTGACAAAAGGAATTAAAGTTCTCAGTGACATCAACATGTGGCTTTTGGCACTTCTGTTGATAATGGTCTTTTTTGTATCAGATCCACTTTATATCCTTAGAAGTATTGTTGAGCAGTCAGGTGAGCTTGTATCAAATTTTGTGAGAATGGCGACTTATTCAGATGTGTTTAATAACGGTTCTTTTGCCCGGGACTGGACAGTATTTTATTGGAGCTGGTGGATGGTGGAAATACCATTTATGTCGATATTTATTGCACGTGTATCAAAGGGAAGGAGCTTTCGAGAACTTTTATTCGGAATAATTGGCGCCGGATCCATAGGAACGATGTCAGTGTTTTGGGTTCTGGGAAATTACGGCTTGAAGTTACAAAAGACTGGAGCATATGATTTGGCTGGTATTTATAATACCCGGGGATCCACGATGGCGGTTGTTGAAACAATGAACAGCCTGCCGTATCACGAAATTATTTCAATTGTTATGATTTTATTGTATTTTGTCTTTTTGGCAACTTGTATCGATTCAGGATCTTTCACGATGGGATGCATGGCTTCAAAAGAAATCAAAGATTACCAGCAGCCTTCGAAAATCAATCGTGCTACATGGGCGGTAACCATAGCACTGATAGGTGTGGCAATCCTCCGTTTGGGTGGCGGATTAGCGGCTATCCAAACAATAATAATTATTGTCGGATTGCCTTCGGCAGTTTTGTTGATCCTTTTAGTCGCAGCAATTTTTAAATGGTTGAAGGAAGATTATCCGCAAAATTACTCATGATTTTCAAGATTGTCGTCCACCTTTCGTTTTTATGTGAAAGAAAATAGAGAAATTATTTGATACAAATAAAATAATCGATGAGGAGATATGAAATGAAAAAAAATAATCTAAAACGATTTTTGGCCTTGACATCCATAGCCTTTGCTTATGGGACAATGTATTTGCTTCCATATATGAAAGGGGTATGGTATGACCAGATGATTGCAGCTACTGGTTTTAGCAATGAACAACTGGGTTTTCTTGTTACAGTTTATACGATAGTACTTTCAATTACCTACATACCTGGTGGTTGGGTGGCAGACTTGATCAAACCCAAAAAAATATTGGCTTTTAGCTCTGCATTAAACGGTCTTTTATGTTTTGTATTCATGATGTTTTCTAGAAATTATGCAATTGCAATGCTGGTCTGGGGGGCGGCCGGTTTTACAGGTGGCTTTGCGTTTTGGCCGGCAATGTTAAAAGGTGTAAGATTGCTGGGAACAAAAGATGAGCAAGGACGAATTTACGGGATTTTTGAAGCCTTGAATGGCATTGCATCGTTGTTGGCGAGCATGTTCATGGTCTGGATATCGACCTTGTTTGTTACAGAAATTGCAGGATTCAAAGGTGCACTGACTACTATGGGAAGTATCGGTATAATCGTGGCATTGGCTGTATGGTTCTTGTTTGATGAAAATCTTACATACAATGAAGATGCGTTATCGGAAAGTTCAAAAATCGATTTAAAATCTTTTGTTAAAACTTTAGTGATGCCAGAGGTTTGGATCGTTGCATTACTTATGTTTGTAGGTGTCACTATTTTTGACTTGTTGGCATATCTAACTCCTTATAATACCTCTTTCATAGGCATATCGGCAGCAACTGCAAGTTTTATCGGTACGTTTAGACAATATGGGTGCAGAGTCGGAGGGATAGGAGGTGGATTCATGGCTGATAAAGTCTTGAAATCTTCAGCCTTATGGCAAATAGTATCAATGGTAGCATTTGTTCCACTAGTATTGGTGTTCGGGCTTATCCCCGAAGGGGCAACGGTACCGGCAGTAATAATGGGGTTTGTTTTAGCGTTAATGGCATATGCTCAACGTGTAACCTGTTACTCTCTTTTGACAGAATTGCAGATTCCTGCAAATGTAAGTGGTACCGCTCTCGCGCTGGTAACTCTCATTGGTTATTCTCCAGATTTTTTTGTTCATACCATGTGGGGGAATTGGATCGATCAGCATGGGAATGATTCATATCAAATGATCTTCAACTACAACGCTGTTGTTGCGGTAATCGGTATCTTATTGGCATTGATATCCTTCAGGATGGTTCGAAAAAAAAGACAATTCGCAATTCAGGAGCTTAGTGAAGAAAGTTAAAACGTATTATTAAAAGGCTTGAGGTGAATGTTAACGCATTCTTCTCAAGTTTTTTTATGGATAGAATGCGCTGGTTGCATCAATGATCAAGTGATAAAAATTTATGACAACAGACGTCGATTTTCACGGTTGTACATCTTTCCAATATAGTATATTATAAATGTTGATTTAATCAGAACAGTATAGGCTTGGCATAAAACTTTTGCAAATCAGAATTTTTGAATTTGCGAACTGCATGAAACGTTTGAAGTTAACATTGCGAAAAATAAAAATGACTTGAACAATAGCTTAAATACTTTTTGAGAATACAGGGAGGTAAATATGAAAGTTGGATTGATAAGATGTTTGCAGACAGAGGATATGTGTCCTGCAACAACATGCTTCAAAGTTATGAACTTAAAAAAGTTAGCTTTTGAAGGTGTTGAAGAAGATATTGAGGTAATTGGAGTTAATACCTGTGGCGGATGTCCCGGCAAGAAAGCGGTAACTAGAGCGGCCGAGATGGTTAAACGTGGTGCGGACACCATAGTTCTAGCCTCTTGTATAACAAAGGGGAATCCCATTGGGTTTGCTTGCCCACACGCAGAACAAATGAAAGCCGCCATAGAAAAGAAAATTGGAGAATCAATAAATCTGATCGACTACACTCATTGAAGCATTTAAAAGAATCGGATGTTTTATAGAAATGCAACCATTTTTGAGGGTTGTATTTTTTGATGTTAAGATGCAATAATTGATTTACTGATATAAAATTTAATATTTGGGTATAAACGAAGCAAAGAAGTGTTGATTATGGTGTGGTCGATTTTGTGTGTTTTATGGGTCCGTCGATTTTGATGAACCCTGAAATTGAAAGGAGATTTTTCCTGTGTCTAATTTAAAGAAAAGTATTTTTATCAATGCGCCAATGGAGAAGGTGGCTAAATATGGCACGAATCCCAAGGAGTGGGGACACTGGTACGCACATTTGTCAGATCCGGAAAATCTAGTAGGTGAAGGTGAAGCCGGAACCGTTGGAGAATTTAAATATACAATGCTCGGCATGCACTTGCCCATGAAAGTTGAAGTCATAGAAAATACTCAAAGCCCGGAGAAACATGTCTGGATGGGAACGTTTGAAGGACCATTATCTGGAAAACAAACTTTTACATACATAGCGAAAGATGGTGGGACCGAAGTAGATGTTGATATCGAATATACTGTGCCTGGAAGCATCTTGGGCAGGATTGCCGATATATTGATTATCGAGAAGATCCAGGAGAATGCAACTGTTGCCACATTGGAAAATCTTAAAGCGATTTGCGAATCCGCATAAAATCACTTAAATATCAACAAAAATCATCTGATTGTATAAAGCTTCGTTTGTTACCAGTAATAATGCATTACTTGCTGAATAAATGCTTCCTAATAGTTGTGTTAAAGTAAATCGACCATACTATTATAACAAATTACGCCGCATCGCGTTGCTGATGCGGTTTGTTTATTATATTGATGGGAAACTTGAATAGTAGAGTTGTACTTACTATGAAATGATAAATAATTTAATTAGCCTATTAAACTTTTTTAAATTCCGCCGATATTGATAACAAGAGTAAAAGAAGAAATGTCGGCCGACATCTTCCATACTTAAAAGGCAAGGATGCCAATACAAAATTTCAAGGAGGAAATTAAAATGAGAATCAATAACAACATTTCAGCAATGAACACGTATTCAAGGTTGTCAAGCGCTCAAAGTGCACAATCAAAATCTTTGGAGAAATTATCTTCTGGACTAAGAATCAACAGAGCAGGAGACGATGCAGCAGGTCTGGCAATATCTGAAAAGATGAGAGGCCAAATCGGTGGACTTAATCAAGCAGTAAGAAATGCACAAGACGGAATCAGCTTGATCCAAACTGCTGAAGGAGCATTAAGCGAAACACACTCTATTCTTAATAGAATGAGGGAACTTGCAGTACAAGCAGCAAATGATACTAACTCAACTGAAGATAGAGATGCAATTTCAACTGAAATCAATCAATTGAATGAAGAGCTAGATAGAATAGCTGGAACAACTCAATTCAATGGAAAAGCCTTGTTGGATGGATCTTTTGGTGTAAAAGATGCTGGAACTGGAACAATAGCTGTTGGCACAGCTGGTGTAACGAGTACAAATATTTCTGGGGCAAAAGCTGGAGAAACATACACACTTGCAGTAGAAGCATCAGGTGAGGTATCTTTAACTGATACTTCAGGAAATGTACAAGTGTTATCAGGATTAGCTAGTCCGGCTAGTTTTACTGGTACTCTAAACTTTGATAAAATGGGAATTAGCATAGGGATGGATGGTGCAGATTTAGATACAGTAGCATCATTTGGAACAATTATAACAGATGCTACTAAAGATGATCAAAATATTCAGATTGGAGCCAATTCAAATCAGAAACTAGCTGTTAGCATTGACAGTATGGATTCAACGGCATTAGGAGTAGATTCAATTTCAGTTTCATCTCACGATGATGCAGAGTTAGCAATTAATGCAATTGACAGTGCTATAAATAAAGTTTCAACACAAAGATCTAAATTAGGTGCATGGCAAAATAGATTAGATCATACAATAAACAACTTGACAGCTTCAGCTGAAAACCTAACTGCAGCAGAATCAAGAATCAGAGACGTAGACATGGCTAAAGAGATGATGGAATTCACTAAAAACAACATCCTTAACCAAGCATCTACTGCAATGCTTGCACAGGCAAATCAAATGCCACAAGGTGTACTTCAACTTCTTGGATAATACAAAAATTGAATCAAATATACACAGAAGCACGGATTTGGGTTTATTCCCGGATTCGTGCTTTTTTTTCAAACACCGGGGACGGTTCTTTTTGTTTGCGGAGCGTTGCTTAATAAAAGATTGTTAAATATTTAATTAATTAATTGGATTATACCTTTGCTTGATGTAGAATAAACCTATAAACAACAATTCGTAGATAGAGGAGCAAGTATTATGGATAATGGCAAAGGAATCGTTTATACGCTGACAGCCAACTGTCACGACTGTTATCGCTGTGTTCGTGTATGCCCTGTTAAGGCAATCAGGGTTCATGATGGCCAGGCTTCGGTGGAACGGGATCTGTGCATAGGATGCGGAACCTGTGTTCGTGAGTGTCCACAACATGCAAAATTGATTCGCAGAAGTCTGGAAGATGTAAAAGAAATGGTTGCAGATAATAAGGTAGCTGTTAGCCTGGCCCCTTCTTTTGCAGCTTTTTTCCCCAGAGAACAGTGGCTTAAATTACCAGGTGCTCTTAAGAATCTGGGATTTTCATATGTTTCTGAAACAGCTGAAGGAGCTAAGAGAATCACTGAGGAGTCTTTTAACAAAAATGCCAAGGGAAGCATCTGTACGGCCTGTCCTGCAGTCGTCAATTACATAGAAAAGTATCGACCACAGTATCGTAATCAAATGATCCCCGTAGTTTCTCCCATGGTCGCACACGGTCGTATGCTCAAAAAAAGACTTGGGGAAAACTGCAAAGTTGTTTTTATAGGGCCCTGCTCTGCAAAAAAACAGGAAGCTTTGCGGGAAGAAAATCTAGATGCAGTAGATGGGGTATTAACATTTGAAGAACTTTTACAGTGGATGGAAGATGAAAAAATCAATTTCGATGGAATAGAGGAAGAAGCCTTTGAAAGCCACGGAACTTTAAGTGAAGCAAGGCTATTTCCATTACAGGGCGGAATGTTGAAAACAGGGAATCTTTCTTTGGACAGCACAGACGAAAACGTACTTCATATCAGCGGTGCAGATGAAGTGCTGGCCTTGTTTGACATGCCGGTCGAACAGTGGCCATACAAGTACGTGGAACCTCTCTTTTGTACAGGAGGGTGCATAAACGGTGCGGGATTTCCTTCTGAAAAGAATTTGTTTTTGCGAAAACAGGATATTATTTCCTATGCAAAAATCCAGGGTGAGAATTCCATTGAGGACATAGACCGGACAGTTACCTGTGAGACGGGTTTTTATGAAGAATATCCCCAGACATATTACGGATACGTATCTGAGGAAGTCATAGCCGACATTTTAGATAAAACCGGAAAAGCCTCTGCTGATCTTCAGCTTAACTGTGGTGCCTGCGGATATAAGACTTGTCGCGAAAGCGCAATTGCCATGGCAAAAGGTATGGCTCAACCTGAAATGTGCATGCCATATATGAGAAGGCTGGCTACACAAAAGACAGATAAAATAATGGAAACCAGTCCAAACGGAATCGTCATTTTAGATCAAAATCTACATATCATTCACATGAATCCGGCTTTTAAGAAAATGTTTCTTTGTAATAATGCTTTGCTGGATAAAAGGATATCCTACCTTTTAGATGCTTACGGATACGAGAAAATGATAGAGGGATCAGAACCCCGACATGAATGCATTAATTCCAAGTACGGGGTAAAGTACCAGGAAATTTCTTACTTTTTACCGGAAGAGAATCAATACGTGGGCATCTACATCGATTTGTCAAAGATCAAATTTGATGAGAGACAGCTGGATGTGATAAAGAAGCAGACCTTGGAAAATGCGAAAGAACTATTAAATCACCAAATAGGATTTTCCCAGGAACTTGCCCACTACCTGGGTGAAAGTACTGCTAAAAGCGAGGAGATGCTGCAGCGGTTGATGAATCTGTTCGAATAAACAGGGGAAGGGGAGAAGTTGCATTGAATTATATACAAAGTACGATTCGCCAACAAATCAAGGACAACAAAAATGTCTGTGGCGATGTTGTTCTTATGGAACGGACGGCAGAATACACTACAGCAATTTTATGCGATGGGATCGGATCCGGGATATATGCTAATATTGCAGCTATCGCCTGCGGAAATCGACTGTTGACCCATGTAAAAAACGGGATGTCTGCTCAATCGGCCAGTTGCATGGTGGCAAGCTCAATGCATAAAGCCCGTACGGAGGCATTTCCTTTTGCTGCGTTTACTCTTGTCAAGATCCTGAAAGATGGACACTATACCATACATACATACGAATCTCCAGTTCCCATCGTAATTAAGGACAGCCTTGCTTATCTTCCTGCAATGATTGCTTTGAAAGCAGACCAGGAGTTTGTCATGGAAACTTCGGGGGCACTTGAGAATGGAGATGGCATCTTGATTTTTTCAGATGGAGCATCCCAGGCAGGCATGGGAAGAGGTTATATAATGGGCATAGGAGAAAAGCGGATATGCGAATCAGTAAACCATATGCTGGATCACAATAAAGGCCATGATGATATATGTGATGGAATATTGAAACTGGTCAAGGAAAAAAGCGGAGGATATTGGGAAGATGACACTACCCTTGCCCTTTTAAATTCACGTCCGAAAAATTCTATGGTGGTAATGACAGGACCGCCCTCTTCCATGTCAAAAGACCGGGAGTTTGTGATTAAAGGTACACAATTAGCGGGTTGGAAAGTTGTTTGTGGTTCTTCAACGGCTGACTTGGTAGCACGAGAACTTGGAAGGTCGGTTGAAAAAAAAGAAAGAAGGCACTTTTATGGGTCTGTGCCTGAATACAATATTGAAGGCATAGATGTTGTAAGTGAAGGAGCATTGGTCCTAAACAGGGTATATAATATTTTGGATGAAAAATTCGACGAAAAAAATGAATTTTCCGTGGTAGAACGGATATCGTCCTTATTGCGAAAGGCAGATGATATAACGTTTTTAGTTGGTAATGCCTACAATAACGCCCACGTCGCTTTATCTTTTAAAGAGATAGGAGTTATGCCGCGGCATATGATCGTCAAAAAGCTGGAAACTAAATTAAAGGAGTTGGGAAAAATCGTGACAGTGTACTATTATTGATGTCATGAAAATTTAATATAGTAATAATTATTGAAATTATTATTTATTTATTGACAAAGTTTGAGTTAGTGTTTATTATAGTTGTAACAAATGACTTCCAAGGAAAGTCTTTTATTAGAGAAAGATCTCCTTGGAGCTTTTTTTACCCGACAAAATATGTTAAAAAACTAACATTATAACTTGGCTCAATATTTTAAAAAGAAAGGAATGTGGACGATGGAAAGAAGCAAGTTGGCAAAAGTAAAGTTGCCGAAGGAGAAACTTGTGGAGTTGGATGCCTTCATAGACAGCTTGGAGGATAAAGAGGGCTTATTGATTCATATATTGCATAAGGCTCAAGAAATCTTCGGATACCTGTCTTTGGAAGTTCAACTCTATATTTCAAAACGATTGGACATACCTGCTGCTAAAGTTTTTGGAGTTGTAAGTTTTTATTCGTATTTCACTCAAGAACCAAGAGGAAAGCACACCATAAGCATGTGCATGGGAACTGCATGCTTCGTTAAAGGATCCGAACAGATTTTGGAGACATTTTGCAATGAGCTTGGAGTGAAATCAGGAGAAACATCCAAAGACGGTCTTTTTACGATCAAAGATGTTCGATGCATAGGAGCTTGCGGTTTGGCACCGGTAGCCATGATCGACGACAAGGTATACGGACATTTGACAGTTGAAAGTGTAAAAGAAATCCTTGATGAGTATCGGAAGGAGGAGCAAAATGAAAATCAGCACTCTGAGTCAGTTATATGAGGCGAAAGCCAACAATGAATCCATTTATAAGTTGCGCGAAACTGGAGATGCAGTAGAAGCCAAGCCTGAAATATTAGTAGGAATGGCGACATGTGGTATAGCTGCAGGAGCAAAAAAGACCATTGCTGCCTTGGAGAAGGCACTGAAAGAAAACGGTCTGACAGACGTTAAAGTCAATTCCGTAGGATGTATCGGCTCATGTTATTGTGAACCCACCATTCAAGTAAATATTCCAGGCCAGGCTCCTGTTTACTACGGATACGTGGACGAAATGGCAGCTGGGGAAATCGTAAAAAGCCATCTTGTAAATGGAGTTGTTTTTGATTCCAAATTGTTGAAAATCGGATTTGAAAAGGCGGACAAGGAAAAAAGAGACGGAAAGCGACAGCAGCGTATTGCACTTCGTAATTGCGGTTCTGTAGATCCCCAAAATATAATGGATTATATAGCTTATCGAGGTTATGAGGCTTTGGGAAAAGTCCTGGAAGAAAAAGATCCTGAAGCTGTTTTGGAAGTAATCAAAAAAAGTGGTCTCAGAGGACGCGGTGGTGGAGGATATCCTACAGGTTATAAATGGCATGCGACAGCCATCCAGCCTGGCAAGGAAAAATATATCATCTGCAATGCTGACGAAGGAGATCCGGGCGCATTTATGGATCGTTCCATTTTGGAAGGTGATCCCCACAGCGTACTTGAGGCGATGGCCATCGGCGGTTATGCAACAGGGGCAAATAAGGGATTCATATATATTCGTGCAGAGTATCCACTAGCCATTGAGAGATTAAAAACTGCAATGGCGCAAGCGGAAGAACTGGGACTGCTTGGCAAAAATATTTTTGGAAGCGGATTTGATTTTGATATTGAATTGCGCCTTGGTGCAGGTGCTTTTGTTTGCGGAGAAGAAACTGCATTGATCCACTCTGCAGAAGGTGTGCGCGGAGAACCTACAAAGAAACCACCGTTTCCTTCTGTGGCCGGATATAAGGGAAAACCGACAACTGTAAATAACGTAGAGACATATGCAAATGTACCCCCGATAATTTTGAACGGCGCTGATTGGTTTGCGGGCATTGGCACGGAAAAATCCAAAGGAACTAAAGTTTTTGCATTGGTCGGGAAAGTCAACAAGGTGGGCTTGGTAGAGGTTCCCATGGGGACAACTCTTAGAGAGATAATATACGATATCGGAGGAGGAATAACTGGTGATAAGAATTTCCGAGCCGTCCAAACAGGCGGACCTTCTGGAGGAGTTATCACTGTAGAAAATCTCGATACACCAATCGATTATGACAGTTTGAAGGAGATAGGCTCCATGATGGGATCAGGCGGCATGATTGTAATGGATGAATCCGACTGCATGGTAAACATAGCTAAATTCTACCTTGGGTTTACCCAAGAAGAATCCTGCGGAAAATGTACACCTTGTAGAATTGGAACCAAGAGAATGTACGAGATTTTAGATAAGATCACCAAGGGTGAAGGAGAACCGGAGGATTTGGTGAAATTGGATAGTTTGGGACAAAATATCAAATTGTCGGCATTATGTGGCTTGGGACAGACTGCGCCAAATCCGGTGCTTAGCACCATGAAATATTTTAAGGAAGAATATGAGCGACATGTCTTCGACCACAAATGCGATACCGGAAGTTGTAAGGGAATGCGTGTATATAGGATACTTGAAGACAAGTGCATCGGTTGTCGAGCATGTGTAAAGGTTTGCCCTGTTAACTGCATCAGCATGGTTCAAAAACCGGCCCATCGTATTGATCAGACGCTGTGTACAAAATGCGGAGCTTGTTTTGCCGCATGCAAGTACGATGCGATAGTCATAGAATAGGAGGAGCGAACGATGGAAACCGTAAAAGTTACTATAAATGATATTGAAGTGGAAGTAAATGCGAATTCCACAATATTGGAAGCGGCGAAAATGGTGGACATTCAGATACCGACCTTATGTTATCTGAATCTGGAAGGATTTGATATTGCCAACCAAACCGCATCATGTCGTGTATGCGTAGTGGAAGTTGAGGGACGACCGGCACTTGTTCCTTCTTGTGCAGAAATCGTTACAGACGGAATGGTGGTTCGAACCGATTCGCCTAAGGCAATTGCAGCCAGAAGAACAAATGTTGAATTACTATTATCAAATCATCCTAAAGAATGTTTGACTTGCAGTAAAAACTTGGAATGCGAGCTCCAGGAACTGGCACAGCGCCTTGGCGTCATGGAAATCAGTTACGAAGGAGAAAGAATGTTGCATGAGATTGACCATTCCTCACTTTCATTGGTCAAAGATCCCGAAAAATGCATCATGTGCCGTAGATGCGAAACCATGTGCAACGAAGTTCAGACTTGCGGTATATTATCTGCTGTTTCCAGAGGATTTGCCGCTCACGTAGGTCCCGCATTCCATCTTAACATGGTAGATACTTCATGTACGTTTTGTGGACAATGTGTTGCAGTATGTCCGACAGGGGCACTTACTGAAGTCAACAACGTCCGTAGTGTAGTAGCAGCGCTTAACGATCCCACCAAACACGTAGTGGCCCAAGTGGCACCGGCAATTCGAGTTGCCATTGGCGAAATGTTTGACATGGATCCGGGAACCATAAGCACGGGACAACTTGCAACTTCATTGAGACGTCTGGGATTCGACGGTGTTTTTGATACGGATTTTGCAGCAGATTTGACCATTTTGGAAGAAGCATCTGAATTGGTACATAGATTGGAGAATAATGGGCGGCTACCTATTTTGACCAGTTGCTGTCCAGCTTGGGTAAGGTTTATTGAGCACCAATTCCCGGATTTATTGGATATACCATCAACATGCAAGTCTCCACAAATGATGTTTGGTGCAATTGCAAAGACATACTATGCAAAGAAAGTAGGATTGGACCCAAAAGATATCGTAGTTGTATCCATCATGCCTTGTCTGGCTAAAAAGACTGAAGCTGCCAGAGAAGAAATGGATATAGATCATATGCACAATGTAGACCTTGTTCTAACGACACGTGAGTTTGGAGCCATGCTAAAAGAAGCGGGAACAAATTTTGCTCATCTTCCTGTGGGCGAATTTGACTCGATCCTGGGTGAAAGTACAGGGGCAGCTGTTATATTTGGCACAACAGGTGGTGTTATTGAAGCTGCGGTTAGAACAGCATATGAATGGATAACCGGAGATGAACTGGAAAATGTAGAATTCAAACAACTTAGAGGTCTGGAAGGTATAAGAAGCGCCACGGTAGAAATTGGAGATAAATCTCTGAATATCGGTATTGCACATGGATTGGGAAATGCTAGAAAACTCTTGGAAGAGATTCGCGAAGGAAAATCCAATTATCATGCAATTGAAATCATGGCATGCCCGGGAGGCTGCATTGGTGGGGGCGGACAACCTTACCATCATGGAGACATGGAAATCCTGCGCAAACGTCAAGAAGCAATTTATCGAGAGGATGCAGGCATGAAAGTACGAAAATCCCACAAGAATCAAGAAGTTTTGAAGTTGTATGAAGAGTTTCTTGGAGAACCCTACGGAGATAGAGCACATAAATTATTGCATACTCATTATTCACCTAAAGAAAGAATTTAGTTTCAAAGAGCAGTGGTTTCTGCCGCTGCTCTTTTAAGTATAAAATAAGGTATTATTCTTTAAAGTATCATAGAGAAGCATTATACGATAACTTGCATTGGAGGAGTACATATGAGTAGAGAAGTAGAATTTATAACTAAAACAGGATTATTGCTGGCATTGGCACTGGTGATTCAAATAGGGCTTGCACCATTTGCACAGCCTGTAGTGGGACCATTGATCAACATGTTGTTAATATTGTCCGTAATATTGGTAGGACCCTGGGGAGCAGTAGTGGTAGGTTCCTTGACACCGATAATTGCTTTCCTTGTGGGGATCATGGGGCTTTTTCCAGTAGTACCAGTTATCATATTGGGCAATTGTGCCTATTCATTGGTTTTCTGGGTGTTTGGCCGGAAAAATCGAATCATTGGTTTGATAATCGCTGCAGTCTTAAAATTCATAGTATTGGCCGGAGGAGTAAGATTGTTGGCTATGTTCTTTATGCCTAATTTGCCGGCACCAGTCATAGCAACTTTGTCCTTGCCACAGCTTTATACAGCACTGGTGGGGGGGAGCGTTGCCTTACTGGTAGTGCATTATCTGCCTAAAAGAATGGTTGAATAAAAGGGACGAAACAAAAGGGACGGTTCTTTTTGTTTGGAGAGTATGATTATAAAAAGCGATTCACCCAGTTAACGGTTGAATCGCTTGATTTTTTACACATGCTGATCTACGAGTATAGTGTTGCCATCAGGGTCTTTAATCATAAAACTAGCTGGTCCTGAACCTTGTGGGTCGGCTTTTTCAACAAAGGAGATGCCTTTGTCGATCAACTCTTTTTGAAGGTCACGAATATCTGTGAATTCTTCAAGTGCTTCTGCGTTGTTGTTCCAACCGGGGTTGAATGTCATGATATTGCTATCAAACATGCCTTGGAATAGACCAATGACACAGTCATCATTTTTCATGATCAACCAGTTTTCAGCTATATCGCCATGAAAAGCCTCAAAACCTAATGCTTCATAAAATACTTTTGATTTATGGATATCTTCGACTGCTAAACTTAATGAAAACGCACCTATTCCCATCTCTATTCTCCTCAATTCGTAATACCTGATATTTACCCATTATATTTAGTCAAATAAAGTCAACGGTAAGCTTATTTTTATCTCCCAAGATCGATCATGTTTTGGATAAGTGGTTTACAACGACCACAAGGTTCACCGGTTTCCTTGTCGATTCCGGTTCCGGCTTTTGTAGCTTCTCCAACTTTCTCTACAGTATCAGCACCAGCTTTTATAGCAGCTAAAACCGCATCGTAAGAAACCTTTTCACATCCGCACACGGTAGATAAAATGATCGGCAATTCTGTTTTGCACCCTTCACATTCACCACACACACAAATTTTTTCCTTTAAATCATTGACAGTTCTTGCACCGCCGATCATAGCCCTTCTAATTGCAATGTAATCCACATCGTTAGTCGTACAAATGATTCTGTTTGCTGCCATAAAAAACGCCTCCTGATTTCATATTGTAATAATGTACTACTTTTCATTTTCTGATATTTAAGATTGATTGTCAAGTTGCTTAAAAAAACAAAACAGCAGTAAAACAGCAGGGACGGTTCTTTTTGTTTGCATTTGAATTAGAAGTCATTAGTCGTAATTTGAGTTTAACATATTTTTTAGAGCACTGGATTTTGAAAATAAGTGTACTTCATTTTGCAAGCCAAGAGCTAATGGACAGTTTTGTTTATGAAAAAGGCGAGATAACTGTAAAGAGTTTATTGAAAACGAATAAGGTAATATTGAAAGTTTTCGTTGTCATCATACGAAAAAAAGTTTGACAAGTATAACAATGTGTATTAAACTGTTAATAAGTTAACCTGAGTTAACAAAATGCCAAGGAGATGTAATATGAATCTAAGTGAGTCTGTAGAAATGTATCTAGAAACAATCTATTTTATACAAGAAAATCATGGACATGCCCATGTTATAGACATAGCAAACATGATGAATGTTTCGAAAGCTAGTGTTTCTAAGACCATGAATCAATTAAAAGAAGAAGGATTGGTCAATAAGGAAACTTACGGACATATTACATTAACAGATAAAGGGGAGACAATCTCCAGGGAGATCGTCAAAAAGCATTATTCGATTTCACGTTTCTTGGAAAAATCATTGAAATTGAACCCATCTGAAGCTGCAAAAAATGCTTGCAAGATGGAACACATCATAAGTGACGAAATGATAAAGGCAATCGAAATGTATTTGGAAGAAATAGATCAATTGGCAGGAAAATAGAAATGGGGAGGTTAATATGGAATTGACAATGGGTAGTGGATTATTTAGACGAAAGCGAAATCGTCATGGGAAAATTAAAGAAACCAACATAGAAGCCAAAATCAATCTAACTCATGCGGCAATTGACGCAACATATGAAATAAAAGGAATTGATACTGAAGATCAAGTAATGAAAGACTTTCTTTTTACTTTGGGATGTTTTGAAGGAGAGAAAATCACATTGATTTCAGCTTTGGCAGATAATTATATAATTCATATAAAAGATGCCAGATACAGCATAGATTCACAATTGGCAAGTGTAATCCGGATCGGAAATACTGAATAAGACCCGGATTATGTTGCTTTTGCGTAAGAGAAAAAAATTTTAAAGTAAAAGTTAACTTAGTCTAACAATTAAACTTATGAACTTATAATATTATACCTTAGGAGGTCACCAATGAGAATAGCATTAACAGGAAACCCAAATAGCGGAAAAACAACTTTATTCAATGTTATAACCGGGAAAGTGGAACATGTAGGAAACTGGGCTGGTGTAACAGTAGATAAAAAAGAGGGAGACGTTAAAGGAGATTGGAACAAAACCGGTACGAAAATTCGAATCGTTGATTTACCTGGTGCATATTCAATGTCTCCATATTCTTCTGAAGAAAGCATCACAAGTAATTTTGTCAAAAATGAACAACCTGATGTTATTATAAATATTGTGGATGCCACAAATTTAAGTAGAAGTCTCTTATTAACAACGCAACTGCTTGAGTTGGGAATACCTGTCGTAGTTG
Organism: Alkalibacter mobilis; assembly: GCF_015594845.1. Classification (GTDB taxonomy): domain Bacteria; phylum Bacillota; class Clostridia; order Eubacteriales; family Alkalibacteraceae; genus Alkalibacter; species Alkalibacter mobilis. The sequence goes on along the minus strand of NZ_JADNRK010000009.1, from coordinate 64,905 downwards.
CACTAAACAAAATTGATTTGCTGAAAAATAAAGGAATCACTATAAATTTAAAAGTACTGTCAAAAAAACTAGGTTGTCCGGTTGTTGAAACTTCATCCATCCTAAAGAAGGGAATGGTTGAAATCATAGACCAGGCAGTGAAAGTTTCCGGAAAAGGACAAAAAGCACCTTTCCAAAGCTCTATTTTGAATAATGATGAGTTGGATAAAAAAGCATACGAAGCCAAAGATAAGGAACGATTCAGATTTGTAGACAAGTTGGTAAAAGAAACGGAAATTAGGGAAGTAGAAAGTAAAAAACAGACCAGACAAGATGCCATTGATCGAATAGTTGCCAACAAAATATTGGGCATACCAATATTTGCAGCTGTTATCTACTTGGTGTTTTCTATTTCTCAAAGTTGGCTAGGACCATTGATTGCAGACTATTTTGTTGGTTGGATCGATAAATTGTACGTTTTTGTAGACGGGATAATGGGTGAAAATATATCACCTCTATTGAGCACTCTGCTTTTGGACGGAATCATAGGCGGTGTGGGAGCACTGATTGGTTTTCTGCCATTGATCATGGTTTTGTTCTTTCAACTTGCCTTGTTGGAAGACAGTGGCTACATGGCCAGAGTAGCAGTAGTTATGGACAGATATCTAAAAAAAGTTGGACTTTCAGGAAAGTCTATCATACCGATGATAATAGGTACCGGATGTGCAATACCCGGCGTTATGGCTACTCGAACAATTAGAGATGAAAGACAACGGCGAACTACAGCCATGTTGACTCCTTTTATGCCTTGTGGTGCAAAACTGCCAGTGATCGCATTATTTTCCGGGGTGTTTTTTGAAAACGCCGCATGGGTAGGTACATCAATGTATTTTGTAGGCATAGGAATAATTATCGGTGGAGCTCTGATCGTTCGAAGAATAACCAAAGAAAGTTCTGCAAAATCTTATTTCATTATGGAATTGCCGGAATATAGACTGCCCAGCATCAAAAGAGCATATGTCTCTATGATGTCAAGAGCAAAAGCCTTCATAATTAAGGCAGCAACAATAATTCTTGTTTGTAACGCAGCCATACAAATAATGCAGACTTTCAACTGGAATTTTCAGCTTGTGGCGGAAGGTATGGAAAATACAAGTATTCTAGCCAGTCTCGCAAATCCGTTTGCATACTTATTATTGCCTTTGGGATTTGGTGTGTGGCAATTGGCAGCTGCAGCCATTACCGGGTTTATAGCAAAAGAGAATGTGGTTGGCACCTTGGCAGTTGTATATGGAATCAGCAACTTTATAGATACTGAAGAGTTGGCCTTAGTATCAGGAGCAAATGATGTAGCTTCGATCATGGGATTGAGCTCTGTGGCAGCTTTGGCTTATTTAATGTTCAATCTGTTTACACCACCATGTTTTGCAGCTATCGGAGCCATGAATGCAGAAATGGAAAGCAGAAAATGGCTTTGGGGAGGAATCGCTTTCCAATTGAGTATGGGTTACGTTGTTTCATTTATTGTATACCAGGTGGGCACATTGATAACGACAGGTTCATTTGGAAACGCTTTTGTACCAGGTCTTATAGCCGTAGCATTCATCATTGGGATCATTTTTTACTTGATGCAGAGAAATAATCAAGAAGAATACGAAGCTTTAAAGGAGTTGGGTTAAGATGTTGGAGAATCTGATCGTATTTTTAGTAGTAGGAATGATCATTTCAAGTGCTGTTTACAAAATTTACAAAGATAAGAAAAAAGGTGGAGGTTGCGCATCCTGTCCATACAACACTAGTTGCAGTGGTGGGATACAAAATACCGGTGAATGTGATATAAAATGATGTAAAACAAACAAAAGGGACAAACAAAAGGGACGGTTCTTTTTGTTTGTTTTTTTGTTTACCATCACTAATCGATTTAGAAAATAGAATGATCGATAATTGAACCAAAACATAGTAAGAATCCGTCTCTACTGATATAATAATTGAGTAAGTTAAAAAAAGTTTATGTGAGGTTAAGCATGTATATCGCAAGACAACCAATATTTAAAACCAATAAAGATGTATACGGATATGAATTGCTATTCAGATTGGAAAGGGACTCAAGCGGATTTGGAGGTGCCACAGAAACCCAGGCTACTGCAAGCATAATAACAAGCTTGTTCGAATCAGGAATAGAAACCATTGTAGAGAACAAAAGGGCCTTTATAAATTTTAACAGAGAACTCTTGGAATTGGATCTGGTAGAATTGTTGGATAAAAATAGGCTGGTCATAGAGGTGCTTGAGAATGTTGAATTGGACCCTTTGCTTATAGAGAGAATTCAGTGCTTGTCAAACAATGGTTATGAAATCGCTCTGGATGATTTTGTTGAGAGCTACGAAGAGTATCCCTTGGTAAAATATGCAGATATTATTAAACATGATATAATCGCTACTCCTTTGGAGACAATAGAAATTAGTGTGGAAAAAGCTTTAAAAGATAGAAAAATCTTATTGGCAGAGAAAATTGAAACGGAAGAGGAGTTTTTGAAAGCCAAGGAAATGGGTTTTAAATTATTTCAGGGTTATTTTTTCAGCAAGCCTTCAGTAGTCGGACAAAAGAATGAAACAATAACGACGACAAAAATCCAATATCTAAGGATCCTTCAAGAACTTGATTATGAGGAACCATCGTATCAAAAATTGGCGGAAATAATTGAGATGGATGTTAATCTTGCATATAGATTATTGAGAGTTGTTAGTGCAAGGGTAGGAGATGACCTGATCTATTCAATCAAACGGGCATTGACATTTATGGGATTAAAAGAATTGGAGAGGTGGATCAAGGTATTGATGATCCAGGAATTGGGCGTAAACAAACCTAAGGAACTTGTACGCATTTCTTTGATTCGTTCAAAGTTGTCGGAGCTGATAGCTTTATCAAGCAATCTGAAAAAATCAAAACATGAAGCAGCAATAATGGGGCTTTTCAGTACTATCGATGCAATCCTGGATATGGATATGGAAGATGCGTTAAAAGATATTACTTTATCCCCAAAAGTTTCCAATGCCCTTGTTCTAAGCCAAGGAGAGTTATCCATTATAAAAAAAATCATTGAAGCATACGAAATAGGTGAGTGGTCAGAAATAGATTCCCTGGCAAAAGAAATCAATATTGAACAAAATGCCATATACGATCATTATTTGGAGTCGGTGAAATGGTCAAAGGAAATAATGGACATGATTTATTAAAAAGAGCAAAAGGAAAGGAACAAAAGGGACGGTTCTTTTTGTTTTCACTATAATAGATTTATATTGTATAGGTGAGGGTATAAATATACAAATGTTTAAGGTTCAGTCAATTTCTACTATTGGAATTAACAAGAACAGTTAATTATTAGATTTGTCTTCGCAACAGCCTAAATGAATGGGGATGAGAACGGACATGAATTCACATGATGTTAAAATCAACAGGATTGTTCAAGAATTGAGGGAACGTAAAACAACTTCACCTTTGAGTTTGAGAAAAAGAACAGTTTCTCATACCGTACCTAAGCCAAAAGACAAGAAATACTCGGATGATAAGCTTGATATCAGCGATCTCGATGAAATAATATTAATTGACGTAGAAAATCGTACTTGTATTGCTGAACCAGGAGTGACTTTTGAGAAACTTGTTGCAGCCACATTAAAGCATGATCTTGTACCTGCAGTAGTTTCTGAGCTTAAGACAATAACAATAGGTGGAGCGGTTGCAGGTTGCTCTATAGAATCAATGTCATATAAATTAGGGGGATTTCATGACAGTTGCATAGAATATGAGGTCGTAACTGCAAAAGGAGAGGTGCTTAAATGTACTCCCAACAATGAGAATAAACTTATATTTCAGATGATGCATGGTACATTCGGAACTTTGGGTATAATCACGTTGCTTAAATTTAGACTTTTACCTGCAAAAAAGTTCGTTAAAGTAACATATCACAAATGTAAGACTCTTGAAGAGTACAAGGCAGAAATCTGGGATCATTACATTAAAAAAGACCTCGATTTTATGGATGGAATAATTCATTCACCGAACGAGTATGTTTTGAGTGCCGGAGAGTTTGTTGATGAAGCTCCATATACCCACAATTATGACTGGATGAGAATTTATTACTTGAGCACCTCAAAACGTCAGGAGGATTATCTGGAGACTTCGGACTATTTTTTCAGATACAACAAAGGGGTTACGAACGTGCATCCTAAATCGTTAGTTTGCAGGTTATTATTTGGAAGGGCGATGAATTCCAATAATGCTCTGAAATTCGCCAATACTTTCAGAAAAATTATTCCTCCAGACAGTATTCCGGTTACACTTGATACATTTATTCCCTTTTCAAAAATGGAAGAGTTTACCGAATGGTATATTAAGGAGATAAATCATTTTCCCTTGTGGTGTGTACCGTACAAGGTTGTCCATAAATACGAGTGGATATCAGACGATTTCTTGAAAAACGTCGAGGATGAGCTATTTCTCGATATTGCTCTATATGGCATGAGAAGAAAAAATCCAGAATACTATTATAAAATTTTGGAAAATAAACTTTCTGAGATAGGTGCCATAAAAACTCTTATTTCGACAAACTTATACTCTGAAAAGGAATTTTGGAGCATATGGAATAAAGAAAATTACTATAACGTCAAAATGAGAACTGACCCGGATTGCATATTCAGGGATCTTTATGATAAAACTTGCAGAGCTGCCAGAGGATTGGAAAACGGATCTGATAAAGAAGAGACCAACGATTTTGTAATGTAGAATTTAAAATTTATTGAGCCTGACTTTTATACGATTAGTTGAAAGTGAGGCTCTTTTTGTTGAGCTATAATGCTTGTAAAGAAACAAAAAGAACCGTCCCTTTTGTTTTCTTGTGATATAATCAAAAATATAACCAGTTATAAATTGAATTTTTAAAATATATGCAAAGCAGGTGAGAGGTTTTGAAATCAATTTTACCTATTGGAATATATGAGCAGGTTGTAAATGAAGTGATTCATAATGAGTTGGAGAATCTTACTAGCGAGTTTGAATTTTGTATTCAAAAAAGTCCTATTGATTCGGTCACATCACAAGAAGTTTTGTCAAATTATTTGGCAAAGATTATAAGCAAGGTATTTATATCTCTTGATCGAAGAGATCACGAAATTGAAGACAGAGTATCCTTGGCAAACGAGTTGATTAGATATATGGCGCATTTTTTGTCTAAACAACCGAACCCTGACGTGGATTTAATCAGACGACTTGATAATTATTGGATCCACAAAGAAGGAGAGATGCTGCTGGCCATAGCTGAAAAACAGACAGGGTTGATAAATAAAAAATCCAAGTGGGTAGTTACGAGACCAACCACCAGTGTTGCAAGGCAAACCTTGTTCACGGGAGCAGCACAAGAACCAAGAATGGATTCAGAAATTCGCAGAGAAATATTAAGTTGCAAACAGATAGATTGGCTAGTCTCATTTGTCAAATGGACCGGACTTAGGCTAATTATGGATGAATTGAAAGAATTTACCGAAAAAGGTGGCAAGCTTAGAGTTATTACAACATCTTATTTGGGGGCAACAGATTATAAAGCGGTACTGTGGTTGTCAGAACTTAAAAATGCTGAAATAAAAATTTCTTACGATACCGAACGAACAAGACTGCACGCAAAAACGTATGTCTTTTGGAGAGATACAGGATTTAGTACGGCTTATATTGGATCTTCAAATTTGTCTGAGAGTGCCATGACTAGTGGTTTGGAATGGAATATTAAAATTTCCGAATATGATTCGAAACCTGTATTGCAAAAGATTGATGCAACTTTTGAAACTTATTGGAACAGCACTGAATTTGTTTTATTTAATCCGAGAACGGATGCAAATAAATTGAAAATTGCGCTTCAAAAAGGCAAAGGCATTGATTCAGGGAAAAATTCCGCACTTGATGTTCATTATTTTGACATAACACCACACCATTATCAACAGGAAATCTTAGATCAACTTGACGCTGAACGTAGGGTACACGGTCACTTTAAAAACTTGGTTGTTGCTGCAACAGGAACTGGGAAAACAGTAGTATCAGCTTTTGATTATAAACGATATCAAAAAGGTAATGACAGAGCTAGACTGCTATTTGTAGCGCATAGAAAAGAAATCTTGATTCAAAGTCTGCAATGTTACAGAAATATTCTCAGACAATCAAATTTTGGCGGTTTGCTGGTAGATGGAATCAGACCAGAAAGTTTAGAACACGTATTTGTTTCCATACAGTCTTTAAACTCAACGGGTTTTATTGAAAGTCTACCGTCGAATTATTACGATTTTATTGTTGTAGATGAATTTCATCACGCGGCAGCACCTTCTTATAAAGACTTGCTTGATCACTTTAAACCCAAAATACTACTGGGACTTACAGCTACACCTGAGAGAGCAGACGGCCAAAGTATTTTTGAACATTTTGATAATCCAGATGCCATTCAATTAAGATTAGTGGAAGCCATCGAAAGAAAGCTTTTAAGTCCATTTCATTATTTTGGAGTTAGTGACAACATTGATTACAGACAGGTTAGATGGCAAGCTGGGAGATACAGCGTTGAAGACTTGAATAATTTAATTGTATTGGATGAATTTCAAGCACAAATGCGTGCTGAACAAATAAAATTAGCTATTGAAAATTACGCTTTGGACTGGTCCGAAATCAAAGGGATAGGATTTTGTGTTTCAAAAAAGCATGCAGAGTTCATGGCAGGCTATTTTAATGACTCAGGGATTCCGTCAGATTGCTTAACTGCTGATTCCGATCCTGAAATCAGAGAAAGCGTCAAACAAAGACTTGTTTTAGGAAAGATATTATTTGTGTTTGTAGTAGATATCTACAATGAAGGGGTTGACATACCGGAAATTAATACGGTTCTTTTTTTAAGGCCGACTGAGAGCTTGACTGTTTTTTTACAACAACTTGGAAGAGGACTTAGATTGTCACAGGGAAAAGAAGCATTAACTGTTATAGATTTTGTAGGACGTCAAAGAGCGGAATACAATTTTGAAGGGCGCTTTAGAGCTCTTATGAAGCAAACCAGAAAGTCTGTCACTCAGGAAATAGAAGCTGGCTTTGTTCATGTACCAAAAGGGTGTGCTATATATCTGGAAAAAGTGGCACAGAAAACAGTTCTAGATCACATTGCAGGCGCTGTTAACAACAAGAGGCAAGTACTTCGCAAAATCAAAGATTGGAAGCATGGCAACCACTCAAATAATTTTTTGGAGTTTTTTAGATATTGGCATGTTAGCCCCATTGAAGTATATAAAATAGATTCAAAAAATGCAACAATATCTGGGCTTTCTGAGCAGCCTGGATCTAGCAAGGATTTGGATAAACTGTTAGGTAAAGGATACGCAAGATTATCGCAAGTGAAGGCAGTTCATTGGCTCAAATGGCTCTTGGAAAACTTGCCTGATTACAGAAACAAAAATTTTAAACTTGAACAATTTATGAAAAATGATTCCAATAGCAAAGTATCGAATGAATTGAAAATGATTTACCTGAATATTCTTTATTATACATTTTTATCAGATGGAGCAGATAAAAACGGGATGAATCTTGAAGATGCTTTAATTATGCTATTTGGACATAAATGTTATTTTGACGAGCTTATGGCAGTTGTTCAGTATACTTACGACCAGCAAGACCAAGTAACGATGCCTTTGGGAGAGTTGAATGGAGCACTCGAACTTTATGGTGCCTACACAGTAAATATGATTCTTTCAGCTCTCGGTAAACACACGTATAAAAAGTGTTACCCTTTTCGAGAAGGAGTTTTATATTTAAGTGAGCAAGACATGGATGTATTTTTTATTACTCTTAATAAAAGTGAGGCGGATTTTACAGAAACTACTCTATATGATGATTATGCCATTAATGAAAAACTCTTTCATTGGCAAAGTCAGAGTAGGACTACGATACAATCTCCTACAGGGCAAAGATATGTAAATCAAAATGGCAGTGATCGAAAAGTTCTTTTATTTGCAAGGGCTTACAAACAAGATCAAGGTTTTACTGGTCTTTATACCTGTTTAGGCTTTGCTGATTATGTTCGCCACGAAGGTTCAGCTCCTATTAGTATAGTGTGGCAACTTAGAAATCGAATGCCTGCCAAGTTACTGGAATTAGCCAGTAAGGCTGAATAACAAACAAAAAGAACCGTCCCTTTTGTTTGTCCCTTTTGTTTGGAAGGAATAGAGCTGGCAGAAAAGTATTTGGGCGTAAAGTTTCCACTGACTACTGAAATAATAAGGTGTGAACATGTTGAACGTCATCCTCATGGGTGTAGAAAAGAAAAATGTGTTTATTATGAAACCAGAAAAGATTCCAGAGCAGTTTGATATGATGGAAACGATAAGATTTGAAATATCGAAATTGGCAAGTGAAACATTAATTAATACACGGATTCGGGGATTGACCCAAATCCGTGTTGTCTTTTTTAAATTTAAAATATTACAGTAGTAGGTTCTTCAGAAAAGGAACTGAAAGTAGCAGTAGCATCTCTTAAGAACAGGACTTCAGTATTGTCGTCAGTGGCTGAATAGATGCTTTTTAACATTGGATAAGCTTCAAGCATATGCTCTTTGGCTTCTGTTCGGTCATCACGCACTACGGTTGCTGAGACTCGCAACCACTTGTCGCCGTTGTAAGCACATATCTCCACCTTGGGATTGGTTTCCATTTGTTTTGATACAGACTTGACTTTTCCGGTTTGAATATAAATTTTTCCTTCAAATAAATCGACTGTCCCAAAAGGTCTAACCCTTGGCTGATCATCTTCCACTGTTGCCAAATAGTAGGTTCCACATTTTTTAAGAAATTCGTACACATCATGCATTCTAACATCCTCCTATCGATTTTTACGATCATCTACTTAATCAACATGATATCACATTAAGGGTTATAATGGATGCATAGATATTTATTTAGTTAAAAATATTTATGCTTAAACAGAGGTTGTAAATCAGAAAAGATCACCTCAGAAATGATATCTGAAATGATCTTTTGTAGGTTCTTGATTATTATAATCCAGCTTGGTCAAGAATTGCAGGGATCTTTGATTCCCAGCCTAGTGCCATAATGTGCACTCCTTGGCAGTAATCTTTACATTCTTTAATAATTCTGGCGGAAATTTCTACGCCGGTAATACCTGCTTTAGTCTTTTCTTTATCAGCCTTCAACTCTTCAATCATATCATCAGGAACGTGAACACCAGCTACGTTTGCATTCATGTATCTGACCATGCCCACATTTTTCGGAATGATGATTCCAAGTTGTACAGGTACGCCAAACTGCTTGGCCTTATCCATGAATTTGATGAATTTTTCAGGTTCGTACACGCCTTGAGTTTGGAAATATTCAACACCAGCTTTAACTTTTTGCTCCATTTTAGCCAACTGTGCATCTACTGAATCGCTGCAAGGAGAAACAACAGCACCTTTTGAAAATTTAGGAAATTCTCCGTCTATTGCATTTCCAGCTATATCAAATCCTTCTTCCATACGCTTAACAGCGTGAGTCAATGATACAGAATCCAAATCGAATACAGGTTTTGCCTGTGGGTGGTCACCTAATGTTGTGTGGTCGCCGGTAAGCAACAGCAAGTTGTCAATGCCCAATAGTGCAGCACTCAAGATGTCAGACTGCAGTGCGATTCTATTTCTATCACGACAAGTTACTTGAAATATAGTATTCAATCCGTTGTCTTTAAGAACTTTACAAGTAGCCAGTGAACCTAGTCTCATTACAGAGGACTGGTTGTCTGTAACATTCACTGCGTGAACTCTGCCTTTTAAAAATTCATTGGCTTCCTCAACTAAATGTTCGATATGAAACCCTTTTGGAGGTCCTACTTCAGCAGTTACTACAAATTCACCACGATCAAAAAACTCGGTTAGTCTCATTACTTAATCACTCCTAATCATCATTTTCTTATTAATTATTCGCAAATTTTTGTTGATATAATTTTATTCAGCGTCTGTCTGTTCAGCATCCGGATGCCAATAGTTGCGCACTTTAGGTTCATATTTCAAGGTGTCCAACTTGTTTAGTTTCTCTAGTTTTCTGTAAATACGTTCCCATCCGCATTCCATTTCTTTGTCAACTTCACACATTCCATCCTTGGCGCCGCCACATTGTCCGTTGACCAGACTTTTCGAGCAGGAAGTGATGGGGCATATGCCGCCTGTGTAATTAAGGTAACATTCTCCGCATTGTGCGCAGTCAACCTGCAAAGGAGTAACACCTTGGAAGCCAGGTAAAGGAAATGTGTCGCATCCGGAATAGACTCGCTTGTCGTCCAGATATTTTGCAACAGTTTGTATCCCTACACCACAAGAAAATACAATGACAGTATCTGCATCTTTGATTTTATCCATGTGTTTTTTCAGCTGTAAAGCCAAATTGTCCGGGTGGCAGATGTAATCTGTAGTAACGATTTGAGTTATATCGTTGGTTTCTGATAATTCCTTTTGCAACTCTTCTGCTTCGTGTTCAGCAAAATAAACCTCTTTGCAACCGTGACAGTTGACGATGAAAGTTTTTCCTTTAGCCAGTGACTCTATAGTTTCTTTTGATTTTAGTTGGGTAATCAACATTTTATTTACCCTCCCTTATAGCTTTTTTTCCGATTTTGATTCTGTCCACAATCGGTATTTTTGAAGAACAGATATATGAACAGGAACCGCATTCAATACAATCCATAACGTTTTGTTCTTTCATGCCTTCCCAGTTTTCAGCTGGGGCATATTTGGTATAATATAGTGGTTTTAGTTCCATCGGACAAACATCCACACATCGTCCGCACTTGATGCATTCGACTGCTTCAGATACTTTGGTTTCAACAGCAATGACGCCATTAGTGCTTTTTATAACTGGAACATTAAGATCACGAACCTCAAAGCCCATCATCGGACCGCCTAGTTTGATAGTCGTATCGTCCCCTTTAACTCCACCGCAATGCTCTATTATGTCTTTTACTGATGTACCATTTTTTACCAGATAGTTACCTGGATTTTTAATTCTTTCACCTGTAACGCTGACGATTCTTTCAACAAGAGGCATTCCTGTCTGCATGGCATCGGAAACTGCTTTTGCAGTACTGACGTTTGCTACTAAGGCCCCTACATCCGTTGGGAAACCGCCACTGGGAATTTCTACACCCAACATACGTTTAACAAGCATTTTTTCTGCACCTTGCGGGTACTTTGTTTTTACAACAGCGACTTCAATATTAGGAATATCCGCCGTTTTTGCCTCTAAAATTTCTATTGCATCATGCTTATTGTCTTCTATTACGATAACGCCTTTTTCTGCTCCAGACCCTTTGATCAGAGTTTTCATACCAAAGATGATCTCTTCCGGATATGTAGTCATTAACTTATGGTCTGCAGTCAGCATGGGCTCGCACTCACAACCGTTAAGAAGTACAGTGTGTACCTTCTGTGGTGCTTTTAATTTTACTGACGTCGGGAATCCAGCGCCACCCATGCCTACGATCCCTTTTTCCCTGATAAGCTCGATAATTTCATCTCTGGTGATATCATTCAGATCCTTTGCCGGCTTAACTGATTCGTGAATTGAATTTTCACCATCTGATTGTATAACCACAGCCATGGTTTTAATTCCTTGGATCGGGTGGAGTCTTGGTTCAACAGCGACTACTGTACCGCTGACGCTTGAGTGGATCGGACTGCTGACAAAGCCGTTGGCTTCAGCTAATTTTTGTCCTACTTTTACAGTTTGTCCAACTTCTACGATCAAATCAGCGGGAGCACCTGCATGTTGCGATAATGGAATAACAACAGTTCTTGGTTCCGGGAATGAAACCAGATCGATGTTTTCGCTAAATTCTTTTTTCTCGCTGGGATGAACGCCGCCATAATAACCTTCAAATCTGCTTTCGCGAACTGAAGTGACATATTGGTTGATGAATTTATGGTTTATTTTTGAGTAATCCCGAACCTCTACTTGTTGTGCAAGCAACTCATCAAGTCTTCCCAAACTTTCCATTTTGTTATAGATTTTTTCCCATGCGCAATCCTTATTTTTATCCACTTCACATTTACCGTCTTTTGCTCCACCGCATTGACCGTTAAGCAAACTTTTTGCACAGTCAACAATTGGGCAAATACCACCTGTAAGATTCAAATAACATTGCCCGCACGCATCACAAAGTGTTGTAGTCAAAGCCATGCCGTGCTGACCATCTACGGAAATGGTGTCACTGGCAGCATAAACCGGATTCTCCAACTGCTCTGCGACTGTTTGAATGCCCAGACCGCAGGAAATAACAAAGATATCCTCAGCTTCTTCAGGTACTATTGATTGAAGCAACTTTGAAGTCAGTGTTTCGTTACATAGAAAATCGATTTTTGCTGAACCAACTACAGTTTTACCCTGTTCCTTGGCAAGTTGCTCTAAATTGCTGCACTCAGGCTCGTCGCCAATTTCAAATTCCTTGAAGCATTTGTTGCATGCAAGGATAAACAAGTTGTCCTTGTCTTCAAGAAACGGGGTTAACTCTTCCTTTCTTTTCAGCTTAAACTTGGTATAATTTTCCAATTATATCCCCCTCCATCAAACTTAGTAAAATTGAATTACATTAAATATTTTTTGGAAATTTTGGTAACTGAACTTGCAAAAAACTGATTTAAAAATCTTATGATAAGGATTACAAAAATCTTAATCAAGTTTAGCACAATATTCTGCGAATATCTAGAGGATTGTGGAGTAAAAAAATACATTTACATAATTATTTTTCTAATAATCAATATATGAAAAATAGAATAGCATCATTGAAAATAATAAGATATATGTGCGAAATCAAAGTGTAAAAGCGACAATAAATACAATATATAGATTTTGGCGATGTGTGGTATTTTACACAAAATAATTTTAAATTAAAAAGTTAATGACATATGTCGAAAATATTATTGACACCCTCGGGGGTATAGGAGTAGAATCATGTTGTAGATAATTAATACATAAACGACCGTTTACAAATTCTAGATAGATGTAAATGCTCGATAAAATTTTTTAAGGAGGAGCAAAATTGAAAAAAGTTGTTGTAATAGGCGGAGGCGTGGGAGCAAAGGGATTTCTAAATGCTTCTTTTGCTATGAATGATGATATTGAGTATACGCTAATAAGAAGTAATGAGAGAGGTCCTGTTCCTTGCGGGATTCCATATGCTTTTGGTACGCTGGACGATCCAAATGAAAATCTTTCAACAGATAAGAATCTTCTGGATAACAACGTAAAGATGGTGATCGACGATGCAGTCGAAATAGATCCCGAAACAAAGCATGTAAAAACCAAGAGCGGAAAGGTATTTGACTACGACAATCTTATTTTGGCTACTGGATCACATCCAGTTTTTCCACCGTTTCCAGGAAGAGAATTAAGGGGAATTCACGTAATTGAAAAAGATCTTGATAAAGTGGTAGAGTTAAAAAAAGAGATTGAAAAAGCCAAGTCGGTTGTGATTGTAGGTGGAGGTTTTATAGGGATTGAACTTGCGGATGAAATAACCAAGATGGGTAACAAGTCAATTACTTTGGTTGAACTGGCAGATCATTGTTTAAGTGTTGCTTTTGAACCTCATATTTCAATTGAAATAGAGGACGTGCTAAAATCTCATAATATCAATATAATCACCGGTGTTGGAGTAGAAAGCTTTGAAGGCAAAGAGTCAGTTGAGAGAGTCAAACTCGGTGACGGTCAATTGATCGACGCAGACTTGGTAATTGTGGCGATTGGTGCATATCCCAACGTAGATTTGGCAAAAATGATTGATCTGGACCTGGATGACCGAAAAGCTATAAAAGTAAATGAGTTCCAGCAGACTTCAGACGAGGATATATTTGCTATCGGAGACTGTGCGTCAAAAATCGATATATTTACAAACAAGACAAGCAATATTAGGTTGGCATCCGTGGCGGCAAAAGAAGGGCGTAATGCTGCTCTTAATTTAGGTGACCAAAAGAAACCATTGTCAGTCATAGGTATTATGAATCTTTTTTCTACTTCAGTTGGAGGCAAGTACTTTGCAGCTGCCGGGATGACAAAGGCACAGTGCCTAAATGAAGGATTTGAAGTGGTCGAAGTTGAAGTATCGGCACCAAATCATCATCCGGGAACACTGCCAGGAACAATAGTAACAAGATCAGTATTCTTTTTTGATAGCGCAGACCTAAAATTATTGGGAGCTCAACTTATTGGTGACAAGGAAGTTGCGGAGGTAGTAAACACCCTGGGAATTGCAATTCAAAACAACGTAGGAGCAATGGACTTGTACAGTTATAATTATGGAACGCACCCACTGGGAACGGCATCTCCCAACCATTATATTCTTCATCAGGCAGGTTTAAAGGCAATAACGGCAAAATAAATCAGAAAGTCCAAATTCCATTCTTTTAAATTAAGAGTGGAATTTTTATTTTTAATATTGTAATCATCGTCACTACTGATAAAATTACTCTATGATGATGTTGAAAATCAAGAAAATAAAATGATCAAAATATCGAGATATAAAAACATGTGAGAACAAATGCAAATTTAAATGAATAGAGTCAAAGGAGCTGACGGCTTGAACAACAAAATCATCGAATGGATAACAGATCATGTGAAAAATTATAAGTTCCAAAATAACACAGAGTCAGATTGGCGAGACCCCATTGTAGGATTTGCCAACGCAGAGGACGAAATGTTTCTGCAATTAAAAAAGATTATTGGACCCACACATGCTATGCCTCATGATTTGGTTCCAAGCGCAAAATCGGTGATCACATTTTTCATACCTTTTTCAAAGAAAGTGATAAAAAGCAATATCGGCGGGGAAGAAAGCTCCAAAGAGTGGGACATCGCATCGATAGAAACAAACAATTTGATAGGCGATCTCAATAAATATTTGTTTGATAAAATAACTGAAAAAGGTTATAAGGCATCTCTACTGCCGGCAACGTACAATTACGATGAAGTCAAGCTAAAAAGTGACTGGTCCCACAGAAGCGTAGCGTACATTTCAGGGATTGGAAAATTTGGAGTTAACAATATGTTTATTACAGAAAGAGGCTGTTGCGGCAGGCTTGGAAGTATTGTAACCGACATGAAGTTGAAGGCCACGATCAGGAATGATGAGGAGTATTGTCTTTTTAAACACGATGGATCGTGTAAAAAATGCATTGAAAAATGCGTCAATGATGCCTTTACACTTAAGAATCAGGAGGTAGTATTTGATCGCAAAAAATGTAATGAACAGATTTATGAAAAAATAATTCCAGAGTATGAAATTGGCATAGGAGATACCTGTGGGAAGTGCCTGTGCGGGGTGCCGTGTTCCATGACTATTCCAATAAAATATCAAGAGGTCTGATGATAAGATAAGAGTTGTATTAAAAAATCGATTGAAAAAATTGCTTGAAAGAAAAATTGTAAATTGATATAATCAAAATCACAATAAAATATTTAAAGTATTAAGGTGCCTTGTAAAAAAGGAGAATAGGGAAGTCGGTTGAAATCCGACACGGACCCACCACTGTAAGCAGCTACAAACTTTGAAGATGCCACTGGTATAAACCGGGAAGGCCAAAGTGAGAACGATCTGCAAGTCAGGAGACCTGCCTTAAGAAATGGTTTTGGCGATAGGGATTTTCGTGCAAAATAAGATAAGTTACTTTATAAGATGGGATAAAGTCTCTTGGCAATTGCCGAGAGACTTTTTATTTTTAGCATGAAATATAATTGACTTTTACAATCAACAAGTAGACTTGTTCATGAATGGAGAATGATATGAAACACCTCGATTATTTAAGACTTGCGATCCCTTTGGTAATTTCAACGATAACTCAGCCGATTTTAGGAGCAGTCGATACTGCAGTAGTCGGACATTTGAACAATTCTGTCTATATAGGTGGAGTGGCCATAGGAACGGTGATTTTTAATACAATTTATTGGCTTTTTGGATTTTTAAGAGTCAGTACTTCAGGGTTTACAGCCCAAGCTGATGGGAGAGGCAGCGAAAAAGATTTGACACTTTCTTTTTTGAGACCTTTTCTTTTAGCAGTGCTTATAGGATCATCTATAATTATTCTCCAATATCCAGTAAAGATGGTTGTGAGTAGTTTATATGGCGATAGTAGAGAGGTGTTGAATTCAGCGCTGTCATATTTTGAAATTCTGGTCTGGGGTGCTCCATTCGTATTGATAAGTTACGTAAATATCGGTTGGCTTATGGGAAAGAGACTGATTAGAGAAACCTTATTTCTGCAAATATCTACAAACGTGCTGAATATATTTTTGGATGTAATGTTTGTCATTTTTCTGGGTTTCAATGTTCGAGGTGTTGCATTGGCCACCTTGATTTCACAAATTTATGGATTTATCGTTGGATTTATCATTATATACAAAAGCCTTGATGGGATGGAAATTTTAAAATTTATTCCTGAAGCAATTCACTTGAAGGCGTTAAAAAAAATTTTTACTGTGAACTCCGATCTTATGATACGAACGATATGTTTGTTGACAATGACCAATATCTTTATGAAGCAAAGTGCTGAATTTGGAAAGGATCTCTTGGCTGCGAATGCAATCCTATTTCAAATCCAATATATAATTTCATATTTCTTTGACGGTTTTGCAAATGCATCGAGTATATTTGCAGGTAGATTCAAAGGGGCAGGTGATAAAAAAAGTCTTGATTCCGTAATTGCAATCTCAAATTTGTATTCATTGATAATTGCAATACTTACGGCAACGATCATGATTGTTGCAGGGGATAAGATTTTTGGATTATTTACTGATTTGAATCAAATAATAGATTTATGCATAGACTACAAGATTTGGCTTATTATCTTTCCGTTTTCAATAGGATATGGATTGATTTTGTACGGATTATATACTGGCTGCACTTTAACAGGTCCTGTTAGGAATTCTCTATTGGCAGCTTTGGGTGTATTTATGCTGATTAGATCCGTAGCGATTCCAATGATAGGAAATCACGGTTTGTGGCTGGCATTTATCCTTTTTAGCTTGACTAGAAGTTTGTATCTTTATATGTCACGAAAAAAACTGTTTTTGAATATTGAATAGCTTAATCCTCGGATGATATTTCGATTTGAGATGTGATTTGAAAACAAGTGAGGTGCTCGATGAAAAAATATATTTTAACTAGGATGGTACATCTTCTAATTGTCATGTTTGTAGTTTCATTTTTTACTTTTGCCATGGTTTACATCGCTCCCGGAGATCCCGCAGAACTGTTGTTAAGTGCTCACGATACGATACCAACATCTGAAGTTTTAGAAAAAACAAGAACTGAAATGGGCTTGGATGATTCATTTATAATACAATTCGGCAGATGGTTGAAGGGAGTTTTGCACGGGGATTTGGGAACATCCTATGTTTCAGGTGAAGCTGTCTGGGACAGGGTGATTCCCCGGCTGGGGATGAGTATCAAATTGGCGGTAACTGCTTTTATATTATTGGTCGGAATATCATTTCCACTAGGTTTTTTATCAGCCGTATTTAAAAGCAAACCCGTAGATCATACGATCAGGATAATTTCCTTTCTAGAAATTTCTGTACCTACCTTTTGGTTGGGATTGATTTTGATATATACATTTACAGTAAAATTTCAATGGTTTAAGATTATGGATCAACAGTCTGTAAAAAGCGTTGTTTTACCGGCATTTACATTAGCAGTACCTTTAATAGGCAGATACACAAGAATTATACGGGCCGCCATACTGGATGAGTACTCAAAAAACTACGTTTTGGGTGAAAGATCGAGAGGTGCTGGTGAGCTCAGCATTCTTTTGCGAAATGTCCTGCCTAATTCGATACTTGGTATTTTGACTTTGTTGGGCTTGTCAGTGGCACTATTGCTGGGAGGTACGGTAATAGTTGAAAATATATTTTCCTGGCAGGGACTGGGTTCATTGGCATTGCAATCTGTTACATATAGAGATTATCCTGTATTGCAATCGTACGTATTGTTGATGTCGATCATATACGTAAACGTTAATTTTGTTGTGGACGTTGTTACAATAATACTTGATCCAAGATTGAGAGAAGAAAATTAATGAATGCGATTAAAAAAAATATCTATTATAAAATTTTGGCTGTGGCTGTTATTTTTATTTTTTTTGCTTTAGTCGCCCCTTTATGTGCTCCAAATGATCCTTTGCATACAGATTTTGAACACGTTCTTGAAAAGCCGGGTGAGAACTATCTTTTGGGAACTGATCAGGTAGGGAGATGCGTGTTGTCAAGAATCTTATATGGAGCGAGGGTATCGCTCGGGATGACATTTTCACTATTGGGAATGGTGTTCATATTTGGAGTTGGAATAGGAACGGTAGCCGGAATGTCAGGAAAAGTTGTTGATTCATTTATAACTAGGTTGATAGATGTAATATTGTCATTTCCTGAAATAGTATTTGCAATTGGAATAGTGGGAATAATTGGTCCGGGAATAAAAAATACAATATTTGCCTTATCGATAATATGGTGGACTAAATATGCCCGTCTGACAAGAGTTTTGGTGATATCGATTAAAAATTCGGAATACCTTGCTGCTGCAAGAATGGCGGGAGCAGGAACATTAAGATGCGTCTTTAAATATATACTGCCAAACATCGTGTCGCCGCTTGCAGTTCAATTTGTTTTGGATATCGGCAATATAATGTTGGCTTTGGCAGGTCTTTCTTTTTTAGGATTGGGAGTTCAACCACCCATACCCGAGTGGGGCAACATGTTGAATGAAGGCAGAGCCTATCTGCAGACTGCACCCTGGCTGCTTCTATATCCTGGTTTGGCAATTTTCTTGACGGTATCGCTTTTTAATGTTTTGGGTGATATGACAAGAGATTTTTTAGATATAAAAAATATTTAATATTTGAGGGGGATAACAATGAAAAGGAACAGTTTAGTTCTCTACGCTATAATTATGATTATGATAATCAATATTGCGTTTGTTGGGGCTGGATGCCAGAAAGACGATTCCAATCAGGCAGGGTTGGGGGAAGGAGAAACAAGCAATTCAAATATAAATTCCAGTGAAGACAAAAATCTCAATATGGCAATTTTTTGGCTCGATCCAAATATTGAACCTACTGAGGGTTGGAATGGTTGGACATTGACGCGTTGCGGAATTGGAGAAAATCTGATTCAAATTGATGAGAACTTGAATGTTAAACCGGTCGTGGCCGAAAGTTATGCAGAAGTTGACGAAAAAACGTATGTGTTTAATATCAGGGAAAATGTGAAATTTCAAAATGGAAAAAATGTTACTGCAGATAGTTGTAAACAATCCATTGAGAGAGCCTTGCTATTAACTGATCGTGAAGATGTAAAATTCAATTTGGATTCAATTGATGCTGAAGGGCAAATGTTGACTATAAAATTAGTAGATGAATTTGATCCCGATAGCGGGATGAAATTATCAAAAAATGAATATCATTGGAGTGGTGAAATCGGTATTGATACGGTTGATGTTAAATACGTACAAGATGGCACTACCCGAGCCATGATGTTGCAATCAGGAGAAATCGATTTTGCTCCACAAATTGAGACTAACGATTTAAGATTGTTTAAAGATGATGACAGGTATGTCGTATTAAAGGGAGCGAATCTTAGAGTATTCCTTTTAAGACTGAACATGGAAAAACCTTATATGCAGAGTAAAGAATTCAGGCAGGCTCTAGCTTATGGAATTGACAAGCAGACATACGCAGATAATATTGTACATGGTATAAATGCAAAGGGGCCTTTCAACAGCATGCTGCCATTCGGATCCTCGGGAGAAGATGTGCACGAGTATTCTCCTGAAAAGGCAAAAGAATTGTTGGATGATGCCGGCATAGTGGACACGGACGGCGATGGGATCAGAGAGTTAGACGGTGAGAATATAATATTGAAGTATTACTCCAGGACCAACCATGGAGCGGGAGCAAATAATATTGGCATTGCGATGCAATCTCAATATAAAGATATAGGTATTGGATTAGAAGTTTTTCAAGTTGAGAACTACTCTGATATTGCAAAAAAGGGAGAATTTGATCTATTGTGGGAAAGATGGACTTCCGCTCCTTCTGGGGATCCCCAATATTTTTTTGATGCAAGCTATAAAACCGGAAGTGCAGGCAATTTCGGAAATTATTCAAATTCTAAATTTGATGAAATTTGCGACAAGTTAAATGACGCAACTGAAAAACAAGAAAGAGAACAGTTGGGAATCGAGGGCGCAAAGTTGTTGGTCGAGGATGTTGCCTCACTTTTCATGTATTATCAAGAGGGCAACGTAGTAGTCAGCAGTGAAATAGACGGAGTTCATAGATTTATATCTGAAATCTACTATATAGATGAGAGATTAGGTTTCAAAAATCAGTGAAAGATAGGACTTGTTTATGAAAAAAAATTTTTTATCCGTTAGTAAATTGAATATCAAAATGGACAATAGTTGCGTTTTAAGCGATATTTCATTCGAACTTGAATCTGGTGAAATACTGACAATAGTTGGAGAGAGCGGTTCGGGCAAGACTACGCTCTTGAAAAGTATAATCCGATTGCTTCCGCCGAAGGCTCAAATAATCAGTGGGAATATTTTGTTTGAAGGAAAAGTATTATCTGAAAATAACTTAAAAAGAATAAGAGGAAAAGAAATTGCATTTGTTTTTCAAAATCCAGGAGATTATATGGATGCAGTAATGAGAATTGACAAGCAGTTTATTAATTTTATCAAGAGACATCAGGGAGGATCTTCTTTAAAAGCGCTTAGCAAGTCAAAAAAAATATTAAAAAGTTTAAAATTTATCGACGTTGAAAAAGTTTTGAAGTCCTATCCACATCAATTGAGCGGGGGAATGAAACAAAGAATAGCTTTGGGTATGGCATTGGTTCTCGATCCAAAACTGGTTATGGCCGATGAACCGACAAGTGCGTTGGATGTGTTGACTCAACGCGATATTATGACTGAAATCAAAAATATGAGAGATAGAGATAACACAAGTTTTTTGATCGTAACACATGATTTGGGGTATGCAGCACAGATTTCTGACAGAATAATTGTTATGCAGCAAGGAAAAATAGTTGAAATTGGCACTCCGATTGAAATTATTCAGAATCCCTTGAAAGCATATACAAAAGAGCTGGTTGGATCAATTCCAGGATTTAAGGAGGCGAAATATGGATAATAAATTAATATTCAGAGGGGATAAAATTTCAAAACACTATGGTACACCTCAAAACAAAGTTTTAAAAGAAGTAAGCTTTGAAATATATGAATCAGAGTGTGTAGGCTTTGTAGGTGAAAGTGGATGTGGTAAAAGTACTCTTGCCAGGATAATAACTCATTTGACTCAAGCGAATGGCGGGGACTTTTTTTTAAAAGAAAAACTGATGACCAATCTTTCAAAAATAGAAAAAAAAGAATATTACAAAAAAGTTCAGATGATTTTTCAAGATCCATTGAGCACTTTTAGTCCGAGAATGAAAATAAACGAATATCTATTGGAACCATTTATAAATTTCAAACTAAGTAATAGAAAAGGGGCTCAAATTTCAGTAGATAAAATTATGAATTCCATGAAGTTGCCTTTGGAGTATTTAAATAAATACCCCCACGAATTAAGCGGCGGTGAATTGCAAAGAATAGTTATTGCAAGAGCGGTTTTACTTGACCCGGAATTAATAATTTGTGATGAGGCCACTTCTGCACTGGATGTAACAACTCAAAAACAAATTATAACTCTATTAAAAGATATTCAAAAAGAAAGAAGTTTTTCTATTATGTTCATAACACATAATTTGGCTCTGGCCGAACAGATATGCAACAAGATATACGTCATGAAAAACGGGAAAATTCTTGAAGAAATTGGCACTAAAAGTATAATCAAGGATGCCAAACATCTTTATACTCGACAATTTTTTACAGCCGGAAGACTAGGTGAAAAATTTTGTGATGCATAAAATCATACCTGCCCCATTAAGGGGCTTTCTGTTTTTTTGGCATGATTTTAGTTTAAAAAGCCGGATCAAAAGCCAGAAGAAGTCGAATCTTCAAATACTTGAAGTTTATCTGTATTTATAGTATTCTCATAGCTAAATATTGGTATGATTATCAGTGTATAAATTTATTCTAAATGGAATCAATAAATAATGGTAGTCATGGCGAGATAAGTTTGGAAAATCATTTAATTAAAATACGATCGATGAATTAAAAAAATTTAGTAAAAGGAGTGCTTGTCCATGGGTAAAAGATACAGTAACCTGTTATTCAATTTTATTGCACCTACGTACGGTTTGTTTTACGAATTCCAGAAAAAGCATTATGATAAAATATTAGACGTGATAAAAAGTGAAATTGATTTAACGGTTTACCATAATATGGTGGACGTGGGATGCGGCACAGGAGCGCTGTGCTCAGTATTAAATGAAAAAGGAATTTCCGTGACGGGTATAGATCCTGCAGAGAGAATGCTTGAAATAGCTAGGAATAAACTGGAGAACCAAGATATCGTTTTTATCAATGCAAATGTTCTTGAAGCATTGCCTTTTCAAGATAAGGCATTTGATATTTCCATCGCTTCATATGTGGCCCACGGATTAAAGGATGAAGAGCGAAAGAAAATGTATGCTGAAATGAGCAGGGTAACAAAATATAAAGTAATAATATACGATTACAACCAGAATCGAAATTTGTTGACTACGATCATCGAGTGGCTTGAAAGAGGAGATTACTTTAAATTTATCAAGGTAGCAGAAAATGAAATGAGAAGTTGCATAAGGGAAATGAAGGAATGCTTCTTTGAGGTCAAAGTTATAGACGTGGACAGTCATGCTTCCTGGTACATTTGTACACCAGCTTGATGAGCAGATATATTTTGATATTGTTCCAATCATTAAATTTATGATAACATATATATCAGAATAATTTAGATGATTGGAATGATTACATGATTTCAAGAGAAGAAATTGAAAAGGGGATTGCCAAATACCCCATATTTGAATATGCTTTTTTCAATACGGACGAGTTGAATTTTTATCCTAATGTAAGAAAGATCTGTGAAGCACAGTGTCCACAATATGGCAACTCGTGGTCTTGTCCTCCCGCAGTGGGAACTTTGGAAGAATGTAGACAACGATGCACAAATTATAAAAATGCATTTATATTCAGCACAATTTCTGAAGTGAAGGATATTTTGAATATGGAGGAAATGCTTGGAGCAAGGCATGAGCATACAGACATAGTTCAAGCTGTACACCGTGAAGTTTTTGGCAAGGATGCGGATGTGCTGGTTTTGACGGCAGAGTCTTGCGAGATATGTGATGTCTGCGCATACCCGGATGCCAGATGCAAATACCCCGAAAAAATGTATCCATGCATAGAAAGCCAGACTATTTTGGTTACTGAAATTTGTGAAAATCATAATATGACATTTTTAAATGGGCATAATGTAGTAACATGGTTTTGTTTGATCTTATATTAAAACTGCACCTCAGATCAGCTGAGATGCAGTTTTTTTAAGTTCGGAATTTATCAAAATTCGGTCCTGGAACCCTGTCGTTGTCTAAACGCACTGTAACACCTATGGAATCAAAGTATTCCAGAAAATATATGGATGACTTTCTACTGGTGTTCAAAATGTCCCTTAGCTGAGCTACAGTAATGGCACCATGGGTTTTAATTTGTGAAACCACAAGGTTATATACCAAATTGATGCTATTGGCTGAAACAAATGATCCAGGTTCAACTTCCACCAATATTTGAGTCGCAGACAAAAAACGCAGGATCTCTTCCACCGTTTTTTGAGGGATTTTAACTTTTTCGGAGACTTGTGAAATGGTCCATACCGGATGGTCTTCATTTAAAAAAATGCCTTTGATTGTGTTTATTTCTCTAGAGGTCTTTATAGACTGAAGCCTTGTTTTATCTATTGGTTCAAAATATTGACTGTCAATCTTGAATTTTTCTTCCTCAATCAACATGTCAGCCAATTCTTCAAATTCTTTGGCCGACGAGTCTGGTAAAATTTTATTCTTAATTTCTTCCTTTAGCATTCGATATCTATAGGGATGTTTTTTAAAAAATATTTCTAATTCTTCATTTATCTTTGACACTATTTCATCGTACCAAGTTTTATTCAAGTAGTTGCCTGAAGAACTTAAATATCGGACAGTTCCTTCTTTGATCATGCCATCCAATATTTTTTTAATTAGATCACGGTCTAAAAGAGTTGTTTTATAAAGTGATTCCAGATTGAACAGACCCTTCGAATCAAAAACTATGGTTTCCAAGAGATCTCTAGTGTTTTCTGATTCAGCGATTTGAAGCATTTCAAAAGACTTTGGATCAAAGCGTTTTCTGCTTTTGGTTTTGTGAAAGAGTATGGTTCCACCGCCAATTGTTTTAACTGGGGAGTAGGAGCGAATTATAAAGCGATCGCCTCTAAGTGCTACTATTGGTTCTTCTAATCTGAGTTGAACGTAGCCTTTAGAACCTTCTTCGATACTGTCACCGTTTAACATTCGGATCCTGGCTATAACGGTAGTGGTACCTGTATGTAGATGCACTCTTTGGTTATGAATAAGTTCAACGCTTCCGGGAACCATGTGAACGACAGCATCCATCAGAGAAACAGGCTTTGTCATATCTTTTTCAATTACTACGGTCCCTCTTTTAATATCCTGCTTTTCTATACCTGAAAGGTTAAGAGCACACCTGTCTCCAGCAATAGCAGCAGTCACAGAATTGTTTCTGACTTGAATACTTCGAACTTTGGATGACAAACCTTCGGGTAAAATTTCAACTGTATCACCCTTTTTAATTATGCCGCCGGAAACAGTCCCCGTAACTATGGTGCCATGCCCGGTGATGGTGAATACTCTATCCACAGGAAGTCTGAATAAAGATTGGTAGGAATTTTTGGAAGATTTTATTGTAAGTTCATCGATCTTATTTATGATGGATTCGACACCTTCACCGGTGATGGAAGAGACAGGAATTATATCTATTCCATCTAAGGATGTTTCCTTAAGAGCTGTAGCAATTTCTTTTTGTCTATTGAAGATCGTAGCTTTATCAACCAAATCGGATTTAGTCAGAGCAACAAATCCAGTGTTTACACCCAAGACTGACAAAATATCCAAATGTTCCCTGGTTTGAGGCATTATGCCTTCATCTGCTGCTACGACCAAAATTACGAAATCTATTCCAGTTATACCGGCAACCATAGTTTTGATGAATTTTTCATGTCCGGGAACATCAATAATGGAGACCGTAGAACCGGAGGGGACCTCCATGTGAGCAAATCCCAATTCTATGGTCATGCCACGGATTTTTTCCTCTTTCAATCTGTCCGTATCTGCCCCGGTCAGGATTTTAACCAAAGCTGTCTTTCCGTGGTCGATGTGTCCCGCTGTTCCGAGAGTTATGTGTTTCATGTCAATCACCTAAAACCTTTCGCAATTCTTCAGCAATTATGGGAAAGTCTTCCTTTTTAAGGGTTCGAACATGAAGAAGCAACTTATTATTGACAATGCGGCAAATAATAGGTCTTTTGCATTGTCGTAAAGATTTTGCAATGGAATTTAAAGATTTGTCGACAACATGTATTCCAACTGCTTTGCCCTCCAGCACTGCACCAGGGAGAGAACCTCCACCGGCTTCTTCTTCGACGTCAATGATTTCTGTGGTGCATAAATTTTCCATAGTTTTATTTAATGTATCTTCCAGTAGTCTAGCAGCTTCTGAAAGTTGATTTTTATCCTTATGAAGCATTTCCAAGACAGGGATCTCGCTGATGAAATTTTCAGTTCTAAGATAGATATCCAAAACAGCACTCATTGCCGCTATGGTCATTTTGTCGCATCTAACTATCCTGGCCAATGGATTTTTTTTGATTCTTTCGATCAGATTTTTTTTGCCTATTATTATTCCCGCTTGCGACCCACCCAGGAGCTTATCTCCGCTAAAAGTTACGATGTCAGCACCGGCATCAAGACAATCCTTTGGCGTTTTTTCATGAGAAAGTCCCAGTAGTGACAACTCAGAAAGGCAACCACTGCCCAGATCTTCCATTTTGATTATGTCGTGACATTCTGCAGGTACCAAAATATCTTTTAAATCCACTGATGAGACAAATCCGGAAATTTTATAGTTGCTGGTGTGAACCTTAAGTAGGATCGATGTGTTGTCGCTTAAGGCATTTTCGTAATCGGATGGATGGGTCTTGTTGGTGGTGCCCACTTCTTTGATAAAACAACCACTTTGTTGGATTATCTCGGGAATTCTAAAACTGCCACCGATTTCAACTTGTTCTCCACGAGACACTATCACTTCTTTACCTTGAGCAAACGTATTGAGACACAAGAATACGGCTGCCGCATTGTTATTGACGATCACAGCAGATTCAGATCCGGTCAATCTGCACAAATCTTCTTCAAGGTGATCGTATCTGGAACCCCTTTTGCCCTTTTCCAGATCGTACTCTAGATTGCTGTAACCGGAAGAGATCTCTGCAACTTTGTTTATAGCTCTGTCAGGCAAGGGCGCTCGGCCTAGATTTGTGTGAAGAACAATCCCGGTTGCATTGATTACTTTTTTTAAAGAACGCATCTCTTGAATCTTTAGGGATTCAACCAAATCTGATATTATTTGAAGTTTTAAATCCCCTTTATCTTGAATTTTCAAGTTGAGTCGATGTTCTTTGTTCGCAATTATAGAATCTTTTGTTTTTTGCAAAATTTTCCTTAAATGAATAATAACTGTTTCTCTGCCTAGAGATTCAATGCAATCAATTATTATAGGATCTCCCAGCAGATCATTAACTGGGG
Source organism: Alkalibacter mobilis (assembly GCF_015594845.1). Classification (GTDB taxonomy): domain Bacteria; phylum Bacillota; class Clostridia; order Eubacteriales; family Alkalibacteraceae; genus Alkalibacter; species Alkalibacter mobilis. The sequence goes on along the minus strand of NZ_JADNRK010000009.1, from coordinate 38,046 downwards.
GTATGGATCTAAGAACTGATTTTTTGTCAACTGCGACCATCAAGATTCCTCCTATGCAAAAAATGACCGGGATGAATGGACTTCCCAGTCATAGTAAATTTCATTAAAAATGGCGGGAGCGTGTAGGAATTGAACCCACCTCGGACGGTCTTGCCGCCCGACATCGGATTTGAAGTCCGTGAAACCCACCAGGGCTTATCCGTTCCCATGATTTGATTATAGCTTTTAAGATAAAAAAATTATACACAAAATTAAATTTTTTTAAAGGTGGTTCGAATATCATACTTATATCTCGAACCACCACCATTTATTTATAACAGCTTTTAATAACCCATCTTACTAATGTTATTCCTTGGGCGGCTGCCAAACCTTCCAAACATTTCCAGCCAAATCGGTTGAAGGTTTAAGAGTGCTGCCACCTTCTTCCCAACCAGAGGGCATGACCTCTCCAGTCTTTTGATGATGCTGGTAAGCCTTGATTTGACGAACAAGTTCTTTTGGATTTCTTCCTACCGGTGGGCTCAATATCTCGGCTGCTTGGATAATGCCATCGGGATCGATGAGGAATCTTCCACGAACGTTTTGTCCGGCATCTTCGTCATAAACTCCATAAAGCTTGCCTATTGCACCGGTTTGATCTGAAACCATTGGGAAAGGCATGTCTTTGCCTGCCATCTTGCTGAGTTCTGTTTCGTTCCATATCTTGTGAGAGAAGACGCTGTCTGTACTTACGGAAAGCACTTCAACATTTAACTCCTGTAGTTTGTCATAGCTCACGGCTATGTGTGAGATTTCGGTCGGTCAGACGAATGTGAAATCGCCTGGATAGAAACATACGACGACCCATTTACCACGGTAGTCAGACAAGGAAACCTTTTTGATCTTGCCTTGATAAAAAGCTGATCCGGTAAAATCAGGGGCTTGTTTAGTGACTAGCATGTTTAACAACTCCTTTCAAATTTATATTCCCTTACAATTACAGTTTATTCATAATTTTGATAAAAGTCAACGAAATCGCTCTATTTAAACGTGAGTATTTTTGTATTATAAATATATTTTACTATATGAATTTATATGTTGGAAAATTTTGCTAAAATAGATATTGAGCAAGTTTTCGAATCTAAATTTATTTATAATATATTAATGGTAGACTTGACCATAATGAACGTATTATAGTAATTTAGTAGTAGTTATTTGTAGAAAATACACTTGCGAATAAAAAATGCATAAAATATATTGAATCGGAGGAAATTATGAAAAACAAGAGAACTCAGGGAATCATGTTTTGGGCGTTAGGATTGGCGATGCTTTTGTTCAATGCCGTAAACTATTTGATGGGATTGGGTTATGAGAGACCATCCCTGACCATCATAGGAGTTGGTTTGCTTTTTACCGGACTTAATATACTTAGAAAAAATAGATAAGGGTATTTTGTATATGAAACGAGGGCGTGATTTGTACCATTTAAACATTGTTTGCCTGGAAAAATAGAAGTATCATTGAATTTAAACTAAGGAAGGTGGGAGATTATGGACAAGAAAGATTTGATCATAGTATACGGAAAAGATCCCAAAGAGATGGCAAAACAAGTATTGGCGGCATCAAAAATCGAAGAAATGATAGGCGACAAAAACAGAAAAATAGGATTAAAGCCTAACCTTGTAGTAGCAAGACCAGCAGAGGGTGGAGCAACGACACATCCGAAAATGGTTGCTGGAGCCATAGAGTATCTGCTGGAAAAGGGGTTCAAGAATTTGGCTGTTATAGAAGGGTCGTGGGTGGGAGATCGGACTTCCGAAGCATTCCAGGCCTGCGGTTACAAGGATTTACATAAAAAGTACGGGATAGAACTGATTGATACTCAAAAGGATTCGTACAAGTTGTACGATTGCAAAGGTGTGGATATAAATATATGCGACAGTGCTATGGAAGTCGATTTTATGATAAATATGCCTGTTTTAAAAGGTCATTGCCAGACGAATGTAACATGTGCACTTAAAAATAACAAAGGTGTGATCCCCAACAAGGAAAAAAGAAAATTCCATACCATGGGATTGCATAAGCCCATTGCACATCTAAATGTAATTGCAAAAAATGATTTCATACTAGTCGATGGAATATGCGGTGACCTGAACTTTGAAGAGGGTGGAAATCCTGTGCCCATGAACAGGATTATCGGTGCAACAGATCCAGTATTATGTGATGCGTATATTTGTGATTTAATGGGGTATTCTTTGGAAGATGTTCCATACATAAAATTTGCTGAAAGTCTTGGAGTTGGGAATGCAGATACTTCTTCAGCAAATCTGATCGAATTGAATGAAGCAAAAGGTTTTGAAAAAACTTTTTCACCAGGGCGAAAAGTGGAAAGACTGTCTTCCTTGGTAATTGAAAATGACGCATGCAGTGCATGCTATGGTAGCCTTATACATGCTCTTGACAGATTGGATGAAACCGGTGAATTGAGAAAAATTAAGAAAAAAATATCGATTGGTCAAGGCTTCAAAGGCAAAACCGGAGATATTGGAATTGGTATCTGCACCAAGGAATTTGATAACTACGTTAACGGATGTCCTCCCAAAGCTATCGAAATAATAGAATTTTTACGCAAGCAGATTTAATTTGGTTTAATCGATGAGAGAGTTTTCTCATCGATTTTTTCATAATTTTTTGCGAATCGATCATAGATGCTCTTAACAAAAACCCTTTACTGCCGATTTAATATAAATAAGATACTTTTTATAAATTTTTATCATATTAAATAGGAGGGGAAAAATGGGCAATAACGTGAAAAAGAGGAAAAATTCAATAAAGACTAAATTACTTGTCATACCGATCATCGTTGTTATACTTTCTGTAATTTCCATCGGAATCATATCTTCGCTGACAAGCAGATCCAGCTTGATCCATCAAATGGATCAAAACGGATTATTCATTTTGCAGGAGTTTGAAAGCAGGTTGGAGGACAACACCGATTCTTTGGAGGTAATCAATGAATTGATCGAAAATCAAATCAGAGGAGCTGCCAAAGTTGCTGCAAGTTTGGGAAATGAACTGAGCAATGAACGAATAACCAAACTCGCGGTGGATCTGGGTGTTGATCAAATCAATTATTACAATGCAGATGGCATAATTGAATATTCAAACATAATTGAATACGTTGGGTGGGAACCGTCGCCGGATCATCCGCTTTTTGAATTTGCCAGAAACAACCAGACAGAGTTGATGGAAAACATAAGGGCTGACGTTGAAACAGGAATATACTTTAAATATGGTAACGTTAAGAATTCGGACGGCACTTTTGTTCAAGTGGGCATAGAGGCCGACAGTGTTAATAAATTGACTGAACAATTCGGGTATCAACGATTGGTTGAAGATTTGGCATCAAGCGAAGAAATAGTGTATGCGATGTTTGTAGACAATAATTACAAGGTAAGCGCACATAGTGACATCGAAAGCGTTGGATCAGATGCAGCAGACAAGACAAGTGTAGTTTCGGCTATCGACAAGGGGGAAGACCATTCTTCAAGTTCCAGTTATGGAGATGAAAAAATCCCTGTCTACGATATCGTAATACCGGCTGAAATAGACGGAAACAGAGTAGGGGCCATAAATATCGCATATTCTATGGAAGATGTAAATGCAACTGTGATGAAAAATATTATAACCATCGCAGTTTCGGGATTGTTGGCTTTACTTTTACTTGGTTTTATATTATTTACAACTTCAAATGGTGCTGTGAAAACCATAAGAAAGCTCAATGAAAAGATGAATATAATGGCATCTGGAGATTTCAGCCAAGATGTACCTTCAGACCTTATAAATAAAACTGATGAATTTGGAGAAATTTCTCAAGCTGTAAGTAGTATGCAGATATCCATACGTCATATCATAAAAAATGTTATGGACAAATCTCAACAAGTGGCGGCTCATTCAGAAGAACTTACTGCCACGGCTCATGAAGCAGCAAAGGCAGCTGATGAAGTTTCCATGGCTATTCAAGGGATTGCCAACGGGGCAAGCGAGCAGGCTAACGATACTGAAAAAGGATTTCAATCTGTGACTGAATTGGGTGAAGTTGTCAATTCAAATGCAACATACATAACAAATCTCAATGATTCCACTTCCAGGGTAAACAACTTGAAAGATGAGGGATTGAAACTGATCAAAGATCTTGTGGAAAAAACAGAAATAAGCAGGAAGTCATCCAGAGATGTTCAGGAAGTGATCAAAAATACAAGTGCGAGCGCCAAAGAAATCGTCACTGCCAGTGAAATGATAAAAAACATAGCTGATCAGACTAATTTACTTGCATTGAATGCTGCTATTGAGGCTGCAAGAGCGGGTGAAGCAGGCAAGGGTTTCGCAGTTGTTGCAGATGAGATCAGAACCCTGGCGGAGCAGTCCAACCAATTTACTCAAGAGATAAGCAAAGTCATCAAAGATCTTTCTGAAAAAATTGAATCTGCGGTTCAAACTATGGAGGAAGTTGAAGATGTAGTGAAATCTCAGAGCAACAGTGTGGATTTAACAAGTAATAAGTTTAAAGGTATTTCCGATGCAATCGAAGAGATGAAAGAAGCTATAGAAAAGGTGAACAATTCCGGAAACGAAATGACTAATCAAAAGCAGATCATTCAGCTGGTCATGGAGAATCTTTCTGCAATATCTGAGGAAAATGCCGCAGGTAGTCAGCAAGCTTCAGCATCGGTTGAAGAGCAGACGGCTTCCATGACTGAAATATCCAACTCCAGTGAGGAATTATCTAAAATTGCTGAAGAGCTTAATGCGCAAATAGAGAAATTTATGATTTAGCAAACATAATAATAAAAATTAATTTCCAAAGCAGATAAGTGCTGTAGCCATTCACCTGCTTTGGATTTTTTATTTGCAAGAAATTTCATATTAATTTCATTAATTTTCAATAAATGATATAATTCACTAATAGAATTTGTATTTCAATTGGATAAGTGCGTAAAATAAAATTAAGGAGGAAACCGTGAGAATCAAAAACCTTCTACAGTATATTGAAAATTATAAGACGGATTTTATTAGTACAAATATTCTGGAAATTGATATAAATAATATATATCACGTTTCAGATGAAAATTGTATCAAAAACAAGAACGTTATATTTTATGGGAAGAGCGCTGAGTTTACAAAACGAATTGATGGGAAAATAATTATTTCAGACAAGCCAGTGGATTGCCAATACGGATGCGAGTGCAACTTTATCGTAGTAAAAGAAAACATGATTGAAAAATCAGCAGAGATAATCAAAGATTTGCTAACTAATGAAAATTTAGTACTTCAATATAAAAATGATATGTTTGAGGCAATCATTGAAAAGCGTAATTTGAGACATATCTTGGAGTTGACATTCAAATATCTCGAAAATCCAATTATCGTCACTGATTCCAGGTATAGATTGATTGATCTGTATCCTGATAAAAGACTGAATGAACCGGTTTGGGACAATATTAGAGAAAAAGGGTATGCAACCCAGGAACTGATGAATCAAATAGAATCTGACAAAACCAAGGAAGAAACACTAAAAAGAAATTTTCCTTTCTTTCTCGACTGGGGATTTGCAGGCAACTTTAAACGGATCGCCAGAAAAATTTCTGACGGCAAGAATTTTTTCGGTGTAATTGGAGTCTTGGAATCATATCGAACTTTCAAAAATATTGATTTGGAAATCGTCGAAAGTCTCAATAAAGTAATTGTAAATATTTTGTTGGATACTGATCCTCCAAATGCTGAAGAATCGTCCTACAAACAAACACTTCTCTCAAATATAATAGAGGGAGATCTTGCAGACAGAAACAAGCTGGAATACTCTTTTGAAATTTCCAAGACCAATTGGAAACCACCATATAAAATCGTTGACATACCTTTTGATATTAAAAATTTTCATATATCAACACTAAGAAATATTCAAGATACGATCATAAGAGAAATACCTAAAGTTCAGACTACAATGCACGGATCAAATTTGGTAGTTTTGCTTTATGGAGGCGACAAATACAATGGGATCGAGAAAATAGGAAGGATCCTTAAAAAAATTGATTTTGACTGTGGCGTAAGTGATGATTTCTTTGATTTGACAGACGGTTTTTTCTACTATAGACAATCAAAAGTGGCTTACGACTATGGAGTTAAAGAAAAAAAAGAGACGAATATACATTGCTTTAATGAGTACTATGAAGTATATTTTTACGACACTTTGAATAAAGATGAAGACTGCAAGATGTTCATTTATTCAGGGACTCATAAATTGATCGAATATGACAAGGCTCACGGAACTGATTTTACTGATACTTTATCTACATATTTAAATTGTTTTAAAAATATTCCGCAAGCTTCGGAAATGATACACATTCACAGGAATACGTTAAATTACAGGATAAAAAAAGCGGAAGAAATTTTAGGGGTTTCGTTGGATGATGACCGGATTTGCAGGCAAATTCAAACCTCCATAAATATTATGAAAAATAGAGGTTCTGCCTAAGCAGAACCTCTATCGATTATTTCGCCTGTTCCAATGCAGTGTTGACTGCATCTTTTATGCCCCCTGAAGTTTTAGTGGCACCGGATATGGAGTCTACTTCTGTTGATTGTGCTGCAATAATCGCCTCTTCCAATTTATCAAAGGCTATGGTGCCGATTCCTTCAGTTTCTCCATGTTCGATTACTGAAACATCGGATATCTTTCCGTCAGTAACAGTAACTGACACTTTGAGACCGGAATGCATGCCCAAATCGCTGGTTCCTTCATATGTACCGTCTTTGTACATTGACGATGAAGTGGAGGAACTGCAACCAAGGGTTGCAACAATTATTGTGATCGTGACAAGTGTAATTAGTAACAGTTTGATTTTTTTCATAAAGTTCTCCTTAATGTATTAATTATATTTCGTTTTCTCTCTTTTGCTTTCTTCGCCCTATAAGTTTGCTAAGTAATACACTGATTTCGAAAAGCAAAAGCATGGGCAAAGCAACTAAAATCTGTGAAACAATCTCAGGCGGCGTAATTAACGCACCAATGAGAAATAGCAACACTATAACGACTTTCCTGCTTTTGACGAGCCATTCGGATCGAATTAGCCCCAGTTGACTCAACAAAACTGTAATCACCGGCATTTCGAAGACAATACCAAAAGTGAGCAAAGTGGAAATAATGAAATTTATGTAACTTTGTATTGAAATAGTTGGAGTGACCAACTGATTTTGATCTACTGTCATAAAAAAGTTTAGCATTATCGGCAAAGCCAGTATATACGCAAATGATGCACCAATAATAAAACAAAGCAATCCGGCCAGCAGGGATAAAAAAACTACTGCCTTTTCTCCCTTTTTCAAACCTGGCTTGATAAAAGCCCATAATTGGTACAATATTATCGGAGATGACAGGCAAATCCCTATTATCAACGATATTTTTATGTATTGTGAGAACAGTTCACCCGGAGCCAAATAAACCAGAGAGTAACCCAATTCCTTTGAATTCGAGATCAGGATACTGACGATTTTGTCTACGTAGTTAAAACTGACCATGGAAAAAATGAAGAACACAATTATGATTTTAAAAAGTCTTTTTCGGACTTCTCCCAAATGTTCAACAATTCCCATATGATCCTTTGAAGATTTTTTTCTGAATTTTTTTTTGTTTCTCAAAAAAATCGACCCCTAAATTAGCTTTTTTCCATCTCCGATTCGGAAGTATCATCTTCTACTCCATCTTTGAAGCTTTTAATAGTGGCACCAAAAGTCCTGCCAAGTTTAGGAAGTTGTTTCGGTCCGAAAACTATCAGAGCGATCCCTAAAATAATTAATAATTCAGATGTACCAATTCTACCAAACATAGTAATTCTCCTTTATTATTTATTGTGAAACGACTTCCAGAGATTCGGCCTCCGGTGGATTCACTTTGTTTTCATGAGTTTTTCCGATATTTTCAATTGATTTTTTTGTCTCGATAAACGGTTTGTTGATTTCGTCTTTAATAGTATTTAGAGGCTTGGTAGCTTTTTCTATGGGTTCTTTTACCTTGGCCATGGGTTCAACTATATTTTCGTCTATGTTTTTGGTCAGATCGCTTGTGTAACTTTTTATTTTATTCAAAGCACTACCAAGTTTTTTGGCGTAAGAAGGTAATTTTTCCGGACCAAGAACCAATAAGGCCACGATCAGTACTACTATTAATTCAGATGTACCTATTCTCATAATTCACCTACTTTCTTTAACTTCAAAATGCTGGATTTCAAGCTGAAACCCATAAGGTGTTCCAGCTTGAATTTAAATTAAAGAGAAGTCAGCTTTGCGGCATGGGCACCTGCTTTTCTGCCCCAATGTACTGTTCCTATTATAGCTGTACCGGAACCTGGATAATATGGACCCAGCCATCCACCAGCATTTAATCCACCTGCATATAGTCTTGGAATGATTTCGCCGTCTGTATCGATTGCCTGTGCATCTGTATTGATTTTGACACCACCGATGGCTCCCAGATTGAATGCAACGTTTTTATATGCGTAAAACGGACCAGAAATTGGCTTGATTCCAGTTTCACGATCAAATTGGTTATCAGAACCGCTATTGGCATCTGAGTTCCAAGTCGAAAGGGTTGCAGCAAGGTTTACGGCATCAACATCAATCTTTTGTGCAAGTTCTTCAATAGTTGCACCTTTTATGACCACACCGTCTGCGATATCTTTTTCTAGGCTTTCAGTTGTCCATCTTGCGAATTCATCTGAAAGACTGCTTTCTCCGAAGATCATATAAGTGGGTGCTCCAAATTGACTTTCTTGTTGGAAAATAGCTCTGTAATGGAATGCATATGTAGCATCTTCACTTACAAATCTTCTTCCTTGTTTGTTGACTATGAATGATGGGAACATGGGTACTCTATTGTCAGTGGCCGCACCTGTTTTACCACAGAAATCTATTGTTCCACCAAATCCGCAGACTGCAGCACCGATCTCCATTGCCATCCTTATTCCATCACCGGTATCTGTCTCGGCACACAACGGAACTCCATTATTCAAAGACCAATATTGCTGAGGAGCTAATTCTTTAGCCATTTCCTTGTTGTTGTCTACGCCTGCTGCTGCCAATATTACACCTTTTTTAGCTTTTATATTGAGGGCTTTTCCACCTTGGTTTGCAACAACCCCGATTACTTCTCCATCATCATTCGCTATCAAATCAGTAACTTCGGTTTCGTATTCGATGACCGCACCTTTGTCCAAAGCTGTATTAAGCATGGCTTGTACCAATGGAACGCCTCCGCCATGGCCGCCCCCACCTTCGTAGACGTGTATTCTGTCGGCAAATAAGTTTTTATCGACGTATGGTATGTTGCAATGTCCGTAAACACTTGTAAAGTTCAAACCAAGTCCTGACAACCAGGAAATATGATCAGCGGCACCGTAAGCCAAATCTTTTACAAGTTCTTCATCGACTAAACCTTCTCCTGCCCTTAACCACAATTGAAAGTGATTTTCTGCTGTATCGTTCTTGAAACTTGTCAGGTTCTTTTGAAATTCTGTTCCTGCAGCCTGCATTACACCGCCTGAATAGTTGGTAGTTCCACCTGCAATACCGGCCTTTTCGAGTATCAATACTGCTGCACCGTCGATAGATGCTTGAGCAGCAGCTGCGACACCTGTTCCACCTGCCCCAACTACGAGTACCTCTGTCTCTTTATCCCATTTGATGTCTTTTGTGGTGTTGCCGGAACCTTCTTGCGAACAAGCTCCGAAAATTCCCATTGTGGCAACTCCGATAGTTCCTACAGCAGCGCCTTTAATAAAATCTCTACGGCTAACTCCTTTTTTCTCCATTGACTGATATCCCCTTCCTAATTCAAAAATTGATAATTAATTAATTAACTATCGTTCATTTAAACGAATTATATAGATAAATCTGACAATAATATATATCAATATTGCCGAAAATTGGTTTAAATCTTGTTCGAAATGACGAAAGCATATATAAAGTTGAATTTTAACAAATGATGAGTGATAAAATTTACACAATAAATCAATGTGGCGTTAATCAGATGAGAGTGGGGCTTATTTATCATAATTGTTTTGAGGTTTGATTTCCGTAACTGTGAAAGGTTATAATTAAATTTGATTGGATCAAAAATACGAAAATATGAAAAGAGGTTGGATATGCGACTGATTCATTTGTCGGACCTTCATTTGGGCAAGAGAATAAACGAGTTTTCCATGATTGAGGACCAGGAATATATATTGACTAAAATAATCAACATAATAGATGAAAAAGAAGTTGAAGGAGTTATGATTGCCGGAGATATATACGACAAGGCGGTACCACCGGCTGAGGCCATACAACTTTTTGATGATTTCATAACCAGGTTGTCTCATAGAAATATTCCGGTGTTTATCATTAGCGGCAACCACGATTCAGCAGAGAGGATGGCCTTTGGATCAAGGCTTCTTGACAGTAAAGGTATATTTTTATCACCGGTTTTCAGCGGCAGGGTCGAATCTATAAGGATGGTTGACAGTTTTGGAGAATTAAACTTCTATCTGCTCCCGTTTATCAAACCTGCATATATAAGAAAAATTTATCCGGACGAAAATGTTGAATCATACAACGATGCCGTAAAAGTTGCAGTAAAGAAGATGGAAGTTGACGAAAATAAAAGAAATGTACTTATAGCACATCAATTTGTTACCGGTGCAACCCGGTGCGAGTCGGAGGATATTTCCGTTGGAGGCATTGACAATGTGGAAGCAACGATATTCAAAAGCTTTGACTATGCGGCTTTGGGGCACATCCATAGTCCTCAGGATATGGGTATCAATGTAAGATATTGCGGAACGCCGCTCAAGTACTCTTTTTCTGAGGTGAATCACAAAAAATCCGCCACTATCGTTGAAATCGGGGGAAAAGGAGACTTGTCATATTTTACCGTTGACCTGATACCCAAAAGAGACATGCGCAAAATCAAGGGATCGTACATGGAAGTAACTTCGAGAGAAAATTACATCAATACGAATGTCGAGGATTATATTCATATTACTTTAACGGATGATGACGACATACAGGATGCAATAGGCAAATTACGTTCCATTTACCCCAATATCATGAGCATCGAGTATGACAATAAAAGGACCAGGGAAAACAAGCAGATCGATGGGACTGAAAACATTGAAAAAAAGACACCTTTGGATATGTTGAAGGAACTTTATGAGTTGCAAAATAACACTCCCATGACAAAAGAACAGGAAAATTTAGCATCGGATATGATTGAAAAAGTTTGGGAGGTCGAAAGATGAAACCACTGAATCTGATTGTGAGCGCATTTGGACCTTATGCAGAAAAAACGGAAGTAAATTTGAAAAATTTGGGCAATAGAGGACTTTATCTCATAACAGGAGATACCGGCGCAGGAAAGACGACGATTTTTGACGCGATCACTTTTGCTCTTTATGGGGAGGCCAGTGGTGACAACCGAGAAGCCGGAATGTTCAGAAGTAAATATGCCAAAGATTCAACACCCACATATGTTGAAATGGAGTTTTTATATCAAGGAAAAATTTATAAAGTGAGAAGAAACCCTGAATACGAGCGGCCTAAAAATTCAGGAGATGGTTTTACCAGTCAAAAGGCGGAAGCTACGCTTAATTATCCCGATGGAAGACAGCCGGTTACAAAAACTCGGGAAGTTACAAAAGCCATTGTGGATCTAATAGGTTTGGACAGAAGCCAGTTTACACAGATTGCAATGATAGCTCAAGGTGATTTTCTAAAATTGATATTAGCAAAAACAGAAGAACGAAGCAGGATCTTTAGAGAAATATTCAATACAAAACCATTTTTAAAGCTTCAAGACATGTTGAAAGAAGAATCAGGAAATCTCAGAAGAAAATATGAAGATGTTGAAAAAAGTATCCAACAATATGTGAAAGGCATAATATGTGATCCGGACGATGTGCTTAACATTGAGCTGAGAAAAATAAAAGATGGCAAAAATTTGGGTCTGATAGAAGACACCTTGGAACTTCTGGAAAAGATAATTTCTCAGGACGAAAGACTTTTGAACGAATCAAAGCAGAATATCACGGAATTAAGTAATTCCATCAACAAACTGAATGTAAAGATTGGCAAAATGGAGTCAGCATCCAAAACGAAGAAAAGTCTTGAAACCGCAGAATCGATAGTCGCAAGTTTAGGACCCAAATTGAATTTGTTGAAAGATGAATATGAAGCTGAAAGCAGGAACCTTCCCAAAATCGAGTTGCTGGCCGTAAATATCGAAATTGAAAATCAAAAACTAAACAGTTATGATGAACTGGAAATCTTAAAAAAGTCCAGCTCTGAGATAGATAAAGAAATCCAGTCGGGCAAGTTGAAAAGAGAAAACTTTCAGAATATACATCAAGGTCTCAAAAAAAATGTTGAAAAATATAGAAATGAAATTTTGGGGTTAAAAGGCTGTGAAGAAAAAAAAGCATCAATGGAAAAAAGATTAACAGAAACCGAGAACATTTTAAAGGTGTATATGGAATTGAGCAACTCGATACATCATCATCATGACTTGGAAGAAAAATATGCCAAGGCGCAAAAGAACTACAGCGAAATATACGATGAATTTATTCATCTTAGAAATTTATATGATTTAAAACAAAGAGATTTTTTAAATCAACAGGCTGGAATACTTGCTGAAACTTTGATTGAAGGCGAAAAATGCCCGGTTTGTGGATCGATCGAGCATCCTCATCCGGCTAAGTTGATGAAAGACGCCCCGACTAAAGATGAACTTGAAAACATCAAAGAAAAAATCAGTAAAATAGAAAAGAAAGCTACTGATTTAAGCGCCCATGCAGGCAGTGAAAAAGGGAAATGGGCCAAGTCCAGAGAAATAATAACCGAGAAAAGCAAGGAATTATTTGGGGAATGTGAATTTGAAGAGATTGAAGACAGGCTTACAAATAAAATCCAGGAATTAGAACAAATAATTCAGTTGCAAAAGCGGGAATACGAAGAAGCAACTTTAAATACTTCAAAAAAAGGAAAGTTGGAGATCGAACTTCCCAAATATGAAAAAAAATTGAACGAAGTTACTGAATCGATAAGCAAAGCGAATGTATATCTTGCCGGGAAGGAAGAAAGACTTAAAAATTTGATCGATCATATTGCCGGATTAAAAGAAAAACTGGAATTTGACAGCAAGCTGCAGGCAGCTGAAAAGATTGATAAACTAAGATCAGAGAAATCACTTTTACAGAAAAAAATAGACGAAGCAAGGAAAACTTACGAGCAAGCTCAAAAGACATACGAGGAAAATAAAACTAAGATAATTACTTTGAAAAATGAGTTGATGGATCATGAAGAATTGAACTTGGAAGATTTGTTCAAGGACTTGGAAAATTTGAAAATGAAAATGGATAAATCCGAATCAAAAAAAGAGGTGCTGACTTTAAGGTTAGCAACCAATAAAGAAATCTTCGACAACATAAAAAATCAAAAAGAATTTATGGTTGAAGTTGAGAAAAAATGGACATGGGTCAAGGCTTTATCTAATACCGCAAATGGAAATATAAGCGGAAAAGATAAAATCATGTTGGAAACCTATGTGCAAATGACCTATTTTGACAGAATAATTGATAGAGCAAATTCAAGGCTAATGACAATGACTGCAGGCCAGTATGAGTTGACTAGAAAAAAAGAAGCGGAAAATCAAAGAAGTCAGAGTGGGTTGGAATTGGATGTGATCGATCACTATAACGGAACAGAAAGAAGTGTCAAAACACTCTCCGGGGGGGAATCATTCAAAGCGTCATTATCCCTGGCCTTGGGATTGTCTGATGAGATTCAATCTTCGGCCGGGGGGATACAACTTGACTCCATGTTTGTTGACGAAGGTTTTGGATCCTTGGATGAAGAGTCACTGGATCAGGCTATCAAAGCGTTGCATAATCTTACTGAAGGCAACAGGTTGGTGGGAATAATATCTCATGTAGCTGAACTCAAAGATCGAATCGATAGACAAATTATTGTAACCAAAGATAGAACCAGCGGAAGCAGGATAAGGATAGAATCTTGAAATCAATAAGGTCAAAGCAATTTATTTTGAAGTCTATCGATTCCAACAGCTCCCAATGGGGCGGTAATCATAATCGCCAGAACAGCTACTGTGAGGATTGTATTGCCGGAGGCTACACCGGCAGACAACGGAATCGAACCAATTGCCGCCTGTACGGTGGCTTTTGGTGTATAAGCAATTGCACAAAACAACTTTTCCTTAAAATTCAAGTTGGTATTTACCAAGCTGGTGAACACTCCTGCGATTCTAAATATCAACGCACAAATAATCAGGATAAGAGCGGAAACCCCTGCAAGTGGCACATATCTGATGTCAATGGCTGCGCCTACGAGAACGAATAAAAGAATTTCAGATGCAACCCAAATTTTTGAGAATTTACCCATCAAGCGTACAGCTAAGACTTGATAGGATTCCAAAATCGTTCCTCCCAGAGCCATTACTGCCAGCAGACCCGAAAAAGGAACAACAGCGGCAATATAATCTTCAAGCGAAACTAATAGAAATGAAATACTGAGGATTATCAATACTTTTATTGTATCGCGGGTATGAATTGTTTTGAATAATTTAACTAAGATCAGCCCGGTGACGATTCCAGTAGCAAGACCAAGAATTACTGACAAGGGCACTTTCAACAAATTTAGACCATCGAATCCGGATCCGGTGTACATACCCAAAAAAGAAGCAAATAAAATAATGACAAAAATATCATCAACTGAAGCTCCCGCCATTATAAGTTGAGGTATTTTTTTTGAAGAGCCTTTTCCATTTCCAATCATTTCTATCATTCGAGGAACCACCACGGCAGGTGAGACTGCCGCAAGCACACTTCCCATTATGGCAGCTTCCAGATAGGAAATATTAAAAATCACAGGCGCAAGAAATGTTGTCAAAGTCAATTCAAACAGTGCTGGAACAAAACACATAAGAAATGCAGGTCTTCCAACTTTTTTGAGATCGTTGATATCCAAAGACAGACCAGCACGGATAAGAATAACTATCAGAGCGATTTCTCGTAACTCTGTGGAAATGTTAAGTATGTCATCTGAAATCATATCCATTGCATACGGTCCAAGTATGATTCCGGCAATCATCATGCCCAGTAGAGGAGGCAATCTGAATTTGTTTAAAACACCACCCAGGGAAAACCCGAGGATCATCATCAATGAAATACTGAGAAGCATAATTTCCTCCTAGAATAAAAAATAAGCTGACGATCTGCAATAAAATTAATCGCAGAAGTCATCAGCTTTTACAAGCGGTTTTGGCTTAGCCATGGGAGAACTTCATTCCCAATATTTATAAAATATCACAAAAGATTTATATTTGCAATGGAAATCAAATCAGATTGAATATAAATCTCCAAAATCATTGAATGCTAATTAAATGTTAAGCAATTTTTAATAGACTTGGTATACAATCTTTGGTGTCTCGCAGGGAGGGTTTTATATGAGTGCCAGGAAAAGAAATAAAAGAATAAAGATCAAAAAATCAAGATTGATCATAATAGCAGTAATTATCTCATTTTCCACTTTTTTTCTAGGCAATCTTGATATACTGGACCGAGGATATTATAGAGCCAAGGATTTTGGAATAGAAACGCTTAAAAGTCAAAATGATAAAAATGAGAATGGAATTGACGATTATTCGGATATAATGCTGGGCGCTAGAGAAGACATAAAAAATGACCCTGAATATATTAGTACTTATTATGAAGGTGGTTACCCACCAGATGACGAAGGAGTATGTACAGATGTGATCTGGAGAGCATTTAAAAATGCCGGTTATGATTTAAAAGAAATGGTCGATAAAGATATAGAAGAAAACTTGAATGAGTATTACAGGATATCAGGAAAACCGGACCCCAATATTGATTTCAGAAGAGTGCCTAATTTAATGGTTTATTTTCAGCGTAATACCACATCACTCACCCTTGATCCATATGAAATCAAAGAGTGGCAACCGGGAGATATAGTTACATTCAGAGACACTCACATAGGGATCGTATCCGATAAAAGAAATGAAGAAGGAGTGGCGTATATAATTCACAACGGTGGTGATCCTGCCGAGGAAGATATTTTGACTCGAGAAGATACTATCAAGACTATTTCAGGACACTTCAGATTCAAATAAGAAGCCACTTAAACCGTATTATCAGGTTTGAAGTGGCTTTTAATTATAAGAGAGATATGATTGTCAACAGATTAAAGGAAATGTGCAGCCAGTTGGTTATCCTGATGCCACTAGTCTCGTGCGAAACTGTCTTGTATGCTTTTACCGCAACGGGTATGGTTATGAGGACTGACAATGATGCCAAAGGTAGTTTTCCAAAGTATACAAATATGCAAGTTAGAAAATAGGATGCCAAAATTATGGCTGCGTAGACAATTTTTCCAGTATTTCTGCCGAAAATGACTGTAAAAGTCTTGATGCCGAGCTGTTTGTCTCTATAATAATCCCGAATTTCGTTTGACATCATCATAAGAGGGATCATTAAACCTGCTGGCAGTGTATAAATTATCGGCTCCCATGAGAAATGTTCGCTAAACACCATGTAACTTCCCAGTACCATCAAAGATCCCACCAAAATTAGGGATAATATGGCACCGAAACCTTTTCGCTTATAGACGAAGGGTTCTCCTGTATATGCGTATGCACCAATGATACCGACCAAACCTATCAGCATCAATTTCGGGGTGCTCATTCTAATCAAAACAATACCGATGACTGCGGTTATCAGAATGCAAAGCATGCTGAATGCGAAAACAAGCATATCAAAAGCAGTCCTGTCGTATTTTAAAAACTTGTAGGTTTTTTCACCGGGTCTGTGGTATTTGAATGAACCTTCATAGAAATCATTTACAAGATTTGCTGAACCAAGAACCGCCATGCCGGCTATTGTAATAAGCACTATCTTGATGATATCCACGGATTTATCACCTGAAAAAACATAACCCGCCCTATGAGCCATTATAATCCCCAATGTAGTTGAAGATACGGACAAAGTCAGGGATAACGGCCTCAATGCCACCCATAAGTCTTTAAATACTTTAATTGTAAAACTGACGTTCATGTAAACCTCCTTGATAAATATTTCATTGATTTAAAAAAAACGTACCTATATAATAAACTGAAGGTTAAAAATCAATGGTTTTTTTCCGACATCATATATTTTACAACATCGAGGAGGATATTTAATGAAAATTTTAAAAAAAATCGCTATTTTAATCACAATAGCCATGTTGCTATCTTTTGCAGGATGTAAAAATGATACTGGAGAACAGTCCCAGGACGATGAGAAACTTCAACTGAAGATAGGTGTGATGCCCGCAGTGGATTCGGCACCCATATTTTTAGCTGATCAGAACGGATATTTTGATGAACTTGGATTGGACGTAGAGGTGCAGATATACACAAATGCAATGAACAGGCAAAGTGCGTTGCAAAGTGGGGAACTGGATGGTGCCATGACAGACGTGATAGCTTTGGTAAACAACGTTGAAAATGGATTTGACATCAAGGTCACTACAAGTACGGACGGTGCGTTTCCTTTTTTGATCAATAAAGATTACGATGGGAGCAAAGACGTAAAAGTTGGAATGATGGAAATCAGTGTGTCAAACTACCTGACAGACAAGAGCCTGAAAGACTACCAAGTTGAAAAAGTGTATATAAATGAAATCCCTGCGAGATTGGAGATGGTGGCCACTGGCAATCTGGATATGGCAGTGATCCCTGAACCCATGGCATCACAAGGTGAATTGAATGGGCTGAAAAAAGATTTGATAGAAAATGATGATGAGTTTTCACCCGATGTCATGGTCTTTACTGGAACAGCAATAAGCGAAAAAGAAGAAGAGTTGAAACTATTTCATCAGGCATACAACAAGGCGGTTGAAGTCATCAATGAAGATGATTCGGCAGCGAGAGATGTTTTGATACAAACATTAGAATTAAATCCGGATATCAAAGACAGCATATTGATGCCCGAATACAACAAAGCAAGAGTGCCTAGTGAAGAATTTTTAAAAGGAATCATGGAATGGAATGAAACCGTAATTGGCAAAACACTTGATATGGAATATGAAGAACTTGTGGAGAGTAGATTTGTAAATGATTAACGTACGAAATATCGATGTTAAATATGGCAGCGAAACAGCTTTAGCGGGTCTGTCGTTAAATGTTGAAAGAAATTCTACATGCGCTATAATAGGGCCGTCAGGGTGTGGGAAAACTACATTGCTTTACGCATTGGCCGGGATTTTAAAAACATCGAGCGGTAGAATTGAAATAAACGGAAGTGAATTGAGCCACATTAGACCAAACACTGGTTTGATACTTCAAAATTACGGGTTGTTGCCTTGGAAGACTGTTTGGAACAATCTGGCATTTCCTTTGAAAACAAGAAGTGTGAGCAAGACCGAAATTCGTGAAAGGGTTGGATCTACGCTGGATATCCTAGGGATTGGTGAGTTTTCAAAGAAGTATCCTGATGAATTGAGCGGAGGCCAGAAACAACGGGTGGCAATTGCTCGTTCTTTGGTTTTAAAGCCGGATTTATTGCTAATGGATGAAGCATCTTCAGCTTTGGATGCCATTACGAAAGAACAAATCCAAGATTTGATTTTGGACATTTACAAGAAAAATAAAATGACCTTGGTATTTGTCACCCACAATATTGAAGAAGCTGTTTTTTTAGGACAGAAAATTGTGGTAATGAATAGCGGAGAAATCAGCAAAACAATACATAATCCTTGCTTTGAGCTTGAAAACCTTAGAACCAGGATTGAGTTTTATCAAATGTGTCTCGAAGTGAGAAAGGTGTTAGATGAAGATAATGAAAAGTTTTAAACTAACCAAGACATTGTACAGTTTTATCTTCGTTTTGATTTTTTGGTACCTGCTTCATATATCTGTTAAAACGGCAGCTATCCCTTCACCTTACGAGACGATTGTAAATTTCGTTGAAATATTTCCGCAAAAACTGAGTCTTCACCTTGGTGCGAGCATGGGAAGGGTATTTTTAGCTTTGGGCATATCTATTGTTTTAGGTAGCATGATAGGAATTTGGACCGGTATTAGTCCAAAGGCGGACAGCATGATTTCGCCGCTTGTATATCTTCTTTATCCAATTCCCAAAATAGCTTTTCTACCGATTTTGATGATTTTGTTTGGTCTCGGGGATCTTCCAAAAATTTTGTTGATCGTGATTATAATAATCTTTCAATTCACCATGGCAGCCAGAGACGGAGTGAAGGAAATACCCAGGGAGTTGACGTATTCAGTAAAATCCTTGGGATTGACAAAACCGCAAATGTACTTGCACCTTGTAATCCCGGCAATATTGCCAAAAATAATTACCACGGCAAGGATCAGCCTGGGTGCAGCAGTATCTGTACTATTTTTTGCAGAAAATTTTGCAACAACATATGGGATAGGTTATTTTATTATGAATCAATGGGCCATGGTAAATTACAAGGAAATGTTTAGTGGGATATTGGCTTTGAGTTTGGCTGGATTTGTCATATTCTTGATAATAGACCTCATCGAGAATATAGTCTGCAAGTGGGTGCAACAAGGAAGACAAGAGTAGTAAGAATGATTTATTTTTCAAAATATCAGCGTTGTTGATTAAATTGGGCGGAAATAGTTCATATTTTATTTTGATTAATGTATAATGAATCAATAGAACAAATTTCATAATTTAAAAGGGGGAAAAGATATGAAGAAAAAAATGATTTTAATTTTAATTTTAATTTCGGCATTAGTGATTTTTGCCGGGTGTTCCGGAGGAACCGATAATGGTGAGGACAAAGTATACAATATTGCTACGGACACAACATTTGCTCCATTTGAGTTTCAAGACAGCTCAGGAAATTATGTAGGCATAGACATCGAGTTGCTTGCTGCCATCGCAGAGGATCAGGGTTTTAAATACGAGCTTAATCCTTTGGGATTCAGTGCCGCAGTAGCTGCACTGGAATCTAATCAAACAGATGCGGTCATAGCAGGTATGAGCATCAATGATGATAGAAAAAAGAAGTATGACTTTTCAGAGCCATATTACGATTCAGGTGTGGTAATGGCTGTGAGCGCTTCAAATTCCGATATATCCGGTTACGAAGACTTGGAGGGCAAATCAGTTGCCGTAAAAGTAGGTACTGAGGGTGCAACTTTTGCCGAGAGCATCGCAGATGAATACGGATTTGAACTTACTTATTTTGAAGATTCGCCTTTAATGTATGAAGATGTCAAGACGGGAAACAGTGCAGCTTGTTTTGAAGACTATCCAGTAATGGGTTATGGAATAACTCAAGGCAATGGATTGAAAATGGTAACTGATATGGAAAAAGGTTCTTCTTACGGTTTTGCCGTAATGAAGGGAGAAAATACAGAACTGCTGGAAATGTTTAATGATGGACTGGAAAATATCAAATCCAATGGAAAATACCAGGAGATTATCGATAAATATATCTCAGCAGAGTAAAAGAGGAATCGTATGAATTTAGGCAAAGTTTATTCAGAAGTAGGACCACTGTTAATAAAAGGAATGGGAGTCGCCGTTCAGGTGACCGTTATTGCATTGGCAATTGCATTGGTATTGGGTATGGTAGCAGCTCTTATGGGGTTGTCTAAAACCCCCTTGCGTTTCATAACCAAGGCGTATGTATGGCTGATCAGAGGAACACCCATGTTGGTGCAGGTTATGTACATATACTTTGCAATACCGCAACTCCTGCAATTTATGGGATACAATGTCAGGCTTACCGCATTTGATGCAGCGCTTATTTCATTGACATTGAATGCAGGTGCCTATATGTCGGAAATCTTCCGTGGCGCCATTAATGCAGTCGAAAAAGGACAAATGGAAGCAGCCAGAAGCCTCGGCCTATCGCAAGGACAGGCTATGAGAAAAGTAATATTGCCGCAAGCTTTGCGTATCTGTTTGCCATCCCTTGTGAACCAGTTTATTATCACATTGAAGGATTCTTCGATCATTTCCGTAATTGGATTTGGAGAAGTAATTTATCAAGCGAGAATCTACGTGGGTCGAACCATGGAATCCTTTGCCACTTATACCTGGGTTGCTTTGTTTTACCTGGTGGTGATCACTGCGCTGACTCAAATTAGCAAAGTGGTTGAAAGGAAGGTGCGGATATGACGGCCCAGATCGTAGTAAAAAACTTGCACAAGTACTTTGGGAAACTGGAAGTGCTCAAAGGAATAGATATTGAAATAAACAAGGGTGAAGTAATTTGTGTCATAGGCCCCAGTGGTTCCGGGAAGTCGACATTTTTGCGATGTTTGAATCGTTTGGAAGAGCCTACTGACGGGGAAATCGTTGTAGACGGTGAAACGATCACTGCACCGGGAACGGACATCAACAAGATTAGACGCCATATTGGGATGGTGTTTCAGCAGTTCAATCTGTTTCCACATCTTAGCGCAAAGCAGAACATAATGATGGCACCTTTGGAATTGAAAATCAAAAACAAAAAAGAGGCAGAGGAAAAAGCCTTGGAACTTTTGGATCGGGTTGGCTTGTCCGAAAAAGCGGATGTAATGCCGAGACAGTTATCAGGTGGACAACAACAGCGTGTCGCAATAGCGAGAGCTTTGGCGATGGAACCCGATATAATGCTTTTTGACGAACCTACATCTGCATTAGATCCTGAAATGGTGGGTGAGGTATTGGCTGTAATGAAGGAATTGGCATCCATGGGCATGACCATGGTTGTGGTAACCCATGAAATGGGTTTTGCCCGAGATGCGGCTGATAGAGTTATTTTTATGGATGAAGGGATCATCATGGAAGAAGCAGTCCCGGAAGAAATGTTTACAAATCCCAAAAATCCTAGAACATCAGAATTTTTGAATAAAGTACTGACAACATAGAATATGCCCGTCACATCAGATTAAATTTGTCTGGTGACGGGCTATTTTTAAATTTGTTAAATTTGACTTTGTAAGCAATTTAGGCAAATCGAGTTTAACGGTTTACATTATTTTTCTAATTGGTATACTAAGTATAGGTTGATATTAAAAAACGCTAAACATTTAGTCAAACTATTTTGTTGACAGGAAGAGAGTGAGACATGATCAGCGAAAAACTTGGTAAATATGACGATTATAAGACAATTTTTGGAAGTTTGGTGATTTCAGCTATTGTTTTTTATTTTGTTAGATATTTGGAAAATCATGTCTACAAAATATTTTTAACAGATCATTATCTTGTATTCCATACCATAGTGGAGTACGCAAGTATAGTAATGTATTTTGCTACTTTTCTTTTAATTTATTACGTAGGCGATCGAGATGGAAGACTGCGGATGAAAATTACTGCGTCAACTTTGTTATTTGTCGGCTTCATAGATTTTTGGCATACATTTTCCTATGAGGGTATGCCGGGGATCTTAGTAGACAGTTCTGTGCAATCTGCAACAGCCTTCTGGATACTGGGCAGGTTTGTATTCGCGTTGGGTTTGTTGGTGGGGTCTTTTATTCCTTTAAGAAAAAGGGTAGGTACTAAGTATAGATTGCTTTTTTTGTGGATACCAATCATATCTGCCGTTTTTTTTCTCATATATATAAGTTTATTTCCTGAAAAATTCCCAGTTTTATTTGTTGAAGGCCAGGGGCTAACATTAACAAAGCAGATCCTAGAATACACAATAATTCTTATAATGATGTTGGCGTTTGTGCTGCTCATGAAAGAATTCAAAAGGCAAAAGAGAAAATCTTTGTCGCTTTTTTTATCAGCTTTGATAGTAAGCATATTCTCAGAATTGGCATTTGCCAGTTATGCCAATGTATACGACACCTACAACTTGTTGGGTCATATTTATAAACTTATAGCATCCTATATGATATTCAAGGTAATGTTTATATTTAATGTGCATTATCCTTACGTAGAACTTGATAAAGCAAAGGGTCAGTTGAACAAATATGCCAATAATCTTGAATTTCTCGTCAAACAACGAACAAGAGAGGTTCAGGAGGCCAACGAACAATTGTTCAAGGATTTAGACTATGCCAAGAAGATTCAAAAGGCGATCATGCCCAAACAAAACGAGGAATTCGAAGCTATTGAATTTTTTAGTGAATATATTCCCTGCGAAAAAGTAGGAGGAGATTTTTTCGGCATTGAGGATCTTAGTGATAGATACATTGCGTTTTATATAGGTGATGTGGCAGGTCATGGGATACCTGCGGCAATGATGACTATTTTCATGAAACAGGCTATCACTACCAGAAGGGTTTATCAAAGCGGTGTAAAAGATATATACAGTCCCAGAGAGGTACTGACAAACTTGTACATGGAATATAACGAAACGGATTTTCCTTTTGAGATGTACGCGGTCATGATTTATGGGTTGATCGATAAAAACACTAAGGAAATGATCTTTTCATCAGCAGGTTTAAACACTTATCCTATATTGAAAAGGCATAATGGAAATGCTAAAAGGCTTGTACACAACGGATTTCCCATATGTAAATACAACAAGGACTTCAAACCTGATTTTACTGATTATAAATATGATTTGAAATCGGGAGATAAGATCATATTTTATACAGACGGTACAATTGAAGCCAAGAACAACGAAGGGGATTTTTTTGGCGAGGAAAAAATTGTAAATCTAATGAAAAAATCTGACGATAAAAGCCCCAAGAGCATATCAAAAGAATTGTTGGACAAACTTCATGGATTTACTGACAGTGAAAAAATTAAAGATGACATAAACTTTTTTATCATAGGAATAAAATAATTCTATTTCAGAGGTGTACATATGGTTCGACAAGGAAGACAAATTAGTCCGACAGGATATTATCATATAGTTGCAAGAGGCTCCAACAGAGAAAAAATATTTAATGATGATGTAAGCAAGCTGTATTTTCAGGATCTTTTAAAGAGTGTATCGATTGAAGAAAATTATAGCGTTAACTCCTATTGCATTTTGGATGATCATGTTCATTTGCTGGTGAAATGTGACCACAATTCCCTTGGACGTGCTATGAAACGTTTAAATGTTGGTTATGCGTCTTTCTACAACCGGTCGAACAAAAGGGAAGGTCACGTTTTTCATGACAGGTACAAAAGTGAAACAGTAGATAACGAAGTCTATCTCTTGAGCGTGATGTGTTATATCCATTACAACCCTTTAAGAGTCGGATTGGTAAAGGATCCATCGAAATATCCATGGTCAAGTTTTATCGAATATTCTCAAAACGAATCCACAGTCATCAATAAAGATGAAATGGATAAAGTTCTAGCTTTTTTTACCGATGGCATTATGGGTTTTGAAAAATTTCATGAAGAATGTGAATATTCCGAACATCTGGATACTCCGGGAGATTTGGAGACAATGAGAAAATTGATTTTAGATGACCAGATTAATCAATTTTATTCGGAAAACAACATAGAGTCTCTGGAAGATATAAAAAAAGACAAAGAGTTGATGCGGGGATTAGTTTCAAAATTGCTCAATGAAACTCCCGTAAGTCACAGAAAAATAGCGGAGCACCTGGAGATCAACAGCAATGTAGTGCATCAAGTCAGTACCGGAAAATACTAATTGAATGAACGTTACAATTAATTAAGTCAAATCCCAAACAGGAGGTCCGAAATATATGAAAAAAATCATTTTAGCGGTCATTTTAATCCTGGTAACGCTGAATGGAACGATTTACGCCAATGCAACGCCTGTGAAGTGGAATGAATGTCCCACATCCGTATTGATTTCTATTGACAAAGAATCTCCTGTTGAAGTTTTAAGTGAAGATTTGACTTTTGATTTAAGCGCGGGAAAAATTGAAAACTATGGATATGTTGCTGAAGTAATTGCTGATTACATGATGAGAAATGATTCTCAAGAGACTGTTTCTACCAAGATGATATTTCCCATTGCAGGAAATATCTTTGAAAAGACAGAAGAAACAGTTTTGGTCGAATCCAATGGAGCTTGGGTGGACTATGAAATCTTTTATGGTCCCACGATCGATTATGAGGGAACATACAAGACAGATTTGAATCAAATGGTATCAGAAATATATCATAATAATTATTTTAATACAGAAAATTTTTCCGCCGAAGATACAGGTACATTATACACCTTTGATACTGAAAAATTGGATGATGATTTTCGACTGGAAGTGTCCTTTGATATTTCTCCAGCGGATAACAATTTCTTTTCATTCGGATTCAATGGGTTCAGCGTAACAGAAGAAGGCGGTTGTAAATTTGTATCTCAAATCAAGGATGAGACGCCTAAAATATTTATTTTAGGCGATAAAGCAGAATTTTTGGTCAGGATTTACGAACTTGACCAAGGAAAAGAAGTGGAACACAATTATTTGGAAATAACAAAATCCGAAAAAGAAATGCAAGTATCGGATTTTGTAGTGGATTATATATCAGATATTACTAAAGACGGTATAACTTCCGAGAATATTGAAGATCACAAAGGGTTTTACTACGAATTTTTGGATGAACTATTTGACAAGACAGGATTTTTTGTAACTGATGATGACGTGGCAAGCGGCCTTGTCGAAGAAAGATTTATAATGCTCTCATACGAAATCGAGTTTGAGCCGGAAGAAGAAAAAAATGTTATGGTAAAGTACAATGTACAGGGCAGCTACGACAGGTCTGAAACTGTGGCACCTATATATACATATGAGTATTTGTTGACGCCGGCTGAAAATTGGAAGACATTTTCTGATTTGGAAATCAAAATATTACCACCGGCTGATGTACCATATGTAATCGAAAGCACGTTGAATCTTAATAAGGATCCCCTTGGTAATTATATTGGTTCCTTCGAAAATTTACCTGAGAACGACTTGAAATTCTCTCTTTATAAAAATGAAAAAATTACATTGCAGGATAAAATTGGGGGATATTTCAACAATAATTTGTATAGTATTTTGATATTTGGTTTTATTATTTTTCTTGTCTCAATAATTTTGGGATTTTCATTATTATTGATTAAAATATTTAAGAAAATGAAGAATAGATCTCATTTTTAAGTTGTTTCTTCCTTGTTTGATAATTTTATGAATTTGAATGAGTTTAAAGATTAGCTTGACAATTCTTTTTTACATAAATATAATTAGTTTAATTAAACCGATGATGTAGAGATCAAACCGATATAAGTACCTATAGAGAGCAGGGGGCTGGTGGAACGCCTGCGGAGAAGCTGATCGGCAAATGGACTACTGAGGGCAAGGTGAAAAACTTTTTAGTTTAGTATCCGAGACGTGTGTTGGCGTTAACGACAGGGAATGTGTTGGCATTTTCGTGGAAAACTCATTTTGGCTGGTCAAAATGATCAAATTAAGTATTAAGGTGGCATAGCAGATAAATTCTGTCCTTATATTCAGGACGGGATTTTTTTTATTTTAGCTGAGTGCAACCTTCCTCACTTGCCATATCACATATCAAAAACAAAGGAGAGAAGAAAATGAAAAAATTAATGTCAATTTTGGTCGTATGTTTTATGCTAGTAGGGTTGTTTGCAGGTTGCACAAGTGGTGAAGGTTCGGGTGATGAAAACGGTGATTCAAATGAAGTCGAGAAAATAAAAATAGGGATCGTTCAACCAATGGATCATCCGTCATTAAATCAGATAAGAGAAACAATTATTGAAGAACTTAAGGAGATGGGACTTGAAGATAAAACTGAGATCGTAGTGAAAAATGCCAACGGTGATATGAGCCTCTTACCTTCGATAATGCAGGAATTATTGAATAGTGAGATAGATATACTAGT
The DNA here is from genome assembly GCF_015594845.1 of Alkalibacter mobilis. GTDB lineage: Bacteria > Bacillota > Clostridia > Eubacteriales > Alkalibacteraceae > Alkalibacter > Alkalibacter mobilis. Next base: position 11,200 of record NZ_JADNRK010000009.1, on the reverse strand, counting down.
ACCAATAGCAACACCAACTGCTCAAGCGGCGGCTGCTTCAACATCTGAAGTACCTATAATTTTCTCAGCAGTCAGCAATCCGGTAGAAGCAGGATTGGTAACAGCTTTTGAAGATACATCAAAAAATATAACCGGAGTTTCCAATTCCATAGCTATAGAAGAAATCTTCCAATTAGCGCAGCAACTAACTCCCGAGGTAAAGACTTTTGGATTCATCTACAACAGTAGTGAAATAAATTCAACTGCAGGGATTGAGAGGGCAAAGGTATACTGCGAATCAGCGGGTATAGAGTACAAAGAAGCTACGATAACCGGAACAGCCGACTTGCAACAAGTAGCTGCATCTCTGGTCGATAGCGTAGACGCTTTTTTTACACCAAATGACAACACAGTGGCAAGCGCAATGGCAACATATATGCAAGTTGCCATGGAAGCAAAATTACCCACATATGTTGGAGCTGATTCAATGGTGGCGGATGGAGCATTAGCCACAGTGGGAATCGATTATACGGTATTGGGAAGACAGACAGCCGACATGATCGGAAGAATAATAAACGGTGAAACCATATCAGAAAATCATGTTGAACAAATAGCTGAGTATGCAAATATGATAAATATTGGCACCGCAAATGAATTGGGAATCGAAATACCTGAGAATTTGAAGGAAAGTTTTGTTATAATAGGAGAATAAGATTAATCAGAAAGGTGCGGTAGCATGACATTGATCACAGGGTCTCTTCAACTGGGCTTGTTATACGGCATAATGGCCTTGGGGATATATATTACATTCAGAATACTCAATCTACCTGACTTGACTGTGGATGGTAGCTTTGCTTTGGGAATGGCTGTTGGAGCTGTGGTTACTATAACTGGTCATCCTGTATTGGCATTGCTATTGGCAATGCTGGCAGGTTCAATTGCGGGACTGGTGACAGGATTACTTCAGACCAAGCTTTCAATACATCCCATATTATCGGGGATTTTGGTCATGACGGGTTTGTACACCATAAATTTATTTATAATGGGTGGAAGAGCAAATTTGTCAGTTGTCGGCAATGAAACAGTTTTTACCTTGATGGAAAGGCTTATTGTCCAGATGGGACAAGCCAAGACCGCTTTAGCCCTGATATTAAGTATAGGCGGGGCGCTGATTTTGTCCGTGATTTTTAAAACCAGGTTGGGTCTTGCCATAAGAGCAACCGGTGACAACGAAGACATGGTCAGATCATCATCAATAAATGCTGATTTGACAAAGTGTGTAGGTCTTTCAATGGGAAATGCTTTCGTAGGACTGGCAGGGGCTTTGATCTGCCAATACCAAATGTTCTCTGATGTGGGGTCTGGCAGTGGCATGGTTGTTATTGGATTGGCTTCGGTAATAATAGGCGAAACCGTATTTGGTAAACGAGGTGTGACCATTGGCTTGATTTCAGCCGTTGCAGGATCTATAATCTACAGAATTATAATAGCTATGGCATTAAAGATCGATTTATTCCCGTCTTATGCGCTGAAACTAATATCAGCGGTGATAGTAATGGTGGCGTTATCGGGACCTTCCATTAAGGGGTTGATGGATCAAGCTAAAATCAGAAGGGAGGTAAAAAACCATCTTAAATGATTGGTTTTAACTCACATGCTGAAAATGATCAACGTTAGCAAGACTTTTTATAAAGGAACTGCAAATGAAAAAAAGGCTTTGAACCATTTGAATCTTACCTTGGAGCAAGGAGATTTTGTTACGATCATAGGGTCGAATGGAGCTGGAAAATCAACGTTGTTTAACGCTGTTGGAGGAAGTTTTCTCATTGATTCCGGTGCGATAATATTAAATGGAAAAAATATCACAACAATGCCTGAGTACAAGCGTGCTTATGAAATCGGAAGACTGATGCAGGATCCGATGAGAGGAACCGCACCTTCAATGACAATAGAAGAAAATCTTGCTCTGGCATTTACAAGAAAGGCCAAAAAAAGCTTCTTTGCGCTTAACGGAACCGACTCAGCCTATTTTAGAGATGTTTTGAGTACTTTGGATCTAGGATTGGAAAATCGGATGAAAACCAAGGTCAAAAATCTTTCAGGTGGACAAAGACAGGCTGTCACACTACTAATGTGTACAATAGCTTCACCGAAGTTATTGCTGTTGGACGAACATACTGCAGCTCTGGATCCAGCTACAGCACAGAGGATTTTACAGATAACTACAGAAATAGTCTCCGAGTCAAAAATTACTACAATGATGATAACCCATGACATCAAAGCGGCACTTGCCTTAGGCAACAGAACTATCATGATGGATGAAGGAGAGATCATACTGGATATTAAAGGTGAAGAGAGAGAAGACATGTCTCTAAACAAATTGATGAGTTATTATTCAAATAAAAAACACAAAGAATTTTCAGATGATAGAATATTACTTTCATAAAAAAAAGCGCATATGCGCTTTTTTAATTACAGACTTTCTGCAGCCCGAGAATGTTCTCGGACAATGTCACATGAGTTTTTAAACATGTCCATCTCATGTTGTGTCATGTTCAATTCCAAAACTTCTAAAATTCCACTTCTTCCAATAACTGCCGGGACTCCAATACATATGTCTTTTTCGCCGTACTGGCCTTCCAGTAATACAGACAATGGGTATGCCTTTTTTTCATCATTGAGTATACTCCCGACTATTTGAGATGCGACCGTGCCAATACCGAATTCGGTGGAGTTTTTCCCGTTTATTATATCCATTCCCACCGTTCTTACACGATTTAATATCTTGTCGAAATTTATAGATGAATAAGGTTCCACTTGCTCTTTCTTTAGATCGAGCAAAGATTTTCCACCAATTGTAACATGTGAAAAAGGTATCATGCTGGAATCGCCATGTTCTCCCATTACCAAGGATCCTATAGACTTTGGATCTCTATCCAGTTGGTCCGACAATATCCTTTTAAGCCTAGATGTGTCCAAAGATGTGCCGGTGCCAAAAACTTTCTTTTTTTCAAATCCCGTGTGATTCAACATGTATTTTGTGACCACGTCTGCGGGATTCGATATGCATAGAAGTATACCTTCAAATCCGGATGTTTTCAATTTTGGGACAATATCTTTCATGACGTTTATTGAATCGCTCATTGTATCCAATCTTGTTTGGCCGGGTTTTCTTGGTACACCTGCGGCAAGTATAACGATGGATGCATCTGTGCAGTCGGAATAATCACCAACTCGAACGATAATTTTGTGAGGCATGAAATTAACACAATCCATAATATCACCCGCTTGTGCAGAAGCTTTGATATGATCCAAATCTATAAACACGATTTCTGATGCATCGCCTTTGAAGGCCAGACTGTAAGCGCAGTGTGAGCCTACATGTCCAGCGCCGATAATAACGACTTTTCTCGAAACTTCGTTCACTAAATCACTCCCTAAAAGATACTTTGTTTTGACAAACAAAATAGTAAATATTTATTTAATGTTGGCATGGTACTCCTGCAGTGACTTGAGGCTGGGTCCAGATGAAATGTTTTCCAGGTGTGCTTCAATGCCCTTGGCGCTGGCCAAAGCTGCAGTAATTGTGGTTATATACGGTATTTTATGTCTAATTGATGACTTTCTAATAAATGAACCGTCACTTTGACTTCTTTTGGATGAAGGGGTGTTGATCACCAGTTGGATTTCACCATTTGCTATAGCATCCAAAATATTTGGCTTTATTTCATATAGTTTGTTGATTTCTTCGGAATCGATCCCATTTTCCTTAAAGTAAGCGTGAGTTCCGCCGGTAGCTTTAATTTTAAAACCGATTTTTATGAAATTTCTCGCTAATTCCAAGGAAGAATGTTTATCATTGTCATTTACGCTAATCAGAACAGTTCCCTCAGTTGGGAGAGGTGATTGAGTGGCTTCCTGTGCCTTGTAAAAAGACAGCCCAAAAGAATCTGAAATACCGAGCACTTCACCTGTTGATCTCATTTCAGGACCTAAAACCGGATCGACTTCTGGAAACATGTTAAATGGGAATACAGCTTCCTTGACACCATAATGCGAGACTGCGATATCGCTAAATTTATCTACAGGATAAATATCTCCTTTGAATTCAGACATCAAGATTTCAGTTGCAATTTTAGCCATGGATATATTGCAAATTTTTGAAACCAACGGCACTGTCCTGGATGCTCTTGGGTTAGCCTCTAAAACGTATACTTTGTCATCAGATATGGCATATTGCATGTTCATTAGTCCAATTACGTTCATTTCCTTTGCGATCTTTTGTGTGTAGTTTTTTATTGTTTCCTGGTGCTTTTCCGGAATTGAGATTGGTGGTATGACACAAGCCGAATCTCCGGAGTGTATTCCTGCGAGTTCGATATGTTCCATAATTGCTGGAACAAAAACATCCTTGCCGTTTGATAATGCGTCTGCCTCTGCTTCAATCGCATTACTTAAAAATCTGTCGATCAGAATGGGTCTTTCAGGTGAAACGCTAACTGCTGAGTTCATATATCGGATCAGCATTTCTTTGTCATGGACTATTTCCATTCCGCGGCCGCCTAAAACATACGATGGTCTCACCATCAAAGGGAATCCCAATTCATCGGATATCGCCAGTGCCTCATTTGTGTCTACAGCCATACCGGATTGAGGCATTGGAATCTGTAGTTTTTCCATAATTTCTCGGAATTGATCCCTATCTTCTGCAAGATCGATCGTAGCAGGGGAGGTGCCGAGAATATTCACGCCCAAATCTTCCAATTCTCTAGCTATATTTAGAGGTGTTTGCCCTCCAAATTGAACTATGACTCCTAGGGGGTTTTCTTTTTCATAAATGCTTAAAACGTCTTCTACAGTCAGCGGTTCAAAATAAAGTTTGTCGGATGTATCATAATCTGTAGACACAGTCTCGGGATTACAGTTTACAATAACAGTCTCGTAACCCAATTCTCTCAATGAAAATGCAGCATGAACGCAACAGTAATCAAACTCGATGCCTTGTCCGATCCTGTTTGGTCCACCGCCTAAAATCATGACTTTGGGTTTATCGGTTGTAGATGTTTGATCTGGGGCATTGTAAGTGGAAAAATAATAAGCTGCATTTTCAACGCCACTGACAGGGACTGCTTCCCAGCCTTCCATTATATTTAATAATTTTCTTTTTTCCCTGACTTTGGTCTCAGTGGTATTCAAAAGTTGAGCCAGGTAGCGATCTGCAAAACCGTCTCTTTTGGCTTCAATAAAAGTTTTATCCGGTATTGAATTTATATCATAATCAAGAATCGTCGCTTCTAGATCAACAAGTTCTTTCATTTGCTGAAGAAAATAGTTTTTTATATGTGTAATTTTGTATAAGAGATCCAGATCCGCACCTTTTCTGATTGCTTCATACAAGATGAAATGTCGTTCGCTGGTTGCCTCCGAAAGCATTGCCAATAGCTCGTCCAGGGATTTTTTGTTGAAATCCTTAGCGAATCCTAGACCATATCTTCCTATTTCCAAAGATCTTATTGCTTTTTGCAAGGCTTCTTTATAATTTTTACCGATGCTCATTACTTCGCCGACAGCTTTCATTTGCGTTCCCAACTTGTCCTGAGAACCGGGAAATTTTTCGAAAGCCCATCTCGCAAATTTAACAACTACGTAATCACCTGAAGGGGTGTATTTGTCCAAACTTCCATCTCTCCAATAGGGTAGTTCATCTAAAGTGATGCCTGCTGCCAAAAGAGCGGAGACGTAAGCAATAGGAAAACCAGTTGCTTTGGATGCCAACGCAGATGACCTTGACGTACGCGGGTTTATCTCGATTATAACAACACGTCCTGTTTTTGGGTCGTGTGCAAACTGTACATTTGTGCCACCTATTACTTCAATTGCTTCTACGACCCGGTAAGCATAATCTTGAAGTTTTTGTTGCAGTTCAGTACTAATTGTCAGCATGGGAGCAGTACAGAAAGAATCACCTGTATGAACTCCTATGGCATCCACATTTTCGATGAAGCAGATGGTGATAAGCTTATTATTGGAATCTCTTACTACTTCCAATTCTAATTCTTCCCAACCCAGTACCGATTCTTCGATCAAAATTTGACCAACACGGCTGGCAGAAATACCTCGGCTGGCAACCGTTCTCAACTCATCGACATTGTAGACTAAGCCGCCACCTGTTCCACCCATTGTAAAGGCTGGTCTAATGACTACTGGATATCCAAGATCTTGAGCGATCCTTTCGGCTTCTTCAACAGAGTAAGCGGGAGCACTTCTCGCCATTTCTATTCCAAGTTTGTCCATACTTTCTTTAAAAGCTATTCGATCCTCGCCACGCTCGATTGCATCCAGCTGTACTCCTATTACTTTTACCTCGTATTTATCTAGTATTCCCGCATTCATTAATTCTATACTCAAATTTAATGCTGTTTGCCCACCTAGATTAGGGAGAAGGGCATCAGGTCGTTCTTTAGCGATTATTGATTCAATGCTTTTGACATTCAAAGGCTCGATATAGGTCACATCGGCAATTTCCGGATCAGTCATTATAGTTGCAGGATTTGAATTTACCAGCACTATTTTATAACCAAGACTTTTCAAAGCTTTACAAGCCTGAGTGCCTGAATAATCAAATTCACAGGCTTGTCCAATGATAATCGGTCCTGAACCTATTATCATCACTTTATTAATATCAGTTCTTTTAGGCATTTTAAACCTCCATCTCTTTAAGCTTTATTTATATATATTATCACAATTGGTGCATGATAATAAACCTAAATAGAGTTTTTATGCATGTTGTAAGAAGCTGTTTGTATTGAAACCGTATATGATTTAAACAAAAAAAAGACCTATCCTACTAAGATAGGTCCCAGTAAACTAATCTAGAACATTTTTTTACTCATTTCATCTATTGACTTGCTTGTTTCTTCATAGACACCCGGGAATGAACCATAGTCTCCACCTTGAGTTAGACAAGGGATAAAGTAGAGTTTGCCGTTGTTTTTGCAAGCTCGCTCAACCTCTCTATCAATGATTTCGCGATTCCAGCCAGGAAAATCTACCACACCGCTGTCGATGTCGCCCATGAATGACATTTGTCCACCATACTTTTTAACTAATTCAGGTGTGTTGTTGGTTGTCATGACCCCTTGCCAGATATCGACGCCCATTTCAATCATGAAAGGAACAAATGAAGCGGCATAAGAGTCGCTGTGATGCACTGCTACTTCTACTCCGTTATCTTTGTAGAACTTGTATATTTTCTTATAATAAGGAAGATAAAATTCTTCGAACATCTCAGGCGAGATGAATGTTGATTTTTGTCCACCCCAGTCATCATGGTGGAACAGACAATCAGGTTTAATTCTCTTGATAACTTCTGCAGCGTATTCCAATTCTCTTTCACATAAAGCTTCAATCAATTCATGCATTTTGTCAGGATCTTCGTAATAAGCCATTAGAGCATTTTCCATGCTCATCAAGTGATGTGTCATTTCGAAAAGACCAGGTGCAACAAAAGCAGTAACAAATTTTTCGCTTCTGTCGATTTTGTTGGCATGCTCGACTGCTGGAGCCCAAGCAGCATCATCTTTAACTATCGGAGGAATTTTGACTTGTTCCTTCCACTTGGTTATATCTTTTAAAACTATGTGTTCTTCGTCATGTATTGGAAATCCGCCAACTTGTCCTTCCGGCCACGTAAAGGTAATACCCCAGTCATTGACAATTGTTTCACCAGGGCCGGGGAAAGAACCCATAGGGCATTCGTAAATAAGCTCCATGAATTCAAACTGTTTTACGAATCTGTCAGGATTTCCACCTTTGATGGTTTCAAGTAAATTTTGTCTGATTGTTAACATTTATATCGACCTCCAATAATTTATTTTCAAAATTTGCGATGCAATGATAAATTTAAATAATAAATAATGTTAAGCTGTTATGTTGCTGATTAGATTAAATGTTAATTGCAGTTAATAAAGTTGTCTAAAATTTCCGGGGTGTATTTTTCACCCCGGCAGAAGTGTTGTTAAAACATTTTTTTACTCATTTCATCGATTGCCTCAGAAGTTTCTTCGTAAACTCCCGGGAATGAACTAAAATTCAATCCTTGTGTAAGATTGGGGATAAAGTAGTGCTTACCACAGTTTGTACACGCTCTTTCAACTTCTCTGTCGATGATTTCTCTTGTCCAATTTGGGAAGTCGACAACGCCGCTGTCAATGTCGCCCATGAAAGAAATCTGTCCGCCATATTTCTTTATCAGCTCAGGGGTGTTGTTCGTTGTCATAACACCTTGCCAGATATCGATCCCCATTTCGATCATATACGGCACAAAAGTTGCTGCGTAAGAGTCACCATGGTGGACAACGAGTTCCACTCCGTTGTCTTTGTAGAAACCGTATATTTTCTTGTATGCAGGAACAAAGAATTCTTCGAACATTTCAGGAGAAATAAACGTAGAAGTTTGCCCGCCCCAGTCATCGTGATGGAAAAGGGCAGTGGGTTTAACACGTTTTATGACTTCTGCTGCATAAGCGAGTTCTCGCTCAGTCAAAGCGGCTATAAGTTCATGCATCAATTCCGGCTCTTCATAATATGCCATTAAGGCGTTTTCCATGCTCATCAGGTGGTGAGTCATTTCGAAAAGTCCAGGTGCTACAAAAACGGTTGCGTATACCTCGTTTCTGTCAATGTTGTTTGAATGTTCGACCGCTGCAGCCCAAGCAGCATCATCAGTGACTATTGGAGGTATTTTGACCTGTTCTTTCCACTTGGTTATATCTTTCAATACGATATGTTCTTCATCATGAACAGGGAAACCGCCGATTTGTCCTTCAGGCCATGAAAATGTGATTCCCCATTCGTTGACAATTGTTTGTCCTGGTCCAGCCATGGTTCCCATTGGGCATTCCATTATAATATCCATGAATTCATATTGATTTACAAACCTGTCAGGTTTTCCACCACTTATAGTTTCAAGTAAATTTTGTTTTTTTGATAACATTTATATGCGCCTCCCAGTTTAATTGTTAGTTGGATGTTATGCTTTAACCAGTTCCTTTGCTTTTGTAACCGCACCGCCGGCATCAGGAGCATATCCGTCTGCTTTGCACTCGGCTGCATACTCGGGTGTTACGGGCGCTCCGCCTACCATGACCTTGAATCCTGCGTCCTTAAGAGCCAGGGATGTCTGTTTAAGTGCCGGCATGGTGGTGGTTAGAAGACCAGAACAAGCTGCCAACACCGCATTGTTTTCTTTTGCCGCTTCTACGAATTTATCAGCTGGAACATCCACTCCAAGATCTACGATGGTAAATCCTGAGCTTTCAAGCATCATGCTTACAAGATTTTTTCCTATGTCATGAAGGTCACCGGCTACTGTTCCTATTACGCATGTTCCCAAGGATACGGAACTGTCGCCTGCAAGCAGGGGCTTTAATACGTCTACACCTTTGCTCATGGCCTTTGCCGCTATCAGCATTTCAGGTACGAAGATTTCTCCGGCAGAGAATTTGTCTCCAACTACTCCCATGGATTCGATCATTGCATCAAGGATTTCTTTCGGTTGTTTGCCTTCGTCCAGTGCTTCCTGAACCAAACCTGCTACGACTTTGGTTTTACCTTTTGATACCATTTCCTGGATCTCTTGAATTTTTGACATTTCTGTTCCTCCTCGGTTTATAAAATCGTTAGACACAGTATTGAAAAGTATACTGCTTCATAAAATTGAGACCGTTTACACTCACTTAAAAATGTATAATCAATCTCATGTACAAATTCTAACAGATTAATTTTGGCATGTCAATAAATTAGTTGCACTTAAATTGTAAAATAAGAATAAATTTTAATTGTATTCAAATGATATGTAAACTTATAAATTATTAAGCATCTGCAAAATAAAAAACGGACACACTGGTGTGTGTCCGCAAATTGGCAGTATTAAAACATTTTTTTACTCATTTCATCGATAGACTTGGAAGTTTCGTCATAAACACCTGGGAATGAGCTAAAACCCAACCCTTGAGTCAGACATGGAATAAAGTAATTTTTCCCGCAGCTTGTACATGCTCTTTCAACTTCCATGTCGATGATTTCTCTGTTCCATTCCGGGAAGTCTATGACTCCACTGTCAAGATCACCCATGAAAGAAATTTGTCCGCCGTATTTTTTGATAAGTTCTGGTGTATCGTTTGTGGTCATGACTCCTTGCCATATGTCAATACCCATTTCGATCATGTAATCTACCAGGTTGGCGCCATAGCTGTCACTGTGGTGTATTATAAGTTCGACTCCGTTTTCTTTGTAAAATCCGTAAATCCTTTTGTAGGCGGGAAGAAAGAATTCTTCAAACATTTCAGGAGAAACAAATGAAGATTTTTGGCTGCCCCAATCGTCATGATGGAAAATCGCTTCAGGATTGATTCTTTTAATCACTTCCTTGGCGTATGCCAGCTCTCTCTCAGTCAAGGCATCTATCAACTCGTGCATCAGCTCAGGTTCTTCATAGAGACCCATCAAAGCATCTTCCATGCTCATCAAGTGATGAGTCATTTCAAAGATTCCAGGTGCAACGAATGCAGTGACGTATTTTTCATTTCTATCAATACTTTTGGCACGTTCTTCTGCAGCAGCCCAGGCAGCATCGTCAGTAACTATCGGAGGGATCTTGACTTGTTCCTTCCACTTGGTAATATCCTTAAGAACTTTGTGATCTTCATCGTGAACGGGAAATCCACCTAATTGTCCTTCAGGCCATGTGAAAGTGATGCCCCACTCATTGACTATAGTCTGACCTGGTCCCGCCATCATTCCCATGGGACATTCCATTACTATATCCATGAATTCATACTGATTTACGAATCTGTCAGGATTTCCACCTTTGATGGTTTCAAGCAAATTTTGTTTGATCGATAACATTTATAACGCCTCCCGGTTTTTAGTTGATTGCAAGATATTGATTACGCTTTTATCAGTTCTTTCGCCTTTGTTACAGCGCTACCAGCGTCAGGAGCGTATCCGTCTGCTTTGATTTCTGCTGCATACTCAGGTGTTACAGGTGCTCCACCTACGATTACAGTGAATCCTGCTTCTTTAAGTGCAAGAGATGTCTGCTTAAGTGCAGGCATTGTAGTAGTAAGAAGTCCTGATGCAGCTACTATAACTGCGTTGTTCTCTTTAGCCACTTCTACAAACTTCTCTGCTGGTACGTCAACTCCAAGGTCGATCATTG
>NZ_JADNRK010000008.1 GCF_015594845.1 Alkalibacter mobilis | reverse complement strand
TTACACCTTTAGGTGCATAATCTTATTATACAGTTGGTGGCTCTCACCATGGAACAGGTGGCTCAATTCCGTGAACAGACTTGCTCTATTCTATGGAAAAGCTGGCTCTATCCCATGGTTATATACAGATAAATTATTTTAATTGTGAGAATTGGTATACAGGCACTTGATCAGAAGACTATTTAGAGAGTAACAGATGCCGCTTTAGACAAGGGATAAACACGAACACCAGTGCATGGGCCGGTCAATGAGTATTTTTTTATAGATTGAGAGAATAAGAGTTTATCGCAAAAGCATAAACAGAAACCCCAATGTTTTAGTTGATGAGAATGAACAAGTAGATTTTGGAATGTGTTTTTGGCATGATACTTGCAAGTATTTATTTGTATCGACGTTGGGATAAAACAAACCAACTATAAGTTATTAAAACCTTAGGAGGTAAACGGAAATGAAAGTGCAAACTAGTTTTAAATTAGAAAACAGAGATTCGGTGTGGTTTCATGAGAATTCAGCGCCAGTGAATGTAGCTTATGCTAAAGAGGTATGCGATGTAGCAATTTTGCCAATTGGAGCCATTGAGCAACATGGTCCACATTGTCCTTGTGGATCTGATACCTTTAATGCGATCGGCATTGCGGAAAGAGTAGCAAAAGAATCGGGGGCAATGCTATTGCCAAGTCCGATGTACGGATCACACCCACACCATCACTGGGGAATGCAAGGGACAATTCCACTGAAATATGAAACTCACATAGCTTTGCTGGAAGATATTATAAGAGGAGCGGCAGTTGCAGGATACAACAAATTCATTATACTTTCAGCACATGGTCAAGTTTCATCGATGATCGTTGCAACTCATAAATTAGGGATCGAGGGCTACTTCACAATCGCATCGACTTGGTATGACTTCTTAAGAGATAATAAAGCAGTGCTAAAAGATTACATGTGGCACGCAGACGAAGCAGAAACTTCGTTGGCATTGTGCTTATATCCTCAGTGGGTCAACTTTGATCTAGCAGTATCAGGAGGAGGTACGCCTTTAATTGACTCTAAGTGGAAAATTGCTCCAGGCCAAGCGGCCACTCCGGGATCCATGTATCACTTTGAAGGAACCTTTGCATTGCCAGAGAAAGACGATTTGGAAACTGGAGTAATCGGAGATCCTACAAATGCTACAGCAGGAAAAGGTGAAAAATTAGTTTCGGCAACCGTTGGACATTATTGCGAATTAATTAAAGAAATTAGAGAAAAATATCCGTGCGGAATAAATCCTTTAGGATTTAGAAATCCGTTAGGTTATGCCGGTGCTGACAGCATTGTGTATGACAAAGACCACGACGAAAAGGGCCAATTAAAATAATAAATTTGATTCAAGTGTGGCGCTTTCGTTTATATACCTATAATGCCTTGGTGTGTTGTAGGTATATTTTTATATTAGGTGGCTAATATTTGAACATGCGGATTTGCATATAAATAATGCAAAAATGCATCGATAACATATATGAAAGGTGCCCAGGTTATTTGAACTGTATAGAAAACGATTAAATAATCAACTTGATTTATCGCTAAATCAGCCAGTAAAACATATGATCGAGAAGAAAATGAAGAAAAAAATAAATTCTGGCATGGAAATTGCACATATAGTATTAGAAAGTTGACCCGTCTTGATTAATACTATTATGGAGGATGAGATTATGAAAGCTATAAGATTTTTGGAACCAAACAAATTTTCTTATGATGAAGTTCCAGTGCCAGAAATAAAAGATGATGAAGTTCTAGTGAAAATTAAAGCGGTGGGGATTTGCGGTTCAGATCTTGAGCTGCTTGAAGGTGAAATGCCACATCAAAAAAATGGTTATACTACTTTCCCATTAATTCCAGGACATGAATGGAGTGGAGAAATAGTTAAAATCGGCGATGATGTAAAGGGGTTTAAGGTAGGTGACAGGGTTGTTGGAGATGTCAGCATTGGTTGTGGAAAGTGCGATTTTTGCAGAGAAGGCAAATTTAACATATGCCCCAATCGAGTGGTTATAGGATCGTATAGAAATAAAGATGGCGCATATGCTGAATACTTAAACGTACCGGAAAGACATATGTACTTGATTCCAGACAATTTAAGTTACGATGAGGCTGCTTTAATAGAAACTGCTGCTACTGCATATTATGGAGTTAAAAGAGGACGAGTTTCGTTTGGTGAAACGGTTTTATGTATCGGTGATGGATCGATAGGAATAATGGCGGTTCAATGTGCCAAAGCAGCAGGAGCTTCAAAAGTTCTTTTGGTTGGTAGTTGGAATGAAAAGCTGGAGATTGCAAAGGAAGTAGGGGCGGACGAGGTTTTCAATTATCATGATGGGAATATCCATGAGTGGGTAAAATCGATGACTAAAGAAATGGGCGTGGACGTTGTGATCGAGTGTTCGGGAAATTCGTCAGCGATCGATGAATCTCTTCTTTCGTTAAAGCCTGGAGGAAGAATAGTGTTGCTGAGTTTATATTGGAACTACTCTTTCGAAACGAGAATAAACGACATAATCCTCAAAGATTGTGATGTAATTGGAGTTTTAGCTTCTAGAAATACCTTCAGACCCACACTTGCTATGATGGGTAATGGTGTTATTAAGGCCAGTCCACTAATAACACATCACCACAAACTTGCGGATTTCGAAGAGGCGCTTAATATCATCAAGGGTAGAAAAGAAATGAGGCTAAAGATGCTTTTGCATCCATAAAATATTTTAGATCCAATAATACTAAATCGCATATTGGGAGGTGTTTGATAAATGATGCGCAAAAATAAATTGAAAAATATGTTAAAAAATGGTGAATGCGCAATAGGTACGTTTGCCAAGTTGACTGATCCGGCTGCTGTGGAAATATTAGGGTTGTCGGGATTTGATTTCTTTGTTCTGGACAATGAACACGTTGGAATGAGCAGATCGGACATGCAAAGTGTGATTAGAGGCGGTGATGCTGTTGGAATAGTGCCAGTGGTGAGAGTAAGAGAGAATAGTCCCGTTGAAATATTGCAAGCTCTCGATGCAGGCGCGCTAGGTGTTCAAGTTCCGAATGTAGACACTTTTGAACAAGCGACAAATCTGGTTAAGAGTTCCAAGTATTCTCCGTTGGGAAACAGAGGGTTTTCACCGACGACTAGAGCGGCATCATACGGGTTGTTTGACAAAATGGAGTTTATCAAAGAATCCAATGAAAACACGTTAGTTGTTGCTCATTGTGAAACTGTTGAATGCATAAATAATCTTGATGAGATATTGACTATAAAGGAAATAGATGTTGTTTTCATAGGCCCGATGGATTTATCACAGTCAATGGGCTTGATTGGACAAGGGAATCATCCAAAGGTTTTAGATGCAGTCGATACTATTATAAAGAAAGTCCTTGAAGCTGGTAAGTCAGTGGGCACAGTTTCTACAGTGGCAGACGCACAAAGTTTTATAGAAAGAGGAGTTCAATACCTGCTTGTAGGGTCGGATACCGGATTTATTGGAACAAGTGCAAAAGATATCGTTGCCAAAATTAAAATAGCAAGATAAATGAGAAAGAAAACAGAAAATTAAAAAGGATGGTGCCTATGCCTACTTTAAGAGAAAGAAATTTTAGACGATTAAGACAAAGCGTCGCTGGAGAAAAATCTGACGGACATGCTGTATTTAATTTTTACACATTTCCGTTCTTTCAGGCGGTTACGGGAGTGAAACTAGATGATTACTTCCATAAACCGGAAGTGGCACTTCAGTGCCAAGTGGAAGCTTTAGATTTACTTGATGGGGTCGGGAATGTGGTTCCGGATGTGGGATCGGTTGCAGAAGCCAGTGGCCTTGGAGGAATTGTAAAATTCGATAACCTTGGTTTTATTTCTATCCATCCAAATCCTGATATAGTCGCGGCAAATGATGCTGGAGATTTAGATTGGCTGGTACCGGGAGATCCGTATGGCGATAATTATATGAAGCAGGTGCTTGATACATTGCAATATATGGTAGACAACTGCCCTGAAGGCTATAAAGTAAATCCGCACCCAGTAATGGGGCCATTTACAGTGGGTGCAAGTCTTAGAGGACTTATTAATTTTTGTGAGGATACAGTAGAAGACCCTGATTTGGTCAATAAAATATTGGATGTGGTAGTAGAGACTCAAATAAGGTTTATGCGAGCTCAAAAAAAGATTTTAGGCTCACTTCACCATATATTAATAGCGGATGACTTATCCTCTATGCTTAGTATATCTGCATATAGAACTTTTGTTTTACCGAGATATGAGCAGATGTTTAAAGAGTTTCCAGATACTCAGAGATGGTTGCACAATGATGCAAGAGCTCAACACATAGCCCCAGCAATAGTTGATGCAGGAATGGTCGCTTGGCAATACCTGCCGACCATGGATCCAAGTGTTGCACTGGAATTGACTAAAGGGAAAATAACACTGCTTGGCGGTCTAAATCCACTTGACTTGCAAAAATGGACAGCTGATGAAACTTATGACAAGTGTATAGAAGTGCTTGAATCATTTCAAGGGAACAATAAGTGCGTTCTTGCTGCAGGAGGTTCGATCAATCAGGTGCCAATTGAAAATCTAAAGGCGATGTTTAAAGCGGCGGATGATTATAAAATCAAATAGCTGAATTATCGAAATGATAAATATAACACTAGTTATTGAGCAATATTTAATTCAATAAATCGTTCTATTCAATAGTGATATTCGGGAGGTGGTTGTGAACATGGTTAATGTAATCGATAAAATGCGTAAAAGTAAGAAAGATGACTTCACCGAATTGGGCATTAAAATATTTTACGATAACAGCTCTTAGTTTATTTTTGGAGAAGTATGATCATGTGAACTGAGTTTCATCATTTTAGAGAATAAAAAACACAAATTCTAATAAATAAAATGAAAAGGTTTGCATAAATTAAACAAACGATGTCTTGAAATATAGCGATCTGGATACTTTAACAAAAAGGGGAAAAGAGATTATGTATAATGAAGAATACAAATTTAAAGCTGATTACATGTTCGACAAAATGAAAAAGCAAGAAGCTAAAATTAAAAATGCGGAAATTCACGATGCAGAATCGCTTGCAGAGTATTTCAAAAATTACACAACTTTAATTTATGACTATAAATGGATCGGAAGCATATATGACATTTATGCAGATGATGTAGTTGTTCATCGTGAAAGTGGTTATCTTATCGAGGGAGCACACAATGTTATGACAGATGCTCTTACTTTTACTTCAGCCTTCCCGGATTTAAAAGTGAATTTTGTGGATACTTTTGCGGTACAGTATGGCGATGTGTATAAATTATGGAGACTTTATAACTTGGATGGCACAAATTTAGGAGTTAGCAAATACGGACCGCCAACAGGAAAGTCTCTCGAAGGGGATAAAGCTTTAGTTGTTAGCATGTCTACAGTAAAACTTATAAACAATAAATGGCGTATCGTAAACGAATATACAATGTATAGTGAAGAATGGATTCGTGAAGTATGCTCTTTGTGAAAAAGCATCAAATCTTGCATAAATTAAAAAAGAAGGAGTTGAATCAGGCATGAACGCAAGAAAAATTATTATTTTTAGTATATTGACCCTGTTTGTACTAATGTGCCCGCCTTTTATATTTATATATAATAAACCAATTTTAGTTTTAGGTATTCCGTTATTTATGGTGACGATTGTAGGTTTGAGCTTAATGATACCAGTATTATTATTTATCCTATACAAAATCGAACATCCGAAGAAGAAGGAGGATTAAAAAATGTATGAATTCAGTTGGATTCCATTTATTATGATGGGTGGTTTAATGGTCGCAGTTTTGGGATTGTCTTATAAAGCGACAATTTCTAAAAGATTGTTGGGAAGAAGCGAAACATTCGAGGATTTTTATACTGGAAATAAATCTTTTGCAACGTTTACGGTTGCTTTGGTTACCTTAGTTACTTTTTATTCTGGTTCAACATTTACGGGTAGAGTAGGATACACGTTTAGCAATGGTGTTGCTGCATTATCTGTAATACCATCTTGCGCAATGGCAGGAGTAATAATGTATTTTCTGGCGGAGAAAGTATGGCCTCTGGCAAAGAAATATCGATTGTCAACTCTTGCAGATTTGTTGGAGCTCAGATATCAAAATAGGTACGTCAAAGCTATAGTTGCAACGACAATTGTATCTTTTAATATTATTTGGCTGATATTAGAAATAAGAACTTTGGGCTATATAATCAACATTGTTTCAGGAGGATTGATTTCCGATACAATAGGATCCTTAATTGGATTTTCGGTGATTGTTATGTATGTAGTTACTGGTGGGGTCAAGTCCGTGGCTTCGGTAGACAGTTTTACATCCTTGGTTGTACTTACTTTCTCCTTTGCCACATTACTGTTTATCTTGGGATCATTTTATAATGGAAGTATAACAAACATTTTTGAAGTAATTAGAGATGTAGCGCCAGAAAAGATGGTGTTTGAAACAAGCGGAGAATGGGGCTGGAAGTTCTGGCTGTCTATAATGATTATAGATACACCAACTGGCTTTATTTACCCAGCGAATTTTATGATGATATGTATGGGTAAAGATACCAAAACTATCAAAAAGAGTGCTATGTTTACGGCACTATCCGGTTCTTGGTTGGCACTAGTTGTTGTTTTGGGTTTTGCAGCTTATGGTATAACAACCATGGGATACACAATTGTAAATCCGGAATCATCGTTATTGGAAATGGTAACGCTATTAAGCAGTCCGTTCTTTGTAGGCGTAGTGGCTACATTTATTTTTGCGGCAGCCTTAGGTACTCTTGATTCCACTTTAATTGGCCTTTCAGGTTTGATTTCAAATGATATTATCGGTGGAATAAAACAAATAAGAACAAAAGAGCCTTTGATTGGTTCTGTTGAAGGAAACGGTAAAGCCATAAATGAGCGTGTAACAAAAAATTCAAAACAAGAAATTCGAAGAACAAGAATTGCAATTGTTACGTTGGGAGCTGTTGCTTTTCTCTTAAGTCTATATGATTTGCCAGTGATGATGTTGATGATTGCGTTGGCTTCTGGCGGATTGATTCAAGTTGCTCCTATTATCGTAGGTGGGTTATGGTGGAAAAAATCCACACCGGTAGCCGGTCTTGCGGGAATGGGAATAGGTTTGACAACCTATATAATATTCCATTTATCAGGCCTTGACTTGGGCGGATTATATGTCTCAGTGCCGGCTATAATACTGAACATTATTGTATACGTTTCAGTTTCGCTATTAACATATAAAAAGCACCATGCTGATCATCCTCAAATGGAGAAGATTTTAAAGGACTTCTTTGATCTTAAATCGGTTGAAAAATATATTGAAGAAGAATTTGTTGATCTATAATCAAATTTAATTTTATAAAAAATATCAATACGTTATAAAAACTGAAGGACTATACATAATTTTAGGAGGTTACTATGCAAGATATCATACAAATTAGTGATATGACTGTAGATATGATTGTAAAAGAGAGAACAAAACTTGAGTATATTGTTGACAATTGTAAATATGAAACTCCTGAGCAAATTTGCGAATTAATGACAGCTTACACATTACTGATATGGAAGCATAAACAGGTAGGCAGAGTATACGATTTATATTATGACGAAATGGCAATTGTCGAGGAAGGAGGAGGCGATGTCGCCGGATCGGATAACGTTATAAAAGAAACGTTGGCCACGCTTGCATCAGTTCCCAATTTAGGAACGGTATTTTGTGAAATACATTGCGTTGGGAATCCGGAAGACGGCTTTAGATTTGGACAGGTAGTTTACAATCTTGCTTCTTCAGAAAATGGGATCAGTAAGTATGGGAAGGGTCCGGGAAAACAATTTGCGCCTTTCCAAGACTTGGAAATGTGCGAGTGTATAATGAAAAACGTTGATGGTAAATGGCGGGTCTTCAAGGAGTGGGCGGTCCGCAGTTTAACTGGTTTTGAGAGCGTTCTTAAAAAAGACTAATTAACTGTTTCTTCTATATAAATAGCATATATATTTTAAAATCAAAGGCTGTCATTAAACTAGACAGCCTTTGACTATCAATAAGAGAGTTTGCAGTCGAATAAATAAATCGACTGTATGAAAGCAATCTTTACAATGGTCAAGTAGAAGTTTCTTGTGGATCTCGGTTGCAATGCAGGGAGGTGTATTATGAATGATTGAACAAATTATTTTTGGGATTATGGGAATTGGTGTTTTGATTGGCGGAGCAGATAAAGTTTTTGGCAATAGATTAGGTTTGGGTGAAAAGTTTGATGAAGGGTTTAACGCTATGGGACCATTGGCGTTAAATATGGTTGGAATTGTTTGCTTGGCTCCGGTTATTTCAAAATGCTTGCAACCGATAGTTGCTCCGTTGTTTTCGGTTTTGGGCATAGATCCTGCAATGGCTGGAGTGATATTGGCAAATGATATGGGAGGCTATGCCATTTCCATGGAATTAGCTCAAAATGAGCAGGCGGGATTACTAGCCGGCGTGATAGTGTCATCCATGTTGGGATGTACGTTGGTTTTTACAATGCCGATAGGATTTGGGCTGGTTAAGGTGGAAGATAGACGGTATTTTGCAAATGGCTTACTGATAGGTTTAATATCGATCCCTTTCGGAGGATTGCTTGGTGGTATGGTAGCTGGATTTGATTCAATGACGGTGATAATAAACATGCTACCAGTCCTTGTTCTTTCGATGCTAATAGCATTAGGGCTAAAGTTTGCGCCAAGTAAGATTATCAAATATTGCATTGTGTCGGGGCAAATTATTACCAAAATAATTTATATAGGACTGGCTAGTGCGGCATTTCAATCTATTACAGGGATAGTAATAATCAGAGGGATGGCTCCTATTATGGAGGGAATGAACATAGTTGCAAAAATCGGTATTGTTTTACTTGGGACTTTTCCAGTGTTGTCGATTTTAGTTAAGGCATTAGATAGACCGCTGAATTTCGTAGGGAAAAAAATAGGACTGGACACAACAAGCATAGCCGGAGTTATATTTTCATTAGCCAACTCAGTTCCGGTTTTTGGTATGCTGAAAGACATGAATATAAGAGGAAAGATTACCAGTACAGCTTGGATGGTTCCTGCGAGTGCGGCACTTGGTGATCATCTTGGGTTTACAGCGAGCGTGAGACCGGACATGATAGTACCCATGATGACAAGTAAATTAGCGGCAGGTGCATTAGCTGTTGTATTGGCATTGTTTATCACAAAAGATTTAAAAGAATAAAATTATGCAAAAATGCATCACTTAAATGTGCATTTTTGCCTAGATTGAGGGACTCTGACATTGCAAAAAGACATCAACATGTTTTTATAAGTAGAGTTTTGTGTGATTTTAGGGCATATCGGGTTAATTTAATTAAAATTTAGTATTGGCATGATAATTGCTACATATAAATTAAAATATAAATTTAACAAAATGGAGGGAAATGAATTGGTTAAGGTAGCAGTTGCAGGATACGGTGTAATAGGACAAAGATTAGCGGATGGAGTATCACTTCAAAAAGATATGGAGCTTGTTGGGGTGGTAGATGCAGCACTGACAATTTCAGTTAAAGCTTTAAAAGAACGAGGGATGCCTTATGACTTGTATGCAGCGAACCCTGAAAGTGTTGCAACTTTTGAAGCAGCAGGCATACCTGTTTCGGGAACCATGGAAGATTTAGTTCAAAAAGTAGACATAGTTTTAGACGCCACTGGTGCTGGAATAGGTGCGAAAAATAAAAAAATATACGAAAAGTATGGAGTTAAAGCTGTGTTTCAAGGCGGGGAAAATAATGATGTGGCAGATGTGTTTTTTCATGGATATGCAAATTATGAAAAAGGTTTGAATAAAGATTATTTAAAGTTAACATCATGCAATACTACAGGATTGATAAGAGCGATCGATTGCTTGGATAGAAAGGTCGGAATAGAAAAAGTTGCGATAACAATAGTCAGACGCGTAGCGGATCCGGGAGACTACCATAGAGGCCTTACCAATGCATTGCAAGTAGACAAAGCTCCAAGCCACCAAGCGCTTGACCTCATGACAATAATGCCGCACATTGATGCAACTGGAATACTCGTTCACACCCCGGTTACTCATGGACACTTTATTACAGTAGTGGCAACTCCGAAAACGGATATTACAGCCGAAGAAACAATCGAGGCCTTCCAAGCGCATGACAGAATCAGAGTTGTAAGTATTGATGAAGGATTCTTGGGGAATGCATCGTTATTTAGATATGCAAGAGACCTGGGAAATTCAAGAGGTGATATGTATGAAATAAGCATCTGGAAAGATACGGTTGTAAAGTCGGGAAGGGACGTAATGTTCGGAATACATATTCCACAAGAATCTGTGACGATTCCAGAAACTATGGATGCAATTAGAGCTGCTCTTGGAATGCAAGAAACAAGAGAAGAAGGCACATCTAAAACTAATGAATATTTGGAGATGGCAAGGTGGAAATAAAAAATAATGTCGGAATAAAATCGATGGAAGAAATTGATTTTAGCAATAAAACCGTTTTACTGAGACTCGATATCAACTCGCCGATCGATCCAAAAACCAAAAAAATTGTAAATGAAAATAGAATAAATAAAAGTATACCCACTATAAAATTTTTGATTGACAGTAAAGCAAAATTGGCAATTATTGCACATCAGGGAGACACTCTGGATTATGAAAATCTTATTGCTATGAACGAACATGCTGAAAAACTAACAGAAAAGCTGGGAGTTGCTGTCAGTTACATTGATGATGTTTCAGGGCCTGCAGCGCAAAATGCCATAAAAAGCTTAATGCCGGGAGAAGCTGTATTACTGGGTAATCTAAGGTACTTATCTGAAGAAATTTCTACTTTTGAAGATGCAGTAAAACTTAAGCCGGAAGAAATGCTAAACACCCATTTAATTAGAAACATTGCTCCCTTGGTAGATTATTATGTAAACGATGCTTTTGCAGCAGCTCATAGGAATGCACCATCTATGGTTGGGTTTCAGGAGTTATTGCCGTCTGCGGCTGGGAAGTTGTTGTTATCGGAATATAACGCATTAACAAAAGTTTTGGAGAATCCAGAACATCCTTCAATTTTTGTTTTAGGCGGTGCAAAAATTTCTGATGCGTTTGGGATGATGAGACAAGTCCTTGAAAATGGAACTGCTGACAAAATATTAGCATCGGGATTAACAGGAGAAATTATGCTGTTGGCCAAAGGCTATAAGCTGGGAAGCGTGAAGGAGACATTTATTAAAGACAGATCTTTAGATGTGTTCATAGATTTGGCAAAGCAATACCTTGAAAAATTTCCCCAAAAGATAGTGTTTCCGGTAGATCTGGCCTATGAAAAAGATGGCGAGCGGATGGAAGTTGATATAGATGAGTTGCCTTTGGAAGAGATGTTTATGGACGTTGGATCTAAAACAGTGAAAATATTTGAAGACGAAATATCAAAGGCTGGAACAATATTTGTAAATGGCCCTTCAGGAGTTTACGAAAATAAATTATTCGAATATGCAACGAAAAAAATCTGGGAAGCTGTGTCAAACGCAAAGGGATATTCAGTGATTGGTGGAGGCGATACCGTAAATGCGGCATCTAGGTATATCGATCTAAATAATATCAATTATGTTTGTACTGCCGGAGGAGCTATGGTTAGATTTTTGTCGGGCAAGAAAATGCCTCTATTAAAAGCCATGGAGAAAAATAAGATTAAATTTAATCTATAGGCAAAAAGAAATAAAGACACTTTCGCCGCTGGGCATACCATCGCGTGCTGTAAAAGAAAGCTGCAGAATATAGCTGTAAAAGCACTACGGTGCTGATAAAAATAATATACAAAGGAGTGTTTATGAAATGAAAAAAAAAGTCGCGGTTATTCATACATTTTTGTACTCGGTTGAGGATTTGAAAAAGTTATTTAGAGAAAAATTGCCCGATGTTGAGATGATCAATATAGTTGACGATAGTTTACTGGAAGAGGCGTTGGCAAATAAAGGATTGACACCAGGGATCGTAAAAAGGATCTGTCAATATGCGACGACTGCCCAAGAGATGGATGCGGATTTGATATTAAATCAATGTTCTTCAGTGGGAGAAGCCGCAGATGTTGCACAAAAATTAATAGATATCCCATACATAAAAATAGATCAGCCAATGGCTGCCAAAGCTGTTGAGTTAGGTACTAACATAGCGGTTATAGCGACGGCCATATCAACTTTAGAGCCTTCTTCAAGGTTGGTTGAATCCAACGCAGCAAAGATGGACAAAAAAGTAAATGTAAATAGATTTTTTGCTGACGGTGCCTACGAGGCGTTGTTGGTGGAAAATGACAGAGAAAAACATAACAGAATCGTAATTGACACAGTGAAAGTAGCTGCAACAACTAATGATGTTATTGTACTGGCCCAAGGAAGTATGTATAAGTTAATGCCGTTGTTAGCGGATATTGAAATTCCTGTACTGACCAGCTTAGAGACGGGCGTCGAACAAATTAAAAAATATTTGGACATTTAAAGGCGTTCAAAAGGAGAGATGAGTAATTTGAGTGCTGCTACAAATGATAAAGAAGAAGCTATGAAAATGCATGAAAAATGGAAAGGAAAAATTGAAGTCATAAGCAGAGTATCGGTTAAGTCATCAAAAGACTTATCCTTGGCATACACCCCAGGAGTTGCTGAACCTTGCAAGGCCATTAACAAAAATATAGACCTTTCACATACATTGACTAGAAGGGGAAATTTGGTTGCAGTTATAACTGATGGAACGGCAGTCTTGGGTCTCGGAGATATCGGACCAGAGGCCGCCATGCCTGTAATGGAAGGGAAATGCGTGTTATTCAAGGAGTTTGCAGATGTTGATGCACTGCCTCTTTGTATACGTTCAAAAGATCCCGATGTAATTGTCGAAACCATAAAATTATTAGCGGGCAGTTTTGGAGCTATTAATTTAGAAGACATTTCAGCTCCCAGGTGTTTTGAAATAGAAAAAAGGCTCAAAGCTGAATGCGACATTCCCGTTTTTCATGATGACCAGCACGGAACTGCGGTAGTTGTCCTTGCTGGATTAATAAATGCGTTAAGAATAGTAAAAAAAGATTTAAATAGTATAAGAATCGTTATTAATGGAGCGGGATCTGCTGGAACTTCCATATGTAAACTTTTATTGTTGGCGGGTGCTGAAAATATCATCATGTGTGACAGGAAAGGGATATTGGTTGATGGTGCGGAGTGGATGAACCCGGCCCAACAAGAAATTTCTGTAATCACAAACAAAGCAAAGTTGGAAGGAACGCTGGAAGATGCATTATTAAATGCTGATGTATTTGTTGGGACCTCAGCTCCAGGAGCTTTAACACCTGAAATGGTGAGAACAATGAGCAAGGATCCTATTGTTTTTGCTTTGGCAAATCCAGTGCCGGAAATCATGCCGGATCTGGCCAGGGAAGCCGGGGCAATAGTTGTTGGTACTGGTCGTTCTGATTTTCCCAATCAAATCAATAATGTGCTTGCCTTCCCAGGTATATTTAGAGCGACGCTTGATGTAAGGGCAAAGGACATTAATGAACATATGAAAATTGCAGCAGCGAAAGCTATTGCTTCAGTTATCAGTGATGAAGAATTAACTCAAGATTATATCATACCGGAACCATTCGACCCTAGAGTAACGCATGCAGTTGTTGGAGCGGTATCTGAGGCTGCAAGAAAATCTGGAGTGGCAAGACTATAAGACAAATGCAATTGGACACATTATTTAAAGGGTGATGAAAATGGAGATAGCGTTGGGTTTTGCAAAAAAAAAGATTGCGATCGATATTGAAGACAATAAAGTATTGGGTGTATTAAAGCCCAATGAAGTGTTGGTGCGAAATACAGGAGCAGATGAAGTTAAAAGAGCATTAGAAAAACCAATAAATTCGCCAAGGCTGAAAGATGTAGTAAAACCGAGAGAAAAAGTTGTTATAATAACGAGCGATATAACGAGACCTATGCCAAGTAGCGTAGTTTTGCCATTAGTGATCGAGGAACTTAATCAAGCTGGTGTTATTGATGAAGATATCACTGTAGTATTTGGACTTGGCAGCCATAGAATGCACACAGAGAGCGAAAAAATATATTTGGTCGGTGAGGATATCTACAAGAGAGTAAAATGTGTTGATTCTGATGTTGAAGATTGCATAAATCTAGGAAAGACTTCTAGAGGAACTCCTATCAATGTTTTTAGACCAGTTGTTGAATGCGACAGAAGGATTTGTCTTGGCAATATTGAATATCACTATTTCGCAGGATATAGTGGTGGAGCAAAGTCGATTTTGCCCGGAGTATGTGATAAAGAAACTATCCAAGCTAATCATTCAATGATGGTTAAAGAAGAATCAAAAGCAGGAGAACTTGAACATAACCCCCTGAGAAATGATATTGATGAGATTTCAAAAGTTATTGATTTAGATTTTATGGTTAATGTAGTACTCGATGAAAAGAAAGAAATCATTAAAGCTGTTGCTGGAGATATTATTGAAGCCCATAGAGCGGGGTGCAAGTTTTTAGATCAGTTATATAAAATTGAATTGGAAAAACATGCGGACATAGTCATAGTATCACCAGGTGGGTATCCTAAAGACATAAACTTATACCAAGCACAAAAGGCTTTGGACAATGCAAAGCACGCAGTAAGAGAAGGTGGCGTGATTATTCTTCTGGCATCATGCAAAGAAGGATTTGGATCGGAGATTTTTGAAGAATGGTTAAAAACTGCAAAAGAGCCAGAAGAACTAATATCAAAAATCAAAGAGAATTTTAAGTTAGGAGGACACAAAGCAGCTGCAATTGCAATGGTACTGCAAAAATGCAAGGTGTTTTTAGTGTCGGAGCTTGAAGACGAAGTAGTTAGAAAAATTTTCTTGGAACCATATGATTCATTACAAAGCGCATTAGATGGCGCAAAAGAACTTTTGGGTGCAGACAGCAATATTATTGTGATGCCTTATGGAGGATCAACTTTACCCAAAGTATGTAATCAAATAAGTGAGCTTGAAACTTCGACTTTACGAAAGCCATCATTTAATTTGTGAGGAGACTTAAAAATGAAAAGGATATTTGTTACTGAACCGATACATGAGGATGGTATGAATTTGCTTAGAAGCGAAGCAGAAGTTATTTTGGGTTCTGCTACTGATGAGATGACAATAATAAATGAAGCTGCAAATTGTGATGCCATTCTTGTTAGATCGGCAAATATAACAGAGAGTATTATTCAAAATATTCCAACGTTAAAAGTTATTGCTAAACATGGAGTGGGTGTTGATAATATTGACAAAAGAGCAGCGAAACAAAATGGAGTAATGGTTGTAAATGCGCCAGAGTCTAATATTAATTCAGTTGCCGAGCACGGATTTGCCATGATATTGGCATTATCGAAGAATCTTGTTGTTATGGATAAAAACACCAGAAACGGTGATTGGGGATCAAGAAGCAGGGTTATTTCAATGGAGATGAAGGGCAAGACTATTGGAATGATTGGATTAGGGAAGATTTCTAAAGCTGTGATAAAAAAATTGCATGCCTTAGATGTAAATATTTTAGGTTATGATCCATATGTGGATCAGTCTGTAGCGGACAAGCATGGCTTCAAATTAGTTACTGATATAAATGAAATCTTTGTCGAATCCGATGTTGTAAGTTTACATATTCCATTAACAGATGAGACCACGGGTTTGGTTGGGACGGAAGAATTAAAAATGATGAAAGAAAGTGCCTGTTTAATCAATGTATCAAGAGGTGGAATTGTTGATGAAAACGCCTTATACAATGCATTGAAAAATAATACGATCAGGGGGGCTGCACTTGATGTATTCGAACAAGAACCTGCTGCCAAAGAGAACCCCTTGTTTGAGTTGGACAATATTATAGTTTCGCCTCATAATGCTGCGCTAACATCAGAAGCTTTGCTTGCGATGGCCACACATGCGGCCCAAGGAATCTTAGATGTGTTAAATAATGAAAAACCAAAGTATCGAGTTGAACTTTAATAGATATGATAATAAAAATGTCAAAGGCGAAATTACAAAGAGAGAAATATGTCCAAAATAATTGAAGTTAAAAATGCAGTAGGAATCGGTAAAACAAAATTAGTACCTGGTTTGGTGCAAGGCAACAAAACTATTTGAGGGGGAGATAATATGAAAAAATACACTGAAGTATTTAGATTTAAAAACATTGACGGATATGAAAGGGTTATCACTAGAAATAATTCTGATTGTGAATTTTTGGGATTCGACAGAATATTGATAAAAAAAGGTCAAACGTTAGAACACGAAGTAGTTGGTGAAGAGATTGCAATTGTCTTGCAGGAAGGTGAATACACCGCCGATGTATACTGGAATGGAAAAAAAGTATTGGATGGAGTAACTGGAAAACGTAAAGACGTGTACAGTGATCTTCCAACAACATTATACTTGCCTCCTAACAGCAAACTAATAATGAAGAGTGAAACGGGGCTGGAAGCGAGAGTCTTTACAACACCTTGCAGCGAAGGGAATCCGCCATTCCAAAGTTTGCCTTGTGATGTTGAAGAAGGCGATCCTGGACATTATAATTGGAGAAGGAAATATAGATGGATCTTTGGACCGCAAGGTAAAAATATGGACCATGTTACAAAAAAATTATTAGTCGGAGAGTCTGTTTCTATACCGGGAGGGTGGATTGGATTTCCAGCACATAAGCATGATTTAGACAATGAAAAAGAATTTCCGCTAGATGAAATATTTTCAATTAGAGTTAAAGGGCCACATGGTAAGTATGTTATTCAACATTCATACGGGCTTGAAGGGGATGAAGGTGGAGCTTGGGATGAGTTCAATAAGATCAGTGATGATGAAACGGCTATTGCATTGCCTTTCGGATACCATACTTCTTTGGCAGTGCCTGGATGTACAGAATACCTGCTGTGGGGATTGGCCGGAAATGACAAGGTTTATAAATTGTTGCACGATGAAAGATTCCAATGGCTTTCAGATGTAGAAACGTTAAGAGAATTTTGAGTAAAGGATCATTGAAAGTGATATGACGATATCCGTATAAAATTACAATAACCTCGCTGATATAAAATTATTTATAGAAGTGAGGTTTTTGCATGAAAAGAGAAAATAATGTGGGGACCAAACTTACTAAGAATTTGCATGGAAAAAAATTGTATTTATGTAAAATCAGATCCCATCGGTTATATGTTTTGTGGTATACTTCTAATCAATGTTAATTGAGAATTTCAAGAAAAGCGGGAACCATTTTAATGACTATCAAAGGAGATGTATATGTTTGGTCTAAAGGATCCACAAATCATAGCATGTTTTTTTTCGACGTTATTGATGTTGATATTTAATGTTGTATTCGGCATCATAAAATACTCCAAGGCTGAAAGGGAAAAATAGAATGAAACTAAATTTGTCGGTTTTTTTAATTACCAGTTTGTTTTTTATCGGAGCTATTGCATGTACAACGTATTTTGGTAAGAGAAGAACCAAGAATGCTTTGGATTTGACAGTTGGCGGAAGAAATATAGGTGGCTTGTTTATTGCACTATCTTATGGAGCTTCACTTGTCAGCACATCGGCAATTGTAGGGTTTGGCGGTGTTGCCGGTTTGTATGGATATAGCCTGTACTGGGGAATACTCGGAAACATGCTCATAGGTACATTTATAGCATTTTATGTTTACGGCAGGAGAGTGCGGGTCATAGGAGAACGCTTTGGTGCAGAGAGTTTTCCGCAGCTGATGGGCAAAAGATTTGAAAGCAAATTTCTTCAAAAGTCGATTGGTGTCATAATATACGTATTTTTGCCGGCCTACACAAGCATAATTTTGATTGGCGGAGCAAATTTTGTAGCCGGTGCTACCGGGATAGATTACAAACTCGCACTTATTATAATTTCTGTTTTAGTTCTGCTATACGTATCGTATGGTGGATTGATCGGTGTTATTTACACTGATGCATTATTGGCAAGCATCATGTTTCTTTCGAGTGTGATATTGTTGGGAACGATACTATGGAAAGTCGGGGGTATTACAACCGCTCACAATGTATTGGACAGTATCACACATTTGATACCAAATAATCTTGTCCAAGCAGGTCATAATGGTTGGGTTTGGATGCCGGATCTTGGATCGACCATATGGTGGACGGTGATGAGTACGCTGGTACTTGGCATCAGTGTGGGAACGTTGGCTCAACCTCACTTGCAAGTCAAGTTTATGGCTGTAAAAAGCGAAAAAAATATTTATATAGGTATCGTAGCAGCAGCGATTTTCATTTGGTTTTTGACTGGTGGTTATGTATTGGTGGGAATCTTCAGCAATGTATATTTTTACAATAAAACTGGTCAAATTTCATTATTCGCAGCTGAAGGAAATGTCGACATGATAATTCCAATGACCATTTCATCATTGATGCCTGAGTGGTTTGTGTATTTATTCATGTTCGGTTTGCTGGCAGCGGCACTGTCATCTTCAGCATCCTTGCTTCACCTTCAAGGAGTGGCTTTTGCCAGAGATATTTTTGATAATTTCAATACCGAGAAAAATACAAAAAGAATGATGCAGCTGGGAATAGTGATAGGATTGAGCTTTGGACTTTTACTTGCTTTTGTATTGCCGGCCGGCATTATCGCAAGGGCTACGGTGTTTTGGTTTGGGATCTGTGCCATTTGTTGGCTTCCCTCTTATACAGGGTGTCTTTTTTGGAAAGGATCTTCAAAAGCTGGAGCTATAGCAAGTGTGTATGGAGGATTGGTTTTCGCCCTTTTTTGGTATGGATTTGTTAAAGCCAGTGAAGCTGTGCCACTGGGCATATGTATGGCTTTGACGGGAAAACCCGTATTGTTTGGTCATCCCTGGTCCAGTATGGATCCCATGGTGATCGGTGTCCCGTTATCTGCACTCATATTTATCGTTGTATCCATATTTACCAAGAAGCCTGATAACAACTTATAAATCAATTTATCGAATATCAAAAGCCAACGGCATCCGTTGGCTTTAATTCTTATGCTTTCGTAATAATTTATTAAGATTTTTTTAATCACCCGTTAATGTGGTCGATCTACAATGAAATGAAGACAAAAAACACAGGAGGTTTCATATATGGAGATTGTAAAAGTGGAAAACCTCACCAAGACTTATGGTGAAGGCGAAAATATGGTAAAAGCGCTGGATGACGTTTCCTTTGCCATCAAGAAGGGTGACTTTGTGGCGATCACCGGTCCTTCGGGTTCAGGAAAATCCACCTTGTTGCATATTTTAGGGGGTGTCGATCGACCTACTTCCGGCAAGGTATTCATGGATGGCAGCGATGTCTATGGGCAGGACGAAGAGATGCTGGCCGTTTTTCGACGTAGGCAGGTAGGTTTGATCTACCAATTTTATAACTTGATTCCCGTCCTCAACGTGGTGGAAAACATGACCCTTCCCGTATTGATGGACGGAAAAGAGGTGGAGAAGGAAAGATTGTCCGACTTGTTGGAAACGCTGAATCTCCACGGGCGGGAAAACCATTTGCCCAATCAGCTCTCAGGGGGACAACAACAACGGGTGTCGATCGGAAGAGCACTGATGAACGAGCCGGTGGTGCTGCTGGCGGACGAACCCACCGGCAACTTGGATTCCAAGAATAGCCAGGACATTATCGAACTTCTAAAGGAGTCCAACCGCAAGTATGACCAGACGCTGCTTATCATTACCCATGATGATGCCATCGCCCGTCAAGCCAACAGGATACTGACCATAGAAGATGGGAAGATCACTCGAGATGAGGTGATAAGTTCATGAAGATCCTGAACAAAGTGACCTGGAAGAACTTGCAGAAGAATCGGACCAGAACTCTTGTCACCATTGTTGGCATAATTCTATCCGTATCCCTCTTTACAGCGATCACTACATCTGTCTTTAGCCTCCAGTCATATTTGATCGAAGTGGTAAAGGAACAAGAAGGAGATTTTTACGGTGGTGCACTGAACATTACAGCAGCAGACATCCAGACTCTGAGGGATGAAGAAGAGATAGAGGCAGTCTCCACCCTGGAGCATATAGGTTATGCCCTGTTGGAGGGTATCCAAAATGAAGACAAGCCCTATTTGTTTGTGGGTGCCATGGATGAAGAATTTTCTTTAATGATGCCGGTTCATTTAGTGGATGGGATCCTTCCGGAGGATAGCAGTCAGATACTCCTGCCGGAGCACCTTTCCAGCAACGGCGGTGTCACCATGTCTCTTGGAGACGAGATCACCCTGGATGTAGGAAAGCGGGTGCATGACGGAATTATCATGACCCAATCCCAATCCTTCCTGAAAGGTGCAGAAGCGCTGGAAGGAGAAGAGACGAAGACGTACACCGTCGTAGGATTTTATGAACGACCCTCCTTTGAAGGATTCACGGCTCCCGGTTATACGGCACTCACCGTGGCTGACGGCACGGGAAACGGCAGCTTCGACGTATACTTGAGAGTAAAGCCCATGGAAGGGATCTACACCTTTCTTGATGAAACCGGATTTGAAGAAACGGTGGTAAACAGCAATTTGCTCCGCTTTAGCGGCAATTCTAACGAGAACACCCTCAACGATGTACTCTACAGCATGGTGGCCGTGCTTTCTGCCATCATTATGTTTGGTTCCATATCTCTGATCTACAACGCCTTTTCCATATCCATCAGCGAGCGGACAAAGCAATTTGGACTTTTAAAATCCATTGGAGCAACAAAAAAACAGGTTATGGGCAGCGTAATCTTTGAAGCCTTTATTCTGAGTGCCGTGGGGATCCCGCTGGGGATCCTGTTGGGGATCACCGGGATCGGACTGACGTTCACATTTGCCAAGGACATCTTCAAAGCCCTGTGGAATTCTGGGACGAATGCACAGCTTATACTGCGGATATCACCCACGGCCCTGCTTTTGGCTGCTGCTTTGGGGCTGGTGACAGTTCTGATCTCTGCGGCCATCCCCGCAAGAAAAGCAGCCAAGATTTCCGCCATGGATGCCATTAGGCAGACAAATGACATTAAAATCAAGGCGGGAAAGGTAAAGACAAGTCGGATCACCTACAAGCTATTTGGATTCAACGGTATGTTGGCGGCCAAAAACTTTAAACGGAACAAACGAAAATACAGAGCTACCGTCATATCATTGTTCATGAGTGTGGTGCTTTTCATATCCGCCTCCAGCTTCACCAGCTACTTGCAGAAAAGCACAAGTCAGCTTTTCGGGGAAGCCACTTACGACATATCCTACACTCTAACGCCAGAACAGCAAATTGATGCTGGGCACCTGAGAGAATTATTGACTTCCGTGGAAGGGATTCGGGATTCCTCATATGAATACAGTGAAATGGGAGCAGGGATCTTGGTGCCAAAGGATTTGGTTGAAGAGAATTATCAAAAGTTGGCAGGGACCAACTGGATGCAGGAGATAGTCGGAATGACGGAAGGAGAGATGCTGCTTGACATGCATCTGATCTTTCTGGATGATGACAGCTTTATGAGGCTGCTGGAGAACAACCGGTTGGATGCAGGGGAGTATATGGGGCGGGATGAGCCCAAGGCCCTTGTCTACACCAAGGGAAAGATCTTTGACCCGGAAGATTCCAAGTATTATACTTATGACGCTCTGGAAGAGGGATATTTCACGGCGAAAGGGGTGGAGATCATGGATGTGGAAGGTGCTTATTTTACAGGAGAGGCCAGAGGAGACCAGCTGGTCTACCGAGACTTGAACGAAGTGGAAGTACTCCTTCCCAAGAAGGATGGGATCACCACCCGGGAGTTGGAGTTGGGATATATCATTCCAGAACTTCCAATGATGGCAACCAATTTAATGGGAACAGACATCAAGGTGATCTACCCTTTTAGTGCGAGTAAGGAGATCTTGGGTGAAAAGGAAGATATCCCTATCAATTTGTACTTCCATGTTGATGACCACAAGGCCGCTTATGAAGAGATGACCCGTTTGCTCAAGGAAGAGAAGTTATCCTACAGCCGGCTTATCGACCATGGAGCATTTCAGGAGCAGGATCGTGCCATGATCAGTGTGATAAATATCTTTTCCTATGGGTTCATAATCCTCATTTCGCTCATTGCCGCCGCCAATGTATTCAACACCATATCCACCAACATTCATCTGCGGCGAAGGGAGTTTGCAATGTTGAAGACAGTGGGAATGACACAAAAGGGTTTCTGGAATATGATGACCTATGAGAGCACCCTCTACGGCCTTAAAGGCATTATCTACGGCATCCCGGTGGCGGTAGGGATTACTTATCTTATATATATCTCCATCAGCAACGGTATGGAATTTCCTTTCTACATGCCCGTTAAGCCTGTGGTCATCGCCATCGGCAGTGTGTTCTTGGTTGTATTTGCAAGCAGCATCTATGCCATGGACAAGATCCGTAAAGACAACCCCATGGATGCATTAAAAAGCGAAAATATATAATGGAATGCAGGAAATATAAAAAAGTACACCCAACTATTAGATTTTACGTCTAACATGAGGGGTGTACTTTTAAATTTGTTGACTTTAATTTCTATCGTTTGATCGGCGAATGAGGCTGCTTTGCTCTGGGCGGACCCAGAATTTCAGCCATAACAATGCTTTGTCTCAAGTCTTT
Source organism: Alkalibacter mobilis (assembly GCF_015594845.1). GTDB lineage: Bacteria > Bacillota > Clostridia > Eubacteriales > Alkalibacteraceae > Alkalibacter > Alkalibacter mobilis. The sequence goes on along the minus strand of NZ_JADNRK010000008.1, from coordinate 80,816 downwards.
TTTGCTCAATCGCTTATTTATGGGGAATCCTTTGGGGGATTTCCTTTCCACTTGCAAGGGAGCTGTTTGACGATCGATGACTCTCTCAATTTTTTCGGATCGCTGTATTGAGCGCGTATATTCCTGTTTCATGTTTACTTGGGAGTTTCTTTCAAAACTATCCGTTGGATCATTGATCCGCTGCATTGTCTCTGCCTGCTCGCTTTTACTGACAGTACTTTCGGGGAATAGAGTCCCCTTGTCCAGCTGTTCGATCTGCTTGATCAGTTCGCGACCGTAATCCATCAAAGTTTTATTCTGCTGGGGAGGTGATTCCCCCTTTTTTTGTTTTGATATTCTTCCTAAAATGCTCGAACCTATCATTATAAGAACGGCTAAGAGTGGTGCTAGAATGTCTTCCATTTAATCACGCCTTTCAACCTCTGTGACTTAGGTATCATTCCTTTGTAGAATCCTCTTCAGAGATCCTGCCGATGGAATCACGCATTTGAGTATCTGCTCCAATATTGCGGTAGTTCATATAGTCCATCACGCCCATTTTGCCCGAACGCAATGCTTCTGCCAGTGCTAGAGGTACAGTTGCTTCTGCTTCCACAACTTTTGCACGCATTTCCTGAACGCGGGCGATCATTTCCTGCTCTTCCGCCACGGCCATTGCACGGCGCTCTTCCGCTTTCGCCTGGGCGATGCTCTTGTCCGCCTGGGCTTGATCTGTCTGGAGGATGGCTCCGATGTTTTTACCGATATCCACATCGGCAATGTCTATTGATAGAATTTCAAAAGCGGTTCCAGCGTCCAATCCGCGATTTAATACGTTTTTGGATATGGAATCGGGATTTTCAAGTACTTGCTTGTGGGAAGTGGCACTACCGATGGTACTGACAACTCCTTCACCGACACGGGCGATGACAGTTTCTTCACCGGCGCCACCTACAAGTCGTTCAATGTTGGCACGTACGGTGATCCTTGCTTTTGCCTTTACTTCGATCCCGTCCATGGCAATACCCGCAATAAAAGGTGTTTCTATTACTTTTGGGTTAACGCTCATTTGAACGGCTTGAAGCACGTCACGACCGGCAAGGTCGATTGCTGCTGCCCTCTCAAAACCCAATTCAATATTGGCTCTTTGCGCAGCAATTAGAGCATTGACTACTCTGTCAACGTTTCCGCCAGCCAAATAGTGGGACTCCAACTGGTTGGCATCCGCACTCACTCCAGCTTTATACGCCTTTATAAGCGGGTTGATAACCTTGCTTGGTACAACTCGACGTAAACGCATACCGACAAGGGTAAAGATACTAACCTTTACTCCAGCTGCCAAAGCACTTATCCATAAAGCCACCGGAATAAATGAAAACAAAATTGCAAGACCAATAATAATGATACCAATGATTATAATTGGTATGAAATCAGCGAAACCTAACATATAATTATGCCTCCTCGTTTGTAATTTCTCTTACGACCACTCGACCACCGCTTACCTGGACTATTTCAACGGCTTGACCGCCACTTATAAAAGTTCCTTCAGACACGATGTCTATCCTGCTGCCGTTAAACAGACCAGTACCGGCCGGCCTTAAGGGCGTAAGTGTTTTTCCTTTTAAACCCACCAGATCTTTTCGTTCTTCAACAGGCACATAGCCACGTTCGGCTGTCAGCTGATCCGATAAAATGATGTGGCGAAGAATTCCCTCCTGCAAGCCGATTTTTCTGTAAAGAATAACGGCTACGGCGATAGTGATGATCAGGGCTGTCAAGATGCTCAGACCCATCGTAAAGATATTGTTCGTTGCAAGAAACAACGAACCAATGATGCTTAAAACTCCCAGTCCCCCCAGGATACCCCCCGGCACAAAGAACTCGGCAATGACCAGACCGATTCCAATAAGAAGCAGAACGAAGACTTCCAATCCCGCAAGACCTGCAACGGCATGACCGTAGAAAAACAGGATCAATGAAAGTATGCTTACAATGCCCGCCACGCCAAAGCCTGCAGAGTATAGCTCTAAAACCAGTCCAAGTCCCGCAAGAGTAAGCAGTATGGAAACCACCAGGGAGTTGGTCAAAAATCTGGCAACGCTTTCAGCAAATGAAATCTTTGCTTCGACGATCTCTGCCTCATCAAGCCCAAGAATGGCCAACAGTTCGGTACGGTGGTTCACTGTTCCTTCGGAATAGCCCACTTCCATGGCTTTAGTGGGACCAAGGGTCAAAAATTCGCCTTCCGGTGCATTGTATTCCGGCAAATCGATGCTGGCGTCTGCCATTGCTTCCGCATAAATGCGGTCACGTCCTCCGGCTTCTGCAGCGCTTCCCATGGCTTCCCGCCAATAGGATTGGGCCTTTGCATCTGCTGCGTTACCATCAGTTGTGATGATTCCGCTGGCGCCCATGGTGGCCTGAGGGTTCATGTAAATATTGTCAGCAAACAACGCAATGTATGAACCGGCAGAAAGGGCTCGGGAACGGATGTACGCAGTTGTAGGAATGGTTATCTCCTGCATGATCTGACCGATATTGTCAGCGGCTTCCACAGCACCGCCGGGAGTATTGATCTCAAAGATGATATGATCTGCATTTGCCTCGGCCGCTTCTTTGGTCGTCCGTCTTAAAAATGCCTCAAGTCCCCTTTCAACTTCGTTTTCAATGGGAATGACGTATACGAGCTTCCCGGAACCTTCGGCCTGGACTTTGGGAGCAAATCCAGTTTGAATTGAAGCGAGCATCACAAAAGCAATTGCAAAGGATGTTGCACAAGTAAAGATTTTTTTCATCGATATATCACCACCCTTCGTTAAAATGCAAACAAAAATGTCTATCTTCTTAAGTATACCCCAACCAATAGGCACTTACAACAAAGCTGATCGATTGAATGAAGGAAACGGAAAAATTTTACTTCTTAAACATCAAATAGACAAAATATATTTACAACGCTAAAATAAAATGGGTTTCATGGGTATGTTTTTTCTATTTTATACGTAGGAACTACGGTGCCAAAAACCAAAATGACAGAATCGGAGGCCAAATATGAATGAAATGATCCAAGAAATCAAAGAAGACGAAGGTTGGAATCAGGAAAAGTTGAATGCTCTATTTAAAAAGGTGGAGCCAATGGTAAAAAACATGTACAAAAGATACGGGTATTCGGAAGATTCGTTTGAGGATGCATCTCAAAATTCCTTTGAGATACTGATGAAATCGATTAACGATTACGATGAAGCCAGGCATATGTCTTTTCTTATGTACTACAGAAACCTGTTGTTTTATCATTACATGCAAAGGGTCAAGAAAAAAAAGAAGGACGGGGACGCACTGACATTTCCAACTTACGACGTTTTTGTCAATATCAAGGAAGATAATGTTGTGGCTCATGATTCCCAGCTGATAAGGGAAGAAGAGAAAAAGGCCCTCAAAGAAGCAATAAAGGGTTTGTCGGAGAAGCAAATGTGGGTCATTATACATCACTTCTATCAGGGAAAGAAAATCAAAGAAATTGCCGAAGAACACGGAATGCACACCCAAAGCGTGGTCAAATTGAAGAAAAGGGCACTGGACAAACTAAGAGAAAAGCTGCCCAGTTGATAAATAAGTCAAAAGAAATAAGCTGCACCGGACAGAAGAAGGTGATGTGTGGAAAGGTTGGAGGAATAGATAGAAAACACCATTTTTCAAGTTTGGAAAGCAGCTTTTTTATAGGTTTTACATGAATTTTTGCTCATAAGTTACCGTTAAATGACTATGAGAAAAATGAAAAATTGGCCTCAAGATTTGCGGACTATCCGTAAAGAGCATTGGAATTCACCAAGCAGTTGATTTATATATTTTTGAACACAAAAATAGACAAACACGGCTATGTAAAAAACCATGCTTGTCTATTTGACAGTCAAACCTTTGGTCAGATCAAACCTGCAAACATCTTTCTGAATTTAACGAAGAATACATATCCTATGGCGGATCCGACTGCTCCCTGCAATAGGTTGAAAGGGATGCTGGCCAGAGGAGACAGGAAGTTCGAGTAGATGATGACTTCTGAAACATAATATCCACCCACCATAATGAGACAGCCTGCTACCACCGCTTTTAAAGGGTGGTTTTTTTTGAACAGGTAACCGGATACCAGTCCCATTGTTCCCTTGACTAAAAATGTAGGGATCATGTAGACGAAGTAGCCCAGGTAATAATCGCCCAAGGCGGAACCAATGGCACCTGCGATGAATCCCAACTGGGGACCCAGTAGAGCGGATGCAATGTAGATGGCACCATCACCAAGGTTGATGAATCCCAACGGCATGGGAATGGCTATGACTACGGTGGCTATAAAGACGATTGTGATCATTAAGGATGTATAGATCAATTTTTTCAATGTAATATTCAAATAGTTCAACTCCCTTGCATTTGTTTTTCTTTATGATACAATACAATTGACCATATGAAAATGTACAAAAACAAATATACACATAAGGACAGATGGAAAATGATAGATAAATTCATTTTAATGAACAAAGAGGGAAAACACCTTTATATTCAGTTATACAAGTACTTCAAAGACTGCATATTGAGCGGAGAAATCAAAAAAGGTGAAAAGTTGCCCTCCATTCGGATGCTGGCGAAAGAGTTGAACATAAGCAAGATAACCGTAGAAGGCGCATACAGCCAGCTGGTGGCGGAAGGATATATAGAAAATATCCCCAGAAGGGGATACTTTGCCATAGGACTGTCCGAGTACGTGTTCGATAGAAAAACTGCGGCTCAAAAGATCGGAGAGGAAACATTTACATACATAAATACTGGAGTCGACAAGGACAGTTTCGATCTGTCCCTGTGGAGAAAAACCTACAACAGCGTTATCAGGGACAATTCACAGGCTCTTTTCGACGGTGGAGACCTTAAGGGAGAATTGATATTAAGAGAAGAGATATCCGATTTCATTGGAAAAAGCAGGGGCGTGGTATGTGATCCAAACAGAATAGTGATCGGATCTGGAAGCCAATATCTTTTGGGGATGATAGCAACACTCATAAAGGATGAAAACTCATCGGTTATCTTTGAAGATCCTGGTTTTGAGCAGGCCAGGTATACTTTTGAAGACTACGGCTTTGGCATAAAAGCCGTTAAAGTGGACGGAGAAGGCATCAAAACGGATCTTTTGGAGAAAACCAATGCGAGAGTGGCGTATTTGAGTCCCTCTCACCAGTATCCCATGGGTACTGTAATGCCCATAAAAAGAAGGCTTGAAGTACTGGCTTGGGCCAGAAAAGTCGACGGGCTGATAATAGAGGACGACTACGACAGCATCTTCAGGTATGAAAATGAGCCGATACCTTCCCTTCAAGGCCTTGATGAAGGTCGCCATGTAGTATATATGGGATCCTTCTCAAAGCTTTTGACTCCGGCCATGAGGATCAGTTACATGGTTTTGCCTGACGGCCTGCTTTCTAAATATGAAAAGAACAAGCACAGATTCACTCAGACCGCTTCCAAAATCGAGCAGTTGACTCTGGGCAGATTCATGAAAGAAGGTCATTTTGAGAGACACCTTAGAAAAGCAAACAAAATCTATTACAAAAAGAACAATCTGCTGATAGACAGACTCAAAAGCAGGTACGGGGACAAAATAGAAATTTTGGGAGAGAACTCGGGGCTACACCTGATAATAAAATTTAAAGACCAAAAGGAAGAGTCTAAACTTCACAGTATCTTTGACAAGAACAACATCCTGTTTGAAAAAATAAAGATACCCGAATCAGAAGATAGCTACATCCTTTTGACCTACAGTGGTCTGTCCTCCGCTCAAATTGAGGATATTTTTTAGACAGCTTCGGCGGCATCAAGAAAATTCAAGAAATAATGATCTGCCAGAGATTTGATTTCATCTTCAAATCTTAAGTGGGCAGGGTCATGTATGGCTGCAACTGACATGCCGGCATTTTTGGCGGCCATTACTCCTTCAAGGGTATCTTCAAATACCAGGCACTCACTTGGCAGGACCTTCAGGTCTTCGGCCACCTTGAGGAAAACATCCGGGTTTGGCTTGCCCCGGCCTACTTCGCAGGAAGTCCTGATGGTTTTAAAGTATCTTGTCAGGTTCTTTGATTGAAGAAAACCCTGGGCTATGGTTTTGTTGTTGCTTGTTCCTACGCCCATCATGTAGCCCATTGAGTGCATCTTTTGTACGAACAAAAGAGCACCTTCCTTAAGGCTTACATCGTCGATAAATACGTCTTTGCATAGAGCCACCCATTCATCATGCATGGTCTCAAGGCTGTCCGGGATATCAAACTTGTTTTTGATGTATGCCACCGCATCGCTGAAACTTAGTCCGTTCATTTCTTCCTGGAGATTGTCGCTGCTGTATATTCCCTTGCCTTCAAGATAGATTTCATCAAGGTTCTTCCAGACCCAGATGGAATCTGCCAAAGTGCCGTCAAGATCGAAGATAATGCTTTTTTTATTTTTTAACATTCTTTTCTCCTTTTGGAATTATCATTGTTGGTGCTATATCTTATTTTAAAACAACTTCCGGGGCAAAACAACAGAGTAAATTTATGTAAACGTTATATTTCGTGATATAATATTCTTATATTAAAGGTGGGAGGGATTTTGATGAAAATAACCGTGCTTATCGGCAGTCACAGACGGAAAAAAAACACACAAGACCTTGTGGATGCTTTTCTGGAAAACCTGAAAGAAGGAAATGAGATCGAATACGTAAATCTTTTGGATAAAAAAGTTGAAATTTGTCTGGCCTGTGATTACTGCAGACAGCATTATGACGAATGTATAATAAAAGACGACAGGGAAGCTATAATGAACTCTTTCAAGGAAAGCGATCTGATAGTCATAGCAACGCCTCTATACTTTAACAGTGTCACCAGCAGGATGAAAATATTTATAGACAGGACCCAGGTTTTATACAACGGATGGTATCACTTCAAAGACCCCATATTCAAGGAGAAAAAGAACGTCGTTATCCTGGCAAACGGTGGTTCTCCCACCTATCCAAACCAATTCCAGGGCGTAGATGTGGAGTGTCAACATTTCCTGGGCAATATCAATGCCAATGTGATCGAGGACCTTAGATACAACAATACGGATAGAAATCCCATTAAAGAAAATGAAAAGGCCCAGAGAGAACTGCGGGAAGCTGCAATCAGAGTAAAAGAGCTGTTGAGCAAATAATTTCGCAATAAGACCTTGACATATCTTTGAGATTTTGTATAAAATATGGTGTACAAATCTATATACAAAGGCTGTGAAGAGACCAGTAGACATTTCGCAAAACTTCTCCAGAGAAGCGGTTCCAGGCTGAAAGACCGCCAAGTTTAGAATTGTTGAATATCAACTCTGAGCCAGATCCAAAGGATCCGGTAAACCCGTTAAAATATGAGGCATCTATTTTAGATGTGAAGTAAGATGGTACCACGAAGTCAAACACTTTCGTTCTTATATGAACGAAGGTGTTTTTTATTTATCACCAGATAAAAATTGAATTCAGGAGGAAAATCATGGCACGGTTCAACGAATTATCCAATCTGCCCGTATCGGAAAGAGAAAAGAAGATATCTGACAGATGGGAAGAAATTGAAATATTAAAGAAAAGTATCGATATCAGGGAAGGAAACGAGAACTTCGTATTTTACGAAGGACCACCAACTGCAAACGGAAAACCCGGCATACACCACGTAATAAGCAGGACCTTGAAGGACTCTGTCTGCAAGTATAAAGCCATGTCCGGATATAGGGTTTTAAGAAAAGCCGGATGGGACACCCACGGACTGCCTGTGGAAATCGAAGTAGAGAAAGCGCTTAATCTCTCCAGCAAACCGGAGATAGAGAATTACGGACTGGACAAGTTCAACAAAAAATGCAAGGAATCTGTATTTACATACGAAGCCCAGTGGAGAGAGATGACAAAAAGAATGGGTTATTTTGTCGACATGGAAGATCCTTACATTACTTTGGACAACGACTATATTGAGACTGTATGGTGGCTTTTAAAGCAGTTTTTTGATGGCGGAATGATTTATGAAGGCCACAAGATACTGCCTTATTGTCCAAGATGCGGAACTGGTCTGGCTTCTCACGAAGTTGCACAGGGATACCAAGAGATAAAGACTACTACGGTAATTGTTCCGATGAAGTTAAAAGACAAGGACGAGTATTTCCTTGTTTGGACGACCACTCCTTGGACACTTGCTTCAAACGTTGCCCTTGCCGTAAACCCGAAAGCTGTGTACGTAAAGGCATCTTATGAAGGTAAAACCTATATATTGGCCAAGGAGCTTTTGGGCAAGGTCATGGGTGAAGGGTTTGAGATCCTGGAAGAAATGGACGGAACCAAGCTTGAACACATGGAGTATGAGCAGCTTATGCCGTTTTTGAAAACGGAACAGAAGGCATTTTTCGTTACATGTGCCGATTATGTAACGACTGATGACGGTACAGGTATCGTTCATATAGCTCCCGCCTTTGGAGAGGACGACTATCAGGTAGGAAGAAAGTACTCGCTGCCGGTGTTCAATCCTGTGGACGAAGAGGGCAAGTACACTGAAACGCCTTGGAAGGGCATGTTCGTAATGGATGCTGATCCAGAGATAATCAAATGGCTCAAAGAAGAAGACAAGCTGTTCAAAAAAGAAAAAATCGCACACAACTATCCACACTGCTGGAGATGTAAGACACCGCTGGTTTACTATGCAAAGCCAAGCTGGTATATAGAGATGACAAAAATCAAGGACGAGTTGATCGCAAACAACGATTCTGTAGATTGGTTTCCAGATTATGTAGGGGAAAAGAGATTTGGAAACTGGTTGGAAAACTTGAATGACTGGGCTATTTCCAGAAGCCGTTACTGGGGAACGCCGCTTAATATTTGGAGATGCGATTGCGGTCATCTTGAATCTATAGGCAGCAGACAAGAATTAAAGGATAAAGCAATCGAAGATATTTCGGTGGATATAGAACTTCACAGACCATACGTTGATGACGTACATATAACTTGCCCCAAATGTCAAAGCACCATGAGCAGGGTAAGCGATGTAATAGACTGCTGGTTTGACTCGGGCTCAATGCCATTTGCACAATATCACTATCCATTTGAAAACAAGGAACTTTTCGAAGAGCAATTCCCAGCTGACTTTATCTGCGAAGGCATCGATCAGACCAGAGGATGGTTTTATTCATTGATCGCCATTTCTACATTTATAATGAAGAAATCCGCATATAAGAGGGTATTGGTCAATGATCTGATCTTGGATGCAGAAGGAAGAAAAATGTCCAAGACAAGAGGAAATACAGTTGATCCCTTTGAGCTATTCGACAAATATGGGGCAGATGCTCTCAGATGGTATCTATTGTACGTATCACCAGCCTGGACACCTACCAAGTTTGACATAGAGGGACTAAAAGAAGTTCAGAGCAAATTTTTCAACACACTCAAGAATGTTTATGCGTTCTTTGCGATGTATGCAAACACCGACTCTATCGATCCAAACGAGTTTTTCGTAGAGTACGCGCAAAGACCTGAAATAGACAGATGGGTCTTGTCAAAATACAACAACCTGATCAAAGAAGTGCAGGAAGAGATGGAAATATTCGACCTGACAAGGGCAGTGCGAAAGATCCAGGAATTCGTAAATGAAGACTTGTCAAACTGGTACATCAGAAGAAACAGAAGAAGATTCTGGGCAAAGGAAATGACGGAAGACAAAAAAGCCGTGTTCAATACCACATATGAAGTGTTGACAGGCATTTCAAAAATGATAGCGCCTTTTGCTCCTTATATTTCCGAAGAACTTTATACCACCCTGACAGGGAAAGAATCCGTACATCTGGCTGATTTCCCCAAATGCGATGAAAGCCTTCTGGATGCCGGTGTGGAAGAGAGAATGGACAGGGTAAGGACTCTGGTTAGTCTTGGAAGAGCTGCCCGGGAAGAAGCCCAGATAAAAGTAAGACAGCCCCTGCAAAAGATTTTAGTAGACGGAAAATACAAAGATTCAATAGGATATCTTGTACCGTTGATCAAGGAAGAATTAAACATCAAGGATGTAAGCTTTGAGGAAAGCCTGAACGAATTTTTGGATTTCAGCTTGAAGCCGGATTTCAAAGTGGCAGGACCGATATTTGGACCGAAGGTAAAACTTTTAGCCAAGGCCCTGGCTCAGTCCGACGCTGAAAAAGTGGTTACGGCTATAAAAGAAAATGGATCCACCACTATAGACATGGATGGGGAAGCAACGGAAGTGAAGGAAGAGTACCTGGATGTAAGGATCAGCGCAAAAGAGGGATTCAACGTACAGATGGAAAACAATGTATTTGTCATTCTTGACACTGCCCTTACTGACGAACTGACCTTTGAAGGATACGCAAGAGAAATCGTATCAAAAGTACAGCAGTTGAGAAAGCAAAACGGTCTTGACGTATTGGACAGGATCGTATTGCACATAAATGCCGATGAAGAAGTGTCAAAAGGTATAAGCAAGTTTGAAGATTTCATAAAATCAGAAACCCTGGCAGATGAAATCCTGCTTGGCAAAGAAGAACTGGAAACACAAAACATCAACGGACACGATACGGGGATAAAAGTAATAAAAGCAATATAAATAAACAAGGAGGCCGTCCAAAAGGGTGGCCTCCTTTGCTATATAATATCCAATAGCTCAATTATCTCATTAATTCTAAAATCGGAAAGTGACAATTCCTCTTTTGAGCCGTATCCGTAGGTGCATCCTACGGCTTTTATGTCGTTAAGAAACCCTGCTTCAACGTCGTGGATCCTGTCACCAACTACTAAAAGCTCCTTTTGATAACTGTCTTTTATAGATTTGATTATTTGATACTTTGGTTTGAAATCCCAGGATTCGGTGGCGATAAATTCTTTGAAATATCTATCCAATCCGTATATTTCTTTTACGGCTTCCATGTAAGAGTTGCGGCAATTGCTTAAAAAGACCAGGGTAATACCCATTGAGACCAGTGTTTTCAGCACTTGTTCAGTACCTTCATACAGACTGCCGTTGCCGGCAATCAACTGGGAGTGCATTTCATCCCGGATGATGAGGCTTGCCCGATTTTTTATGTCGGGATCCAAATCTGGCATAAAGCTATTCCACATGTCTCCGGCAGTGTAGCCGAGCCATCTTGAGATTTCTCCATCGTTCCAGCTTCGTTCTTGGGCAACGCCTTGATCCACTAAAAAATCATAAGCTTTACAAAAGGCCGGTTTATAGATTTTTAAGGTCTCGTGCAAAGTACCGTCAAAATCCATGAAGATGGTTTTTACATCCGGCATCATGTTTATATTTCTTTTAAAAGATTGACCATCTCAATCGCAGTGACCGCCGCTTCGTACCCTTTGTTTCCCGCTTTGGTGCCTGCGCGTTCAATGGCCTGTTCGATGGAATCTGTAGTCAGTACTCCAAAAACTACGGGGATATCGCTTTCAAGAGAAACGCTGGCAACTCCCTTTGACACTTCGTTTGCGACGAAATCAAAATGAGGGGTGGATCCTCTTATCACCGCTCCAAGGGTGATCACCGCATCGTATCTTCCGGATTTGGCCATCTTTTTTGCAGCCAGAGGGATCTCATAAGCACCGGGAACCCAAGCTACGTGGATGTTTTCTTCTTCTGCACCGTGTCTTACAAGTCCGTCAATAGCTCCGGACAGTAGCTTTGAACCGATAAATTCATTGAATCTACCGACCACGATACCGTAATTGCTTTTCTCTGATATTAATTTTCCTTCAAAAACCTTCATCTTCAATTCCTCCTAATTTAAAATATGTGTCCCATTTTTTCTTCTTTTACTTTAAGGTACTTCTCGTTGTTGGTGTTGCACTCAATTACAATTGGAACCCTTTCCACCACATTTATCCCATAGCAGCTTACATTGGCTATTTTTTCCGGATTGTTGGTCATCAGTTTGATGTTTTTTACACCCAGGTCTTTTAAAATCTGCACCCCTGTATGATAATCCCTTAAGTCTGGTGCAAAGCCAAGAGCCACGTTGGCTTCAACCGTATCGAGCCCTTCGTCCTGCAAGGCGTAGGCCTTAAGCTTGTTGAGAAGTCCAATGCCCCTGCCTTCCTGGCGAAGATAAACCAAAACTCCAGTTCCTTCTTTTTCAATCATTCTGGCCGCCGCATCGAATTGATCCTTGCAGTCGCATCTTAGAGAACCGAAAACCTCTCCTGTAAGACACTCGGAATGTACTCTTGTCAACACGGGATCTGTATTGGCTATGTCACCTTTGACCAGAGCTATGTGTTCTTCACCTGTGATTTTATGTCTGTATCCGATCACCGTAAATTCTCCGTTACGGGTGGGCATTTTGGCTTCGGTCACTCGTTCAACCAGGGAGTCATTGATCTTTCGGTAGGCAATCAAATCGGCGATGGTGACGATTTTTAAATCGTGCTTTTTGATGTAGTGCTCCAAATCGGGGATTCTTGCCATTGTTCCGTCGTCGTTCATGATTTCGCAGATAACTCCTGCAGGATAAAGACCTGCAAGTCTTGGCAAATCGATGGCCGCTTCAGTGTGGCCCATCCTAACCAATACTCCGCCGTCCTGTGCAGCGAGTGGTAGCACGTGTCCGGGTTTTGTAAAATCTTGGGGCTTTGTATCGGCAGCAAGAAGTTTTTGTATGGTAAATGCCCGCTCTCCGGCAGAAATACCTGTAGTAGTGCCTATGGCATCAACAGTTTCGGTGAATGCGGTTTCCTTAGGGTCGGAAACGTTGTGGATCATTTGAGTTATTCCCAAATCTTTTAATCTCTGTTTTTCCATTGGGGTGCAAATCAAACCCCGTCCGTGGGTCGCCATAAAGTTTATGGCTTCAGGCGTGACCTTCTCTGCAGCCATTAAAAGATCGCCTTCGTTTTCTCTGTCCTCATCGTCTACAACGACGATCATTTTTCCTGCCCTTATATCTTCCAAAGCTTCTTCAATAGTATTGAATTTCATAATTTTCCTCCTTGAAATTTTCTTTATATTTAAATTTAAAATCCGTTTTCGATCAGATAATTCAGATCTAAAACATTCTCTTTTTTAAAACCCATCAGTCTTTCCACATATTTTCCCAGTTGGTCGCATTCGATGTTTACCAAGTCCCCCAGCCGCTTGTTCAATAAAATGGTATCTTCTCCCGTCAAGGGTATGATGGAAACTTCAAACCATTCGCCGCCCAGGGAAGCCACGGTAAGACTCACTCCGTCCAAGGCCACGCTGCCCTTGTTGATTATGTATTTCAGCAGGTTTTCTTCGGCTTGGATCTTTATCCGTACAGCGTTATCCTCACGGATCTTTGATATTATCCTGCCGGTGCCGTCAATGTGGCCTGAAACGATATGTCCGCCAAAGCGTCCGCCCATCAACATGGCTCTTTCAAGATTCACCTTCCCGGTCCCTTGGACATCTTTAAGGCTGCTTCTTCTAAGAGTCTCGGGCATGACGTCTACATAAAAACAAGTTTTGTCAAAAGATGTGACAGTCAGGCAGATGCCGTTTACAGCGATGCTGTCACCTTTTTTTACGTCTTCTAAAACCTTTTCGGCACGGATCTTCATCCTTGCGGAACTGGTGCCTCGTTTGATTTCAATTATTTCACCGATTTCTTCGATCAATCCTGTAAACATTTTTTAACCTCCCCGATGATCAGAAAATCTTCATCAAATATTTCTGTTCTTATATTTTCCAGCTGTATGGCATCGTTCATCAAATCGATCCCCCTGCCTTCGACAGGCGTTGGCGCAGAAGCACCTCCGACTATTTTTGGTGCAATGAAGCTCATGACCCGATCGACTATTCCGGACTTAAGTGCGCTGAAGTTAAGCGTCCCTCCGCCTTCCAAAAGAATTCCGTCGATATTTTCCTTGCCCAGAAGGAACATCAGGTCCTTAAGGTCGATTTTTCCATCCATAGCTTTGACAAATATTACCTTGGCGCCTTTTGATTCGATGGCTCTGACTTTATCTGTATCGGTTTCTTTAAGAGTGGCCACGATCGTCAGATTTGCTTGTTCATCGTTCAGGACCTTGGAATGAAGGGGGATCCTGAGATTGGAGTCCACGATTATTCTTCGGGGTTGCCTTGCGTTTTTTTCCAATCTGCAGGTCAGTGAAGGGTCGTCGGTCAAAACTGTGCCGACGCCGACCATGATACCCAAATATTTATTGCGCAATTCGTGCACGAAGCGCCTTGATTTTTCATTGGTTATCCATTTTGAATCTCCCGTATGGCATGCAATTTTTCCGTCTAAGGTCATGGCGGTCTTCATGACGCAAAAGGGAGTTGACGTGGTAATGAATTTGACAAAAACTTCGTTGAGCCTTAAGGCTTCTTCTTTCATCAGGCCCGTATGGACCAAAACGCCGTTTTCCTTTAAAATTTTCAGACCGTTTCCTGCAACCAACGGATTTGGATCCTCCATGGCCACGTACACTTCCCTTATCCCGTTTTCCATAATGGCATTGACGCACGGTGGCGTTTTTCCGTAGTGTGAGCACGGTTCTAAAGTGACGTACATGCTTGAGCCGGCCAAAGATCCATTTGCACTTGCAATAGCGTTGATCTCCGCATGATTGCCGCCAAAAACTTGATGATAGCCTTCGCCTATTATTTTATCGTCCTTGACGATTACAGCTCCGACCAAAGGGTTGGGGTTGACTTTGCCCACGCCCAAAGCTGCTATTTCAAGGGCCCTTTTCATAAAATCCCTGTTCATGGTCTCCTCCTTAAAAAAATAAAAAAGCTTCGAAGAAATTAACTTCGAAGCTAAATATTCGCAAGAGGCGTAGTGCAATAACGCATTTTTGACCTTCTATACAAACCTTCTCTCATCCAGACTATACTGTCGGTTCTGGAATTGCACCAGATCAGCCGTTAGGCTCGCGGACTTTTACCGCCGGTAGGGAATCACACCCTGCCCCGAAGATTGATATTCAATTGATTAAATACTAACATCATGTTAAATTGCTGTCAAGAGAAAAAAATAACTTGCCCGTGAAAAAATGAAACCGTATTCACGTTTGAATAATACTGCAAACGTTATATAATACAATTATAAACCAATCGAGAGGAATGATACCATGAGTCTTGCGAAACTTCAAAATGGTTCGGATGTACGAGGAGTTGCATTGGAAGGAATAGTCGGCGAGGAAGTAAATCTTACTCCGGAAATAGCAAAAAAAATCAGCGGAGCATTTTATATCTGGCTGAAAAAGAAAACTGGAAAGAACAAACTTAAAGTAGCCGTGGGGATGGACAGCAGATTGTCCGGTCCGGCAATTTTAAAAGGTGTGACTGAAGGGATATATCTTCTTGGTGGAAAAGTATATGATTGCAAAATGGCTTCGACCCCTGCAATGTTCATGGCTACAAAAGACGATGTGGTCGATGGAGACGGCGGGATAATGATCACTGCCAGTCACCTGCCTTTTAACAGAAACGGGCTAAAGTTCTTTACTAAAGAAGGCGGAGCCGATAAAAAAGATATAACGGAAATTTTAGAATTGGCGGAAAATTTGACTTTTGACGACAAAGAGACCGGCGAGATAGTGGAATTCGACTTTATCAGCAGATATGCGCAGGGTCTTGTAGATTTGATCAGAGAAAAAACCGGTATGCAAAAACCATTCCAGGGAAACAAGATCGTTCTTGATGCTGGAAATGGCGCGGGAGGATTTTTTGCGGAGAAAGTGCTTCAACCATTGGGAGCAGATACGCAAGGAAGTGTATTTCTGGAGCCCGACGGGAATTTTCCAAATCATGAACCCAACCCTGAAAATCAAAAGGCCATGGATGCTATTCAAAATGCGGTCATCACAAGTGGCGCGGATCTTGGAATAATATTTGATACGGATGTGGACCGTGCGGCAGTGGTTGACGGTTCGGGAAGATCCATCAACAGAAATGCCCTGGTGGCATTGATGTCTGCCATAGTTTTGGAAGATGATCCGGGAACCACCATCGTAACGGATTCCATAACTTCAAAAGGGCTAACAGACTTTATTGAAAGCCTGGGAGGCAAGCACCACAGATTCCAGAGAGGATACAAAAATGTCATCAATGAATCCATAAGGTTGAACAATGAAGGAACAGACAGCCATTTGGCCATGGAAACCAGCGGACACTGCGCTTTCAAGGAAAACTACTTCCTTGACGACGGAGCGTATCTGGTGACAAAAGTTCTGATAAAATTCGCCAAGCTCAAGGAACAGGGAAAAACCTTGGTAGACTTGATATCCGACCTTAAAGAACCTTTGGAAGATTTGGAGTTCAGATTGAAAATCAAGGAGGAAGATTTCAAGGCCTACGGCAATTCGGTTTTGGATGAATTCAGATCCTATGTAGAGACAGTTGAAGGATGGACCTTGGTGGAGCCCAATTATGAGGGAGTAAGGGTAAATTGTTCTAAAGAAGAAGGTTGGGTTTTGATCAGACTTTCTCTTCACGATCCTGTTATGGCTGTAAATGTTGAATCTGACATTGAAGGCGGATGCAATGTGATAAAAGCAAAAATGGAAGAATTTTTGAAAAGATTTTCAAAACTGACAATGTAAATCGAGTAGTATGTATCTGACAAAAGTCAGACATATAGAGAGCCGGATCACATGATCCGGCTCTTATGTTTTATTATTGTTCATCATCCAGTGGTTTTACCTTGTAGTCGGTAAAATCAAGTGTGCTTTTATCCGGTAGGATCAAGGCCATGATTATGTAGAGAAACAAGCCTATGCCTCCCCAGAAAAAAGAAACCGCCCAGACGATCCTTACCAGGGAAGGATCTATGTCAAAATACTCGGCCACGCCCTGACATACTCCTGATATCATTCCGTCGGCCTTGTTTTTGTATAACTTTTTCATATTTTACATCCCCTTTTAATATTTGTTTCAATTGTATCCTCAAACCATTAGATACCCATTATCCCAATATTAAAAACATATTAATTTAATTACTGACCCGGGTTTGAATTTTAAAAACACAGGGTAAGTTTATACTAGTTTACGATGGCAAAAGGAAAGGTGGGACAGAGAATGGAAGCATTCTACAACAAATTCAGGGAACTTATTGAAACTGAATCAAAGAACGAAGCGATCGAATTTGCACTTGCTTTGATCGACAAGCATAGAGTCACCATTGTGGAATTTTATGAAGAAATTTTGGCAAGGACCATGAACTCTATTGAATGCCACAATGACGAAAAGAATCTGTGTGTCTGGAGAGAACATGTAAGAAGCGGAATAGCCAGGACGATCATCGAGTCATTGTATTCTCGGGTGCTCGCTGAAAGGAGCAAAAATCATTCAACTCCACCTGACAAAAAGGTGGCGGTGATATGCCCCGATGGGGAGTATCACGACATGGGAGCCAGGATAGTGTCGGATTATTTTACATTACTGAATTGGGATGTGGTATTTGTAGGAAACAGCACTCCGAAGGACGAATTTATCCGCGTCGCTGAGCATTTGAATTTAAATGCAATTGCAATCAGCGTGACTAATCCCTATAACTTGGTTTCAGCAAAGAAAACCATCGATATGATGAGAGAAAAATGTGATGAAAACCTTAAAATTTTTGTAGGTGGATATGGATTCACCAAGGTGGATGACATCAAAAAGGATTTCAACGTGGATGGCTATGTGTCGAGCTTTAATGAGCTGAAAAACCTTTTGGAAGGGGGCGAATATTAAATGTTTTCATTTAAGATCGCAACCAGGTTTCTTCGCTTTAGTCTGGGTCAGACCATCTTGATCGTGGCAGGTATTGCCATCGGCGTCTCGGTACAGGTCTTTATAGGCCTTTTGATACAGGGATTGCAGAAGGATCTTGTCGACACCACCATTGGCAATTCTTCTCAGATCACAGTCAGACCTGCAAGAGGAGAAAATAATATCGAGGATTGGGAAATGATATTCAATGAAATAGAACAAAATCAAGAAGGCATAAGGGCTCTTAGCCCGTCGGCGGATGGTCCTGCATTTGTTCTGGGAGAGGACCGCGGAGACTCGGTATTGGTAAGGGGGTTTCAGTTTGATGATGCGGAGGGCATATACTCATTTAACGAAAAAATAATGGAAGGTTTCATGCCGGATCCGGGAGAAGTAATGGTGGGAGAGACCTTGAAAGATGAGTTGGATCTAGCGCTTGGAGAAGAGATCGAACTTGCTACAGCTGAAGGGAAAACGGAAAAATATCGGATATCCGGATTTTTTGATTTTAAAGTGGCAAATATAAATGCAACATGGATCTTGACGACTTTGGATACTGCGCAGGAGCTGTTTGGCTTGGATAAGAGTGTGACTGCAATCGAAATGCAGGTGGAAGATGTATTCTTGGCGGACACCATCGGGGGTCAAATAGAAGAACTGATCGACAACGAAAAAATCGTCGTTGAAAACTGGAAGGATCAAAATCAGGAACTGCTAAGCGGGCTCAACGGCCAAAGCATTTCCAGCATTATGATACAGGTATTCGTGATGGTATCGGTAATACTGGGGATATCCAGTGTACTTGCCATAACGGTAATGCAAAAATCAAAGGAGATCGGTATACTCAAAGCCATGGGGATAAAAGACGGAACAGCCAGCAGGATTTTTCTGGTTCAAGGACTTTTGCTTGGAGTGTTTGGCGCCGCATTGGGCGTCGCCTTGGGATTGGGCCTATCAGTGGCATTTACAAAATTTGCCGTCAATCCGGACGGAAGCCCTATAATAGCACTTTACATAAATTACGGTTTCATTGCACTCTCCGGCGGGATAGCCGTACTGGCCTGTTTACTGGCTTCGCTAATTCCCGCAAGAAAGTCATTGAAGCTTAACCCCATAGAGGTGATCAGAAATGGCTGACATGATTAGATTGGAAAAAATAAATAAAGTATACGGTGAAAAGATAAAAACCCAGGTCCTTTTCGATATCGACCTGTCCTTTGAAAAAGGAAGCTTTAACAGCATCATTGGGGCTTCAGGCAGCGGTAAGAGCACATTGTTGAACATCATAGGCACGCTTGATCAGCCCACTTCGGGAAAAGTTTTCATCGGGGGAAATGAAACCAGCGCTCTCGGTAAAAAGGATCTGGCAGTACTAAGAAACAAGACACTGGGATTCATTTTTCAATTTCACTATCTTCTGCCTGAATTTACGTCTTTTGAAAATGTTTTGATGCCCCACAGGATCAAAGGAGGACCAATCACGAAAGAAATCGAGGACAGGGCAAACGAAATAATGGACATGGTGGGGTTGTCTGCAGTAAAGACAAACATGGCAAACAACATGTCAGGTGGACAACAGCAGAGAACTGCAATTGCCAGGGCGCTTATGAACAAACCGGATATAATTTTAGCCGACGAGCCCACGGGCAACCTGGACTCCGAGTCAACTGAGACTGTCTATAAAATATTAAGGGATATCAATGAAAAATTGGAGACCACGTTTGTGATAATAACCCACGATAGAAGGATCGCAGAAAAAGCGGACAGGATAGTGGAAGTAAAAGACGGACGGATCGAAATGGATATCAAGAGATAAATTAAAACCCCGGGAAAATTCCCGGGGTCTGATCATGCCAAATTCAATGCAATTTCCATCATGTCGGTAAATGTTTTTTCTCTTTCTTCAGAAGTCGTCAATTCTCCGCTGACCAGACTGTCGCTTACAGTAAGTATGACCAGTGCATTTTTTTTGAGTTTTGCCGCATTCATGTAAAGTGCGGCAGCTTCCATTTCCACAGCAAGGACTCCCATACGGGCCCATTTCTTCCATGAGTCGGGATCGTCATCGTAAAAAATATCGCTGGAGAGAATATTCCCCACTTTTACGGGAAGATCCAACTTTTCTGCAACGGAAACCGCTTTTGACAAGAGGCTGTAACTTGCCGTGGGGCAAAATGTGCCGGGCAGGTCGTACTGGGAAGCATAGCGGCTGTTGGTGCACGCCCCCATGGCAATGACCACATCTCTGACTTTCACATCTTCCTGAAATGAACCGCATGATCCAACTCTGATGATATTGTCCACATCATACTCGGTGAACAGCTCGAATGAGTATATCCCCATGGAAGGCATGCCCATACCGGATCCCATGACGGAAATTTCCTTTCCCTTGTAGATTCCGGTAAAACCCAGCATCCCTCTGACGGAGGTCACCTGCTTGAAGTCTTTTAAGTATTTCTCGGCAATAAACTTTGCCCTCAGCGGATCGCCGGGCATTAAAACCGTTTTTGCGATTTCATCTTTTTTGGCGCCGATATGTACGGTCATTTTTTTAGCCCCCTTCTGGTTTATAGTTTTTTTATACCAGATTTTTATAAAGAAATCAAATTCTGAAATTCAGCGACTGTGAACTCTTTATTTTTGAACCCATTAATGAGATAATAAGGAGTGTTGTGCAATTAAAGAGTATAGGAGAGCTTAATGAGTTTTTATAATGTTTTTTTAGCGATATTCACATTGTTTATTGTGGGGATCACCGGATTTGTTTCCAGACGGATTGGAATAATGACAAAAGAAATGGCGGACAATATCCCGAAATTCATCACACATGTTACGATGCCTGCGATGTTTTTGACTTCAATGCAGCTGACATTTTCCTGGGACAGGCTGGCAGGGCTTGGATATATCCTGGGTACTGCCCTGGTGGCGTACAGCATACAGTTTTTGGCTGCTTTTCTGATCCCCAGGCTTTTGGGGGAGTCCGGCAGTCCGGACAAAGGCGTCTATCAGTTTATGATGATATTTTCAAACGCCGCCTTCATGGGCTTTCCCGTTCTCAATTCAATATTCGGTCAGGAAGCTGTATTTTATGGAGCTGTCTTCAATCTGCCTTTCAACGCATTGGTATTTACACTTGGGGTATACATAATGCAAAAGGAAAAAGGTTCCTTCAAAGCCAGACAACTGGTATCTCCGGCTTTGATAGCCACGATCATCGGCATGATGTTTTTTATATTTTCAATAAAGATCCCCGGAATGATAAATCAACCTTTATCGATGATAGGGGACATGACCACTCCATTGTCCATGATATTCATTGGTGCATCTTTGTCTGAAGTAACGTTTGGGGGCATATTTTTAAAAGGAAAACTTTATGTGGTGGCTCTCTTCAGGCTGCTGCTGATACCACTGGTATTGTTGATGATATTGAAACCTTTTGTGTCGGATCCCATAATACTGGGAGTTCCCGTGGTCATAATGGCAATGCCTGTGGCTGCCTTGTGTTCCATCATAGCCAAATCCTATGACAACAACGTAGAACTTGCAGCTGAAGGCACTTTTATAACCACCACATTATCCATGATCACGATACCTTTTGTTGTGTGGATACTAACGATAATATAAAATTGGAGGAATTGCTTGTGAGAATCGGAATCATTGGAGCCATGGAGACAGAAATACAGATGCTCAAGGAAAAAATGACTATAGCTGATGTCAGGGAGATAGCCACCCTGGTTTTTTACGAAGGGACCCTGGCTGGAAAACAAATAGTATTGGTAAAGTCTGGAATAGGCAAAGTAAATGCAGCCATGTGTGCCCAAATTTTGATCGACAGATTTGAAGTTGAGGCCATAATAAATAGTGGAGTAGCCGGAGCATTACATCCGGATTTGGATGTCGGGGACATTGTCCTTGCCACCGAATTGATTCAACACGACATAGATGCATCGATTTTCGGAGATCCCAGAGGAATCGTTCCAGGTCTAAAGTGCAGCGTATTCAAAACCGACAAAAGTCTTTTGGAGGCCTGTGAAAAATCCAGCAAATCTTTTAGAACATTCAAGGGAAGGATCGTGACGGGAGATCAAGCGGTGGGAGACAGCAAAACCAAGGATTTTCTTCATTCGGAATTTAAAGGATACTGTGTGGAGATGGAGGGCGGAGCAATAGCCCATGTGTGTAGTTTGAACGAAATCCCTTTCATGGTGGTCAGGGCAATATCAGATAAAGCCAATGAAGAAGTAGAAGTGGATTATGGAAAATTCATGAAAGAATCGGCAATTAAATCCTGCATCATAATTGAAGGAATGTTGGGTGAGATATAGTGGATCCAAAGAAGATACAATTGAACTGCCGACCCACCAGATGTGAAATAAATCTGGATCTTTTGATCGAAAACTATAACAGGATCAAAAATCACGCAGGGGCCCGTGTGGAAGTGATGCCTGTAGTAAAGGCCGACGCATATGGACATGGAGCGGTGGAGTGCAGCAAGGCTTTAGTGGAAGCCGGAGCCCGCATATTTGGCGTGGCTGTAGACGACGAAGCAATTGAGTTGAGAAAGAATTCTATTGACACCGACATTCTAGTTTTGGGTTACACACCTAAAAGTCATATCCAGAAGATCCTTGAATGGAAGATAACTCCAACGGTCTATCAACTGGATTTTGCCGAAGAACTTTCCAGAGCGGCAAAGGGAAAGACAAAAATCCACATCAAGATAGATACGGGCATGGGAAGGATTGGATTTAAGGCCAAAGAGGCCGCAGGATCGGTCATGAAGATAGCGTCGCTGAAAAACATTGAAGTAGAGGGGATATTTTCCCATTTTGCAGAATCGGATTCTAAGGACAAGTCCTTTTCAATGCTTCAAATGGAAAGATTTGATGAGCTGATTCAATTGTTGGAATCCAATGGCTTGCACATACCCATAAAGCATATGGCAAACAGCGCCGGTATTTTGGATTTGCCAAAAAGCAAATACGACATGGTAAGGCCCGGCATTATACTTTATGGAATGTATCCATCTGATGAAGTGGAAAAAAACAATATCGAGATTTTTCCGATAAAAAAATTCGTAACGGAGATTGCCCATATAAAATGCATCGGGTCGGGAGACAGCGTCAGTTACGGAAGAAAATTCATCGCAAATGGAGACAGGCTTATAGCAACACTGCCTGTAGGCTATGCAGACGGATACAGCCGTCTTCTGTCCGGCAGATCCAGAGTATGGATAAACGGTGATTTTTATCCTGTTGTCGGCACCATATGCATGGATCAGACAATGATCGACATAACAGGATCCGATGGTTTTGTTGTAGGTCAGGATGTGTGTCTGTACGGTGAGGGCGTTCCAATTGAAGAAATTGCAGAAATCATGGGGACCATCAATTACGAAATCACTTGCATGACCAAGGAAAGGGTACCAAAGATATATATAAAAAGAAACGAGATATTATCTCTATAAAAAGATATGTTAAATCGGAGAAAAACAAAATTTGAGAGGTGATCTATTTGACTGAACGGCTAAAGCCCATTAAAACAGAAATAAAAAGCTATTTGGGGATAACATTGGGCACAATGATAATGGCATTTGGATTCAACTCATTCAGTGTACCCAATAAGATCGCGCCAGGTGGATTTAGTGGTTTGGCCACAGTGCTTTATCATTTGACAGGATACCCCGTGGGTTTGATGACATTGATTTTTACCATACCTTTGTTCTATATTGCCTTTAAACTTTTAGGTGGAAGATTTGGGATCAAGACTTTTTTCGGGACGATTTTATTCTCGTTGAATATCGACTTGTTTATGAGAACGCCGCCCTTTACCCACGATGTATTTCTGGCCTCGGTTTTTGGTGGTGTCATATTGGGAGCCGGAATAGGAGTTGTATTTAAATTTGGGGGGACCACCGGAGGAACAGATCTATTGGCCTCAATACTTCACAAGTTTTTTAAAGGGATCTCCATTGGAACCTGGCTTATGATCATAGATTCCATGGTGGTCGTATTTGCAGGGATAGTGTTCAAAGACATAGAAATTTCAATGTATTCAACTTTGACCCTGTTCTTGTCCATGAAGGTGATCGATTTGGTGCAGGAGGGTATCAGTTATGCAAAAGCTTTTTACATCATATCTGAAAAATCTGAAGAGATTTCCAGGGGCATAATGACCGAGCTGGACAGAGGAGCTACTATTCTCAACGGAAAAGGTGCCTACACCGGTTCTGAAAGAAGCGTGGTTTACTGCATAGTCCACAGGGCGCAGGTATCTCAGATGAAGGATCTTGTAAAAGAGATAGATCCTCACGCATTTGTCATTTTGGGTGATGTCTATGAAGTTTTAGGAGAAGGATTCAAAAAAATCACCAGTTAGGTATTTACAAGCGAATGTTTATGTTATAAAATATTTTTTTATGATAAAGGACGAAAAAAGCTACAGTTAAAAAATAAATATGGAGGTTAGTCGATGAGCACAAAATACGTATTTGTTACCGGAGGTGTGGTATCGTCCCTGGGCAAGGGAATTACCGCCGCATCATTGGGAAGACTCTTGAAGGAAAGAGGACTTAAGGTTTCGATTCAAAAATTTGACCCGTATATCAACTACGACCCGGGCACAATGAGCCCTTACCAGCATGGAGAAGTATTTGTTACCGATGACGGAGCTGAGACGGATCTTGACTTGGGACATTACGAAAGATTTATCGACACGAACCTGTCACAGGACAGCAACGTAACCACCGGAAGGATCTATTGGTCGGTCATCTCAAAAGAGAGAAGAGGTGATTACTTGGGTGGAACTGTGCAGGTTATCCCCCATATTACCAATGAGATCAAGGAAAGCATTTTAAGAGTAGGACAAAAGACTTCCTCTGATGTGGTAATAACCGAGATCGGAGGCACGGTAGGAGACATCGAGAGCCTGCCTTTTCTGGAAGCTATCAGACAGTTGAAGAATGAACTTGGTCAAGGAAACGTAATATTCATTCACGTAACGCTTTTACCTTACTTGAAAATGGCCGGAGAACTAAAGACAAAACCTACGCAGCATTCTGTTAAAGAACTGAGGGGTTTGGGGATCCAGCCGGACGTTATAATCTTAAGATCTGAAAAAGAAGTAAATTCTTCTATCAAAGACAAGATAAGTCTCTTTTGCAACGTGGAAAGCAAAGCCGTGATCCAGAACATGGACGCATCGGAATTGTACGAAGTTCCCTTGCTTCTTGAAAAAGAAGGTTTGGCTGATTTTGTATGTGAAAAGCTGAATATTTCATGCCAAGAACCTGACTTGACGGAATGGCAGGAAATGGTTGACAGATCAAAGAATCTTTCCAAGAGCGTGAGAGTCGCCCTGGTGGGAAAATATGTGGAACTTCACGATGCCTACCTGTCGGTGGTAGAAGCGCTCAAGCATGGCGGTATAGCCAACGACAGTGAAGTTACGATCAAGTGGATCCATTCCGAAGACGTGAACGATGACAATGCCAGTGAATATTTTAAGGACGTTGACGGAATACTTATTCCAGGCGGTTTTGGAGAAAGAGGCATCGAAGGCAAAATTGCAGCTGCAAAATATGCCAGAAAAAACAAGGTTCCATACTTGGGACTTTGTCTGGGACTTCAGATAGCGGTAATAGAATTTGCCCGAAATGTGGCTGGCCTTAAAGGTGCCAACAGCTCGGAAATCGATCCTAACACGCCGTATCCCGTTATCGATATAATGGAGGATCAAAAGGACATAAGTACAAAAGGCGGCACTATGAGACTTGGACTTTATCCATGTACCATAAAAAGGGGAACGAAAGCCTACAGTGCTTACGGTGCCGATTCCATTCTTGAGAGGCACAGACACAGATATGAAGTCAGCAATAAATTCCGCGAAAATCTTGAAGAGAAGGGTCTGATCATCAGTGGAATTTCACCGGACAAGGTGCTGGTGGAGATGGTGGAAGTTGAAGATCATCCTTTTTATGTGGCTACACAGGCACATCCCGAATTTAAATCCAGACCGAACAAACCGCACCCGCTGTTTAGAGATTTCATAAAATCAATGATCTAAAATTTTAAAACGCTAATGATATACAGCTTATCATTAGCGTTTCTGTGGATAAAAATGGTTATACACACAAATTACCCACAAAAGCACAGTTGGATGTGGATAAAAGGTGCATTAATTGTGGAGAATGTGGATAACTGTAAAAAAACATGCAATTTGAGAAATCAGCAACATTATGTTGTGTTTAACAATCTTTTTACCCCAAGACTTGTCAACAGGGCATGTATCCACAAGTTATCGAGAGTTGTGGATAAATAAAATTACTACGTTCGGGCATAAATCATAACTGACGACAGATTATAAAATTACAGGGCACGAGTTTTGTTGACAGGCAATAAAAGGTTGGTATATCATTAAGAAGTAATGTCAGAAATGTTTTAATTTCACATCCATTTCCCATTATCATTTAATTCTACTATATTTCTAAATTCGAGCTTAATTCAATTGTTTGATATTCAGATACGGGGAGGTATTTTTTTGAGCAGCAAAGATTATAATAGCATGACCGTCAGCGAGCTTAGAGAAGCAGCAAAAGACAAAGGTATAAAAAATGTTACAAAGTTAAAGAAGAGCGAGCTTGTAGCGATGTTGTCTGAAGACAAAAAGGAAGAAACCCAGATTTCCGGAGACAACGGGGGAAGTGACTCCAATGGAGGCAAGTACTCAAAGCTAAAGGATTCGGTGGATGCAGCATTCGATCTGGAGGGGACGTTGCAGATATTGCCGGAGGGATTCGGATTTTTAAAGAACGATGACATGGAGTCTCCTGAAGAATACGTTTACGTATCGGCATCTCAAATACAAAAATTCAAGCTCAGATCCGGAAATCGGATCAAGGGCAAAGTCAGAGCTCCCAGAGAAGGGGAGAAGTATTATGCCATGTTGTATGTGGAGAGTGTAAACGGCAGAAGCACAAGCGAGATAATGAAAGAGGAAGAGGACTTGATGACCAATCCGGACAAAAAAGACATGAGCAGGTACGGAAAGCCCCAAACAGGGATACTCGAAGTATTGAGCGATGGATTCGGTTTTCTAAGGACAAACAACTACCTTTCCGGAGAAAATGACATTTACGTGTCTCCTTCACAGATAAGAAGGTTCAAGTTGAGAACCGGTGACAAGATAGTGGGAAAAATCAGAACCCCAAATGAAGGGGAGAAATTCGATGCGTTGCTTTATGTGGAATCCGTAAATGGAGACGTGCCTGAAAAAGTGGTCAACAGACCCAACTTTGAAAGACTGGTTCCGGTATTTCCAGATGAGAGATTAAAATTGGAAACGGGAAGCACGCCTGTCTCAACAAGGATAATAGATCTTTTTGCACCTGTAGGAAAGGGACAAAGGGGAATGATAGCAGCAGCTCCCAAGGCGGGAAAAACCATACTGCTAAAAGAGATAGCAAATGCCATAACCGTCAACAATCCCGAAGCGGAATTGATCGTTTTGCTCATAGATGAAAGGCCTGAAGAGGTCACAGATATTCAACGTTCCGTCAATGCAGACGTTGTATACTCTACATTTGACCAACTGCCGGCAAATCATATCAAAGCTGCGGAAATTGTTCTTGAGAGAGGTAAAAGGCTTGTAGAGCAGGGCAAGGACGTGATCATCCTTATGGACAGCATTACCAGATTCGCCCGGGCAAACAACCTGGTGGTTCCACCCTCCGGCAGGACCTTATCCGGTGGATTGGATCCTGAAGCTCTTTATCTTCCAAAGAAATTTTTTGGAGCTGCCAGAAACATCGAAGAAGGTGGAAGTCTAACGATACTGGCCACTGCCCTGATCGATACGGGAAGCAGAATGGACGATGTGATTTTTGAAGAATTTAAAGGTACCGGAAACATGGAATTGCACCTTGATCGGGGTTTGACCGAAAAACGAATTTTCCCGGCAATCGACATTTACAAATCGGGAACCAGAAGAGAAGACAAACTGCTGACAGAAGAAGAAATGAAGTTTGTCATAGAGGTGAGAAAGATGTTTTCAAATTATTCCGCTGCAGACATAGCCGACAGGCTGATCGATTCGATGAAAAAAACCAGCGGAAACAGCGATTTTATCAAAGCTTTCATAAAAAAGCGAAAGGCCTGATGGAGCAAGGTCGGAGATTTTGATAAAAATTTGATAAACAGTCAAAAGATAAATTGACTTTTAATTTATATACAAGTATAATGATATAAATCAAAAGGGAGTGAAATCATGTCCATACAGGTGAAAGGGATAAAATCCCAGGAAACTGCATATTTTTACGGTTATGGCTTTAGCTATTATTATAGCTACGGTTATTTTGGCGTACAAATAAATAGCAGTGAAAATGTCATGGAGTAGACTTTCTGAACCCAAATGTAAATTAATGTATATTTAAGGAGACTCGGTGAGAGTCTCTTTTTTTATATTAAAAATCAAAAAAGGGAGGTTATAATAATGATCGTAGTTGTAAAAGCAAATGCACCTGAAAAAGAAATTGAGAAGTTGATGGAGATACTTAAGCAAAAGGGGATGGAGATCAACTATTCAAAAGGAGTAGACCATATCATAATGGGGCTGATCGGAGACACAAGATCCATAGATGTGGACAGTATTGCCTCCATAGACATAGTTGACAAGGTATTAAGGGTGCAGGAGCCGTACAAAAAGGCAAACCGAACTTTTCACCCTGAAGATTCAGTGATCGATGTCAACGGTAGGAAAGTAGGAGGAAAAAATTTCTCTGTCATCGCAGGTCCATGTTCGATCGAAAGCGAAGAACAAATCCTTGAAGTGGCAAAAAGCGTAAAGGAATCCGGCGCTACATTTTTAAGGGGAGGAGCTTTTAAACCCAGGACTTCGCCTTACAGCTTTCAAGGAATGGGCCTCGACGGTCTTGAACTTCTAAAATTGGCAAGAAAGGAAACCGGACTTCCCATCGTTTCGGAATTAATGTCGACAGAATTTTTGCAGGCATTCGTAGATGACGTGGATATCATACAAGTGGGAGCCAGAAACATGCAGAACTTTGCCATGTTGAGAGAGCTGGGAATGTGCGACAAACCTATTTTGTTGAAGAGAGGAATGTCGGCAACTATCGAGGAATGGTTGATGTCTGCCGAATACATAATGAAGGAAGGCAACGATAATGTAATATTATGTGAAAGAGGGA
Source organism: Alkalibacter mobilis (assembly GCF_015594845.1). Taxonomy (GTDB): domain Bacteria; phylum Bacillota; class Clostridia; order Eubacteriales; family Alkalibacteraceae; genus Alkalibacter; species Alkalibacter mobilis. Next base: position 51,899 of record NZ_JADNRK010000008.1, on the reverse strand, counting down.
TCAGAACTTTTGAGACCTTCACCAGAAACACTTTGGATCTTAGTGCCATACCAGCGATAAAGAAGAAGAGTCATTTGCCCATTATAGTCGATCCAAGTCATTCCACGGGAATGTGGTGGATGGTGGAATCCATGGCAAAGGCAGCAGTCGCAGCGGGAGCAGATGGAGTCATGATAGAAGTTCACAATTCGCCGGAGACGGCACTTTGTGACGGTGCTCAGTCGCTGAAACCGGACAAATTCAGAGAGTTGATGGTAACTTTGAATAAGTATGCAGAGCTTGAGGGAAAGGTGATAGGCTAAATGGAGAGTGACTTTAAGAACAAAAACGTCTTGGTCGTTGGAATTGGTCTCATGGGCAGTGCTTTTGCAAAAAGTTTCAAGAGCCTTGGTTTTAAAAAGGTTTACGGACACGATATCAATGAAGAGATCTTGCAGGCTGCAGAAAAACAGATGATAATAGACAGAGGTTGCTCCGATGTTTCCAGCGTCATAGGCGAGTGCGATCTTGTGGTCGTTTGCCTCAACCTTGCCCATGCGGTGGATTTCATCAAAAGCAACATGAAATTGTTTAAAAAAGGAAGCATACTGACCGATATCGTGGGCGTAAAACGAAATATAATAAGAGAGATTTTGCCGGTTTTAAGGGATGATGTGGATTTTATACCCGGACATCCCATGGCCGGAAGGGAAAAGAGTGGAGAAATTTTTACGTCGGATAAAATTTTTGCCGGTAAAAATTACATACTCACACTTACAGAAAAAAACAAAAAGGAAAATATCATTTTTGTAAAAAGGTTGATCGAAGAAATGGGATTTGGCCAGATCATTGAAACTGATCCGGAAACCCACGATGAAAAAATTGCCTTCACCAGTCAGCTTTGCCATATAATAGCGGCATCCATGGTGGACATAAGCGACGATTCCAAGGTAACTCGATTTGAGGGAGGAAGTTTTCAGGACATGACAAGGATAGCAATGATCAATTCGAGTATGTGGGCGGAACTTTTTTTAGCCAACAAGGACAAGTTGGTCGAAGTTCTGGACAAATTTCAAGAAAGCATCGAATTTTTTAAAGATTCCATAGAAAATGAAGAGTATGCTTCAATAACCGATCGTTTTGATATAATAGGGAAGAAGAGGATGGAAATGGGGAAATAAACCTGTTTCTTCCATATAAAACGTAAAGGAGATTTGAGATGTTGATAGATACTCACGCACATATGGACGATGAAAGGTACATCGGGATTTTGGACGATGTTATAAATGAATTTATGTCGCAGGGAGGTAAACTGATAATAAATTCATCATATGACAAAAAGTCCATTGAAGATTCCATAAAGCTTTCCGAAAAATACCCTATAATATACTCTACGGCAGGTTTGCATCCCCATGATGCCAAAACCGGAGATGAAGAATTTTTCAAATTTTTGGAAGAAAGTTGCAAAAGAGATAAAGTTGTCGGTGTGGGGGAGATAGGATTGGATTATTATTACGATCATTCCCCAAGAAAAGTCCAGCAGGAGATGTTTTTAAGGCAGCTTCTTCTTGCAGAGAAGCTCGAAATGCCGGTAGCAATACACTCACGGGATGCCCACAAGGATACGTATGACATATTAAAAAAATTCAGTGGCAGGGTGACCGGAGTTATGCATAGTTATTCAGGAAGCTGGGAAATGGCAAAAAATTATCTGGATCTGGGATATTACATTTCATTTTCAGGACCGGTGACTTTCAAAAATTCGAGAAAACTGCCTGAGGTGGCATCAAAGGTGCCTTTAGACAGAATACTGGTGGAAACGGACAGTCCGTATCTGACTCCGGTCCCTTTTCGGGGAAGAACCAATACACCGTCCTTCGTAAAATACGTTGCGGAAAAAGTTGCCGACATAAGAGAGATTTCTTTTGATTCTCTGATGGAAGCCGTGGAGGGAAATGTAAGAAATCTTTTTGGGGATATAAAATTTTGATTTTTTTTCAAGGACAGCAAATGCTGTCTTTTTTTTTGCGCCGAAAGAAGAAAATAAAAGGTGTAAACGATACACTGTACAAAAATGTCAATAGGTAGTATAATAAAAAATGTAAATAAAATGTAACAAAAAGGCAACAAATTTGACAAATCCCATTTTATGAGATATGATGTCTGGTACTCGCTGGAGAAATCCGCAAGCAGGCCTGTTTTGGGCCTTAAATTAGGAGGTAAAGAATGAACGTTAATTTAAAAAGATTAAAGGAATTGGGCGCAATCGGCCGTAATCTTTTAATCATTTCATTGCTGATCGTAGCAATGTCAGCGGCATTTGTCATCTTCCAGACAACAGAAAAAATCGTGACGATAGTTGATGAAGGAAACACCATGGAATATACATTCAGAGGAGAAAAAACTGTAGGTGAAGCTCTTTTAGACAACGAGATCAGCCTTGGTGAGATGGATGAGATCTCAGTTCCTTTGGATAATGTGCTGGAAAACGAACAAAAGATTGAAATCAAAAGAGGAATGGAAGTCAAAGTAGTGGCGGACGGAAAAGAATATGTATTTGTCACCGCCGAAAAACAAGTCGAAGACATAATCGAAAAATTAGGTCTCAGATTGGAAGAACTGGATTTGGTTTATCCTGCCGTGGATGAAAAGCTGGACTTGAACTTCGACGAAGAGATCAGAATAACCAGGGTCACGGAAGAACTTGACACAAACAAGTATCCTGTCAAGTACACCCAGGTAACAAGAAGTAACTCCAATATGGACAAGGGAGAAGTAAAAACGATCCAAAAGGGAAGCGATGGCCTTAGATCAGTGACTGAAAAAGTCGTGTATCACGACGGAGTGGAATACAGCAGAACGGTTCTCGAAGAAAAAGTCGAAGTTGAACCGAAAGAAGAGATCAAGGAAGTAGGCACCAACGTATATATAGCTACATCAAGGGGGCAGACCCGGTTTAGGACGGCCATGTACGTAACGGCCACCGCTTATTGCTCATGTGAAATTTGTACCGGGCCCGGAAACGGATATGTGACGGCCAGCGGGACAAGAACTACAGCCAACAGAACCATTGCAACTTCAAAATCCTTCGCATTTGGAACAGAATTCTATATTCCATACTTCAGGAATTCATCAAACAGGGGAATTTTTGTCGTGGAAGACAGGGGCGGTGCGATCAAGGGAAACAGAATAGACATATATTTCAATTCTCACGAGGAAGCTCTCAGATTTGGAAGAAAGACTTTGAAGGTATATGTTCTGGATTAACATTGAACAAAAAAGCCGACATCATATGATGTCGGCTTTTTTCATTCTTATATCTTCGCCGAAAAACTCGAAAAACCTGAAATTACCTATAATCCTTGAAGCCAAACGGGCGGAGTATCTATCCTCAAGCTTGTCGAGAGATAAGTTTGTGCTGATTATCATCTTTTTCTCGTCTTTAAGGCGTTTGTTTATGAGGTTAAAAAGCTCATTGTTTGCAAAATCGGTCAGGGTTTCGGTTCCAAGATCATCGATTATAAGAAGATCGCAGGAATAAAGATAATTGACAGGATTGTCCTGTGTGCTATCAGTGGGATTTTGGAATTTGCTTCTTCGTATAATGTCCAACAATTCCGACGATGTTTGATAAATCACAATGAACCCTTTGTCCAAAACTTCCTTGGCGATGCAATGGGAAAGAAAAGTCTTGCCCAGCCCGGGATCGCCGAAAAAATACAAATTGGTCTTTTCAGACTTGAAATTATTAGCGTAATTGATTGCGGCCAGAAGTATATTTTGAATATTGAGCTTTGGTGAAGCCGGATAAGATCCCTTTGAATCCGAGTAGTATCCGGTGTTGAAGTTGTCGAAGTTCTCTTTGTCCAAAATATTCTTCAAATTTGATTGATCGTAGTATTTTTCCACCAGGAGTTTGTTGAAACAAACACATCTTTCTCCATTTACCACTCCTTGGTCATTGCAAATGGGACATATGGGTTTGTAATCCAAATAATCTTTGGGGTAACCTTCCGATTCCAGAAGACTTATTTGATCTGATTTCAACAATTCGATCTCTTCCCTGTACTTCTTTAAATCGGTGGGGTTGCCTTCGGAAACGGAGGCGATCGTCAGTTTGAGACCGGCCTTGTTGATGCCGTCTCCGATGATTTTCAATTGGGGTATCTTTCCATTGAGAATATCGATCTTATGCTGATGATCTTTTTTTCTTTGTGAGATCCTTTCGTTGAATTCCTGAAGTGCGGTGTTGTATGCATTATCTTTCATTTTTATCGCTCCACATTTTTTCTCTTAGTTTTTTCTGTATCAAATCGTAATCGTATTTTGATGTTTTTGCAGATTCTTCCTTGTTTTTGCCTTTGGAGTCGGATTCGATTTTTTCCTTGGCGATGTCCTCGAGAGTTTGGTAACCCTTTTTATTCCACGAGACAAGTATGGAGTTGAGATATCTGAAATTGGGCTTTCCGGTGCTGGACATTCTCCTGCAACCCTCCATGATTATCTCTAAACTGAATTTGTATTCATCAAGCCATCTGTCCATCAATTCGATTTCGCCTTTTGTTGGTTGGCGGTTAAAACCGAGAAAGTTCATTATTTTGTAGTAACTGGTCCACTTTTTATTTGTTTTTTCTATGTGGCCCATAGCTACGTCGTAAGTACTAATGTTTTTATCGTACCATGACAAGGCGACGCGATTCATATAATTTATATCTTTTTTATTTTTGTCCAGACAGTACTCAACAAGCAGCATGACTGTCTGAATATCAAACATGAGGTCGCTCATCCAGCTGTCGATTGTTTGAAGTTCTTTGCTGCTGAGAGGCCTGGAAAACATTCTTTCAATGGCTTGGTACATCTGCCTTGTTTCGGAGATTTTCTTTGAATCATCATCTTTTTTGGAGGGAAGCCCTTTTCCCTCGATCATAAGTGACGTTATATTGAAATATTTGATGATGCTGTTGTCTTGGTCGATTTCGACCATAAGGATCCCTTCGTCTTCCCAGTATCGCCAAGCCTTGATCACATCACTTTCCAAAAGATTGAGGCTCTTGGCTATGACCTTGTTGCTTATGTCGGACAGATTTTTGGACTGGCAATATTTCAAACCCAGAAGATACACTTTGACAAAGTCCCCCGGAGCTTTAGGCATGTAATGGTTTATAAAAATATTTTCGACTAGGGTGACGGAGAGGTCATCGTTTTTTTGGATTATTTCAAATTGGTTCAAATAGGGCACCTTCTTTAAGAATTTATAAATATCATTATATCATAAATAAAGTGGATTATGCCCCCAATGCTCAACTCGTCTCCGGTTGTGAAGGTTTACTCGGTGAAAATACTGATATAACGAGTTATAAAGGATCCAGAGACTTCTTTTTGTTTAATGTTTAGATGAAATATGATATAATGCATCCCAGTAAACAACACAAAAATGAAGGGAAGTTACGAATGGATCGTTTAATAATAGAAGGGGGACATCCCCTGAAAGGCGAGGTAACCATAGCTGGAGCCAAAAATGCAGCCTTGGGATTGATACCGGCAGTGTTGCTGGCGGAAGGTGTTTGCAGGCTTGAAAATTTGCCTAACATAAAGGATGTCAACCGATTCATAAATATTTTGGAAAAAATGGGAGTGGGGGTTGTCAGAGAAAAGGACAACACCGTAGTTTTTGATACCACCACCGTGGACAAGTATGAGATGCTCGACGAGGAGACTCAAAAAATGAGAGCATCATATTATCTCATTGGAGCTCTGCTGGGTAGATTCAAGAATGTCGTCATACCTTTTCCGGGAGGCTGCAACATCGGAGTAAGACCCATAGACCAACACATAAAGGGATTCGAAGCATTGGGGGCCAAGGTTGAACTGGAACACGGGATCATAAGGGCCCATGCAGAAGAACTCAAGGGAGCCTCCATATATTTGGACGTTGTGAGCGTAGGAGCCACCATAAATATTATGCTTGCGGCAGTGAGAGCCAAAGGGGTAACTGTCCTTGAAAATGCTGCAAAGGAACCACACGTGGTCGATGTGGCAAACTTTTTGAACCTGATGGGTGCAAATGTTAAGGGTGCGGGAACTGATGTGATCAAAATAACCGGCGTGGAAAATATGCACGGGTGCGATTATATGGTGATTCCGGATCAGATTGAATCAGGAACTTACATGATAGCCGCAGCAGCCACAAGAGGAGACGTTCTGGTCAAAAACGTGATACCAAAGCATCTCGAGTCCATCACGGCAAAGTTGGTGGAAATGGGAGCAGAGATAACCGAATACGACGATTCCATAAGAGTAGTGGGAAAAGTGCCTTTGAAGTCGGTAAATATAAAGACACTTCCTTATCCGGGATTCCCCACAGATCTTCAACAGCCCATGGCAGTATTGATGTGCATGGCCGAGGGAAGCGGAACTATAACTGAAAGCATATTTGAAAACAGATTCAAGTATGTTGACGAACTCATAAAAATGGGTGCATCGATATTGGTGAACGGAAGGGTAGCCATGATCAACGGAGGGAAAAAACTTTCCGGGACAACCTTGAGTGCTACCGATTTAAGGGCCGGTGCGGCCATGGTCATTGCTGGATTGGTGGCTGACGGTAAAACAGAAGTAACGGAACTCAAGCATTTGGATAGAGGATACGAAAACATGGAGCAAAAGCTTCTGAACCTGGGAGCAAAAATAATAAGAATCAACGACTGATGACTTGTCCCGGTATTCCGGGACTTTTTTAAGGGAAGTTTAAGAAAAATTGTCTATTATTAGGGCATGACGGAAAGTGCTCGGACAAGAGGGAGGGATCCATGAGATTCTGCAGTTTGTACAGTGGAAGCAGCGGCAACAGTTTGTATGTGGAAGGCACCCACGGGAAAGTCCTGGTAGATTCGGGACTCAGCGGGATCAAAATTTCCAGGGCGCTGAATGAAATAGGGTCGGATCCTGCAACCGTCAACGGAATTCTGGTAACTCATGACCATTCGGATCATGTTAAAGGTTTGGGGATCCTTTCCAGAAAATTTGACATACCTATTTATCTGAACATGAATACGTGGCTGGCGGTAAAAGATCAAATCGGCAAAGTCAAAGACGAGAACGTAAATATAATAGAAGCAGGCAAAGAATTTGAGATAGAAGATCTTTGTGTCAAGGCATTTCCCCTGAATCACGATGCTGTTGACCCGATCGGATTTACTATTCGATCCGCAAACAGGAAAATAGGTATCGTCACGGATACCGGAACTTTAAATGAAGAAATTTACGAAAACATCAAAATGTGCGATCTTGTGGTAATGGAGTCGAATCACGATGTCAACATGCTGATGGCGGGGAGATACCCGTATTTTTTAAAAAAAAGAGTTGCTGGAGAATACGGACATCTGTCCAATGAAACTGCGGCAGAGACCATAGTGAAACTGGCAGAGGAAGGCTTGAGGAGAGTTGTCCTGGCCCATCTTAGTGAAGAAAACAATTTTCCCCAGCTGGCATTGGAAACTACAAGGAATAAATTGAAGGAAAACAAACTTCACGAGACGGTTTCAGTGGAAGTGGCAAGGAGATTTTCGCCCAGCAATATATACGAACTATAACTGAGGTGATAGTATGATGGATAACAAGGATGAAAGATATGAGGTCGAAACGATTTTGACCGACAGGGAAGACCGGTATGGAAAGAAACCCAAGAAAGAGCGAAAAGGTCTCAAATATTTTGCGGCTGGTCTTGCAGGTGCGCTGCTTGGCAGTGCTTTCATGGGTGCGGTGGCATTCACATATCTTGACGGACTCGACGAGAAGACGATATCCAATGATGACGGAGGAATCGTCCAACAAGTTCTCAACATCAGCGACAATGCGCCCACTACCGTAGAAGCGGTGGCAGAGTTGGTAACCCCCGCCGTCGTAGGGATAACCACCGTTGAGATCCAGGACGGTTATTGGAGACAATTCGAACAGACGGGAGTGGGCTCGGGTGTTATCGTAACTTCCGACGGCTACATCCTGACCAACCAACATGTGGTAACGGACAATCCAAAAAGCATAACCGTATCTTTGAAAGACGGCAGAACTTTCAGCGGAGAAAAAATTTGGTCTGATGCATCCTTGGATCTGGCAATCGTAAAAATAGAGGCTGACAATTTGCCGGTGGCAAGATTGGGCGACTCAGATCAAATCAACGTGGGAGAACTGGCAGTGGCAATTGGAAACCCTTTGGGACTGACCTTTGAAAGGACAGTAACATCTGGAATAATCAGTGCGCTCAATAGAAGCATCATGGTAGGTGCAAACAACATTGCCGAAGATCTGATCCAGACAGATGCTTCCATCAACAGTGGAAACAGCGGCGGACCGTTGCTCAATAAAAACGGCGAAGTTATAGGAATAAACACCTACAAAATAGATACCGGCGAAGGAATGGGGTTTGCCATACCCATCAACATAGCAAAACCGATCATAAATCAGATAGTAAAAACCGGAGAGTTTCAGGCAGTGGTTATGGGCGTAAGCTGTCTTGACAGAGAAATTGCCCGGTACTATGGAGACAGCGGCATAGATTTGAAAAAAGGAATACTGGTCATGGAAGTGCAACCCGGCTCTGGAGCATCAAAGGCTGGGCTCAAACCCGACGACGTGATCCTGGAGGTAGACGGCAAGGAAGTCAACACCATGCTGAAGCTGAGGGAAATATTGTACGGAAAATCATCGGGACAGTCAGTGGAAGTGAAATACGAAAGATCAGGCGTAGAATCTACTGTTCAGGTTGAATTGAACGCCACGTCACTGGAATAAAACCCCATTTTTCGGGGTTTTTTTAGTTTGACAAAAAAAACAGGTAAGAATATACTTTAACTAACAAATGCGACTTAACGGTCGCCGGTAGGAGAATAAAAATGCCAAAAGAAACATTCTATAATTTGCCCGAAGCCAAGAGAAACAAAATCTATGAATCGGCTCTGGATGAATTTGCCAAGAATCCTTACAGACAAGCAAGTATCAATAGAATAATCGAAAATGCCGGGATACCCAAGGGAAGCTTTTATCAGTATTTCACAAACAAGAAAGATCTATACAAATTCTTGATTGAAGAGATCTACAAAAAGAAAATAAGCTATTTGACGCCCGAGATGGCAAATCCCAGCGGCATGAATTGCTTCGAATTCTTGAAGGAGCTGTTTAAAAGCGGAATCAGATTTGCCAAGGAAAATCCCAGACTTGCAAAAATCGGTCAACATATGCTTTCAGATTCGGAAGCGGACACCTATAATGAGATAATGGACGACAAGAAGGATGAAGGACTGAAAATATACAAAAACATATTGGCAGAAGGCGTCAAAAGAGGCGATGTCAAGGCGGACATAAATCTGAACCTTGCCGCCTATTATCTGTTTCAACTCAGCAATTCCATTTCAGGCGACCTTATCGATCTATTCGGCAAGAGTGAAGAGGAGAATTTCATGTCTCTTGTAGAGGATATGATCGACCTTCTTGAAAATGGCATTGGATCAAAATAATAACCCCAGGAGAGTGAGCATGATCAACAATATTTCAATAAAGGACATGGACTACGGTCAAAACGTGGTTACGTACATGATAGTAAAGAACTCTGATTTAAAAAAAGCAAAGAACGATTCCCTGTATCTGGATCTGATTTTGGGAGACAGTCACGGAAATGAAGCCAGCGGAAAACTCTGGAATGCGTCAGGAGACATGGCGGCATTCAAAACCGGAGATATGGTGGCAATAGATGCTCTGGTGCAAAAATTTAACGGGAAGCTGCAGTTGAGACTCAACAAGATCAGGTATTTGAATGAGGGGGACAAAGTAGATGTAAATGACTTTGTTGAGAGTGCCCCGGAGACACCTGAAAAAATGTACGAATACATGTTAAGGCTGTTGAGTGGATTTGAAAATGAAGAATTAAAACTGATCACAGAATATCTTCTGGAAGAGAAAAAGGAAAAGCTTCTATATTATCCGGCTGCAAAGACTCATCACCATGCTATAAAATCCGGTTTGCTGTATCACGTTACATCCATGTTGAAGATTGCAGAAGGAATAATCCCAATTTACCCTTTCGTCGACAAGGAACTCCTGCTGGCGGGAATAATGCTGCATGATCTTTCAAAAGTAGACGAGATGCAATCCAATGACATGGGTCTTGTGGAAGACTACACAAAGGAAGGGAAACTTTTGGGACACATCATCCAAGGTATCGTAGACATCGACAAGGCAGCTTGCGAATTGGGGATTTCACCGGAATTGAAACTGGTATTGGAGCACATGATACTTTCACATCACTATCATGCAGAATACGGGAGCCCCAAGAAACCGCTTGTACCCGAAGGGGAGCTGTTGCATTACATAGACTTGATAGATGCCAGGATGTATGCCATGGACAAGGTGCTTAAAGATGTTGAACCGGGCCAATTCGGTGACAGGAGCATGACTTTGGAAGGAAGAAACATGTACAAGGCAAATTTGTCAAAGGAGTAAGATTCAAAATGGCTGGATATAAAATGACTGGAGAGTATAAGGTCCACAGCTACGAGGTGGATAAAAAACAAATATTAAAACCCGAAAAGCTTGTCAACTATGCACAGGATATAGCCATGCTCCAGGGTGAAGAGCTGGGATTGGGCCAGTGCCATCTTAAGGAAAAAGGATTGGCATGGGTCATAACAAAATTTGACATCTCTATCAAGAGGCTTCCAAAATTCAACGAGACTCTAAAATTGACCACAATGCCGGTAGGCTTTCACAGGTTGGTGGCAGACAGGATTTTTGCATTCGAGGATGATGAAAAAAAGGAAATCGCACGGATACATTCCCAGTGGGTGATGATAGATACCTTAAAGGGCAGGATAAAGAAGATAGACGATTTCTATCCAAATGCCTACGGGTTTGATTTTAATCAAAACTTGAAGCTTGATTATGAGAAGTTTGATGTCAACAAAGAGTGGGATCATACAGTAACGGAAAAAGTCAAATACGGGGACATAGATTTTAATGCCCATGTAAACAACGGAAGGTATATAGGGTGGATAATGGATTCCCTGCCTGAGTATACCAGAGATAAATTTGGGATCGAAAATATCTCGATCCACTACAAGAAAGAAGCTTTAGAAGGCGACCTGGTACATATTTCAGGTACCGACCCAAGAGACGGATGCGAGGAATCTATCCATCGAATACACACTCGGGAGGGTGATTCCATCGTTGAGGCCAAGATCCGGTGGAGGAAATTATCTGAATAATTAGATTTTTTTGATAATAAAGCAAATAAATCTTGACACAAATAACCCGGAAGAATATAATAAGTTCTAATACGAAATAATGGCAAACGCGATGACAAAGAGAAAAGTACCAAACCTTTGACCCAGAGAGCTGATGGATGGTGAAAATCAGCGTCAGAGAGGTATGCAATACTCACTTTAGAGCACTTTTTCTGAAAAGCCCAGCTTAGTAGGATGAAGCGGCAGCCACCGATATTAGGCTTTGGATTAACTTTTGTTGATCTGAAATGAGACAGACCTTTGCAGGCTGTGAATTAGGGTGGTACCACGAGATAATAGATCTTTCGTCCCTATAAGTATAAGACACTTATAGAGCGAAGGATTTTTTTTTACTCAAAATTAATACTTGGGATTGCCTATGGGGTGATTGAACAAGTAATAATCATGAAATAATAAATAAATTATAAACAGGAGGAAACAAAGATGAGTAAAATGTATTATGAAGAAGATTGCAATTTAGATGCACTTAAAGGTAAAACAGTGGCTGTTATAGGATATGGAAGCCAAGGACATGCACATGCCCTTAATCTTAAGGAGAGCGGTGTGGACGTGATCGTAGGATTGTATGAAGGCAGCAAGTCTTGGGCCATAGCCGAGAAAGCCGGCCTTAAAGTTGATACGGCTGCAAATGCAACAAAAGCTGCAGACGTTATAATGATACTGGTAAACGATGAGAAGCAACCTGAGTTGTTCAAAGAAGACATAGAGCCAAACCTGTCGCCGGGAAAATATTTGGCTTTTGCCCACGGATTCAATATCCTTTACAATCAAGTGGCTCCTAAAGAAGACATCAACGTGATCATGATTGCTCCTAAAGGACCTGGACACATCGTTAGAAGAATGTATGAAGAAGGAAAAGGAACGCCTTGCCTAGTAGCAGTTCAACAGGATCCATCAGGAGATTCCATGGACATAGCCCTTTCATACGCAGCGGGAATAGGTGGAGCAAGAGCCGGAATCCTTGAAACCACATTTAAAGAAGAAACTGAAACAGATCTGTTCGGCGAGCAGGCAGTATTGTGTGGTGGAGTGACCGAACTTATGAAAGCAGGTTTTGAAACTCTTGTAGAAGCAGGATACCAACCTGAAAGCGCATATTTCGAATGCGTTAATGAAATGAAACTGATCGTAGACTTGATAGCTGAGGGTGGATTTAGCCAGATGAGATATTCCATCAGTGATACTGCCGAGTTCGGAGACTACAAAACAGGATCAAGGATCGTTACAGATGAAACTAGAAAAGAAATGAGACAAGTACTTAAAGAGATCCAGGAAGGTACTTTTGCCAAAGACTGGTTGGTTGAGAACAAGGTTGGAAGACCTTACTTCCTGGCAAAGAGAAGAATAGAGAGCGAGCACCAGGTGGAGACTGTGGGCAAGAAGCTTAGAAAAATGATGCCTTGGTTGAAGTCTGACAAAGAATAAAGAGGAAGTGAGATCATGAGAAGTCAGAATATGAAAGAGGGAGCTTCAAAAGCTCCCCATAGATCTCTGCTGAAAGCCAGCGGATACAGCGATATGGAGATAAGAAAACCACTTATCGGAATAGCAAACTCATTTAATGAGATCGTACCGGGCCATATCGAATTAAGGACCATAGCCGAAGCGGCAAAAAAAGGGGTTCTTATGGCAGGCGGAACACCAATGGAATTTCCGGCCATTGCAGTATGTGACGGTATAGCCATGAATCACGAAGGAATGAAATACTCTCTGCCAAGCAGAGAGATAATTGCAGACAGTGTAGAAATCATGGTAAAGGCCCACGGACTTGACGGAGTGGTGCTGATTCCTAATTGCGATAAATCCGTGCCGGCCATGTTGATGGCTGCTGCAAGATTGAACATCCCAGCAATAGTTGTCAGCGGTGGTCCAATGCTTGCAGGAAGTTACAATGGAAATGCAGCAGATTTGATCACTGTATTTGAAGGCGTCGGATCTCATGCCACAGGAAACATGAGCGAAGAAGAACTGTACGAATTGGAAAATTCAGCATGTCCCACATGCGGTTCTTGTTCGGGAATGTTTACTGCAAACTCCATGAATTGCATCAGCGAAGCCATAGGAATGGCTCTCCCTGGAAACGGAACCATACCGGCTGTATATTCAGACAGAAAAAGACTTGCCAAGGCGTCTGGGATCAAGATAATGGAACTGGTGGAAAAAGACATAAAACCCAGAGACATCATGACTCCAAAGGCTTTCGAAAACGCTTTTACAGTTGACATGGCTTTAGGATGTTCAACCAATACGGTTCTTCATCTGACTGCAATTGCAAATGAAGCGCAAGTCGATTTCAACCTCGATAAAATCAATGAGATAAGCCTGAAAACACCTAACCTTTGTAGATTGAGTCCCGCGGGGCCAAATCATATCCAGGATCTGTATGCTGTAGGCGGCATCATGGCAGTGATGAATGAGTTGGACAAAAGGGAACTCCTTCACAGGGATCTCATAACGGTTAGTGGCATGAACATTGGAGAGCTATACAAAGGGCAGGAAAAACGCGGAAGCAAGATAATTGCCGACATAGAAAAGCCTTACAGTGAAACCGGAGGGATCCGAGTGCTTAGAGGTAATCTGGCTCCAGATGGAGCAGTTGTCAAGCAATCGGCCGTAGCTCCTGAAATGATGCAAAAGACTACAAAAGCAGTAGTTTTCGAGTGTGAAGAAGATGCGGTCGAGTCCATACTTGCAGGCAAGATACAAAAGGGCGACTGCGTAGTCATAAGGTACGAAGGTCCAAAAGGCGGTCCGGGCATGAGAGAGATGTTGACACCAACTTCATCTTTGGCTGGAATGGGTCTTGATAAAGATGTGGCCCTTATTACCGATGGAAGATTTTCTGGAGGAACAAGAGGAGCGGCAATAGGGCATGTATCACCAGAAGCAAGCGAAGGTGGACCTATTGGGCTTGTTGAAACCGGAGATACTATAATAATCGATATAATTAACGGGAAACTGGAACTTGACGTGGACGAACAAACCCTGGAAGAAAGAAGAAAAAATACCACTATAAAAACGTGCAAATCTCAAGGTTATCTCAAGAGATATTCAGACATGGTATCATCTTCTTCAACTGGAGCAATAGTCAAGTAATACTGGAGGTGTTGAAGTGGCGACAATGACAGGATCTCAGATGGTGGTTGAATGTCTGAAAGAGCAGAACGTAGATACAATATTCGGATATCAAGGCGGTGCGGTAATCCCTCTTTACGATGCCCTTTACGACGAACAGGAAAATTTTAAGATAATCAGGCCTGCGCATGAGCAAAATGCCGTTCATGCCGCCGATTCATATGCAAGAACTACAGGAAAAACAGGTGTATGCATAGTAACTTCGGGCCCCGGAGCCACCAACACTGTCACCGGGATAGCAAATGCATACATGGACTCCGTTCCCATAGTGGTCATTACAGGGCAGGTAGCTACAAGTCTGCTTGGGAAGGACTCTTTTCAGGAAATAGACATTACGGGAATAACTGCTCCCATAACAAAATACAATGTTTTGGTAAGAGATATAGACCAGTTGCCGGAAGCTCTCTCCAAGGCTTTCAAGATAGCCAAAGATGGCAGACCGGGACCGGTGCTGGTGGATATTGCCAAAGATGTTTTGATGGGAAAGGCAAAATTTGTTTCCCGTTATGAAAAAGAGACAAAAACGTGCGTGCCCGGAGAAGACACTGAAGAAAAAGCCTTAAACATTGCAAGATTGATAAATGAAAGTGAAAAACCGGTGATATATGCAGGTGGCGGAGTGAAGACTTCCAGAGCCCAGGATATCCTGCTTGATTTGGCTGAAAAGAATTCCATACCGGTAGTTAATACTTTGATGGGACTTGGAAGCATTCCAAGAAACAACAGGCTTTCATTGGGACTTGTGGGAATGCACGGATCAAAAGAAGCCAATCTTGCCGTGACCAAGAGCGATTTGATAATAGCCATAGGAGCCAGATTCAGCGACAGGGTCATAGGAAAGAAAGACAGATTTGCACCTGGAGCAAAAATCGTGCACATCGATATCGACGAAGCGGAGATCGGAAAAAACATGCAGGTATACTACTCCCATGTTTGTGATTTGAAGGAGTCCCTGGAGAGCATGGTAGATCATGTTGAGTCAAACGATAGAAAATCATGGATTGACGAAATTGAAACTTGGAAAGTCGATGACGGGATCAAGGAATCTGATTTTGCGGCTAAAAATATCATTGGTGCAATCAGTTCGAAATTTTCCGGCGACCCCATAGTCGTGACGGATGTTGGGCAACACCAGATGTGGACAGCCCAGTACTGGAAATTCAACGGTAAAACCGATTTTGTAACCTCCGGCGGCCTGGGAACAATGGGTTTCGGGATGGGAGCGGCATATGGTGCCAAAACAGGAAATCCTGACAGGAATGTTATTCTTTTTGTAGGAGACGGTGGGTTCAGAATGAGTTGCCAGGAACTTGTGACGATTTCAAAGTACAAAATACCCGTGTTGATCGTCCTGATGAACAACAGTACCTTGGGAATGGTCAGGCAGTGGCAGAAGCTCTTTAGCAATAAAAGATACATGGAAACCGACATTGGAGATGACGTCGACTATATCAAGCTGGCGGAAACATACCGAATAAAGGGTGTACAGGTCAAAGATATGGAATCGCTAAAGCAATTCCTCGACAGCTTCGAGGATATAACTGAGCCTATGTTGGTGGAATGCAAATTGAGCAAAGATGACAACGTATTGCCCATCGTACCACCGGGAGTTGCCATAGACGAATTGATAGTTAAAACGTATTGATCATCATTCGAAAGAATGATGATTCTTTCTTAAACAGTTGTTGAATTATAAGAAAGAAATTTTCGAGAAAGGAGTTGAGTTTATTGGGTAAAATGATCAAGTTTTTTGATACGACACTTAGAGATGGAGAGCAGTCGCCCGGATGCAGCATGAACAACAGGGAAAAGTTGCAATTGGCCAAACAGCTTGAAAAACTTCAAGTAGACGTCATAGAGGCGGGATTTGCAGCCTCATCTCAAGGGGATTTTGAATCAGTGAGATCCATAGCAAATGAAATTAAAAGTTCAGGTGTTGCTGTTCTGGCCAGAGCTGTAAAAAACGATATAGACAGAGGCTGGGAAGCAGTGAAAAATGCAGCATTTCCCAGGATACACACGTTTATCGCAACATCTGACATACATATGAAGTACAAATTAAAAATGGATCCGGAAGATGTCATCAAAAGAGCCAGTGAAATGGTTTCTTACGCATCCTCTTTGGCACCGGAAGTCGAATTCTCGGCAGAAGATGCCACTAGAAGCGATCCTGAGTTTTTGGCAAGGATTTTCGATGCCGTGATACAGTCTGGAGCAAAGATAATCAATATTCCGGATACGGTAGGATATACCACTCCAGACGAGTTTTACGATTTTATAAACGAGGTTAAATCAAAATCCTCCCATTTGGACAAGGCGATAATTTCCGTTCACTGCCACAATGACTTGGGCCTGGGGGTAGCAAATACCCTTGCAGCATTGAAGGCGGGCGCAACCCAGTTTGAATGCACCATCAATGGAATCGGGGAAAGAGCCGGAAATGCAGCTTTGGAAGAACTGGTAATGATACTGGATACCAGAAGAGACCGGTTTGACTGCGACTTCAATATCAATACAAAGGAAATCATGAAAACCAGCAATCTTCTGACGATGATTACCGGTGTCAAAGTGCAGCCCAACAAAGCCATCGTTGGGGCAAATGCCTTTGCACACGAATCGGGGATCCACCAGCATGGAATGCTAAGCCATCAGGAAACATACGAGATAATGAAACCTGAAACCATAGGGTTGTCAAAGAACAAGATGGTCCTTGGAAAACATTCAGGCAGACATGCTTTCAAGGAGAGACTTGAAAGCCTTGGATATGTCCTTACCCAGGAAGAACTGGATGAGGCCTTTGAACAATTCAAAAATCTGGCCGATAAAAAGAAGCAGGTTTTTGACAGGGATATTCAGGCTATTGTAACAAAAAGGGCAATAGAAGAAACTGACGGAATAAAATTGGTCAGATACGTAATAAACAGCGGAAACACCATTACCTCCACTGCCACGGTGACCTTGAAAAAGGGAAATTCGGTCAAGGAAAAAGTGGCTACCGGAGACGGCCCGGTGGATGCTTCTTTCAACGCAATAAAGAAATTGTTGAATTTGGATGTGAAACTTGAAGAGTATTCGCTTCAGGCTGTAACTGAGGGAACGGATGCACTCGGAGAGACTGTCGTCAAGGTAAGTTGCAATGGTCAAAGGTTTGTAGGCAGGGGCCTAAGTACCGATATAGTCGAATCCAGCATCAATGCATATTTGGAAGCGGTAGGCAAGGCGTTGGAAGAACAAAAGGATGATGATAATGAGTAAAAAAATTGAAATTTTTGATTCTACACTTAGAGACGGTGCCCAGGGCAGCGGCATATCATTTTCTTTGGACGACAAAATCAAAATAACCCTGGAGCTTGATGAACTGGGAGTAGACTATATAGAAGCCGGTAATCCGGGTTCCAACCAAAAGGACAGAGAGTTTTTTGAGAAGATAAATACGATGACTTTGAAAAATTCAAAGCTTGTAGCCTTTGGAAGCACCAGAAGAAAGAACTCTGAGGCAAAAGTGGATGTGAACGTAAATTCGCTTTTAAGTGCAAATACTCCGGCTATAACAATATTTGGAAAGTCCTGGGACTATCACGTTACCGATGTGCTGAATACCACCCTTGAAGAGAATTTAAACATGATTTCTGATACGATTTCATATTTGATCAGCAAAGACAAGGAAGTTATTTTTGATGCGGAACATTTTTTTGACGGATACAAGAATAACCCGGAATATGCGATAAAAAGTCTGGAAGCAGCTCACAATGCCGGGGCTAAAGCCTTGGTGCTCTGCGATACAAACGGAGGGGCTTTTCCCGATGAAATAACAGAAATCACAGAAAAAGTCAAAGGATTGTTCGACACCAGTGTAGGAATACATTGTCACAACGACGGTGGAATGGCTGTAGCCAATTCGATTTCAGCTGTCCAAGCCGGCGCAGATCATGTTCAAGGCACATTTCTCGGAATCGGGGAAAGGTGTGGCAATGCCAATCTGTCAACGATAATAGCCAATCTTCAACTTAAAAGGGGATATGGCTGCATACCTGCCGAAAACATGGAAAATCTTACAACTACGGCACGATATATAGCAGAAATCTCCAACATAGCATTGGATCATTCAATGCCTTACGTTGGACACAATGCCTTTGCGCACAAGGGCGGCATGCATATAGACGGAGTTATGAAAGCCAGGTCTTCCTTTGAACACATCGATCCGGAAGCCGTGGGTAACGACAGAAAGTTCATCATGTCTGAAGTTTCCGGGAAGAACACTATAATAACTACGATAAACAAGATCGACTCTTCTCTTACAAAAGATTCGCCTGAGACAAAAGAGATCCTTGAAAACTTGAAATTGATGGAAAATGAAGGTTATCAGTTTGAAGGTGCCGAAGCCTCTTTTGAACTTATGATAAGAAAGCATTTGGGCATGTACAAGCCTTTCTTCAAATTGGATTATTACAAGATAATAGAAGAGGAGAATCAGGGGGACAAGAATTGTTCCGCATCTGCTTTGATAAAAGTCATCGTCAGCGGGCGTGAAGAAATGACTGCTGCAGAAGGCAACGGACCTGTCAACGCCATAGACAAGGCCATCAGAAAAGCTCTGGGGATCTTCTATGAAAACCTGAAAGATTTTCATCTTACAGATTTTAAGGTCAGAGTCCTGGACGGAGCCAATACGGCTGCCAAGGTACGGGTCTTGATAGAATCTACCGACGGAGATGAGTTTTGGAGCACCATAGGTGTATCTACAAACATAATCGAAGCCAGTGTCAATGCATTGGTGGATTCCATCGAGTACAAACTGATCAAAGACAAGGAGCAACCGAAAGAATCGTGAAATTGCTGCAATTTGCTTACGCAGCCTGAATAATGCGATCTAAATAATAGTATGGAGGTAAGTATGGATTACAAAATAGCTGTTATAAAAGGCGACGGCATAGGTCCTGAAGTTGTTGATTCGGCTTTAGAGATACTTGATGCTGTCGGGGAAAAATTTGGACACAAGTTCAATTACACAGAAGTATTGGCAGGCGGATGCGCATATGACGAATATGGCGAGCCTCTTCCGGAAAAAACACTTAATGTGTGCAAAGAGAGTGATGCAGTAGTTTTGGGTGCCGTCGGGGGACCAAAATGGGACGATCTGCCGGGAGAAAAAAGACCTGAAGCAGCGTTGCTGGGGCTCAGAAAAGAATTGGGGTTGTTTGCAAACTTAAGACCTGCAATTCTATTCGAAGCTCTTAAAGACGCTTGCCCACTTAAACCGGAAATCATAGGCGACGGTCTTGATATCTGTGTCGTACGAGAGTTGACAGGAGGAATTTATTTTGGTGAGCGTGGATTTAGAGACACCGAAATGGGAAAGGCAGCCTATGACGTTGAAGTATACGCAGAGCAGGAAGTGGAAAGAATTGCAAAAGTAGCTTTTGATATGGCTATGAAGAGAAAAAAGAAAGTAATGAGCGTGGATAAGGCCAACATACTTGAAAGTTCCAGATTGTGGAGAAAAACTGTTGAAAAAGTGGCCAAGGATTATCCGGAGGTTGCTTTGGACCATATGTATGTGGACAATGCGTCCATGCAATTGGTTAGAGATCCCAAGCAATTTGATGTTATCGTAACAACAAACATGTTTGGAGACATTTTGTCGGATGAAGCGAGCATGATAACCGGATCCATCGGAATGCTGCCGTCGGCAAGTCTGGGCGAAAACAACAAGGGAATGTATGAACCGGTACACGGATCTGCGCCTGATATTGCCGGTCAGGGGAAAGCGAATCCTTTGGCTACGATTTTGTCAATGTCCATGATGCTCAAATACTCCTTGGGACTTCTTGAAGAATCAGAATGTATCGAACAGGCTGTGACCAAGGCCCTTAATGAAGGAAATAGAACCGGAGACATTGCGGGAACCGGTGAAAAAATCTTGACTACTGCTGAAATGACAGCGGCAGTTAAAGCTAATCTTTAAGATTTCAAAACAGCTTTTTCGATCTGGAATTCCAGATTTAGAAAGCTGTTTTTATATATTTTACTGTATACAGTGTTCTTTTCAAACTGACATTTTATATTTGAATTTGGTATTGACAGGCGACTGCATTGTTGTTACAATTATAAATTTGACATATCGGTTTATATGTGTTATAATCAAAACAATCTGTACAGCAAATAACCGAGGTGATTAAATGAACAAGAAACTAACTCTCAGCCAGATAAAAGAGGGCGTGGAACACTATGTAGGTCACAGGGTAAGGTTACAGGCAAACAAGAGCAGAAAACGAGTTGTAGTCAGAGAAGGAGTAATCGAGGAGATATACCCAAGCATATTTGTGATAAAGGTTGATGAAGCAAACAGGAATCCCAGAAAGATGTCGTTTTGTTATTCCGATTTGCTGACACACAACATAGAATTATTTCTATGTGAGAACGACGAAAACATAGTCTATGGCTAAAAACTGTATTTTTGAAATACAGTTTTTTTAATTGCCGTATTGTGCATTAAATCCAAAGAGTTTATACTTAAACATATTATTAGTTGGAGGAGGATGACAGTGGGAACCTCAAACTTGGGAACGCTCAACATAAACTCTGAAGTAGGAACGCTAAAAAAAGTCATGCTTCACCGCCCCGGCAGGGAATTGGAGCGAATAATGCCCGGACACTTGACCGAGCTTTTGTTCGAAGACATCCCCTGGCTTAGAAGAATGAAGCAGGAACACGACAGTTTTGCAAAAGAACTCGTAAAAAACGGAGTGGAAATTTTTTATGTGGAGGATCTGCTCAAAGACGTGCTGGGGATAGAAGGTGTCAGAAAAGACGTCCTTTCACAAATTCTGGAATCCAGCGACAATTGCGACAAGCCGGTCAAAGAATTTTTGTACGGCTATCTTGCTCAAAAAAATCTGGATGATTTTACCAATAGTCTGATTGGAGGAATAACCAAAGAAGATATCAGGGAATTCAAAAAAGAAAAATCACTGTCCGATTATATAATAGAGAACAACTATTTTTACATCAATCCGCTGCCCAATCTGTATTTTATGAGAGATCCCGCCGTAGTAATAGGCAATGGTCTGGCGGTAAGTTCAATGTATTCTCCCATTAGGAAGAGGGAGAGCTTATTTTTAAGACTCATATACGAAAACCATGAAATCTTCAAGAACCACGATTCCATGTATTACAGCAACGATTACAATCATAGTCTGGAAGGCGGAGATGTTTTGATTCTGTCAAAAGACACTCTCGCAGTCGGTTGCAGCCAAAGGACCGGTGTGGCGGGGATCGAAATGTTGGCGGACAAGTTGTTCAATTCTGATTCAGGAATAAATAAATTGTTGATAATACAGATCCCAAAAGTCAGAGCTTACATGCATCTGGATACTGTATTTACCATGGTTGACAGAGACAAGTTCACTATTTATCCCGGTGTACTGGACAAGATAAATGTTGTAAGCGTATTTAAGACTGAAAATAATAAATTTGATTACAGACAGGAAGAAAATTTAAAAAGTGCTTTGGAAAAGGTTTTAGGTTATAAAAATGTTGATCTGATACCCAGTGGGGGAGCAAACCCTGTTACGGCAGCTCGAGAACAGTGGAACGACAGCACAAATACCCTGGCGGTGGCTCCAGGCCGTGTCTTTGCTTACGGTCGAAACGAAGTTTCCAACAGAGTGTTGCGAGAACATGGGATCGATGTTATTGAATTGGAAGCAAGCGAATTGGTTAGGGGCAGAGGCGGCCCAAGATGTATGTCCATGCCGTTATACAGAGAAGAATTTTAATGAGAAGAGAGGGAATAAGCAATGCCTGTAAATTTAAAAGGACGAAGTCTTCTGACCTTGAAAGACTTTACAACTGAGGAAATAAAATATCTTCTGAATCTGGCTGCAGATCTGAAATCCAAAAAAAGAGCCGGGATAAAGGGAAAGATATTGGAAGGTAAAAACATAGTATTGTTGTTTGAAAAAACATCCACAAGAACCAGATGCGCCTTCGAAGTCGCAGCTTTTGACGAAGGTGCAAATGTAACCTTCCTCACAAACAGCCAGATGGGCAAAAAAGAGTCCGTAGAAGATACTGCAAAGGTTTTGGGAAGATTTTATGACGGGATCGAATTCAGGGGATTCAAGCAGGAAACCGTGGAATTGCTTGCGGAGCACTCGGGAGTTCCCGTTTGGAACGGTTTGACGGACTTGTATCATCCCACACAAATTTTGGCGGACTTTCTAACTGTGATCGAAAATATAAATAAACCTCTGGATGAGGTAAAGTTTGTTTATGTGGGGGATGCACGCAACAACATGGCCAACTCTCTCATGATAGGAGCGGCAAAAATGGGAATGGAATTCGTCGCTGTGGCGCCTGAGCAATTATATCCAAACGAGGATCTTGTAGAGGAAATGAATGAAATCGCTATTTCAAACGGAGGCAGCATCAAGGTGACCGACAACATCGAAAAGGGAGTTTTAGGTGCAGATGTGATCTATACTGATGTTTGGGTCTCCATGGGGGAAGAGGATCAATTTGAAGAAAGAATAAAACTTTTGAAGCCATACCAGGTAAATATGGACATGATCAAAAAAACTGAGAATAAAAACGTGATATTTTTGCATTGTCTGCCTGCATTTCATGACCTTGAAACGGAGACGGCACTGGAAATCAAGGATAAATTCGGTTTGGACGAGATGGAAGTTACAGATGAGGTTTTCAGAAGCAGATATTCCAAAGTCTTTGATGAAGCTGAAAATAGAGTTCACACCATAAAAGCGGTAATGTGCGCAACTTTAGGATAAAATAACCCCGGGACGATTTCATCCCGGGGATTTTTTTACTGATCTGTGTAAGTGACTGTATATTTTTCTTTAAGATCGGCAACTTTATTCATGAACATGTCATTTTGTCTGCTTGTCAAAAGATAACTTTTTATTTTATCTTTTATTTCATCGTATGGAAGGTTTCTCTGGGGCTTTTTGTCAGCTAGAAATATTATGTGGTATCCGTAAACTGTTTTTACATCACCCTTGATTTCGTTGACATCCATGGTTTCAAGAGCATCGTCGAACTCCTTGACCATCTGACCTTTGGAAAAGTAACCCAAATCTCCGCCTCTTTCGTTGGAAGGGCAAGTGGAATGCGCTTTTGCCAGATCTTCAAAATTTTCACCGGCATCAAGTTTTTCCATGATTTGATCGTGTTCTTCCTTGGTTGCCACTAGAATGTGTTTTGCACTGTATTGTTCTCTATCGATGAAATTTTCCGGATTTTTTTCATAAAACTCACGAGCATCTTCATCGGTAACGATGGCTTTCATCAAAAAATTTCCTATGGAATAGCTTTTCAAAAGTTTTTCTTTTGCTGATTCCAACTCTTTGGCGAAAGTTTCATCTTCCTCCAGATTATTGTCCAAAGCATCAAAGTAGAAAAGTTCGTGAGCCACAAGCTCTTCCAGCAGTCCTTTTCTTGCCTCCGGGTTCGAATATGTTGCAGCCTGTTGTGGCGGCAATGTTCCCAAAAGAAAATCTATGTCACTTTCCGTAATTGATTTTCCGTTAACTGTAGCTAGTACTTTACTCATAAATTCCTCCTGTATAATAGTGATGTTTACCATTATATCATACTAGGAGTGCCTAAAAAAATTTTTCTCCCAGATAGCCCAATATGTTGATGGGGTCTTTTGAGGATGAAAAGGGTGGAGCGTAGGCAAATTCCAGATGTTTCAAGTCTGATACCGCACCGTTATATCTTATGACGGTGGATAGGATGTCTATCCTTTTGTCACTGCCTTGTCCGCCAATCACTTGTGCACCCAGCAAACGACCTTCAGGAAGATTAAAAAGTATCTTGATCGTCATCTTTTCAGCATTTGGGTAATAATCTGCATGATTTTGAGTTTCAATGGTGATAGTTTCGTAGTCGGAACCTTTTATCATATCAAATTTAGAAAGGGTCTTTTCGTTGGAACCCGTGGCACAGGCCACCAGGTCAAATACTTTTACAACGCTGGTTCCCTGGGTGCCGCTGTAAAAATCATCGATACCGGCGATCGTATTGGCGACGATTCGACCTTGCTTGTTTGCAGGACCCGCCAAGGGGATCATGGTATTGGTCTTGTTTACATAATCGACTACCTCGATGACATCGCCTACGGCGTAAACATCCTGTGCCGATGTTTCCATTTTGTCGCTTACTTTTATGCCGCCCCGTTCACCAACTTCTATGCCTGCATCAGCTGCTAGCTTGCTGTTGGGTTTCACACCGATGGAAAGAATCACCAGTTCGGCCTCTATCCTCTTTCCCCCTTGTGTGACGACAGTCGTATTTTTATCATCATTTTCAAAAGCTTTGACTCCATCGCCCAGGACCAGCTCGATGTTTTGGTCCTTCAAATGATCGTGTATCAAATCGGCCATTTCCCTGTCCAATGGAGCCATAACCTGATCGCTCATTTCTATGATGGATACTTCCAGACCCAGGTGTTTCAAATTTTCAGCCATTTCGATCCCTATAAAACCGCCGCCGACTATTACCGCCTTTTTCACGGAATTTTTCTTGATGTGATCTTTTATGGATTCTGCATCCGGTATGGTCCAAACAGTAAATATGTTTTTTCCGTCGATGCCGGGTATGGGAGGTTTGACCGGTGATGACCCTGTAGCTATGATCAATTTGTCGTAGTCTTCTTCTCTGGTATCCTTTGTGTCCATGTCCGTGACAGTTACTTTTTTATTCTTGACGTCGATTTCAGTTGCCAGGTTGCGGATCTTTACGTCAATATTATAACTTTCTTTCATGGATTCGGGTGTGGCGGCCAAAAGCTGTTTTTGGTCGTCAACGATGTTGCCGATGTAATAGGGAAGTCCGCAGTTTGCAAAGGATATGAAATCGCCTTTGTCGATTATGGTGATTTGAGCGTCCTTGTCGAGTCTTCTGTACCTTGCAGCGGCACTTGCCCCTCCGGCAACTCCGCCGATGATTAAGAGTTTCATCAAACATCTCCTCTTGGTTTGTTATTACATGCTTTTAATGCACTTATACCCCAAAACACGGTTTTACACAAAAAAATGCAAGAGAAAACCCCGCTTTTGCAAGCGGGGCATGTATATTTCATGTTTTGGTTTAAATGAAAAGATTCGTATCTGATTCTTCGGCCGCTGCAAGCATGTTGGCCACGCCTGCCAGTTCGACTCCTTCGATAAGTTCTTCTTCCTTGATGCCCATGACATCCATTGACATGGAGCATGCAACCAAGTGAACACCGTTGGCCATTGCTAGTTTGATCAAATCTTCCAAAGAAGACACGTTTTTATCGTTCATCACCATTCGCATCATCTTTGTACCCATGCCAGCCATGTTCATCTGAGAAAGCTTGAGTTTTTTGCTTCCTCTTGGCATCATCCAGCCGAACATCTTCTCGATCAATGTTTTTTCAACCGTAGGAGGATTTTCTTTTCTTAGAATATTTAATCCCCAGAAGGTAAAGAACATCGTAACCTTTCTTCCCATGGCAGCTGCTCCATTTGCAATTATAAATGAAGCCAACGCCTTGTCAAGGTCACCGCTGAATACGACCATGGTCTTGTCGTTGTATTCTTTGGCCGGTTGTTGTGCAGTTGCACCTTGTGCGCAAAATTCGGAAGCGCTTTCTACAGACTGATTCTCCATGCCCTTCATTATGCAGACTTTTGTAACTTTTCCGTCAAATTCCTCTTTGAGCAAAGTGTTGTTGGTTCTTCTGCACCAGGAGCCTATGTCTGCTCCAAATCCCATGTCAGTGGCAGTTATTTCTACGGTGTCTCCATCATTTATGTTCTTGATGGCATTGTATACCTGCATTATGGGTCCAGGACATTGAAGACCGGTGCAGTCCAGAGTTATCTTTTGTCTCGGATGAGCTGCTTCCGCCGGAGCACTTTTTGTTGTCTCGGAGACAGGGGTTTGACTGCTGTTTGAAATATCTCCATCAGAATATGAAATCATTTCACTGTCATTGTAATATAGAGCTCCGTAGCTTGAATATCCTCCGGTAAGATTTTTGACCTTGAATCCATTTTGCATCAGGATCCTGACGGCCACCCATGCTCGGACACCCACGGCACAATACACTACTATGGTTTTATTCTTATCCAATCTATCAAGGTTTTCTCTAAGTTCATCCACAGGTATATTTATGGAATTTGGTATGTAACCCAAAGTTCTCTCCACCGGTGTTCTCACATCAAGAAGAATCGTATTATCAAGATCCAGATCTCTGATCTCTTCAGATCTGATGGTTTCCATGTCGTTGTCCAGAATGTTGCAAGCTGTAAATCCTGCCATGTTCACAGGATCTTTTCCTGATGAAAATGGTGGTGCGTAAGCCAATTCCAATTCTTTCAAATCGTACACGGAAGCTCCGAATCTTATGGATGCGGCAATTACGTCGACTCTTTTATCGCTTCCTTCACCGCCAACGATCTGGGCTCCCAAAACCTTGCCTGAAGGTATTTCAAATATCAGTTTCATGTTCAAGGTTTGTGATCCGGGATAGTAACCAGCGTGGCTTCCGGGATGGATTTGTATCGCTAGGTAATCTTTTCCGTATTCTTTGCCTAATCTGTTCAGAGTCTTCTCGTTGGCTCCCGTATTGGCTACGGTCAAGTCGAACACCTTTGCTACGGAGGTTCCTTGGGTACCGTTGTACTTTTCAGATTTTCCAAGGATGTTGTTTGCTACCATTCTACCCTGTTTGTTGGCAGGTCCTGCCAGAGGTACCATGGTAGGTACTTTGTTTATATAGTCGGTCACCTGGATAACATCTCCAACAGCATAGATGTTGGGATTTGAGGTCCTTAACTGATCATCGACAACTACGCCGCCTCTATCGTTGAGCTCAAGACCAGCATCTTTGGCCAGTTGGCTGTTTGGTCTGACTCCGATGGACAATATGACTATGTCCGCTTCGATTTCTTTTCCGCCGGCAGTGCGAACCGTAGTTTTATTGCCGGTGTTTATAAATTCTTTTACACCGTCATTTAGTATCAGATCCACGTTTTTGCTTTCGATGTGCTTATGAAGATATTGCGCCATGTCAAAATCCACGGGTGCCATTACTTGATTTGCCATTTCAACGAGAGAAACTTGGATCCCCAGCTCGTGAAGATTCTCGGCCATTTCAATACCTATAAAGCCTCCGCCGATAACGGCTGCAGTTTTTACATCGTTGTTTTCCAGGTAGCCTTTAATGGCATCCGTGTCCGGGATATTCCATATGGTGAACACATTTGGGGAATCGATCCCGGGGATAGGTGGCTTTAGAGGAGATGAACCTGTTGAAATTACAAGATCATCGTAGGTTTCTTCATAAGTATCTCCGGTTTCCAATTTTTTGACGGTTATTGATTTTGAATCCGGGTCAATGGCAATCACTTCGTTTTTTACTCTGACATCCACATTGAATCTACTTTTCATGTCTTCCGGTGTTTGTAGAAGAAGTTTGCTTCTGTCGTCTATGACATTACCGATGTAATACGGAAGCCCGCAATTGGCAAAAGATATGTAATCACCCCGTTCAAACATTATTATCTCAGCATTTTCATCCATTCTGCGCAATCTTGCAGCAGCGCTGGCACCACCTGCCACACCGCCGATTATAAGTACTTTTTTTGACATTATTTGTCCTCCTCTTTAATATCGAACATTGATTTGATGATTTTTTTAACATCTTCATTTGCCAAGGCATAAACTATTTGGTTTTTATTTCGCTGGCCTTCGATTATCCCGGCACTTTTAAGTTTTGCCAAATGTTGTGAAACAGTCGATTGGGGAATGCATAGGCATTCCTGCATTTCGGATACGTTTCTGTTGCCGCCGTCAAGAAGGTTTCTAACGATACACAATCTTACCGGGTGGCCTATTATCTTGAGAAGTTCAGCTTTCTCTTCCAGTTCTCGATCGATGTACTCATTATTCATATAATCACCATCCATATATCACTATATTTAGATATTACGATATTGTTATTCAATTGTCAATTACTTTGTTAAATTTTTTTTAACTGTTTATCTAAGTGAATTCTACGATATAAATAAGCTGAAAGGATTTATGTGTATCGATGAATTTCAAACAAATTTTATGAAAAATCGTAAAGAGGTGTTTTAAATGAGTATTAAAGCATTGGCAATTTCCCCACACCCTCCCATTCTGATACCGCAGATAGGGAGAGGCGAAGAGTATAGAGCCAAGAGCACGCTTGAAGGAATGGAAAAGATGGCCAGATTCGTTGCAGATGTGAAACCTGAAGTCATTTTGATAATCTCTCCCCATGGCAATATGTTTGCCGACGGAGTATGCATCTTGGATGAAGAATTGTTGGGAGGAGATTTTTCTGATTTTGGTTATGAAGGGTACAGACTAAAAAAAAGGGTAAACAGTTCCATAGTACAGGCAATCAAAGCGAGCACCGAAAAATCCGGTGATCCCTGCATATTTATGGATCGGGAAAAAGCTTCCTATTATGGGACCAAGGCTTACCTGGATCATGGCGCATTGGTTCCGCTATACTTCATAGAAAAATACTGGAAAGATTACCAAATAGTCCACATAACCCCGGGACAGATGAGTTTGAAATCCACTTACAAATTCGGCATGACATTAAGAAAGGCCATAGATGAAACAAAAATTGAGACATTGATACTGGCCAGCGGTGACTTGTCACACTGCCTTAAGGATTCGGGACCCTACAGCTTTGCCAAAGAGGGACCGATATTCGATCAAATACTGGTAGAGAGCATCAGGGAAAACAGGTATATGGATATCGTCAAAATGCAGAAACACATATATCAACCTGCAGGTCAATGTGGTCTAAGATCCATAGTAATGGCTCTTGGTGCGGCAGATAAAATGGTAACCGATCCGGAAGTTTACAGTTATGAAGGACCTTTTGGAGTTGGCTACATGACGGCAGGTATCGAGATCAAAGGTGAGAGCGATCATTCCATATGGAGTGAATTGACGGAAAGCCTTTCTGTAGACGAGTATGTGGCGCTGGCTAAAAAAACCGTTGAGCAGTGGGTTTTAAATGGAAACAAACTTGATTGGAATGAATATCGCAAAGGTATTCGCAATAAGGATTTTATCGAGACCATCGACAATAGAAGAGCAGGAGCATTTGTTTCGATTCATTCTGACGGAAACTTGAGGGGGTGCATAGGCACTATAAAACCCACAGAAGTTACGCTGGCTCGGGAAATAATAAACAATGCAGTTGAAGCCTGTGCATTTGATCCCAGATTCAATTCCGTCGAGCCTTGGGAATTGGAAAAACTGGAAATAAAGGTGGACATTTTGGGCGCTCCTGAAGAAATCAAGGGTAAGGAGGAACTCGATGTTAAGAAATACGGTGTGATCGTGGAAAAGGGGAATAGACGTGGTCTGCTACTGCCGGATCTGGAGGGAGTCGATACTGTGGATCATCAAATCGAAATCGCAAAGAGAAAAGCCGGGATCCCATTGGAAGAGGATTGCAAACTGTATAGATTTACAGTCGAAAGGCATGGATAGGGAAAAACCCCCGTGAAAACGGGGGCGTCCTGATTATTGCGGTCTTTTCTGAGGCTTGGCCAAATCAAAAATCACTATTGAGGTGAAAGCCTGGCGCTTTTCCTTGACGTAGTAACTTTCTGCGATGGCATTCTCTATTTTAATTACATCACCTTCGTTGATGTCTTGCATTTTATCAACTGCGTTTCCAACAATGCGGCCTCTCCATTGCATGTACTCGTACTCGCCTCTCTTGTTCTTTTTTGAGGTTGAGAGATTGCATTTGATGAACTTTTCTTGCCTGTCTAAACCGAAAACTTTAGCATAACCTGATACGTTGAACATTGTATCACCACCTTAGTTTTGTCGAAACCCAATATATCACACTATGCCTGAATAGTAAAGAAAAATATAGCAAATTAAAATTAAAGGATTAAGTTAGATTAAAGGTTTGTGTTTTAAACTGTGGTCATTATAAAGACTATCCCCCTTTATAATGATGTTTGATTTATACCAAGTTGGCCGGGAGATTCCATTCAGGAGTCTTCCGGTCTTTACGTTGTCCAGATAATTATTGACAAACGACCCGGGTTACTGTATCATTGTTTTAATAAAAATTACTTTTAACTTAGTACGAGATGCTAGGAAGGTATGCATAGATACAGACATTAAGATAGTTTTGTCTGGTCGACAAAAGTCTGCGTTAATATGCCTTCTCAAATTTTTGGGGAGGTTATTTTGTGCAAAAAACTTTATTGTGCATTTCCTCATCCATATAACAGGATTGGAGTTGTAACTATGAAAAACATAAAACACTTGATCGAACCCGGAGACTTTACAATAGAAGAATTGGACTCATTGTTCAGACTGGCTGATGCAATTATTGCAGATCCGAATAAATATTTGGATAGGTGCAAGGGAAAATTGTTGGCCAGTCTTTTTTTTGAACCTTCCACCAGAACAAGATTCAGTTTTGAATCGGCCATGCTGAGACTTGGAGGTCAGATAATCGGGTTTGATGATCCGGCGGCATCGTCAACATCCAAGGGGGAATCCCTTGCAGACACGATCAGAACAGTAGGTTGTTATGCAGACATAGCCGTATTGAGGCATCCCAGGGAGGGGACTGCGAAACTTGCTTCAAAATACTCTGAGGACATGCCGGTAATTAATGCCGGAGACGGGGGGCATCAGCATCCTACGCAGACATTGACTGACTTGATGACCATAAGGCATTACAAAAAAAGGCTCGACGGACACGTGATTGCGATCTGTGGGGATCTGAAGTTCGGAAGGACCATACACTCCCTGGTCAAGGCCATGAGCAGGTACGAGGGGGTAAGATTCATATTCATATCACCGGAAGAGTTGCGGATGCCTTCATATATACTGGAGGGCTTGGATGAATCCACATACATGCAAACAGATCAATTGGAGAGCGTGATCCATGAGGCTGATATTCTATACATGTCCAGAGTACAGAGAGAAAGATTTGTAAGCGAAGAAGAATATGAAAGGCTTAAAAATTATTATATATTGGACAAGGAAAAATTGACGGGTGCAAAGGACGATATGATAGTTATGCACCCACTTCCAAGGGTGAACGAGATCTGCGAAGAAGTGGATGATGATCCCAGAGCTGTGTATTTTCATCAGGCCAGGTTCGGAATGTTCATTAGGATGGCGTTGATCCTGAGGTTGTTGAATATGGAGGTGGAGCAATGATAAACGTTTCAAAAATCAAGAAGGGCATCGTTATAGATCACATAGCCCAGGGGCAGGGCTACAAGATATTTTCGCAGCTGAAACTTGATGAAATAGAAGATGTGGTAGTCTTGCTGAGAAATATCCCAAGTAATAAAATGGGTAAAAAAGATCTTATCAAGATCGAGACGGAAATACCACTGGATTTGACTGTACTGGGACTGATAGATCCCAACATTACCATAAACATCATCAAGGACGGGCTTAGAGTAGATAAAATAAAGCTCACGCTGCCTCTGAAGGTCACCGGCATACTCAAATGCAAAAATCCCAGATGCATTACTCAACACGAGAAGGTGAAGGATGTGGAATTCATATTGGCGGATGCGGCTTCGAGAATATACAGATGTGAATACTGTGATTCACACACATCCCTTTAAGGAGGAATCATGAAGATATCAAATGTACGAATAATAGATGCAAACAAGGATTTTAAAGGCAGCATAGTAATAGAAGAAGGGATTGTCAAAGAAGTGCTCGAAAATCAAGTGCTTGAAGGTGAAGGCGTACTGGATGGAAAGGGTATGTGCCTTATGCCTTCCTTCGTAGACATGCACGCACATATGAGAGAACCGGGATTTGAATACAAGGAAAACCTGGAGACGGGACTTTCAGCTGCACTGCGGGGCGGGTTCACTCAAATATGCGCCATGGCCAATACAAATCCTGTGATGGATTCCTTTGAGAAAATCAAAAAAAACCTTGAAAAAGCTCGAAAACTGGAATTGGCGGACATGATACAAGTCAGCGCAGTCACCCGGGATTTTGAAGACGAAAGTGGAAAAACAGTTGATTTTGAGCGGATAAGGGAGCTGACACCCATATTTTCAAATGACGGCAAAAACATGGCCAACATGAAAGCGATGGAAGAAGCGCTTACAAAATCCGCACAACTGGATTTCGTACTCTCGTGCCACTGCGAGCCGGAAACTGAAATGACAGATAAATACATTGAAGCGGCAGGGAGATGGGGCGGTAACATTCATATTTGCCACATAAGCAAAAAAGAGACCCTTGAAGCAATAATAAAAGGTAAAAATAAAGGGCTTTCCCTAACTTGCGAAGTGACTCCGCACCATATATTCGGATGGGAAAATCCATATCCCGTAGCTCCGCCGCTGGCCGCAAAGGAAGATGTGGATGCTCTTATAATGGGGATAAAAGACGGATATATCGACGTGTGTGCCACCGATCATGCACCGCATACTGCGGAAGACAAAAAAAACGGAATGCCCGGAATATCAAATATCGAGTACGCATTCTCCGTTTACCATACGGTTTTTGAAGGCAATGGAATTTCTATTAACAGGTTGAGTGAGATGATGAGCGAGAAACCGGCAAAAATCCTTGGATTAAATACTGGAACCATTGATCCAGGGAAGGAAGCCAACCTGGTTTTGGCAGATTTGGATAGAGAATATGTCATAGACACGAATGAATTTTTGTCAAAAGGGAAAAATACGCCTTTTGAAGGATGCAAAGTAAAGGGAAAAATAGAAATGACCATAAAAAGGGGAGTTGTCAAATATGATAATGGACAAATTATACGCTAAAGCCAAAAACAAGGGACCTGTGTGCCTGGGTTTGGACACGGACACTACATACATGCCAAAATGCATAACGGATCTGGATGTGGGTGTTGGAGAGAAGATTTTCAGATTCAACAAGGAGGTCATCGATGCCACTAAAGATGTAGTCGGTTGTTACAAAGTGCAGATCGCATATTATGAGGCTTTGGGAATGGAAGGGCTGAAGGCTTATTCCGATACGATGAAATATATTAAAGAGGCAGACGAAATTTCAATAGGAGACGTTAAAAGAGGAGATATAGCTGCAACGGCCGGCATGTATGCCAAGGGACATTTTGAAGGAGATTTCGAGGCCGACATCATAACAGTGAATGGTTATATGGGGGAGGATGCCATTTCTCCGTTTTATCCTTATATAACTGACAAAGAGAAAGGGTTGTTCGTACTTTTAAGAACTTCAAACAAAAGTGCGGTAGATTTACAGGACGTTGAGGCAGACGGAAAAAAACTCTATATGCATATGGGAGACCTGATAGAAAAGTGGGGAGCTTCTTTTGTGGGCGAGAATGGATTCAGTTCTATCGGAGCAGTAGTTGGTCTTACATATCCGGAAGAATTTTCGATGTTGGCAAAAAGATATCCAAACATGTTTTTTCTGGTGCCCGGTTATGGTGCACAAGGAGGGACAGGCAAGGATTTTGCGGCCGTGCTGAAAGAAAGTTCATGTGCAGTTGTAAATTCATCAAGAGGCTTGATAACGGCCCACAAAAATAAGACCGAAGATTGGGATTTTTCCGAGCAAATCAGAAATGCAACTCTTCGCATGAAGGAGGACATCGTTCAGTGGCTGTGATATTGGAAAACAGAGATCTGGGAGATTCAATGTTTCTCATGATCACGGATCACGGGGTGGATTCGGCACCCGGTCAATTCTACATGGTGAGGGGATGGGACAAATACCCCTTGTTGTCAAGACCGATCAGCATCTTTGACAGCGACGGAAAAACCACGAAATTTTTGTACAGGGTCGTCGGGGAAGGAACAGATTTGCTTTCAAAGCTCAAACCCGGAGATGAAGTGCAGTTACAGGGACCTTACGGAAATGGATTTCCAGAGATAAAAGGTAATAGGATAGCTTTGGTCGGGGGAGGAATTGGAACAGCCCCATTGTATTTGGCGGCCAAAGAAATCAAACGGAAAAATCCGGAAAAAGAACTGGTGCTTTATTTGGGATTTGAAAACTCCAGCCATGCCCAGGAATTGTTTGAAGATATCGAAGCGGATGCAAGGTTTAAAATCGGGGGGTACATTACTGATATAATAGACTTCAAATCTCATGACGCTGTATTGACTTGCGGTCCTGAAGCAATGATGAAAGCGGTTTTTCATGAAGCGAAAGATATATGTGGTGAGATATACGTTTCCATGGAGAAAAGAATGGCATGCGGTGTCGGTGCGTGTTTGGGGTGTACCTGCGAAACAAAGGCGGGAAACAGGCGTACTTGCAAGGATGGCCCGGTTTTTGAAGGGAGTGAGGTATTCTTTGAATAGATTGATAACAAAGTTAGCCGGATTTAATATGAAAAACCCCGTAATAGCCGCCAGCGGAACTTTTGGGTACGGACATGACTACGAACAATATTATGATCCGTCCATTTTGGGCGGGATAAGTTCGAAAGGTCTGACACTTAATCCCAAACCCGGAAATAAGGGTATCAGGCTTTGGGAAACGCCCAGCGGACTTCTCAACAGCATTGGGCTTGAAAATCCCGGTATCAGGGCATTTGCCCGGGAAGTCTACAAGATGAGCGAGATAGACACCATGGTCATAGTCAACCTGGGGGGAGACAATCTTGAAGAGTACATAGAAGGGGCGAGCATATTGAATGACAGCCCCATTGACATGATCGAACTCAACATTTCTTGCCCCAATGTGAAGGCCGGAGGCATGGCCTTCGGGATGCAATGTGACAGCGCTGCACTTATAACGAGAGAGATCAAGAAAGTTACCAAACATCCGCTCATGGTGAAACTCTCGCCAAATGCGCCAAATGTTGCGGACGTGGGAGTTGCGTGTGCAGAAAGCGGAGCTGACGCACTTTCTCTGGTAAACACATTTCAAGGAATGGCGATAGACATCAAGACAAAAAAAGCGGTTTTCGAAAATACATACGCAGGATTGTCGGGGCCGGCCATCAAACCCATCGCATTGAGAATGGTGCACCAAACTGTCAAAGCCGTATCCATTCCAGTAGTCGGTCTGGGTGGCATTTCATCCTGGCAGGATGCGCTGGAGTTCATTATGGCGGGAGCAACGGCAGTCCAGATAGGGACCGGAAACTTTCCAAACCCCAATCTGGGTAAAGAGATAGTGCGTGGACTGCAAAAATACTGCGAGAAAAACGGCATCATAAACATAGATGAAATAAGAGGCATCATATAAAAAAGTGGATGGAGGATTCGCATGGAGACAAAAACTATTGAGATATTAAAAGATACACAGGCATTTTTGGAAGGTCATTTTCTGCTTTCTTCGGGAAAACACAGTGAAGGGTATGTGCAATGCGCAAAAGTCCTGAGTTTTCCCGACAAGGCTGCAGCTGTCCTGGAGCCTGTGGTAGAGAAAATCAAGGGATTGGGGATCGAAAAAGTTGTAGGACCCGCCATGGGAGGGGTCATTGTCAGTTACGAACTGGGAAGACAACTGGGCAAGGAATCCGTGTTTACAGAAAGAAAAGACGGGATCATGGAGCTTAGAAGAGGATTTGAAATCAAAAAAGGTGAAAAAGTCATAATTGCGGAAGACGTTGTAACTACCGGAAAATCTACCATCGAGACAAAAGAGGTCCTGGAGGCGCTTGGTGCTGAGGTGGTAGGAGTAGCGTGCATAGTAGACAGAAGGGGCAAAGATGTTGAAATAGGGATCCCGGTGTACAGTTCGGTGAAACTTGATATAGCCACATACGACCCTCAGGACTGTCCGGCCTGTAAAAGAGGGGAAAAGGCTGAAAAACCGGGAAGTCGGGGGAACATGTAATTGGAGGGTGATATGAGAGCTTATCTTCAACTTGAAAATGGAATGATATTTGAGGGAAAGGCTTTTGGCAAGGTGCAGGACATATCCGGAGAAGTAGTGTTCAATACCGGAATGACTGGATACCAGGAGTTGATGACCGATCCTTCGTATTATGGGCAGATAGTGGTTATGACTTATCCTCTGATAGGAAACTACGGAATAAACCTGGAAGACTTTGAATCGGACGGACCCAAAATAAGAGCTTTGATAGTCAGGGAAAAATCCAATAGCCCAAGTAATTTCAGATGTGAGATGGATTTGGACAGCTATTTGAAATACAGTGGTGTAACAGGCCTGGAAGGAATAGACACGAGAGCCCTGACCAAAATAATCAGAGACAGGGGAACCATGAGAGGGCTCATAACGGGCAGGATGTTGACGGACTCCGAACTTAGAAATAGATTGTCCGAATACGACAATTCAAGAGCCGTATACGAAGTTACCACACCTGAAGCATATACGGTGGAGGGAAACGGAAAGCATGTTGCTGTCATGGACTTTGGCATCAAAAACAATATAATCCGGTCATTCAAGGAAAAAAACTGCAAGGTAACGGTTTTCCCGGCCACGGCATCATGGGAAGAAGTTCTGGAAGCGGATCCAGACGGGATATTTTTGTCCAACGGACCGGGAGATCCACAGGATTACAAGGATATCATAGAAAATGTAAGAGTTCTGATAGAAAAAAAACCTACAATCGGAATTTGCCTGGGGCACCAATTAATAGCATTGGCCTTGGGTGGAAACACCGAAAAATTGAAATTTGGACACAGGGGATGCAATCACCCCGTAAAGGATCTGAAAATGGACAGGGTATTCATAACATCCCAAAATCACGGTTATGTCGTATCGGAAGTTCCGGACTGCATGGAGATAACACACGTAAGCATGAATGATGACAGTGTAGAGGGGTTGAGGCACGTAAACAAACCGGTAATGTCGGTACAGTTTCACCCCGAGGCTTCTCCGGGACCGTCGGATTCGGACTACATATTTGAAAGTTTCATAGAAATTTTGGAGGAGGTGGGCCAGGATGCCTAAAAGAGATGATGTAAAAAAAGTGCTTGTAATTGGCTCCGGACCCATAGTGATCGGTCAAGCCGCTGAATTTGACTATTCTGGAGCTCAGGCCTGCCAGAGCCTTAAAGAAGAGGGCGTAGAAGTTGTATTGGTCAATTCCAACCCTGCAACAATAATGACAGATCGCGAAGTTGCCCATAAAGTATACATCGAACCTATAACCCTTGAATACGTTGAAAAGATCATTGAAAGAGAAAGACCGGACAGTCTGCTTGCAGGAATGGGTGGACAGACGGGACTTAACATGGCAATTGAACTCTACGACAAGGGGATATTGGACAAATACAATGTGAAGGTGATCGGCACATCCATAGAATCCATCAAAAAAGGTGAAGACAGGGAAGAATTCAGAGAACTGATGGCCCAGATAAATCAACCGGTAATCGAAAGCAAGACTGTAAACACCTTGGAAGAGGCGAAGGAATATGCGCTGAGGATAGGTTATCCTGTAGTAGTAAGGCCTGCTTACACACTTGGCGGATCAGGCGGAGGCATAGCGGATAATGAAGAGGAATTGACATCGATCGCTGCCAGAGGCCTTCAATTGAGCAGGGTAAAGCAGGTACTGGTGGAAAAGAGTATCAAAGGCTGGAAGGAAATCGAGTATGAAGTCATGCGGGATACAAAAGGAAATTGTATAACTGTCTGCAATATGGAAAATATAGATCCCGTGGGAATACACACGGGTGACAGCATAGTTGTGGCACCCAGCCAAACTTTGAGCGACAAGGAATATCAGATGTTGAGAAAAGCATCGCTGGACATTTTGGAGGCTGTTGGAATAGAGGGCGGCTGCAATGTTCAGCTGGCGCTGGATCCTCACAGTTTCAAGTATGCGGTAATAGAGATCAATCCGAGAGTAAGCAGATCGTCAGCCCTTGCATCCAAAGCAACAGGATATCCAATAGCAAAAGTTGCGGCTAAGATTGCTCTCGGCCTCGGGTTGGACGAGATAAAAAATGCAGTCACCAAGAAGACGTATGCATGCTTTGAACCAAGTCTTGATTACGTGGTAATCAAAATCCCCAAGTGGCCTTTTGACAAATTCTACGGGGCGGACCGAAAATTGGGGACAAAAATGATGGCCACCGGAGAAGTAATGGCTATAGGCAATAATTTTGAAAGCGCATTTTTAAAGGGACTCAGGTCCTTGGAAATCAAAAAGTACGCATTGGATCACAAGGAAGCTAAAGAACTCACGTTGAGCGAGCTGAAAGAAAAAGTAATGTATCCCAACGACGAAAGAATGTTTTATCTGGCGGAACTTCTCAGGTGGGGATACGACATGCACAAACTTTCAAAAGATACGGGAATCGACATCTTCTTTTTGGACAAAATAAAGTGGATAGTGGACAGGGAGGAAGATTTAAAGAGGACAACTGTAGAGGACATGACAAAAGACATGCTGCTCCAACTTAAACATAAGGGCTTTTCCGACAAGGGAATAGCTGATCTGCTAAACGTAGATCCCAATCATATTTACGAGTTGAGGAGGATGTGGGACATAAAGGCATCTTATAAAATGGTCGACACGTGTGCAGGAGAGTTCGAAGCCTTGACACCTTACTATTATTCCACTTATGACAGCGAAGATGAAGTTGTATCAAACCCAGGGAAAAAGATAATGGTAATCGGATCCGGCCCTATCCGGATCGGACAGGGTATCGAATTTGACTACTGCTCCGTTCACTGCGTGAAGGCTTTGCGGGACATGGGGATAGAAACGATAATCGTCAACAACAATCCCGAGACTGTAAGTACGGATTTTAACATTTCGGATAAATTATACTTTGAACCGCTGACAGAAGAAGACACCTTCAATATCATAGAAAAGGAAAAACCCGACGGGGTGATCCTTCAATTTGGAGGGCAGACGGCAATAAAGCTTGCAAAGTTCTTCAAGGAAAAAAATGTTCCGGTACTGGGTACGGATCCCAAAGCCATAGATGATTCTGAAGACCGTGAAAAATTTGAAGAAATACTTGAAAAGTTGAGCATCCCGCGCCCCAAGGGCAAAGGGATATGGAGCCTGAAGGATGGAATGGAATGGGCGGAGGAACTTGGATATCCTGTATTGGTAAGACCTTCCTATGTTCTTGGAGGACAGGGCATGGAAATTTGTCATCATGTTTCAGAACTTGAATTTTATTTGAAGGATGCTTTTGAAAAGGATTCAAAGAATCCAGTCCTCATAGACAAGTATCTGGAGGGCATGGAAATCGAAGTTGATGCGATTTGTGACGGAGATGACATACTTATACCGGGGATCATGGAGCATCTTGAAAAAGCCGGAATACACTCGGGTGACAGCATTAGCATTTATCCTTCCATCAACATAGGTAAAGACATAAAGGAAAAGATCGAAGATTACACCAAAAGGATCTCAACCGAGCTGAGAGTAAAAGGAATGGTAAACATACAATTCATAGAGAGTGAAGGTGAATTGTACATAATAGAAGTAAATCCAAGATCTTCCCGTACTGTGCCTTATATAAGCAAGGTCACGGGGGTGCCGGTAATAGACATAGCTACTAAAATCATGTTGGGAGAAAAGCTTAAGGACCTTCCTTACGGGACAGGAGTCTATCCGGAGGCTGAACTCACCTGTGTCAAGGTACCGGTTTTCTCTACGGAAAAACTTCCCAAGGTAGAGGCAAGCCTTGGGCCGGAGATGCGTTCTACAGGAGAAGTCCTGGGAGTGGGCAAGACTTTTAAGGAGGCCTTGTACAAAGGGCTCATAGCCTCGGGTGTCGACATGTCGGCTAGAAAAAGAAAGGTAGTCGTAACCTTGAGACCGAAAGACAAGGAGAAATTTTTGCCTTTGGCCTTGAAAATGAAAAGTATGGGATATG
This sequence comes from Alkalibacter mobilis, assembly GCF_015594845.1. Lineage (GTDB taxonomy): Bacteria > Bacillota > Clostridia > Eubacteriales > Alkalibacteraceae > Alkalibacter > Alkalibacter mobilis. Next base: position 11,677 of record NZ_JADNRK010000008.1, on the reverse strand, counting down.
AATTCTTTGCAACTGAAAATACGGCTAAGAGACTGGAAAGCGAGGAGATCCCGACTACAAGGATAAACAAGATCGAAGAAGGATATCCCACCATCATAGATATCATCAGGGAACAAAACATAGATATGGTGTTCAACACTCCCACTAAGGGCAATGATTCCAAGAGGGATGGATTTGCAATAAGGAGAACAGCAATCGAGTCTTCAGTCGAGCTGATGACAAACCTTGACAAGGCATCGGCAATGATAGACATTTTATTCGAGGAGATTGCAGTTGAAAATACGGAAATTTACGAATTGTCCGAATATGGGATCAGATAAATAATAAATCAAGAGTCGGGTTCAAGACGAATCCGGCTTTGGTTTTTCAAGATGTTTGTGGGTATAAAATACAAAACGAGAACATGGAGGAGAAACGTTGATAAGACTTTTGGCACTGGATATAGATGGCACCTTGCTGGACAAAGAGAATAAAATCAGGGACACTGTTAGGGAAGCGGTCAAAACTACACTGAAAAAGGGGATCGAAGTGGCGGTTTTGTCAGGAAGAAATTATGACGGAATGAAAATGTATATAGAGGAATTGGGTCTTAAAGGAATGGCTGCGGCTGCAAACGGAGTTCAAATAGTAAACATTGCGTCAAATGAGATAGTTTGCCAAAAGGAAATGGACCCTGAAATCTCTAAAGATATTATAAATGAGGCCGTCAAGCTCGACTTGACAATTGTGAATTTTGCGGGATTGATGGTCTATACCGAGGGATTTGAAGGCATACCACCCGAGTACATAAAACCGTTGAATCAAAAATTTGTGTTCATCGAAAATATAATGGAACACGTTAAAGAAAATACTCCCATCAAACTTTTGATGGTGGGAGAGAGGGAAAATTTGGATGAGTTCAGACTTTACGTTGAAAAGTCTTACGGTAACGAATTAAATGTAGAATACAGCATGACAAATCTTTTGGAGGTTTATTCAAAAGGGGTGGATAAGGGAAAGGCCCTGGAATATCTAATGAAATTTTACGGAATAGGTAGACATGAGACTCTGTGCATTGGCGATTCAGAAAACGACATAGCCATGTTTCAGGTTTCGGGAACGGCTGTGGCCATGGGAAATGCCCCGGAACATGTCAAGGAGAAGGCAGATCAAGTCACTGAATCGTCCGAATGCGACGGTGTGGCTTTTGCAATCGAAAAATGGGTTTTGTGATATTTGGTAAAAAATTTGCATATGTGATTGACAAACACGCTTAAAGGGTATAACATATTAAACAAATAGGAATAGTTGCTTTAGGGGGTGAAGTTGTGAAAATATCGACAAAAGGAAGCTATGGAATTCGGGCAATGGTGGATCTGGCCGTACACTATACCGGAGAACACGTACCGTTGGGAAGCATAGCAGAAAGACAGGATATATCCGCAAACTATCTGGAGCAGGTCTTTTCAATTCTTCGAAAGGCAGGGTTTGTAAAGAGTGTAAAAGGGGCTCAAGGTGGTTATCATCTTGGACGCAAGGCTGAAGATATCACTGCCGGAATGATTTTAAGGACACTGGAAGGAGACTTGTCGGTCATAGATGAAGCAAAAGAAGCAAAGTCTCCCCACAACAGCATACAATATTATTTAAAAGACAATTTATGGAATAAGATAAACCGAAGCGTGGAAGAAGTGGTGGATAGCATCACTTTGGAAGATTTGGCAAATGGATACAAAGAACAGTTTAATGAAACAGAAGTGATGTATTATATTTAAGGAGGGAAAATCATGGCAAATATTGCAAAGAGTATCGTAGACTTGATAGGAAACACGCCTTTGCTTGAGCTTAACAACTACGGCAGTGAGATGAATCTTGTAGGAAGGATCTTGGCAAAGCTGGAATACTTTAATCCTGCCGGTAGTGTTAAAGACAGGATCGGTTACGCAATGATCAAGGATGCGGAAGACAGGGGGATATTGACAAAAGATACTGTCATAATCGAACCTACGAGTGGAAATACAGGAATAGCACTGGCATTTGTAGCAGCGGCTAAAAAATATAGATTGATTTTGACCATGCCTGAAACCATGAGCGTTGAAAGGCGGAATCTACTTAAACAACTGGGTGCCGAGATAGTTTTGACTCCGGGGAGTGAAGGAATGAAAGGTGCTATATCAAAAGCTGTGGAGCTGGCAAAAGAACATGAAAAAGCCATTATACCACAGCAGTTTGAAAATCCTGCCAATCCCAAGATCCACAGAGAAACAACTGCCCAGGAGATCTTGCGGGATACAGATGGAAACGTGGATATTTTTGTTGCGGGGATTGGAACCGGTGGAACTACCACAGGTGTTGCCGAAGTTTTAAAGAAAAAAAATCCGGATATCCAAATCGTTGCAGTAGAACCTTTCGATTCCGCAGTCTTGTCCGGTGAAAAAGCTGGGCCTCATAAGATCCAGGGGATCGGCGCAGGTTTCGTCCCGGGGGTGCTTAAAACAGACTTGATAGATGAAATTTTAAAAGTGAAAAACGAAGAAGCCTTCACAGCGGCAAAAAAAGCTGCATCCACTGAGGGACTCTTGGTTGGAATATCATCAGGTGCAGCACTTCATGCGGCTACGGTGTTGGCGCAACGAGAAGAAAACAAAGGGAAGAATATTGTGGTGATCCTGCCGGACACTGGCGAAAGATACCTGTCCACTCCTTTGTTTCAGGAAAATTAAATGAACTAAATCCCGGATTGATTCGAATCCGGGATTTTTTTGTTGCCGTGATGTATAATTGTTGTGTCAGTTTAATATCTGGGAGGTATTTATGATAAGGGAAGCAGTATTAAAGGACTTGAAAGATATCTTGAGAATTTTCAACTACAATATCAAAAACACAACTGCCGTATATCATTATGATGAAAGGTCACCTGAAGAAATGAGGCACTGGTTCGATTTAAAAATCCAACAGGGATTTCCGGTCATCGTTGAGGAGATGGAAGGTGAGGTTGTTGGCTTTGCCACTTTTGGCACTTATAGACCATTTCGAGGATTCGATAAAACGGTTGAACATTCTATCTACGTCGATGCAGAGTACCGTGGCAGGGGGATCGGAAAAAAGTTATTGTTTGCATTGATGGATTTGGCAAAAGAAAAAAGATTTCATATAATGGTAGCCTACATTGATTCCGAGAATGCCGTGAGCTTAAAGATTCATGAGAACGCCGGTTTTTTTTACTGCGGAAAAATTAAGGAGGCAGGGTATAAATTTGAAAAATTTCTGGATCTGGTCATAATGCAATATTTTTTGGAATAATTTATTTGCCTGCGATGGGTCATTACTTGCAAAAGTATGTTAGAATGAAAAATGTCCGTTGTTTTTGATCAAGAAGTCAAAAACCTTTGTTTGAAAGATATCTAAATTGACTTTTAGTGCTTGGTAGGATAAAATTACATCAAGATTCTGCCTGTAAATACAAGCAATCGGATTAAAAAGAAAACGGTATCATACATAAAGGAGTTGAAGCGTGAAAATGATCAAACTAACGATTGACAATCAAGTGATTGAAGTCGAAAAAGGGACTACAGTCCTGGAAGCGGCCAGACAAGCCGGAATAGAAATACCTACATTGTGTCACGATCCGCGTTTGGAGTCGAGTTTGGGTGGAGCGTGCAGGATGTGTTTGGTTGAAGTCCAAGGGGCCAGAACTTTGTCTCCATCGTGCACAATGCCTGCTACTGAGGGCATGGTGGTATCCACCAGAAGTGAAAGGGTCGTTCAAGGTAGAAAAGTTGTGCTTGATCTGATATGGTCAAGGCATCCACATGACTGCCTGACTTGTTCTGCGGCAGGAAACTGCAAGCTGCAAGACTACAGTTTTGAATATGGAGTTAAAGGATCGAGATTTGAAAATCCGGAAGAACCAGAATTTCCTCTTGATCACTCAAATAAATTCTACTATTACGACAGAAACAAATGCATACTTTGCGGAAAATGCGTCAGAGTTTGCAATGAGCTTCAACAGACTCATGCGATAGGAATGAGCGAAAGAGGGTTTGACACACACGTTTCTCCACCTTTTGAGGATCCGCTGGCTCAATCCAAGTGCGTATCCTGCGGAAACTGTGTAAGCGTTTGCCCCGTAGGAGCATTGGTTCCGAGAAGAACAGACAGATTTAGATACTGGGAAGTTCGAAAGGTTAGAACTACCTGCTCTTTCTGCGGTGTTGGATGTCAGATGGAATTGCTGATAAAAGGCGATAAAATAGTTGAGGTAGCACCTTATGCCGGTGAATCCAACAACAACATGCTTTGTGTCAAAGGCAAATTCGGTTACAAGTTCGTCAACCACGAAGACAGGTTAAAGACTCCTTTGATCAAGAGAAATGGAACTTTTGAGGAAGCTACGTGGGAGGAAGCTCTCGATTTGGTAGTTGACAAACTCAAGAAGACAAAAGAAGAATATGGTCCAGATGCAGTTGCAGGTTTCTCGTCTGCAAGATGCACCAATGAAGAAAATTATCTGTTCCAAAAATTGCTCAGAGCAGTTGTGGGAACAAACAATGTAGATCACTGCGCCAGACTTTGTCATGCATCGACTGTAGCAGGACTTGCAACGACCTTGGGCAGTGGAGCCATGACAAACAGCAATCTTGAAGCATTGAAATCAGACTTGATATTGGTATCCGGTTCCAATACTACAGAGTCGCATCCGGTGATAGGAGCCCATATCCAGCAAGCCAAGGAAAAAGGTGCTAAACTGATCGTAGCAGAGCCGAGAGAAATCGAATTGGCAAAAGAAGCAGACATATTCCTTCAAATCAAACCTGGAACCAACGTGGCATTCTTCAATGGAATGATGCATGTAATAATAAAAGAAGGTCTTCAAGACAAGGAATATATAGCGGCAAGAACCGAAAATTATGAAGAACTTGAAAAAATCATGGAAGCATACACACCTGCCAAAGTTGCCGAAATTTGCGGTATAAACGAAGATGATCTCGTCAAGGCGGCAAGAATGTATGGTGAAGCCGACAGAGCTGCAATATACTACTCCATGGGCGTTACCCAACATTCTACCGGAACCCAGGGTGTCATGTCCGTATCGAATCTTGCACTTCTTTGCGGAAACATCGGCAAGGAAGGCGCCGGAGTAAACCCGTTAAGGGGACAAAACAACGTTCAAGGAGCTTGCGACATGGGTGCGCTTCCAGGAGATTATCCAGGATATCAGAAAGTTTTCGATCCAAAAGCTCAAGAAAAGTTTGAAAAAGCCTGGGGAGCGAAATTGTCCGATAAAGCTGGTCTGACATTGACAGAAGTATTGAACGGTCTTGACGACGGATCTTTAAAAATGTTGTATGTAATGGGTGAAAATCCAGTCGTATCGGATCCCGATACAAAACACGTTGAAGAAGCGCTGAGAAAGGCAGATTTCATAGTAGTTCAAGACATTTTCATGTCTGAAACCGCCGAGTTTGCCGATGTGGTACTTCCGGCAGCATCATTTGCTGAGAAAGACGGTACTTTCACAAACACGGAAAGAAGAGTCCAAAGAGTAAGAAAAGCCATTGAACCAATTGGCAGTTCAAAACCCGACTGGATGATCTTAAGCGATATAATGAACAGAATGGGATATGAAGCAAATTATAAAAATCCCGGTGAGATCATGGACGAAATCGCTTCAGTAACACCTCAATATGGTGGGATTTCATTTGACAGGATCGAAGAAGAAGGCCTGCAGTGGCCATGTCCTACAAAGGATCATCCGGGTACAAAGGTGCTCCATACAGAGTCCATGTCCAGGGGAAAAGGTTTGTTCAAACCTGCAGACTATATTGAAAGTGCTGAAACTACAGACAAGGATTATCCTTACATCATGACTACCGGAAGAATTTTGTACCACTATCACACTAGGACCATGACAAAGAGAGTCAAAGGGATAGACATCATGTTCCCGGAATCCTATATAGAGATAAATCCGGTTACTGCAAGCAGACTTGAGCTTAAGGATGGCGACAAGGTCAAAGTAGGCTCTAGAAGAGGAGAGATCGTTACAACTGCAAAAGTCACTGACAAAGTAGATGAAGATGTAGTATTCATGCCTTTCCATTTCTATGAGAACGGAGCCAACACATTGACTCAGGCAGCCTTGGATCCTATAGCGAAAATCCCCGAGCTGAAAGTAAGTGCAGTCAGATTGGAAAAAGCGTAAGAATTCACTTTGTATGATTTGAAATGAGGAGAGTCTATGAGGGAGTTTGGAACAGCCATAGTATTGGCCGGAGGAAAGAGCAGCCGCATGGGTTTTGACAAGCAGAAATTGATAATCCACAATTGCAGGCTGATGAATAGAATAACCGAAACGCTGGAAAAAAGTTTTGAAGAAATCGTGCTGGTTACGCAAACACCCGAGGATTACGAAGGACTTTCACTTAAAACTGTAAAGGATAAAATTGCCGGCATGGGTCCCCTGGGAGGGATCCATGCCGGTCTTTTGGAATCCACATCCAAGTTTTCCTACGTGTTTGCCTGTGATATGCCGGTAATAGACATGAGCTATGTCGATTTCATGAAAGAAAAATTGGCCGGATCAGATTATGAAGGATGCGTCACCAGATACAAGGATTGGATAGAGCCCTTCAATGCATTCTATTCAAAGGAATTGATCAATGGGATCGAGGATTACTTGAAAGAAGGCAGGAAATCGATTTTTAAATTTCTCGAAAGAAGAAACATTTTTTATATTCCAGAAAGCGAAGCCCGAGAGTTCAGCCCTGATTGGGATATGTTTTATAATTTGAACACCAAGGAAGATATAAACGGTTTTGTTAACAAAGCTAAGGAAAGTTGTTGATTGGCTGATGATTGAAACTACAAAAAAAATTACCATAAAAAAATACAGGGATGGTTTTTTTGAGACTGACGATGACGTGGTCGTTGAATACAGTTTGGCCATCTACTTGAACAACAACTATTTTGTATCGCTGCTGTGTTCCCCGGAACATCTGGAGGAACTCGTATTTGGGTATTTATACTCCGAAGGGATAATCGCTTCAAAAGACGATGTCTTAAGCATTTCCATAGACAGCGAAAAGGGAAAGGCCGTACTGAAGCTTTCCAGAGAAGATATTTTTAAATTTTCCGGTGATCAGCTGATAGGCGAAACTACCGTCACCACAGCTTGCGGGAAGGGTAGAAAAGTAGTGTTTCCCGTGGTGAGAGAGGGTAGCGATGAAAAAATCCGGGCCATCGAGGTGCAACCCGAGGATGTGTTCCGTATGGTAAGGGATTTCAACAAGTCATCAGAGTTGTTCTTAAAAACCGGAGGAGTACACAGTTGCGCACTTTGTACAAAAGATGAGATCTTATATTCCAGAGATGATATCGGTAGACATAATGCATTGGAAAAGATACTTGGAAAAGCCTTGATCGACGGCATCGATTTGAAAGACAAGGTTGTTTTGTCTACCGGCAGGATGTCTTCAGAAATCGTGGATAAAGTTATACTGAGAGGTATCCCGGTGTTGATCAGCAGATCGGCTCCTACCGATGAGGCAATCAACAGAGCGAAGAAAGTGGGACTGAAGCTCATTGGATTTGTCAGGGGAGAAAAAATGAATGTATATACATAAGAGGTGCCCCAGTTGGGGGCGCCTCTTTTTAACCGCCCCCAACTGGGGGCATTACAATAAACTCATCACCGTCATCTACTTTAGTTTCCAGCCCGTCAAGAGCCATAATGGTCCTGCCGTTTAGCAGGTAAACCATGCCGCGGGCGGGTCTTCCATCTTGTATCAGCTTATCTCTAAGGGTTTTGCCATAAACTGATGTTAATATGTCGATTATGTCCATTACGGTGGAATCGGATTTCAACAAGATTTTTTGACTCTTCTTGCCACCCAGATATTTTTCGAAACTGTATATGGTTTTAACAGTTATCTCGATTTCAGACATATTTACAGCAGGCCCTTTTCTTTTAATTTGACTATTGCTTCATCCAGACCAAGTTCAGACAATCTTTCTTCGGTGGGGACTCCTTCCTTAGTCCAATTTCTAGAGTCGTAATAATCGTTGAGCATCATTTCAAGTTCCTCCGGGCTGACGTAATGTCCTTTGGAACCACCTTCCTTGATGGGTTCAGTCAATATCCTTTCCGGATAAGTGTCGTCGGCTTTTGTAAGACCTGCAGTAAGGTTAAAAGCTCTTGCAAGATTGTTTACTCTGGCTCCGATCACCATTACGTCTTCCTTCTTTATGTCAAGTCCTGTTGCTCCGCTGACCATGTCGGCAGTATTTTCTTCGGCCATATGAGGAAGGGCCATGTCGATCAGAAAACCACACATTGTTGGACAGTCGCACGTAGCCGATCTTAAATCCTGATTGTACATGGTAAGCCAGCCTTTGCCTTCAGGAGTGAACCTGTCGTAGGCCTTTGGGATCTCTGCTCCAAAAATCTCTTGCGGAGCATATCCTCTGTTGTGGTCCGCTCCGGTATAGGAAGTCACGTAATTTAATCCATGAGCCTTTGCGCCTCTTGGATCGTAGGCAGGAAATTCCAAACCCTTGACATGCATTGCGTATTTCTCGCTGCCCTGTCCGATCTGCTCCGCCAAGACTTTTGAGCCGTCGCACAGAAGACTTCCGATACCTTCGTTTCTATATGCAATTTCAGTTATGGCGTCTACCATGGCCTCGTCATTGCCGAATCTTAAATCCAATCCGCTTGTCTGTTCTTTGCTGAGAAGACCACTTTCGTAAAGTTCCATGGCAAAGCCTATGGTAACTCCGACAGAAATAGTATCAAGGCCCAGCTTGTCGCAAAGATGGTCAGCGTGTATCACTGCATCATGATTCTTGACACCTGTGCAAGAACCTAGACTGTAGTAGGTTTCGTACTCGGGATCGGACATGGTGCCCTGATACTTAAGATTTCCGCCTCTGGCGAGTTTCATTTGCGTACACCCCACTGGACATCCGTAACAATGCTCATTGCCCAAAGTTCTTGCTACGCTTGATTCAGCTCCGAGACTTTCGGTATAATCGTCTTCCCCGGTGTTTCTATAATTTTCAGAGGGAAAAATCCCCAACGCTGAAGTTGCATCCACGACCATTGGAGTTCCGAGTTTTGAGAAATGTGGATAAAGCATGGGACTTTCCTTCATGCCTGCAAGCATGGCACTCCTGGCCTTTTTGAAAAGTTCTTCATTTCCGATTGGGACTTCTTTAGTGCCACGAACAGCAATGGCTTTCAGGTTCTTCGAACCCATAACGGCGCCTACTCCTTTTCGCCCAAAAGCCCTTCTTTCGTTGATGATAGCAGCCATCTTCGACAAGTTCTCGCCGGCAGGACCGATGCAGGCGATCCTTGCAGATTCTTCCTTCAATTCCTGTTTCAGCACATCTTGGGTGTCGATGGTATTCATTCCCCAGATTTTGTCCGCCTTCCTTATGGAAACGTTATCATCCTTGATCCATAAGTAAACCGGTTCTTCCGATTTTCCTTCTATGATCAAAACGTCGTAGCCTGCAAATTTCAATTCTACGGGGAAATAACCGCCTGACAAGGCCATTCCTACAGCATTTGTCAAAGGTGATTTGGTGGTGACCGCCATTCTGCTGGCGCATGGTGCCGATGTTCCGCTCAAGGGGCCGGGAGCAAAAATCAACTTGTTTTCTTCGCCCAAGGCATCCGTGTCTCCGGGTACTTCATCGAAGAGATATTTGATTCCAAATCCGGCGCCGCCTATAAAATCTTTGGCTATTTTTTCCGGTAATTCCTCAGTGGTGATTTCTTTCGTGGAAAGATTCACTCTCAAGACCTTTCCCATGTAACCTCCTGTGTACATCCAAAATACCTCCCTAAATTTGTAGTAAGTTCAAAATATACTATAATTATATAATACCACTAAAATGCAAAAAAAAACACCACGATGAACGTGGTGGGCAATTCATAAGGGACATATAGGTGCTAAATCTTTTTTACGAATTCTGACTTGAGCTTCATGGCGCCAAAGCCATCTATTTTGCAGTCGATGTTGTGATCGCCTTCGACCAGACGGATATTCTTAACTTTGGTACCCATTTTAAGTGGCTGAGAACTTCCTTTTACCTTGAGGTCTTTGATGATTGTAATTGAATCTCCATCGCTTAGGATGTTTCCGTTTGCATCCTTGAAAATATTTTCTTCAACGGAACTTTCTTCTTCAACTGCTGCCCACTCATAAGCGCATTCCGGACAAATGAAAAGGCTACCGTCCTGGTAGGTGTATTCCGAGTTGCATTTGGGGCAATTTGGGAAATTTTCCATAATAATTAAACTCCATTCCTGATTATTTAGGCATGTTGCAGACCTGTGGACTTTCAACGTGCCTGATAATGCTACCATAACATTCTTTTTATTACAAGGTTTACACTAATGAACCAAGATATAAGTTGTGAGAAATCCCAAAAGAAAACCGGTAGGGATCAAACTTTGAATCTAGTGTGATTTTAATCAGATCAATATCCTTCGATAGGGTAGAAATTACACTGAAAAATTGTTTGAAGTTTTGTTTCAGGTAGAGTAAATATCATGTGTGAGATATAATTAAATCAAAAGAACGGGGTGTGTGGCAAATGAAATCTAGGAGTTTTTATGTGGCGTTATTGGGATTACTATTATCTTTCGTTATTATGTTGTCGGGATGTGCCAGACCAAGTGTGGAAAAATTAATAATGGACAAAGATATCAGCGGCCTTATAGATGCCCTGGGATACGACAAGGGAGATGCGGAGAGTTATGATAATGACATCAGAAAAGATGCATATGATGCTTTGATCGATGTTGGAGAAGAAGCGGTTCCGCTGCTAATAAAAGCCATTAAAAATAAAAATGAAATGATTATAAGCTCTGCGATTGAAATATTGGCAGATATAAAAGACGAGAGGGCTGTCGAACCTTTGATCGATGTTTTGGACGACGAAGCGCTGGAAATGAAAGCATTGTTTGCGCTATGTAAAATTGGGAGTATTAAAAGCATTGATGCTTTGATGGAGTACAGCGATCAGGACATAGTAAAAAAAGGTGGTCTAATAGAAATAAATATTAATTATTGTAAGCCGGCTGCAGAGGGATACGAAGTTGAAGCTACACCTTATCAGTCGGCAGAACCGGGGATTCATCCCGTTGTCATTATGGATGATGGAGAGTTTTTAGGATCTAGAATGGGCAGATTTAATAATGATCCCTACAATTGGAATGAATATTTACCAATTGAATGGCAGGCACTGGGAGAACCAGGATCCATACAACTGGTATTGACTTGGGGAGAAATTGAAAAAATCATATTGGACGAAGTTTACTATGGTCCGGCAACTGATCCGATCATAGGGAAAAGATCACAGGAAAAGAGGCTTGTTTATTTGAGAGAAGCTGTTACCGGCCGTGTAGTGACAAGTGCCACATTGATAGGAGAGCAACCTGATCGATTGCCGGATATGGTTTGGGATGACTGGGAGGATTTTGAATATTTGGGTAAAGTTACTCCTAAAGAAGTCATTGATTGGCTTGAAGAATATGTTGTAATATCGGAAAAATAAAACAGATAACGTATAATTAATTTCGCAAAAACAAAATAACGAAAAATGGACGTGTCCATAGCCGTTTGGTAAAATCAAGTTACCACACAAAATCGAACCAAAGGAGGCTATGAAACATGTCCGATAACAT
>NZ_JADNRK010000007.1 GCF_015594845.1 Alkalibacter mobilis | reverse complement strand
ATGTTATCGGACATGTTTCATAGCCTCCTTTGGTTCGATTTTGTGTGGTAACTTGATTTTACCAAACGGCTATGGACACGTCCATTTTTCGTTATTTTGTTTTTGCGAAATTAATTATACGTTATCTTGTACACTATTGCGTCACTGAAACTTGAATTTCCTATGTCAAATTAGAACAAAAGCAATGACGAATTAAGGCCGCCATTGCTTTTTTATAAAACTATTCTATTTCATAAACCATTTCAGAGAATGCATCCATGTACTGACGAAACAGATCAACACTGATCGTCGATGCCCCTGAGTCGATTTGATCATACAATTTATCGGCTTCTGCAGATAGTTTATTCCATACTTCTTTAATGGCTGAGTATTCATCGTCCAATCCATTAATAAATTCATCATATTCTGGTTTCTTTTCCATGGATTTCCCCAACTGTTGTATGGTCAATTCTACATCCAGTTCTTGATCCATTGAACCTTTACCAGTTTCTAGAAAATATGAAATATCTATAAACCCATCATTCCAAAGATCTCCAATGATGTAGTTGTCGATATCATACAAGGCATAAACTGGATCTGAATCATCATCCATTTCAGCCTCACCGGAATCCTCGAAAATTGAGTCTGCATCATTCAACCCTAAACTTACTGCATTTAAAAGATCGTCATTCAACTCGGAAATATACCAAGTCTTTTCTTTCAAAATAAGTGGTAAGGTGATTGTTTTATTAGCTAAACTCTCTGTACTCGACTCTATTTTCTCCTTTAACACTTTCTCAAAAAGTTGATTTGTCTCTTCCTCTGTCATTTCAACTCCCGAAAAAAGCATTGAAAATGCCTGCATAAATACTTCTCCAATTGTTTCTTTGAAAATTGGAAGGGTGTTAACATAAGATACATCTACTGTCACGGTAGCTTTATCTTCGTTTACTTCAGTGTTTTTTATAGTGTAATCCAACTTTGAAGCATTCGTTTTCAAATAATCAATAAAATATTCAGAAGCGGGCAACGTATCTTCACTTACTTCGCCTGTTTGTAATATTTCATCCATTTGGGGCAGCTCCATCTTCGTAGCTGGATCCACGTTTTCCGCCATAGATTCTAAATCTAAGACTTTAGCTGCTTTAAAAAAATTTTCCACAGTTGAATCTGGTTTAGGTTGAGATCCACAACCAGTCATTATTAGTGCCAATACTAGAAGCAAAATCATTGCAATCGATTTTTTCATTAGAAAACCTCTTTCCTCTTTTTCTTTGAAGCATATTGGTGTCATTTTTCAAACGAATTCTACGCTTAGATACAAACACCTTCGATGTCTAAAAGAAATTTCATACTTGATATCAAACTTATACCCGTATTAATTATATCCTATTTTTTTTACATAAAAACAAAAAATGAGAATAAACTGAGTTTGTAAAAATTTAGTCCTAAATATAGAAGTATTGATTGTTGTTTTTGCATAATCCTAGCTATGTAAAAAAGCCTTATGTAAAGCACGCAGCTCCTCAAAGGATAAATCTTTCATCTTGTTAATATCCAAAGCAAAACATCCCCCTTTGCCCAATTAAATCTGCTAATCCTCGTCGTATTCCTTAGTAACGTCAATTCCAAATAACATCTGGAACTCATCGAAGAAGTTATATGGGTATGAGTTATCACCATTAAATCTTACGGGTCTCTGGCCATTATTGTATTTAAATTCCAAATCCCATTGGGTACCGTCGCATACCGTATATCCGAAGCGTTCGGTTGAATATCGTCTGCGCCACTCCCCAATGTGAAGTTCCTTAAGTGTCTCGATAAAAGTGATCTTTGTGAAGGGTTCTTCGTTATCATCATCCCATAAAGAGAGTGGTTCTTCATCTTCCCATAATTTTGTGTAGGCTTTCAATCCATCTCTTAGTTCTACAACATAGCTCCTGTAGCCGCCAAAGTAACCTCCAATACTAAAAGTAATTCTACCGATGGCATCCATATTCGCATCAAAGTCCACAGTCTTTTGTTCTGATTTTGATAAGATATAAGTTCCACCAGCTTCGTCATAGGCTTGTCTGGCTCTTTCCAGGCATTCACGAGTCCAGTGAAGTCGTGTATCTTCACTTGGATGTACGATTTCTTTAATACCATATTCCGGATTTTCCATGGTATTTTTGAGATATCCTATTTCTTGCTTAAGTCCACGAATCGCGGTCATTATCTGTTCTTTAGTTTTTCCTTTAAGATACTCTTCATAATAACTTTCTGGACTAAGCATCATATTGAGCCGCCTCCTTTAAAGTTAGCCTTCTAAATCTTTTTGTGTATTTGGGGAAATTTACCACTAATCATCTGTTATTATATGTCAAGTTTTTAATTTTTACAATGTTACAAGTTTATTCCCTGTAAAACACACTTTTATTTATTTAGGTTCTTGCTTCGTGTATATAGAAATTTTTACCATCTATGGACGCAGAATTACGAGAAATTCTTACCAACTGCAGATCTTTAAACTAACTCCAAAATAAAAAGCCGCCCCACTCATAATTATGAGTGAGAACGGGTTCTTCCAGGCTGTTTGAGCTTACAAACAATATTTGTACATCTTCATCACGAGCTTCTAGATCCAAAAGTGTTACCTCCGACAGCTTTACTGCTGATCCGTCTGTAATTCTAAAACTTCAGCTTTTTTCTGTAAAGTGAAGCGGAAATATTTTTCAAATTTATTCCCCAAAATTTCTCCAAATATCGCCCCTCCCAAAATAAATAGGGCACCTATTATCTGGGAAGGCAGCATTGATTCTCCAAGAATAAATACGGACAAAACAACTGCCGACAAAGGTTCAAGATAGCCAAATATGGATACTGTCTGGACCGGCAGATGTCCTATGGATGAAAAATACAAATAACATCCTACGCCTGTGTTTATCAAACCGAGGATCAATATAGGAAGTAGATCTTCGCTTTCTACATTGATCACCAAACCCTGCTTTATGGATACAAAGACTGCCAAAGTCAAAAAGCTTATGAACAATTGGAGCGTGGAGTTTTCAAGGCCCGTAATTCCCTTCGCTTTTTTATTGAATATGACCATAAGAGCGTATGTCACTGCAGACATCATTCCGCATATCATTCCCCATGTGTTTTTATTCTCTCCCAATGCCCCTCCGTTGATCAGAAAAATACCTGCCAAAACCACTAGAAACCCTATTACTTTTGGTCTGGTCAATTTCTCTTTAAATAGAAAGGGCGAAAGTACCATGACTATTACCGGTCCGCAGTAATAGGCCAATGATGCTATGCTCACACCTATCTGCATGTATGCCTCATATAGGAACATCCAACCTGCCCCCATTGCCACACCACTGATAACTAGAAAAAAAAGATCTTTCTTCTTGTTCCAAAATGTAAATCTATTTCGCATAAATAAAAAGATACCGATCAAAAACAAACTTCCGATCAACGTTCTAAACAGAACGATTTCGTAACTGGTCAGTGAAATGTAACTTGCCACGATTCCATTTGATCCAAAAAGCAGCAATGCAAAAATGTATTTGAAGTATGCGTTTCTCTCTTGTTTAGATTTCATGAATATTCCCCATATCTCTTGTATTTAATCTGATTGTATTATAATATAATTTTATAAATTACGATAACGAATCTTTGTCATGTTAAACATTACAAATTCAGATGCAAGAGGGTGGAAATATGGACATAAATATTCAAAAATACCTGGCTTTTATCAAGACCGTGGAATGCGAAAGTTTCACCAAAGCCGCAGAAGCATTAGATTATTCCCAGTCAGGAATCAGCAGGATGATCAAGGATTTGGAAGTGGAATGGAACGTTTCTCTCCTTGAACGAAACAGGACCGGTGTAAGATTGACATCGGACGGTCTTAAACTCTTGCCCTACGCCAAGAATGTCTACGAGGAATACAGGAAGCTGCAGATGCAGATCGATGAGTTGAACGGTCTTCAATCGGGATTGATACGGATAGGGACTTTCTCCAGCGTTGCCACACACTGGCTTCCCAACATCATTAAGGAATTCCAAAAAGATTATCCAAACATTGACTACGAACTGCTCTTGGGAGATTACACTGAAATCGAAGATTGGATACAGGAAGGCCGGGTGGATTGCGGTTTTCTCAGACTGCCCACTTTTTCAAATTTTGAAACCATCTTTCTGGAACAGGATAAATTGATGGCGATCATTCCTGAAGGACACAAATATGCAAATCATAATGAATTTCCTGTGACTGCCCTTTGCGACGAACCTTTCATGCTCCTTGAAAAGAGTTCGAAGGCAGAGATCTCAGATATATTTGAAAGAAACCACCTGGTTCCCAAAGTGCATTTTACAACCTGGGACGACTACGCCATCATGTCAATGGTCGAAAGCGGGCTTGGCATCAGCATACTGCCACAATTGATCCTAAAGCGCATACCTTACAGGATAATAGCCAAAGAACTGGATGTGTCGGCATACAGGGATATAGGAATTGCTCTAAGAGATAAAAAAACCGCTTCCCTTGCAGTCAAAAAATTTTTAGAGTACTTGCAATATAGATAGAGCTTTTTTATTCATATGGGATGTTTAAAAACATGATTTTCGAAGTGCTTTCGCTTTAAAAGAAGCTTACATTTATTTTGAATCAATCAATTCTGCTTCACAAGCTCGATAGTCTGAGAAGCCAGTTGAATCTCCTCTTCGTACTTATCCAGTTCTTCAAGAAGACGGGTAAAAATAAGATCTTTTGTGATCCTTCGTTCTTTTATGTCGACTACATAACGCAGGGAAAATTCTATCCAGTTGTCATCGAATGTCATGAATATTTGATTTTCGAGTGTGGCATCTTCCAGTCTGAATTGCCTTCGCATTTGAAACCAAGCATCTTTAGCCTGTGTTGAAACATCGCCTAAAATTTCAGCTGACACATCTTTTAAAATCTTCCTCACTAATTTGACATCGCTACCGAAATGAATGGGCAAATGTATCTCATCCCATACAAAGTTGAAGTTTGCAGAATAGTTGTAAACCGGTGATGTAAAAATAAAGCTGTTTGCAACCCGGACAATCCTGCCATTGTACTGATCACCGTCCACCCAGTCTCCCATTTCCATCAAAGTGGTTCGAAGTATGCCCAAATCGATGACATCACCTTTGATACCACCTAAAAGTACACGGTCTCCCACTTTGAAAAAGTCCCCAAAAAGTATTGCAAACCATCCGGCAAAACTCACTATTACTTCCCTAAGTGCAAAAGTGATCCCTGCACCTGCCAATCCCAAAGTAGTGTATAATCCTTGGAATCTATCGCTGAATGTAAAAATAAACATTATAAATATCACAACATAAATGGCATTCATGACTATTTTCTTCGTGAAATACCATTTGTCCTGCTCCTGCAATCTAGAATAAAACTTGTTGAGGATCCGTTTTGTGGCTATATATATTACAATGGCACTTATCGTAAACGTTAATATCCTTATATATATTGGATCGATAGAATCTATAAATTCTCTCATGGGTTCCTCCTTCAAATCAAACAAATGAAAGTTTGTGGACACGATGTTCACTAAATAAATATACTCGATTTAATCCTCTAAGCAACGTTATTGTTCTTATGTTAATTTTTCTCGTTAAACGCTAGTCTCAACAACTTTAAAAAAGTCAAAATTGCTAGGACCCCCAAAATAATAGTGATGATCTGTATCACAAAGATCAGATGCATATCGTATAACAGCCCCATAATAAAGGCACCTGACATAAGAGCCAAACCGTATGTTGCATTAAACACTCCATAACTGGTGCCTCGTTTGTAAAAAGGTGATATGTCTGAGATAGCCGATCTCATTAAAGTTTCATGTGTCCCCAATATAACACCAAAGAACACCATACCTGCCAATACTGCCTTCGGACTCTCCGATAGAGTAAGAAAAGGCAATATCATGGTCGTGACTGGGATAATTATCAACAATTTCAAGCCTCCGCTTTTATCGCCGCTAACTGATTTTGTCTTATCATACAGATGTCCCACAATTAGTGATGTTACGGCATCCACTCCCATCGCTGCTGCATAAACCATGGTGATCTCACCGTCATCCATTATCCCCATTGATTTCACATGGTAACCAGTAGTGGAAAAATTAACCAAGCCCATCGTGCATAAAAGAGTAAACAAAGTATAAATCCAAAATATTTTTGGAAGTTTCTCCTTTCGATAATCACGAACATTTATTTTTGGCATTAATTTATCATGCTGAATCTTCCTATTCGCATATACAAGAAAAAATATAAGGGCGATAAATGGAATAATCAATAATTTGTAAGCACTTTGATATTCTTCAATTCCTTTTCTCTTAGTCAATGCGAAAACCAACGTAAATATCAACGGACCCAAAAAAGCTCCCAACTGATCCAATGCCTCTTGTATTCCAAAGGCTCGGCCCACCCCTACTTGATTTTCAGCAACAGAAGATATTATCGTATCTTTTGCCGGATTACGCAGAGCTTTTCCTATTCGCTCGAGCAGAACCAATGTGACAAGCATGTTCCAACTAGTAAACAGACCCATCAATGGAACCGCCAGCAACATTCCATAGCCGACCAACATAAAGAGCCACTGCCTCCCTGATTTATCTGAAAGAACTCCAGCCAAGAGTCTCAGCCCATAACCAATAAACTCACCTATTCCAAAAGCCAGACCTACAGTAGTTGCACTGACTTCGAGAATATTAAAATACTGGCTATTGGCGCTTCTAGCCGATTCATAAACCATGTCTCCCAACATGCTGATGATACCGAAAATTATAATAACCCGGTAGGCGGCATTTTGGGATGTTTTACTAGTAATAGACTTTTTATTCATGCGCTCTTCATCCTTATCATTGAATAACTGAATTTGAGCCAGATATTTTCGTACTAAGTGTTTATGCATCTGTTTTGTTAATTACCCAATTTACAAAAACTTAAAACTGGAAGCATTGATGTTGTTATAGGATCCGTTAATGTTATAATTATTGTATAGATTGTAATTATCAATTACAATCATGAAGCAAAATGCTAGGTACATTGATTTCAATTTTGATAAAATGAGAAGAAAGGTGGGATAACATGCAGGTAGAAATTGGCAAAAAAGCTCCAGACTTTAACATTTCTGATTGGCAGGGAAAAGATTTTACCCTATCAAGTTACCTTGGAGAAAAAAACATATTCTTGATATTCAACAGAGGATTTGTTTGACCTTACTGCCGAGCGCATATGGCGCAGTTGCGTCAAGATCATTCGAAGTTTGTAGAAAAAGACACAGTCGTAGTTGCAGTAGGTCCAGAAGATACAGATACTTTTGCAAAGTATTGGGCCGAAAACGATATGCCCTTCCCCGGGATTCCCGATCCGGATCATACTATTGCAGACTTATATGAACAAAAGGTAAGCATCATAAAGCTGGGTAGAATGCCAGCCCAGGTTATCATAGACAAACAAGGTATTGTTCGCTACATCCATTACGGAAATTCAATGAAAGATATACCACACAACAAAGAAGTTTTAAAAATCTTGGATGAACTGTCTTAATTTCATTAAAAAACAACCCTGAAGCAAAAGTTACAGCATGCTTTCAGGGTTGAGTTCGCTTTGAATGAATTCAAATTAAATTTAGTTTTGCCTTGCGCTTCAAATCCGCCAATCTTTCCGAAATATCCTGGCTTCCCATAAAACTGCCACTCTTATTATTTGTTACAACGCAGGTGACTGTCATTAATGGAAATTTGTCTAATACACCCTGCCTATTATGAACTATAATGTATCCTTTTTTAATATCTCTTTCATTATAAAATTTTAGTACGTCTGTTTCAAATTGCCTTTTCAAAGTTTCAAAATCTTTCAACCCCATTAATCTATCAAATACTACTACAAAGTCGTCTCCACCAATATGTCCTACAAACTGGTCAGGAAAATATATTCCAATAGTTTCACCCAGCATCTTTATGATCAAATCACCTTTCTCAAACCCATAATAATCGTTGAATGCTTTAAAATTATCAATATCAATATAGGCAATACTTCGATTTTTGCGATCATTAAAGCATTGAGCAATCTGTTGTTCAATAATCATATTGCCCGGTAATCCTGTCAAAGGATTCTGATGTTTCGCTGATAATATCTCCAGTTCGGTTGTTTTCTGCAACAAATCTTTTATTGTGACTGTTCCATAATATTCATCGTCATAAGTTACAACAATAAAATCATAAAGCTTATTGTCCGGACGAGCCATTGCAATTGATGATACTTCTTTTACCGACATGTTTAAATCTACTTTTAGAAATTCTGTATCCATTATTTCAGAAATTTGCTTGTTCTGATAAAGTGTATAACCGAATTGACCACTTAGCTTAAGAGCCAAATCCTTTGAAGTTACGATCCCAACAGGTATACGATTTTCAACCACACACATTCCGAACTGGTTAGGATTGTTATTGAAAAGAGAATAAATCAATGATACTTTATCATTTGGATGTATGATTTCAGTCGATGTACTTAAATGCTTAATGTGGATATCGGTAGTCATCTAAAACTTCTTTCTACATATACGCAACGTGTTTAAGTGTCACTTCCAATGATTCAATTACAAACATGTCATTTTTGCAGTTCAATTTCGCTTGCGAAATAATCTTCTGTGAGATAACATGAATATATGCTCTAAGTCATATTGTTTAATTAGGAAAATTACCTTTTAAATCTATAACTATCTAGGAGGAAAAATGATAAAATTAATGGCCGATTCGACTTGCGACCTTTCTGATGAAATACTTCAGCAATACGACATCAGCATAGCGCCCCTGACAGTAACCATGAATGGTGAAACTTATAGAGACCGGATCGACATCACTGCTGACGAATTCTACAGCATGATGGAAAATCTGGAAAATCCTCCTACCACAGGAATGCCAAGTCCTGCTTCCTTTGTGGATATAATTAAGGATGCTGTAGACAAAGGTTACAGGGAGATCCTATGCATATGCATGTCCAGCGGAACAAGCGGCTCGTATCAATCGGCTGTTTTAGCTAAAGATTACTATTATGGAGAATTCCCTGATTCCCAAATCAAGATCCATGTAGTAGATTCCAAATCCATGAGCCACGGTAGCGGATGGCTCATTATGAAAAGCGCACGCCTTAGAGAAAAGGGTGCAACATTTCAGGAACTTGTAGACTTCAATGAAACATATAAAACCAACGTAAAGCATTTTCTGACTGTTGACGATTTAAATCATCTTATCAGAAGCGGAAGACTCTCAGGTGCCAGTGCCATTATAGGCAAGATGCTGAAATTGAAACCCATCATGTCCATGAAGGATGGCAAAGGCGCCATTGTGGCAAAGGAAAGAGGGCGGAGAAAAGTTCTTTCCCACTACATCAAGGAATTCAATAAGAGAAACGACGAAGCTCTGACTGATTTCGTCATCATCGGCTATACAACAGACAAGAGCTACGCAGATAATCTTAAAACCAAGATTTTGGAAGAAACTTCTTTCATTGGCGATATATACATAATGCAAATGGGTGTAGCTGTAGGAACCCATGTGGGTCCTGGTGGACTATCCATGTTCTTTATGGAATCTGGCCATCGCAAGGATAACCTGCTTGTTAATGAAGTGGAAGCACTGATGGAAATGAAAGAGAATTTCCTCAAGAAATTTTCAAATAAATAGCTATAAGCAAGAGAAAACTAACTTATAAAACCATGAGCTACTTATCCTAGATCAGTAGCTCACTTGATTTAATATTTATTTTTATAGCGATTTTACTTTACCCAAATCCTGTGGGATTTCATTTTTAATAACACCTATAAATTTAAATCAACGTACACAATTTAAGTTTAACAATTTTTCTAATCTTTGATCTTTTTGATATAAAGTTAGTGTGGAATCTCCAATTCCTTCCACTTGTGTTTCCAAGCCACTTGCCACTTCTTGAACTTTTTTGACTATTCGCTCAGCCACTTCGCTAATTGCTTCAGTTCCTTCCATTATTCCCGTAGCGTCAATATCTATATCGTCATTGATGTGATCAGAATTACCACTTATCCTTATAACTGGAGTTATGGCATTGTTAAAGCCGGCGGCACCGGTTGTCCATAATATCATATGAGCTCCAAAAGAGCTGAAATTAACACCAGAACCACCGCATAACATAGTAGCTTCCGATAGATAAAACCCAGGTTTACTAGGAACATCAATGAAATCCTTGTTTATTTGCAAAACATCAACTATTTCTTTGGTTCCAAATTTATGGAGCGCCCCAAAAGATTTTTCTTCAATAGTTGTAACTCCGCCAACACTGTTACCAACGCTCATTGTCTCAACATCTGTTCCTTCAACACTCCATCTAATTCTTTCATTTTCTATCAAAGTGTTGATTTTGTTTTTTATTTCTTCAGAATCAGTTCTTTTGATCAATGATTCTTCACAGCCTTGCAATTCAAACAACTCTCCGCCAATGCAAGTACAACCCATATCTACAAGCTGATCTACTGCAGCACCAACACTAGGATTTGAAGCAATTCCTGAACTAGTATCTGTCCCGCCGCATTTAATGCCAATTACTAACTCACTGATTGGAAACTCCTCTTTTTCTATCTTATCTATTTGTTCCTTCATGGCCTGAATCTTCGCTATACCGATTTCTATCGATTTTCTAGTTCCCCCAACTTCTTGGCTTGTCAATGTATCAACTGATCTACCTGTTTTCTTGATTTCATCTGCTATCTGACTTGGATCAATGCTGCCACATCCCATTGAAATCACAAGGGCTCCCGCAACGTTAGGATTTTTACCGTTAGCTATCATTTGATTTAGAGTTTCTTCATTTCCACCTAACATACAAGTGTACCAATTTGTCAAGACAACAACATCTTCAAATTTTTTAGCAATATTTCGAGCAATACCATCACAACACTCATCTACTGCAATGATCAATATTTTATTTCTTATACCTACTGTTCCATCTGGACGTCTATACCCTTTAAATTTCATGTTATACCTCGATCTCATGTTTAATATTCATTTGTTTTAAAATCTCTTTTTTGAAGGCTAGGGGTATATCAACCACTAAGCTCTTCACATTGTGCACATGTACTAATTCTCCAGCCTTGATGTCTTTTGTGCTTTCTCCGATAACTCCGCCATATTTGATAACTTTTTCTCCCTTTTTTATATCAACTATAGCGATTTTATTCCCAAATGGTATATCTTCAAGAACTTCAATTTCACATAACTTTTCGTTTTCCGAAGAAAATACTTGAGCTATCTCGCCTTTACTAGACACTTTAAGATTCGTAGCAACCATGTCCATTGGGTCCATAACAATAAAACGCGACATTCATAAACCTCCTTCTTTACTATTACATTCATAATTTCTTATATTTTTTTAAAAGAATCTTTAATCCCAGTTGTAGACAAGCTTCCGTAATCTTTTACCATCCACTTCATCCACCCGTAAATCAAAACCATCATAACAAATAGAATTGGTACTCCTGTTATAATTGCTGCTGTCTTTATAGTGTTTAGATTTGCACCGATAAATATCATAGTCAAAGGTACTAAAGCCAACATAACACACCAGAATAGTCGGTGAATAGGATGAGGCTCTTCATTTCCTTGTAATCCAGGAGTAGCTGTTGAAGCCATTGTGAAAGCTGCGCCATCTAATGTTGTAGCAAGGAATAATACAGATATTATACTGAAAAACACTAGGAACAATCCGCTTAAGGGCAATGTTTGAACAACTGCAACTATCGCACTTGTATCATTCCCTTCAGCTAACATGCCAACCATATCTACTAAGCCTCTGATTTGTCTGTCAATTGATAAGCTAGAAATTACACCAAAGAAGAAGAAACAACCTGCACTTCCACTAATCAAAGTATTCATAATTACTGAACGCAAAGTACGGCCTTTGGAAACTTTGGCAATAAATATTCCTGTAAATGGTGCATAAGTGATCCAATATAACCAATAAAATATTGTCCAAGATTGTGGGAAACCTGAATTACCAATTGGATCTGTAAACAGACTCATTTGAACAAAATTTTGAATCATAAGCCCAAAAGAATTTACAGTGTTTGAAACAATAAATAGCCCTGGTCCTAATATCATTATAGCGATACAAAAACCGATTACAAATTTGACATTCAAATTTGAGATCATAGCCATACCTTTTTCTATTCCGATGTATGAACTTAAAGAATAGACCACAGATATTGCTAAAATCAATATAACATTCATTCCGAAACTTGGTTCTATTCCCAAGACTGTTGATAAAACATTTGTTACCAATGGTACTGAAACTCCTAAAGTTATACTTAATCCACCAAAACATATAAAGATGAACATAACATCAATGATCCTGCTGATAATGCCGCCTCTTTTAACCCCTGTGATTTCGCAGACCATAGCACTAAGGCTCAGACCTTTGTTTTTTCTAATGTAAAAATGATAACAAATCGGCAATCCAACAAGAGCATATAAAGTCCAAGCACTAAAGCCCCAATGGAACATCGCATACGGTGTAGCCATTTCAAATGCTTGCTGAGAATTTGCCGCGATTCCTAATCCTGGAGTCCCAATATAGTAAGCCCACTCGATAAAAGCCCAATATACAGTTGCCGATCCTAGCCCACAACTAATCATCATTGCTACCCATTTAAAAGTAGAATATTGGGGTTTTTCATCGCCCAGGCGAATACTGCCGAACTTACTTGCAGCAACAAAAGTAAGTAATAATACCCCTAAAAACGTAAATACTAGAGTTACTGAACCAAACCATGTCGTTAATGTACCAAAGATTTTGTTTGCTACTGCTTCACTTTGCTCTGGCATAGCATATAAAAACCCTACTATAATGGCTACTAGGGTCATACTAAACCCAATTAATAACTTATCAATTTTTTTTGTCATAATAATCTCTCCTTTATTGTATTTAAAATATGCGATATTTCTCAATAATTTCTTCGTCCAATATTACTCCTAAACCCGGACTATCTGGAACTTCAACAAATCCATCCACCATCGCAATTTGATTTTTTACCAAATATTTGAAGATTGGACTAGTACTTTGAGAATATTCGATTAAATCTCCTTCTTTACAGGATGCTAAGAAATGAACAGTTGCAGCTAATAATATTCCTGTACTAAAACCATGAGGGACTAATTGTACTCCCGCCATCTGAGCTATCTCATAAATTTTCTTCATTTCAGTAATTCCACCACAACGAGTAATATCAGGTTGAACAATATCAGGATTACCGTATTCTATGAAGTTTTTAAATTCAAATCTAGTGCTTAATGTTTCTCCACCAGAAATTTTGGTTTTAGTGTTTCCCGTCAATTTAGAATATCCTATTAAATCATCAGATGAAACAGGTTCTTCGATCCAGTTAAGTTTAAATTCTTCTAGCTGCTTTGCCCTCGTTATTGTATTACTATAAGTTTTCCATAACGAAACTAAATCAATGGCTATCTCTACATCAGCTCCTACTGCATCTCTTACAGCTTTTATAACTTTATAATCATGCTCAGGATCAACGCCAAATTTGCCACCACCGAATTTCAAACTACTGAACCCTTTTTCTACTAATTCTTTTGCCAAAGGCCCGTTTTCTTCAGGTTTATCTACGGGAATAAAGGTTCCATAAGTTTTGATTTTATCTCTGTATTTTCCCCCTAATAATGTATGTACAGGTACTCCATAATATTGACCAGCAATATCCCATAAGGCTATATCGATTGCGCTTATGGCATGTATCCCGGCACCTCTTCTCCCAATATAATTGGATTCCTCATACATTTTATTCCACAGCCGTTCAATTTCCAATGGATCTTCTCCCAATAATATTTCTTTTAGTCCCTTACTTGAACTGTGAGATTGGGGTGTTTCAATCAATGCTTTAATAACATGTGGTGAACTATCCGTTTCTCCAATACCGGTAATACCCGTATCCGTTTTGACCTTAATGATTACTGCGTCTTCACCCCATTGACAATCTTCATTGATTTTCGGAATTCTAAGGCCAATAACTTCAATATCTGAGATTTTCATTTTACCCTCCTTCAATTAGATGTTAAATTCAGAGTAATACTTTTTCACACTTACTACCCACTCCCCTCCTTATATAAAAGCAAACTATTACCCTATACCAGATACATTGCAATTATCATGCCAATTTCCCACTCTATTTTTTCCATTAATTCAGGGATTTAATTCAGAAAAGCTATATTTTCTTAGGTTTGTAATTCTTTTTTCAAGATTTTTTGCTTCAAATATTTTTCAGAGTCATTAGCGACTCAAAGACTTTTTTACTTCTAAAAATGATAAAGCTCAAATACGCATTGAATTAATGCGTATTTATAAAAAATAGCAAGGTTGAGTTATGAATAACTCAACCTTGCCATTTTTGACTCGTATTTATATTTATTTAATGTATTTTCTTATTAATCTAGATGCTCTTGATTGACTTATACCCAGTTTTTTTGCAACTTCTCTGGTGGTTTTTAATTCATCATAAGTTTTTTTGACCATTTTTTCTTCAACAATAGATAACATTTCATCTAAATTATCAGAACTTTGTGTCATACATGAATCTATTTCAAATAATTTTTTGGGGATATGCTCCGCTCTTATAACTAGATCGTCTATTATCACAACAAGTCTTTCTATTACATGAGATAGTTCCCGTACGTTTCCTTTCCAAGAATAATTAGTTAATATATTCATAGCTTCATCCGAAATTTTACTAGCTTTGTGATAATTAGCGTTAAATCTATTTAAGAAGAAGTTCGCTAGTTCTTTAATATCTTCTGGCCTCTCCCTTAGTGGTGGTATTTCTATTTCAAATACATTTAGCCTGTAATATAGATCTTCCCTAAATTCTTTAACTTCCACCATTTTTAGTAAATTTCTATTGGTAGCTGCAATGACCTTTAAATCTACTTTGATTGGCTTTATCCCACCAACAGGATAGAATTCCTTTTCTTGAATAAATTGTAATAATTTCGATTGTAAGTTGTATGGTAATTCTGAAATTTCATCTAAAAATAATATGCCCCCATCAGCAATTTTAATGAGACCATCTTTACCACCTTTTTTTGCCCCCGTAAAAGAACCTTCAACATAGCCAAAAAGTTCTGTTTCTAACAGATCCTTATGAATTGCAGCACAATTAAGGTGAACAAATTTCTTATTATATTTTTGACTCTTCTCAAAAATATACTTTCCTATCAGAGTTTTTCCTACCCCTGTCTCCCCTAAAATCAAACATGGAGCTGGTATATCAACAATTTGATCCGATGTTTCAATGACTTTTCTCATCTTTTCGCTTTTATATATTAGAGGATCATTATTGTCCCATGACCTATATCCTTTTTCTTTCGAATTGAAAATTTCATTCAGGTAATCGATCTGCTTGTTTGAAAAATTATCTCTAACACTCATTGCAACGTATTCTATTTCTCCCTTTTTATCAAAAAGAGGAACAGCAATTGTTAAAATTTCAGAGCCCAAGTGAGTCATTTGTTTTAACATGGTCGCCTTTTTTTCTCTATAAACATATGGCAATACAGAATTATCCCAAAAACGACTCTCAAAATCCCAGAAATCATGTCCTATCATTTCTTCTTGTCCCAATCCATAATGTCTTTCACAAGCTTTATTAATATAAACTATTTTAAAGTTGTTATCATAGATAACGATCTCATCATATAGCTCATCAATTATTTTTCTAAATTTCTCTTTATCGATATTTCCAATCATAATATGGCCTCCAATCTTCAAAAATATTTTATTTACAAAATAATATTTCAGGCTACTATCATCGCTCCAGCATATTTTTGTAAAAATGATTTCATTTTCTTTATTTAAATTTTGTTTTACGATTCAAATTTGATTATAACATATTTCTGATTCCGAGCATGTAGGCTTTCAAAATTCTATCTTTTTTTCGAAAAAAAATGCGGCTATTATCCAAATTAGCCGTATTTGCATTAAATATCTCCACGTAAAAAAGCCATAGATCATCAGCATACTAATACGCCTAATATCTATGACTTTAAACTACTCACTTTGTTACAGGAATAATTTTTAGTTACTCCCACTCAATAGTGCTTGGGGGCTTGGATGTGATGTCGTAAACTATTCTGTTTACATGGTTTACTTCGTTTACTATTCTGTTGGATATTCTTTCCAATACATCGTGCGGGATCCTTGCCCAGTCCGATGTCATGCCATCGGTACTGGTTACAGCTCTAAGACCTATTGTATAGTCATAAGTTCTCTCGTCACCCATTACTCCAACGCTTCGATTTCCTGGAAGAACTGCAAAGTATTGCCAGATTTGATTGTCCAAACCGGATTTTTTGATCTCATCTCTAAATACCCAGTCTGCATCTTTAAGGATGTCCAGTTTCTCAGGCGTTATCTCACCCATGATCCTAATTGCCAGACCTGGTCCCGGGAAAGGCTGTCGCCATACCAAATCGTGTGGTATTCCTATTTCTTCACCAACAGCCCTGACTTCATCCTTGAACAAGTCTCTTAAGGGTTCTATCAGCTCAAAACCAAGGTCTTCAGGAAGCCCGCCTACATTGTGATGACTTTTTATTACAGCTGCGTCTTCTGTACCACTTTCAATAACGTCCGGATAAATTGTTCCTTGAAGAAGATAATCGATTCCCTCAAGTTTATGGGCTTCTTCTTCAAAAACTCTTATAAATTCTTCTCCGATGATTTTTCGTTTGGTTTCAGGATCAGAAACACCTTTCAGTTTTCCAAGGAATCTGTCTTGAGCATTGACCCTGATAAAGTTCATGTGGAAACGTTCCTTGAATATTTTTTCAACTTCGTCTCCTTCATTCTTTCTCAAAAGGCCGTGATCTACGAAAATACAATGAAGATTGTCACCTATTGCCTTGTGCACCAAAACTGAAGCTACTGAGGAATCTACACCTCCGCTCAATGCACAAAGCACCTTTTTGTCTCCAACCTTTTCCTTGACCGCCTGAATCTGCTCTTGTGCAAAATTTGCCATGGTCCAGTCTCCTGAGCAACCACAGATGTCATAAAGAAAATTATGAAGGATCTGTCTGCCAAACTCTGTATGCTCCACTTCCGGATGGAATTGAACCGCATAAAGTCCCTTTGAATCATTTTCCATTGCTGCCACCGGGCAGGTTTCCGTTTTTGAAGTAACCGAAAATCCTTCCGGAACTTTTTCTATATAATCGGTGTGGCTCATCCAACACGTTGAGCTCTCTCCCACGCCTTTTAAAAGCTTGCTTTCCTTTGTTATGTGAAGTTCCTTTTTTCCGTACTCTCTAATATCCGGCTTTGCAACGACTCCTCCCAACATGTTGGACATAAGCTGGGCTCCGTAACAAATTCCAAGTACCGGGATACCCAATTCAAAGATTTCCGGATCGCATTTTGGAGCCTTTTCTCCGTACACGCTCGAAGGGCCACCTGTAAATATTATACCCTTGGGATTTTTACCTTTTATTCTTTCGATGGATGCACTGTATGGCAGTATTTCGCAAAACACATTTTCTTCTCTTACCCTTCTGGCTATGAGCTGGTTGTACTGTCCACCAAAATCCAATACTATGATCAGTTCTTGACTATCCATGTTTTCCTCCTGTTTAGAATCCCGCACTATTGTAGTTTGGCGGCTCTTTTACTATTGAAATGTCGTGTGGATGGCTCTCTTTGAGTCCCGCTCCTGTTATTTTGATAAATTCGGTATTTTCTTTCAGTTCCTTGATGTTCTTGACACCACAGTATCCCATACCGGCTCTGAGGCCACCAACCATCTGGAAAACACTTTCAGACAAGGGTCCTTTATAAGGCACTTTTCCTTCTACACCTTCCGGCACAAGTTTTTTTGCGCCTTCCTGGAAATATCTGTCGGAGCTTCCGTCTTTCATTGCAGCTTCAGACCCCATACCTCTGTATGTCTTAAAACTTCTACCTTGATATATCATCATCTCCCCAGGACTTTCTTCTGTTCCTGCGAACAAACCACCGATCATTACAGTATCTGCACCTGATGCAATAGCTTTTACGATATCACCGGAATATTTTATGCCGCCATCAGCTATAACAGGAACTCCGTACTCTTTAGCGACTTCAGCACAATCCATTATTGCGGTTATTTGTGGAACTCCAATTCCAGCTATTACTCTGGTAGTACAGATAGATCCTGGTCCGATCCCTACCTTCACTGCATCTACCCCAGCTTCAATAAGATCTCTTGCTGCAGCACCTGTAGCAATGTTTCCTGCAACCAATTGAATGTTCGGAAATTTCTCCTTAATGGTTCTTACCGTCTGGATAACTCCTGCACTATGCCCGTGAGCCGTATCCAATACAATTACGTCAGCATTGGCATCAATTAGAGCTTTTGTTCTTTCAAGAGTCTCGCTATTCACGCCTACTGCCGCACCTACCAGCAATCTGCCATTTTTATCTTTGGCAGAATTAGGATATTTGATGGCTTTCTCTATGTCCTTGATGGTAATAAGTCCCTTTAAAAATCCTGATTCGTCTACGATGGGGAGTTTTTCGATTTTGTGATGTTTTAGAATTCTTTCCGCTTCCTCCAGATTTGTTCCTTCCGGAGCAGTTACAAGGTTTTCCTTTGTCATGGCATCTTTGATTTTCTTGAAGGGATCATTCTCGAATCTAAGGTCTCTATTGGTGATTATTCCGACCAATTTGCCATCTTCAGTTATAGGCACACCTGAAATTCTATATCTTTCCATTAGTTCCAGTGCATCTCCGATGATGTTTTCCGGATGAAGGAAAAACGGATCTACTATAACTCCATGTTCACTTCTCTTTACCTTGTCCACTTCCATGGCCTGATCTTTGATATCCATATTCTTGTGGATCACGCCAATGCCCCCTTGTCTGGCAATGGCAATGGCAAGCTTCGCCTCTGTGACTGTATCCATTCCAGCGCTGGCAATAGGGATATTCAGTTTTATGCCCTTTGTGAACTGTGTTCCAGTCTCAACCTGATGAGGTAGAATCTCTGACTTTGCCGGTACAAGAAGCACATCGTCAAAAGTAAGTCCCTCTCTAATCAATTTACTCATTTCTTACCTCCTGGATTAAATTTTATAACCGATCGACGCTCGGCAACTGATTGCAAAAAAGACAAATAGGCCGTTTCTATTTGTCTCTAAATAAATGTGAACTCAAACCACCTTATAGTCGTAGAATTTACGGTTCTGCGGTAGAGACTCTCAGGCCATATCCCTGATTTTATATAAGAAGGTCTTTCTCTTTATGTTATATTTTTATAAGTATAGTATTGTTGATTTTATTTGTCAACTAGATGGGATATAAATGAATATTCTGAATATTTACTTATATGATGTAAACACGAAAATTTGAATTTTATGAAGCGAAAACAGCCCCGTAAACGAGGCTGTTTTCTACATGTATGGTGAGCATCCAATACATGCTTGTTGCAATCTAGGGAAAATCATTGTCACTAAAAGGGAAATTTGTGACTATGGGATTGCCGAATATTATTCTGTCAACATTTGTCTGTATTGCATGTAATCTTCTCTTGTGTCTTTCAATAATGATATCGCATCATCTTTCAACAAATAATCAACCGGTTGCTTGTAACCATTTAACAAGTCTTTTTCATAATCTGCATCAGATGCGATTTGTTCGATTACTTCATTCATCTTTTCTATGATCTCAGCATCAGTTCCTTTTGGGAAAGCAATTATGTATGGTTTCTCCATTACCATATCTATACCTGATTCTTTAAAAGTTGGAATATCGCCTAGATTTTCATTCCTATCATTGTTGTATTGAGCTAAGATAACCAAATCACCGGTTTCTGCGTAATCTTTAACAGCTCCGTATGTAATTGCAGCCAAATCAACTCTCCCACCAAGCATATTGGTGATTTTATCTGAGGCAGAACCAATGTCAAGTATTCTTAAATCTATATCCGCCTTATCCATTAACAACAAACCCTGAAGGTGAGAATATCCTCCGAGCTCAGAAGCGTATGTAATGCTTCCTGGTTCCGCTTGCGCTTTTGCAACTAAATCTTCTACGGAAGTAATTCCTGATTCCTTGCTTGCTACAAGTACTGTGCCTTTATCTACTGCAGGAATACCAGCAATGTCAAATTCATCCATGCTGTAATCTATCAATTCTGCTACTTCATTAATGATCATTTGTCCTGTATGACAGAAAAGCATTCTATAACCGTCTGGGTTAGAATTTTTTACCTGACTGGTTGCTACACTTCCGCCGCCACCCGGATTGTTGGATACCACCATGGATTGACCGGTATACTTTTCAAAATAAGTTGCAAATGTTCTAGCATTGAAATCCGTATCTCCTCCTGCTCCTGCAGTAACGACAACTTCTATTGTCTTATTAGGCCATTCAGATTCACTAGATCCATCATTTGAAGCACCTTCTCCGCTTTCACCGCTACATCCCGCAAATAGCATTGCCAAAATTCCTGCAATCAACAATAATGCAAATAACTTCTTTTTCATCTTCCTTCTCCTCTTCATAAATATATTTAAGTTTTTAACTCACCTTACCAACGCAGGTTTTTTGGAATCAAATTTCCAACCTGGTATAACAAATTGCATTGCCATCGAATCATCCCTGTCATGGTTCTCCATTTTATTGTACAATTCGTTGGCTTTCATAACTTTATCCATATCTATGTCTATTCCCAAACCTGGCTTGTCAGGTATCTTGATTTTGCCATCCTCTATCTTCATTGCATTAGTACAAAGATCCTGCCCGTCCTGCCATATCCAGTGAGTGTCCATCGGGGTGATGTTGCCCGGAGCTGCAGCTGCACAGTGAGCAAAAATTGCCAGCGAAATATCGAAATGGTTATTTGAGTGAGACCCCCAGGTCAATCCCCAATCATTCAATACCTGTGCCATTCTGACACTGCCGTTCATTGTCCAAAAATGCGGGTCTGCCAGAACGATGTCAACTGCTTTAAGTGCAGATGCATGATAAAACTGTCGCCAATCCGTTGCTATCATGTTGGTAGCTACTTGAAATTGCGTGGCATTTTTAAATTCGCACATAACTTCTCTGCTTGAAAATCCATTTTCAGGGCCACATGGATCTTCCACATAAGTTAAGATGCCTTGTTTGTCCTTACACAGTTCTATGGCTTCCTTAAGGCTCCAGGCACCATTTGGATCAATATTTATCCTGGCATCCGGCATTTCACTCTTTAGTGCCTTTATAGCCTCCATCTCTTCAGTTCCCGGCAACACACCTGCTTTCAACTTGAAATCTTTGAATCCGTACTTCGCCTTTGCTGCTTTTGCCTGGCGAACTATGGCCTCAGGAGTCAATGCTACCTGTCTTCTTATTTTGAACCAATCGTCGCTGGAATCACTTTCATCCAGATAAGGAAGATCCACTTTGTCTTTGTCGTGTATATAGAACAGATAGCCAAGTATGGTTATTTCATCTCTTTGCTGTCCATCGCCCAAGAGCGCACAAACCGGAAGATTCATAAATTTTCCTAGAAGGTCAAGCATTGCACATTCAACGGCTGTCTCTGCATGAACTACAAATTTCAAATTTTTAAGATCAAGACTCTGCAGACCCTCTCCGTCATTGTTCGATGATGTGAAGCCCTTGTTCTTTATAGTGTTTACAACGGTTTTATAATTTCCAATTTCCTGACCCACCACGTAGTCTCTATAGCTTTCAAGAGCTTTGGCGATATCGTCTCCCCCGTGTACTTCTCCTATTCCAGTATTGCCCGTTTCATCAGTCAATATTACCAGGTTCCTTGTAAAATATGGCGCATGAGCTCCGCTTAATGTCATAAGCATGCTGTCATGACCGGCAACCGGTATCACTTTCATATCTGTGATTACGGGAGTTCCTTTTTTTATCATATTCTTCTCTCCTTGTTCCATTATTGATTTGCCATTCTTCTTCTTTGTTTGATTTCTTTTATTATAGTAACTGCTAAAAATATCGCAGTTGCAATCAAAAATGCTCCTGATATCGGATTTGTTATAAATCCAGAAAAACTATCCTGGCTCATCATCAATCCCCTTCTTAAATTTGTTTCAGCCATAGTTCCTAAAACGAACCCTATAACAAAAGGCGCCTGCGGCACTTTAAATTTAACGAAGAAATAACCTATAACTCCAAATACTACTACAGCCCACACATCAAATATTCTGCTTGAAAGCCCGAATGCTCCTACAACACAAAACACAAATACTATTGGCAATAATATATGTCTTGGAACCTTGAGTATCTTTGCAAATATTCGCATACCGTAAAATTCGACAATAAGCATCATAACTGCGGCGACAATGCACGCTATAAATATCGTATAAACAAGGTTCCCATAATTTACGAACAACAACGGCCCCGGCGCAATCCCGTGTACCATAAACGCCCCTAACAGCAAAGCAGTAACGCCATCTCCCGGTATACCCAATGTCATTAAAGGTATCAATGCTCCACCAACTGAAGCGTTGTTTGCTGACTCAGACGCTACAATCCCATCTATGCAGCCCTGACCGTATTTTTCAGGCTTTTTGCAGCTGTTTTTTGCAACTGTGTAAGATACAAGATTTGATGTCCCGGCACCGATCCCTGGAAGAATTCCAATACCCAAACCTATCAACGATGACCGCAATCCATTTGGAATTTGTTCAATAAACTCTTTAATGCTAAATCCAAACCCTTTAACTTTCATATTTACTTTCGCAACGTCTGTCTTACCTTCGAGTCTACTGGTTTCAGCAATTTTTATAACTTCCGAGACCGCAAAGAGTCCTATCATTACAGTCAGTATGTCAAAACCATCATAAAGTTCCACAGATCCAAAAGTAAATCGTCTTACTGCATCAACTGGCGCAATTCCTACAGTTGAAAACGCAAACCCTAAAACTCCTGAAAATATTCCTTTAACCATAGAACCGGTTGAAAGAGTTGCTATAAGCATTAGTGAAAAAACAGCAATGGAAAAATATTCATGTGGCCCAAATTTTATTGCAATCTTGGCAACAGACGGCGCAATAAAAATCAATGCAATTATACTTATTATCGTTCCCAAGAATGAAAACACAACTCCCACGCCTAATGCCTTGGCACCTTCATTTTTTTCCAACATCGGATGACCGTCCAAACAGGTAGCTATTGATGCAGGTGTTCCTGGAATTTTAAGAAGTATTGCAGAGATCAGTCCGCCTGAAACGGACCCTATATATAAAGCTATTAAAACTGACAAACCTTGACCCGGATCCATACCATAAGTCAGGGGCAAAAATAGTGCAATAGCCATTACTGATGACAAACCAGGCACTGCTCCGAAGATGATACCAACTATTGTACCGATCAGCATCATCACCAGAACAAACGGTGCAAATACGTTGGCTATCCCTACTGAAAAAAGTTCTAACACTCAAAACCCTCCCTTTAAATAAAAGTCACAATTCCTTGCGGCAACATAATTTTCAAGCCATATCTAAAAGACATATAAACGAGTAATGATACCAATATTGCTATGATCCCATTGATCACAAAATATTTTCTGCCTTTCATGTCATTTGGAGCTAGGATCGAAAATTGTAAAAACAAAAATATTATCGTGCTTAGTAAAAATCCAATCTTATTAAATACTGCTATATAAACAAGAATCAAAGACGACGTTTTCACGACTGTTCCCGTATCAATGGACTTCGATTCTTCTTCTTTAGATTTAAGTTTGAGAGTCTCAAAAATTTGTATCCCACCCAATAAAACCATCAAAAATCCAAGAATTTTCGGTACAGTCCTTGCGTCGACCACACCTGGTTTACTTTCTATTTGATAAGTCATAAATAAGTAAAACGCACCAAGTATAACTATGATAATTCCAAATGCTATTTCTTTTTTCTTGCTTAAACTCATAGGAAATATCCTCCTTTTCTAAATTTAGAATTTCAATTGCCTTGTATGATGATCTTGAATTTAGTATACTATCTTAAACGATAATAGACCAATTCGCAGTTTTAATCGTTGTAATCAGTTTCACTAATAGTTCTTTAAGGAGATATTATGGATGTAAGATATTTAACTTATGTAATAGAAATTGCCGAACAGGGAAACATGACGAAAGCCGCTGAGAACCTTTTTGTATCCCAATCATCCCTGAGCCAGTATCTTTCCAAATTGGAAAGCGAACTTGGAACACCGCTGTTCGACAGGATGAAGGGAGAGTTGAGGCTTACGCAGGCAGGCGAAATGTACCTGGAAGCGGCAAAATCAGTCATCAACATTCAACGGAAATTGTATCAGAATTTAAATGGTTTGTCCGATACGGGTAAGATAATACTGGGAATCACATCCCAATGGGGCCTTAAAATGATGACAGAGATAATTTCCAAATTTAAGGATAGATTCCCCAACGTCACACTTGAAATAATCGAGGACAACGTAATACCCATAACCAAGCTGATCCATTCGGAAAAAGTCGATCTTGCGCTTATGGCGGCTAATGACTGCAGTGAATTTGGCGATCAATGTGAAATACTTAGAAGAGAGGAAGTAGTATTCGCATTGCCCAATTCCCACAAATTTTGTGCATTGCATAGAGATGATTTAAAAGATATTTCTCAAAATGAATTGAAAGAACTATTTAAGGACGACAGTTTCATTTTGTCCAAACAAGGCTCAACAATACGCTTTATTGCGGACAAAATACTAAAAATGAACAATTTTGTTCCGGATACTGTTTGTGAAATGAACAGTATGGTCGCAGTCAGGGAAATGGTCTCAAAGGGTATCGGTGTTTCCTTTATCCCTTCAACCTGTGCAGAACCCAATCACAATGTGACTTACTTCTCGTTCTCTCCAAAAGTATTCAGATACAATATTATTGCCTACCGAAAAAATCTCGTTTTGAATAATCCGGAAAAATACTTGATAAACCTATTTAAAAATTATCAATTGAACACATAAGCGAAGGCACAGCCATTTGGCTGTGCCTTCCTATTATATGGGGGGTAAGTATGAATTTGTTATCTGACCAGACAAGGTCTCTTGTTGTCAAATTTCCAGCCTGGAATCAAGAATTGCATTCCAATAGCGTCATCTCTGGCTCCCAAACCTTCCTTAAGGTAGATTTCGTGCGCCTTTTGAACTTCTTCCATGTCGATCTCCAAACCGAGACCCGGCTTTGAAGGAATCGACAAATGGCCGTCCTCAATTTTGTAAGGATCTTTTGTAAGTCTTTCAATGCCTTCCTGCCAGATCCAGTGAGTATCTATTGCCGTTACATTTCCCGGTACTGCAGCGGCAACTTGCGTGAACATGGCAAGTGATATGTCGAAATGATTGTTGGAGTGCGAGCCCCATGTAAGGCCAAATTCATTGCACATCTGTCCAACCCTTACCGAACCGGACATTGTCCAGAAGTGTGGATCTGCCAAAGGTATGTCAACTGAATTCAATGCTACTGAATGCTGCATTTGTCTCCAGTCTGTAGCGATCATGTTTGTTGCTGTAGGCAGACCTGTAGCCTTTCTAAATTCTGACAGTATCTCTCTGCCTGAGAATCCTTCTTCCGCACCACATGGATCTTCGCAATATGTCAAAATTCCATGCATGTCTTTACATAGCTCTATGGCATCCTTCAACAACCAACCTCCGTTTGGATCTAAAGTGATCCTTGCTTCGGGAAATCTCTCTTTTAGCGCCTTGATGGCTTTTATCTCTTCTTTACCTTCAAGAACGCCACCTTTAAGCTTGAAATCATTAAATCCATAAAGTTCTTTGGAAGCCTCCGCCAACTTGACTATTCCTTCAGGTGTCATGGCTTCTTCATGTCTCACCTTGTACCACTCGGTCTGTGCATCTTTGTTTCTAAAGTATGGAAGGTCCGTCTTGTCTGGATTTGCTATATAGAACAAGTAGCCTAAGACCTTAACCTTTTCTCTTTGCTGTCCATCTCCCAACAGCGCCGCCACAGGAACCTCAAGGTGTTGTCCCAAAAGATCCAGCAAGGCTGATTCGATGGCGGTTACAACGTGTATGGTAGTTCTTAAGTCAAAAGTCTGCAATCCCCGTCCACCGGCATCTCTGTCGCTGAAAACCTTTTGAACTGTATTCATTATGTTTTTGTAGTTGCCTATGCTTTTTCCGACCACATGCTCTTTGGCATCTTCCAAAGTCTGTCGAATCTTTTCACCGCCAGGAACTTCACCCAGGCCGGTATTTCCATTTGTATCTCTCATTATAACTATGTTCCTGGTAAAATATGGAGCATGTGCCCCACTTAAGTTAAGGAGCATGCTATCTTTACCTGCTACAGGTATAACCTGCATTTCAACAACTGTTGGTGTGTTGCCCATATAAAATCTCCTCTCAGTGCCCTTTGATTTTCCCTAATCTCTAGTTACTTCAGCGTTTGCGATTTTTTCGTAGAACTTGACTATGCTTGAGTGGTCTTCCACGCCACAACCGTCAAGCTTTATGGCTTGCATCATTTCCATCAACAATGCCGACAACGGAAGCGGTGCTCCGACGCTTCTTGAAGTCTCCAAAACATTTGTCAAATCTTTTATATGAAGATCTATTCTAAATCCAGGATCGAAAGTTCTGTCCATCATCATAGGCGCCTTCGCATCCATTACAGTACTTCCTGCAAGTCCTCCTCTGATCGCTTTGTAAACAAGGTCAGGGCTTACTCCAGCTTTTTTTGCAAGGATCATGGCTTCTGATACTGCTGCAATATTGATTGCAACTACTGCCTGATTACAAAGTTTTGCAATATTTCCTGCTCCGATTTCTCCAACGTATACCGCTGAACCTCCCATGTTCATAAGAACATCGTAGTACTTGTCGAAAGTTTCTTTCTTTCCGCCAACCATGATGGCAATAGTTCCATCGATAGCCTTTGGTTCTCCGCCGCTAACGGGTGCGTCAAGCATGTCCATTCCCTTTGCAGCAAGACCTTCAGCTATCTCTCTGCTGGCAAGTGGAGCTATTGAGCTCATGTCGATCAGAACACAGCCTTCTTCAGCCGCCTCGATCAGTCCGTTTTCACCTAAAGCTACAGTTTTAACATGCGGTGAGTTTGGAAGCATTGTGATCACAACTTTTGTTTGCTTCAAAAGCTCAGCAGGAGTTTCAGCACTCTCAGCTCCCAGAGCTTTCAGCTCCTCCACTGAATCTTTGTTAAAATCCAAAACAACAAGCTCGTGACCTGCTTTTATCAAGTTTTTTGCCATGGGTTTTCCCATGATACCCAGTCCAATAAATCCTAATTTCATAATTGATCTCTCCTTTTTATTTATTTAAAATTTTATTTATTTATTATTTACACAAAGCCACCATAACATCATTAACATTTGTACCGGTGGCTCCGGTTATAATCAAATCTCCCCCGGCTTTCAAAGCAGTGTAAGAGTCATTCATATCCAGGTAAACTTCAGGCATGATCCCTGTCATTCTGATCCTTTCAGCGCTTTTGCCGTCAACTATCCCGCCTGCAGCATCTGTAGGTCCGTCAGTTCCGTCGGACCCCAATGAAAAGAACACGGAATCTGTTATACTTTCGATCTCGATGGCTGCCGCCAAGGCTGCTTCCTGATTTCTCCCACCTTTTCCTTTGCCCATGATCCTGACCACCGTTTCTCCGCCGGCAATGATCGCGCAAGGCAATTTGGGTGCATATTCGCTGGGTTTTTCTCTTTTGGCTTCTTTTATTATTGAAGCCATGAATCTTCCAGCATCCTTTGCTTCACAATCCAGACTTGAAGACAGAATCAGAGGTTTGTACCCTAGCCTTTTTGCGCTTTCGGCCGCTGCCTTGCAAAGGGCAGTCACACTTCCAGTGACATATGATTCACAATTATTGATTTCCTTGGGGGTTTCTATCATTATCGCCTTCTGTAAATGATCTTCGATTTGAAGACCGTATTTTTCTATGATGTCCATAGCCTGGTCCGATGTAGTACAATCCGGATAAGCCGGTCCTGATGCTATTGAATCCAAATGGTCTCCCAGTACATCTGAAAGTATTATGGAGTAAATCTTTGCATCTCCACACGCAAGTGCAAATCTTCCACCTTTGACTGCAGAAAGATGTTTTCTCACAGTGTTTATTTCCACTATGTCCGCTCCACATCCCAGCAACTGATCTGTAACATCCATAATATCTTCAAGACTCACCCCTTCCAAGGGCTTCTCAAACAAAGCGGATCCACCGCCTGATATCAAAAATATAACTTGATCTTTATCACTCAGCGTTTTCACCATATCCAGAGCCTTTTGAGCACCCATGGCTGAATTTTCGTCCGGGATTGGATGACCTGCCTCTATTATCTCGAATTTTTCAATATCTCCTTTGGAGTGATCGTACTTGGTTATGATCAAACCTTTTACGATTTTGTTCCCCAAGGCATCGCTTGTCGCTTTAGCCATGTTCCAGGCAGCTTTACCGATGGCTATAACGTATACGTTTGTGTTGAATTCCTTGTCATCAAGGGCTCTCCTTACTGCCACGTCGGGTAGTACGGCCTTTATGGATTCTTGTATTACCGTCATTGCATCTTCACGAACATTTGCCATATTATCACCTTTAATCATGGCCGTTAGATTAAATCTAAGTCAGCCAATACCTTTTTTAACTCTGCCATTTTTTCTTCACTGCAATGATCGATGGGCTTGATGGGATGACCTACGTTTAATCCCATCAAATTCAGGCAATCTTTCATCACGACAGGAAAACTTCCATAAGAATATGTTTTTCTCAGAGGCACCAAATCGTATTGTGCTTTCAATGCGCCCTGATAGTCGCCTTCGGCAAATTTGTTGTAGATGTCGGAAACAAGTTTTGGTGCAACATTTGCAGTGCCCGCCACACAACCGACTCCACCATACATTAGAGTTGCATATATGTAGTAGTCAGTGCCACTTAGCACGTAAAAGCTATCGTTGTCCTGCGTTGCATAAATGAATTCCACAGTCTGTGAAAAATCCAGAGAAGTATTTTTGATCCCGATTATATTTTCTATTTCAGCAAGTCTCTTGAGCAAACCGACAGAGATGTTGTTAGTTGTCTTCCCTGGATTGTTGTACAAAATTATGGGCAACTTAGTTGATTTAGCTATTGTCTCAAAATGAGCGTACATTTCCTTTTCATTGGGATTGATAAACATTGGTGTCAATACGCTTAAAGCATCAGCTCCTGCATCTTCCGCCATCTTGGCATTTTTTACGCAATCTCTGGTAGTAATGTCGCCTACTCCGGCATAAACAGGAACCCTGCCGGCAACATGATTTACAGTTGCCACAACAGCCGTCTTTTGATTTTTATTGTCCAGACCATAAAACTCACCATTGCTGCCCAGCACGAACACACCGTGGACCCCACCGTCTACAACGTGATCGATGACTCTTTCAAGAGCTTCTATATCTACATTTTCATTGTCGTCCACCGGGGTAACAATTGGGGGGATGACACCTTTCAAATCTTCTATTTTCATATTTTCCTCCTTTTCAAACCCTATATTATTTATGATTTTTAAGTTACCGGAGCCGGGTTGAAGAGGCACAGGGCATTTTCAATGCCCCAATGATCTGCCCAGGTCTTTTTATTTCCACTGGCGACCTCTAAGATAAGCTCAAAAATCTGTTGACCGACTTCTTCAATGGTTGCTTCACCGGTTGCTATTATTCCCGCATCCACATCTATAATATCCTGCCACTTGTTTTTCAGGACCGATCTACTGGAAACTTTTATGACAGGAGCCATCTTGAGACCGTAGGGCGTTCCTCTGCCTGTCGTAAAAACCTGAACTGTTATTCCAGATGCCAGTTGCAATGTTCCACAAACAAAATCGCTGGCAGGTGTAGCAGCGTATATCAAACCTTTTTTTGTAGCTTTTTCTCCAGGTGATAAAACATCCACTATGGCGCTGGTTCCAGATTTTGCAATGGATCCCAAGGATTTCTCCACGATATTTGCCAATCCGCCTTTTTTATTGCCGGGAGCCGGATTTGCATCTCTATCTACCTTGCCCATATCCAGATAGTTATCATACCAAGCCATTTCATCTTTTAATTTTTGACCGACTTCTTCATCTATTGTCCTGGGCGTCAACAAATGGACCCCGTCTCTCACTTCCGAAACTTCGGAAAATAGAACGGTCCCGCCTGCCCTTACCAACAGATCTGCTGCATAACCAACTGCAGGATTTGATGTTACCCCCGAGAACGCATCGCTTCCACCACACTGCAGTCCTACTACCAGCTCCGATGCCGGGCACTCGACACGTTTTCTTTTGTTCAATATTTCGAGTTTCTCCCTGCTTTTCTCAACTATGCGCTTTATCATTTCTTCAAATCCGGTTTCGTCCTGAAGCATTATCACACTTTTACTGTCAACTACATCAAAAAGCACTTCCGGTTGAAGTTTTTCACATCCCAAGGCTACAATGACAAGTTCGCCGCCGAAATTTGGATGGTCGGCCAGGTTCTTCAAAGTCCTTATTGGGATCTTTGCTTCAGGAGCATTGATAGCCACCCCGCAACCGTAATTGTGATTTATGGGCATTATCCCATCCACATTTGGATAGTTTGGAAGCAACTCCTTCTCAATTATCTCCACAGCCTTGTTGAGTACTCCCTCAACGCATTGCACACAGGTCATTATCCCTAATAAATTCTTTGTTCCAACACTTCCGTTGGGGTTTCTATACCCCATGAAAGTATAATCCTCCAGCGGAGGCAATTTCTCGGGGATCTTCGTAGCCACGGGCAATTCCTGCAGAGGCGGTGCACTTGGCAGATCCACTTTATGCTCGTCTATCCAACTGCCCTTTGCAATAAAATCTTTGGCATATCCGATGATTTCGCCATATCTAATGACTTTTCCACCTTTTTCTATGTCTGAAAGGGCGATTTTATGACCTTGCGGAATATCTTCCACAGAAATCAAGTCCTCTCGGATGATCGTTCCCTTTTTGATTCCATCATCATTAACTGCAATTTCTACATTGTCTATGGGGTTTACCTTGATCAATAATGGTTTTTCCATACTTACTCCTTAATTGGATTATATTAGATTTTTTAAATTCTTCAAATGTCATTACTGTATTAAAAACTACCTTAAGCTTGTATAATGGGTACAAATCACTTTTATCAAATCTTCAATTCAGGTATAAGGTTTTCTGGAAGATGCCCGCTCAACGCTGAAACCGTATCCTTTGCAGCACACATGGCCATGTCGAATCTGGTCTTGTGAGTGGCTGATCCTATATGCGGAAGCAAAACTACATTTTTCATTTCCAATAATGGATTCTCTTTTGGAATCGGTTCCTTATCGTAAACATCCAGACCGGCTCCTAATATCGTACCTGTCTTCAAAGCTTCAACCAGATCATTTTCATCCACGACTTCACCTCTGGAAGCGTTGATGAAAATCGCTGTTCTCTTCATTTTTTTGAACATTTCTTTATTGAACATTCTATAAGTACTTTCATTGCTGGGAGTCATAATCACTACATAATCGCTTTTGGCCAACAAATCATCCATATCGGCATATTTGACTCCCAAACTCTCTTCAGC
The DNA here is from genome assembly GCF_015594845.1 of Alkalibacter mobilis. Taxonomy (GTDB): domain Bacteria; phylum Bacillota; class Clostridia; order Eubacteriales; family Alkalibacteraceae; genus Alkalibacter; species Alkalibacter mobilis. The sequence continues at coordinate 73,168 of NZ_JADNRK010000007.1, read as the reverse complement.
CTTTATTTTTCTGTTTCTGTTATGATACAAGACTTCCATGTCGAATCCCATTCTTGCCCGTTTGGCCACTGCTTCTCCAATGTTGCCCATGCCGATTATCCCCAAAACGGCATGGCTCACATCAACACCGAATAAACTCTCTACGTCTGTTGGTTTCCATTTATTGTTCCGGACGTATGCATCCAGTTCGGGAATCCTTCTTGCAGTAGCCAGCATAAGACCCATGATCAAATCTGCCACTGTTTCGTCAAGGACTTTTGGAGTGTGGGTAGCGATAATTTTTCTATTTCTAATTTCATCTACGTCAAAATTGTCGTATCCAGCCGAGATGTTGCTTACAACTTTGAGATTTTTTCCGTGTTGGAAAAACGTTTGATCAACTGGTATTTTTGTCAGCAGTACTCCGTCTTTATCTGCGATTTTTTTATAAAACAAATCCATAGGTATCTGCTCATCCCTGTCCCAGATTTCGTAATCGCAGTGATCGGAGATATACTCTTCGACCTCTTTTGGAATTTTCTTGGCTATGAATACCTTCTTTTTTCTCAAATGAAGCACTCCCCCGCTTGTAATTATTTTTTATGCAGTTTTTGCGGATTTTCTGTTGTCATACAATGCGTAGATAATGGAAATTGCAATCAGCACCCATATCACGTTTCCAATAGGTCTGCTGAAAAACACTCCCAAAGATCCACCGGCTCCCTTTAACGAGTCGATAAAGTATTTCTCCAAATCTCCACCCAAAATAAATCCTATGAGGTACGGTGGGATCGGCAACTTTATTTTTCCGAACAAATATCCAACCAAACCAAAGAGCAACAATGTCCAAACATCAAACATTACACCGGAATTAATAGCATATGCACCAACTACGCACATAAGGATTATTATTGGATACAATCTGCAGTTAGGAACCGTAATAAGCTTTGATATCAGCTTTATCGGGAAGAACATGGCAAAGAACATCAAAAAGTTGCAAATCAACAATGCCAGCAATATGGTGTTCCATATCCCAGGATTTTGAGTGATAAACAGAGGCCCAACCTGAATACCCTGAAGCATGAATGCTCCTATCAGTATTGCTGTTGTAGAGTCACCGGGAATCCCCAATGAAAGCAACGGCACAAGCGCTCCACCCGTAAGTCCGTTGTTTGCAGATTCACTTGATATAAGACCTTCAGTTGCTCCCTTGCCCAACTCTTCAGGTTTTTTTGAGAAGTTCTTGGTTTGAGCATAAGCCAGGATAGAAGCTGCACTTCCACCTACACCGGGAAGGATTCCCATGAAAGTTCCTATTGCACTTGATCTGATTATGTTTATAAAGTTCCCTTTGAAATCCTTGAAGGAAAACTTTCTTACCTTGTTTCCAAGCAGCGATCCCGTGACCCGATTGGAGAGCATACACGCCTCGGCTTCTTCAAACACCTGGGAGATGGCAAACAATCCTATAAGAACAGGCAACAATGAAAATCCGTAAATAAGTTCCACCCTCAAAAATTCAGGAACCAGCCTGATCATGTTGTTGTCATTGAAAGTTCCGACCAATGCAGTCAATACGCCTAAAAAACCTGCAAAGATACCTCTCGACATATTACCTTTGGAGAGAGCTGCAATTACAGTCATGGCAAAAACAATTATCAGAAATTTTTCAACCGCTGAAAATTTTATGGCCATTCTCGCCAATGGAGGTGTAAACAGCCACAAAACAGCCAAACTGAAAAGTCCACCCAATAACGATGATGTGATACCAATTCTTAAAGCTCTTTCGCCTTCACCTCTTTGAGCCATTGGATATCCGTCAAATGTGGTGGTTATCGATGATGGCGTGCCCGGTATATTGATAAGTATCGCAGGTATCAATCCACCGCTGATCCCACCTACGTAAAGTCCTAGAAGCAAATATAATGACACATGAAGATCATAGGCATAAGTCAAAGGCAAGAAAATCGCCAAAGCCATGGTTGCCGTCATTCCGGGTATAGCACCAAAAATTATTCCTATTACAACACCCAGCAGCGCTACTGCCAAATGAAGCATTCCAAATTCAAACATTTATCTTTCACCTTCTTTCAATCAAACTATGGAAGCGTAATGTTAAATACTATTCCAAAAATGTACCAGACAAGCGTCGGGGTCACTATGGAAATAATCGCAGAAACGATTATTGATTTTTTCGAATGCCATCCCGCATACAGCAGGTTGAACAACATCATGAACACGATGCTGGCAGGCAGGAAACTAAACCATTCCATTGCGAAAATATAGCCTATAAACAGGGCCAAGGTCCCGAAAAGCTTGAGCTTGTCAAATCCTTCCATAAAAAAACACTCTTTATCCTTCGCTTTACATTCTTTTTTCTTTTTAAACTCCTGGATCCCAATTGTCACTGCCAAAATCGCCAATATTCCAAGAACGATTTTTGGAAACAACATATGTGATGTGGAGTATGTGATATTGATTTTAAATAAATCAGACACGAGGTCCTCCTCCTACTTATTTAATAAAGATTCCGCATGGCGAACCACGCGAAATCTTCAAGTAATTTGTTTTAATGTTATTCAGCTGTCAGCTCATCCAAGCTTGGAGAGTTGTTGATCATTTCCATCAAGCTGTCTCTCTTTTGATACATATGTTCTTGGTTGTCTTCAGTTGACAAATATCCTGCTCTGAATCCCATACTTTCAAGATCTTCGATGTATGCCGGATCTTCAGCAATTTCAGCTATTGCAGCATCAACTTCGTCTATGATCGACTGAGGCATGTCAGCTGGGTAGAATACGCTGTATTCTTTGTCGAATACGAATGGTTCTCCACCAAGAGTGATGCCTTGCTCTGCAAATGTTTTGTAGTCTTTACCAGGGATCCTTTCGCCTGAAGTGATACCAACGATCTTCATTCTGATCTGTGCATCTACATCTTCAGAAACGTACTGCTCAAGTGCTGTAACATCACCAAACATTACATCACAGTTTCCATCCCAAAGCGCCTGAGCCTTCTCATCAGTAGATCCTGAAATAAATGCTCTTACTCTGCTTGAAACTTCGTCGCCGTATGTTTCATCGACCCAGCTGTAATAGCTGTTGAATACCAATTGAGATACTCCACCAGCCTCGATAGCGATCTTAACAACTTCATTTGGATTTGCTTCCAAATATTCGGCAAGTTCTGCCAAATCGTTGTATGGAGCGTCAGCTGATGCAGCCAAGCAAGACAATTGACTGTATGCAAATCTTGGTCCTACTATGAAGTTTTCAAGAGCGTATCTGTCTTCATAAGCTCCGAAAGCTACTCCAAGGTAAGTCATGTCGTGGAACATCATGATGGTTTCTCCATTAGGTTCTGTAGTTACGATTTCCTCCAATGCTCTGGAAGCGCCTATGGCATCTACTTTACCGTTGAAGTCCAATTTTTCAGATAAATATCTTGTAACTGTGTCGGATGTAAGATAAGTGTCTCCTCCAGTTGAAGTAGAACCAATTACAACTCTTACACGCTGCCCTGTCAGACTGGCTTCAGCTTCACCATTGTCACCATTGCTTCCATTGTCACCGTTTGAAGTACATCCAGTTAGAAACAAACTTGCGACTAGTGCCAGTGCCAATACTAACTTAACGATTTTCCCTTTTTTGCTCATTCTTTTCCCTCCTATTAATTAAAAAATATATTTCGGACTACGTCCGATTCTCAACACAGGGTTTTCTGTGCCGATAACTAAAATAGGTTGCCCTCTTCGTCAAAAACAAAATATTCGGGCTCTGATTTGATTTCCAGCATGGGATTCATCTTGGCTTCTACATAATATTCTTCAGACAACCAGATGTGCTCAACATCCAAACTGTTGGAAATCCTAATGATCCTTGGAGCTTTTTTATTTATTTCATTACAGGTCCTAATACAAACCTGTATTGCTTCCTTATCGTTTTTCATTACCATCGGTATCCTGACATTATCCACTACAGTAGACGTTATGGCATTTGGATATGTCATCTCAAAATCCATTTTGTCGAAAAATCTTCTTGTAGTCGCGTGGGACGAACCGATGCCGTTGCCGTTACCATGACTTTCGTCACTCAGATCCAAAACTGCAACCTTTTGCGACTTTAGCCCCCCGGATGCATATGGTGTCACGAATGTCCCCGTAATGTTGGGGTCCATGCCACCGCCACTGTAATTCTTGCCTATTTTATCGCAAACAAGCACGTCGCATTCTTCAAATAAGATTTTGGGCATCATTGATTTGGCCTCTTCCAAAAGTTCAGGTTCCCGTTTCTCAATCTCTTGAGGATCAAGGACCTCTATTTTACAAGTCTCATCAAAAGCGTTTTCCATTAATGCTATTCCGCAAATTATTGGAGTGTTTTCAAGTATGACTTTGCCAAACATAGGTATGTATTTTGCCATATGTTTGAATCCTGCTTCATGGCACACCTCTGCACCTGCCTGTTTGCCCAAACCAATAGTCATCATTTTCATGAGTCCGCTTTCATATGGGCCTCTAAAGCAAGTGTGCGGCTTGATCCGGTTGCAGACTATGATGCCATCGGCTTCACTGGCAAATTTGTCGATCAATACGTCCATTCCCTCTTCATTGACGCCGATTTTAACTACTTCCATGGAAGATTTGATTTTGCACTCCAGGTATTCTTCCGTCAACCCATAACTTTCCAGAACTGATTTTTGTCCTGAGGCTGTTGCACCACCGTGGCTTCCCATGGTTGGAATTACAAAGGGTTCTGCCCCTTTGGACTTGACAGCTTCAACGATCGTCTTGGTGACAAGGGCTATATTTGCCACTCCCCTGCTACCTGCGGTTATTGCAATCTTCATTCCCGGCTTTATACCGCCTGTGATATTTTCTTTCAATAATCCGTCAGTGATCCTTGACTTGATCTCCTCATCGGCCAAAAAAGGCCTTTCAAAAATTTGTTTCACTTTGAACATTCGAGGTATGTATACGTCTTTGACCAAGTCTGAAACTATGTTGCTCAACTGTCCACCTGCTCTCAATAATACGATTACAATGATAAATCCATCACAATTAGTTGTTACAATATAAATGTTTCTTGTGAACTTGCTTTTATTTTAGATCATATAACACAATTTTAACATGTCACCAATGCATTGATTTAAGCATTTTCGTTGTACTAATTGTACAAATGAAATTGTTTTCATTTTTTTATTCTACTAAAAAAAGAGTGGGTAAACTCCACTCTTTTAGCTAAGGCTCATAATACTCAATTATCATTTATTTTTTTTAACATGCAATCTCTTTAAAATTCAATATCATTGATAATATTTTATCTTTAGTTTTTTTGTGGCACCAAACCTTGATCCCTTTTTTTTGGCATGCGACCTTGCGCCCCTCCGCCTCCGAAATTTCCTGCTGCAGAAGAACCGTAAACTGTTGTAATGTCGGAAACCTCTATCGAAGCCAGTACATCTCCCGGGATATATGTTGACTCTGTGTATAAACCGTTTGATTCATTTCCCTCTGCACTGCCACCGGAATAAATTTTATAGATCGTTCCGTTCTTAATTTCAGCCGAAGAATATACCAGTGAAGAAAAATCCTTCTCTGCCTTGAACGTCAACAATTGATCTCCATCTTCCGATTCAATATGTATCAAACTTCCTTCGCTTTGTTGCTCTAAATTCAGCATAAGACTTAATTGTTCCGAATTTGTTCCAGGTGCTTGCGCCATGCCCGAACTTCCCACGGCAACAAGGGTCCCTCCATTCATTGAGAAATCACCGTCGTAATCCAGCGCACCGTTTCTGGAATCTACAGGTCCGCTTACAATTACCACACCACCGTTCATTGCCATACTGCCGTTTACGTCTATGCCGTCTCCCACCGAAGATATGTAAACATTTCCCCCATTGATGGCAAGAGAATTATCACTTTCTTCAGAAAAACTATTTTGTCCAGGTCTTCCGTTCTGAGATGATCCGTCGACCTCGCCGGCAACGTTTATCCCGTCATCTTCAGCTACCAGATGAAGTTCGCCTCCATTTATGGTTATGGAAGCACTTTCAACCGCTTCATAGCTTTTTTCCACCTCGATTTCTCCATCATCGATAACCAGGGATTCGTCAGCGTGAATGCCACTATCACCCGATACAATGTCAAAACTTCCTCCTTCGATGCCGATACTGCCATTGGAATGGATTGCATCGTCAGATGTCTCTAAAATAAATTTCCCTCCCCTGATCAAAATATCTTCCACTGCCTTGATGCCTTTAGCACTGACGTCTTCAGAGTCGGATTCAGTAGCTATGGCAAAATCTCCACCCTCCACTAAAATGCTTGTCTGGGCCTGTATGCCGTCAGAACCGGATGTTATGCCAAATGTTCCGTCTTTTATGTAAATATAACCCTTTGAGGAATCTTCGTCATTATTCGACTGAATACCGTCACCGACAGATGTAAGCGTGAAATTCCCATCGTATATGGCCACCATATCCCTGCCGCGAATAGCGTCATTATTTGCTGTTACCGTCAGATTTCCCCCAATTATTTTCAATTCATCCTTGCTCACAATGCCGTTTTGACAATTTCCTGCAACATCCAGGAATCCCTCTCCATTGATCACAAGGTTTTCCTTGCTGAATAGTGCTCCATACGGCTCGTATTCCTCCTCGGTTATAGAGTAACTATCCCCATCCGAGATGAAATTTTTCGTATTTTCCGGAAGAGTCACTACAACTTTTTCAGCCTTTTTTATGTATATGGCTGAAGAGCTGCTCGAAATGGAAACACCGTTTAAAACCAGTTGCACACTCTGCGAATCTTGTGAATCGACTATTAACTGCCCGTCATCAATTTCCCCTTCCAAAACGTAGGTGCCTCCTTGGGTTATGGTAATAATGCCGCCAACTATGCTAACACCCTTTCCACCATCAAATGTTGCTCCTGCGTCATTTAGCGTAATTTTCACCGACTGATCTTCATCCCAAGTGGAATCAAGCTCTTCCTGAGTTAATTCCACATTTATTTCTGAAGCTGAAAGTGCAGCCATCTCCGCTGTGTCAACACTTTCCACTATCTCCTGATTTGCTGTATCATTCTGATCGCCACTGCATCCTGTTGCCTGCATCAATGCGACCAACAGAGCGATCATTATAGCCATCTTTTTCATATTCATTTCCTTTCTTTATCAAACTGCGTATTCTCCATTGTAACTTACGAGAGAAGTATTTTTTACACCAGTAATGTTAGCCAGTTCATTGGCGATTCCGGTCTCCCCATTTTTCAATCTGAGCTCGTATATCAATTCTATCCGACCGTTGCCGACTGTCTTGGACTTCAATTTCATCCTGCTGATCCTTTTTCTTATTATCTCGCTTGCGGTTATTTCAGTATTTTCACTGTCAACATCCATCATCAGGATGTAGGGGGCTTCTTTGACAACCTTAGCCTGAAACGATGTCAAAACCCCTCCTATCATCACACACCCCAGTATTGCCAGCGGCAAAAGACCTGCCCCCAGTATAATTCCCGTCCCCAATGACCAAAACAGGAATACCAGATCCAGGGGATCTTTTATGGCGGTTCTAAATCTGACAATCGAAAGCGCCCCAACCATGCCAAGTGACAACACTACATTTGTAGTCACTGCCAGTATTATGAAAGTAGTCAACATCGTTAACAGGACCAAAGAAGTATTAAATGGTTTTGAATACATCACACCGTTGAAGGTCCTTTTGTAAACCCAGTAAATAAACATGCCCAAGACATAGGCTCCCAGCAAGGCTATAAAAGAATCTACAAAAGAAAATTCACCTATCTTTTCCAAAAAACTTGATTTTAAAATATCATTAAATGTCATTTCAGTTACTCCTATCTCTGCTTATTTATCAAAACATCAACGCTCTTCCGCTTACGTATTTTGAATTTGCGGTAGTTGTCGTTTCTTCTATTTGAACCAGATCTCTAATGATATCCGGGATATACTGATCAAATTTCACCTCAAGCACGCATTTGTTAATCTCAGTCGTCATCAACACTTTATCTTCGCAGAAAAAATCATCCGGCATCATACTGCTTTTTATGTTGAAATCCAAAGTAACCCTAGTGTTTCCAGGTCTGAATATATACGCCTCTCTCTCGTATGCAATCACGACTTTTGGTTTGATCAACTTTATTCTGTTTTTTATGTAGAATTCTCTCAGCAGATCCTCATTTGAGTATTTTAAAAACTCCAAATCTCCCCTGATTATTTTTTCGGCTTCATCTTCTTCCAATTTAGCTGATAACTTGTAACCCTTGTTATAGAACTTAACCTTTTTTTCGAGTCTTAAGAATTTTATATCGTTATTGTAAAACCTTATCCTAAATTTCTCCCTGGTAGGATCCCCGCTAAGTTTTTCATTGAGTGCTTCGTCATACACAGTATCAAAGTAAAGACTTTTGACTAGATATGTATCACCAGAGGCATGTTCATCTTTTTTTAAAATTCTACTCAGCCTCGAACTTAACATGGCTTTAGCCACCTGGGAAATTATATGCTTTTTTTCATTTCGATATTGCCTTTCCTCCATTTTTATCATCCCTTCGATTTTTGTTTCTCCAATCACCTTGCACATTTATTTTAACTTCTTGTGAGAATCACATCTCCGAAAAACTCCATCATAATTAACGCAAATTTAACGCAAAAAATTCAAAAAAAAATAAGAAGCCCTAAGGCTTCATGTAACTGATCCATATCAAGTTTTATCGAATATTATTGTAAACGCAGCGCCTTCATCACCAGTTTTGACTTCTATTCTTCCTCCATGCGAATAGACAACTGATTGAACTATGGACAATCCGATCCCATGAACACCTTTTTCTCCTTTGTAAAATCTGTTGAATATATTGGGCAAGTCTTCTTCGGATATTCCGTGACCATCGTCTGAGATACTAATAAGTATTCTTCCTTCAGTCAACTTGCAAGCTACGCTAACCTTTGACTTGGCGTATCTCAATGCATTAGACGTTAGATTTACAAATGCCCTTTCGAGTGATTTTTCTTCGCAGGCGAACCAAACCGGTTCCTCGCTAAAATCATAAATCACACGTATCCCTTTTCTTTCGAAAATATTCCTGAATCTTTCCAATGTGTAGGACAAAATCTCTCTCATGTCATTTTCCGTGAATACCATGTCCTTTGATCCTGATTCCAGTCTCGAAAGATATATCATATCTTCTACCAGTTCTCCCAAATGATCAGTTTCGTCTTTAATTATTTCAGTCGCTTTTTTGCTGTCCAACAATCCATATCCAATACCTTCAGCGTTATTTTTTATTATTTGCAAAGGAGTTCTAAGCTCGTGTGAAACATTTTGAAAAAAAACTTTTTGATCCTCATCGTATTTTTCCAGTTTTTTTGTCGTCTCATTCAATGAAGATTTTAATTGATCCAGTTCTAAATCACTGAAGTCTTCTTCGATGCTTTTATACTTGCCCTCTCCAATAAGCTTGGCATGTCTTGAAATGGTTTTTATAGGTTCAGTAATTCTCAGTGATATTATCGAAGTTAAAAATACGGTAGCAACTAACGCTATAAGAAGTACTGCCCAAAGTATTCTACTCAGATTCTTTTGAAAGATAAACAAATTTGTCATGTTTATAAAAAACACACCGTACCCTTCATCAAATCCGCTTATCTTGATAGAAGTGTAATAATAGAGATTTTCTCCCGTCTCGATCCTTTCGATTTGGTCGCTGGCAAGTTCTCCATTTTCATCCTTTAACCCTTCAACAAATACTTCAAGATCAGATTCGCCGTTAAAACCAGAAGGGATCCACTCAGGGAATAAAATGCGATAGTCTTCTGTCAGTATAACAGTTTCAGATTTTCCCGCAGGATTTCTGTCCGGTTTATCGCTGCCGGATGTCGCCATTTGCCTGGCCTGAGTCAAAACTTCTGTGGCATTGGATTCTATATATTTGGTGATCAAAATATTAAATGTTATTGAAACCATGACAAAAACAAATAGTATGAGTCCTGTAACCAGCACCATCAATCGAAATCTGATGCTTTTCTTGGTGTTTTTCAAGGGGTTTCCTCCTTAAGTTTGAAACCAAATCCCCAGACAGTTTCTATCCTGACAGTTGTATGAGTTATCTTTTTTCTCAATCTTCTGACCGTATCATCGCATGCCCTGGTCTCTATGTCTTTGCCATAACCCCATATATTGTCTAAAAGTTCGTCTCTTGAAACGGCTCTGTCCGAATTGTCAAAAAGGTAAACCATAAGGCTATATTCCGTAGGGGTCAATTCTATATTCTTGCCCTCGCTTGATACAACCATGCCTTTTTTGTCAATGACCATGTTTCCGTACACCACATCCGAGTCAGGTGTTTCAACGACATTTTGTCTGTCAAGCATGACTCTTCTTAGCATTGCCTTGACTCTCATTACCAGTGACATGGCACTGAAAGGTTTGGTAAAGTAATCATCGCTGCCAAGATTTATTCCTGTAGCATAATCTATCTCGCTATCTCTGGCTGTAAGTATTATAATGGGAACCGTACTTGAAGCCCTGATTTTTTTTGTTATTTCAAAACCTGAAGAACCAGGCATCATGACGTCTAATATCACCAGGTCGCAGGCACTTTGTAAAAATTCTTCATACAACAGATCTCCGTTGCTGAAATCTTTGACTTTGTAACCTTCACTTTCCAAAAAAGCTTTTACTGCATCCCTGATATTATCTTCATCTTCAGCTATATATATCAATTCTTCCACTCGCATCACCCCTAAATCAGTATATCAGAAATCAACCTGAAAGTTGTCAAAAACGTGGAGTCAGTTTGTTTCTTCTCCAAGTTTTACGGATAATTCCATCTCCGCTCCGTCTCTAAGCACCTTGATTTTCAACGCATCTCCTACCGAATGGTCTTCCACAAGATTATTAACCTGATTGATGCTCTCAATTTCATCTCCATTTATCTCAACAAGCAGATCTCCAGCCTTAAGCTCAGTTTCTTCTTCTACTTTAGCCACATATACTCCCAAGGCATCAACACGATACGCCATGGCCGTCCTGGTGTCCGAAATTTCCACCAACTCCACCCCTAAATCAGCCCTGCCGGTAACATAACCATTTTCAATAATTTCTACAATCACCTCTTTTGCCGTGTTTGACGGTATTGCAAAACCTAATCCTTCAATGTTGGATCCACTCGATTTTGCATTTACAACGCCTATGAGTTCTCCCTTAGAATTAAAAAGACCGCCGCCAGAATTACCCGGATTTATTGCAGCAGATGTCTGCAACAGATTCATGGATTCATTATCTATGACTATGTCCCTGTCCAAGGCTGATATTATACCTTCAGTCAAAGTACCGCCCAACTCTCCCAACGGATTTCCTATTGCCAACGCAAGCTCTCCTACCACAAGAGCATCGGAATCGCCGAAAATTACCGGAACCAAACCTTCTTTGTGGATTTTTAGAACAGCCATATCCGTCTTGGAATCAAAACCGATCACACTTGCCGAGTTACTCGTTCCATCAGACAGTATCACCGTTATTTTGCCGGCACCCTCGATAACATGATAATTTGTTGCGATATAGCCATCTTTCGAAACCACCACACCGCTACCGGCTCCAGAGGACACATATTGACCCATTCTTCCATCGGATTCCACCGTTTCGGTAGTGATCTCTACAACACTTTCTTTAGAAGCCGTATATATCTGGGGAATCGTCATTTCTTCTGAAGATGAAACTTCCGTATATACAACTGACACCGCATCCCCTTGCGAATTTTCAAGAATCGAAACCTGATCCACATTCTTATCAACAGAAATGTCCTCAAAATCGCCGGCACATGACCCTGATAAAATAACCACCGAAACAATCAGTCCAATCATTGCAAGTTTTACTTTCTTTCGCATATTCTTCGACATCATAACCGCCTCCTGGTCTATTTACAGCTTAATTATATTCCAGATGATTTTAATAATCTCCGAAAAGCTGTAGCGCTTTTGATGCAAAACATGTGCGAAAAGCAGTTTTTCCTTTAAAAAAATAAAAAGCGGTTTTTGACCGCTTCGAAGGAGAATATTCAGATCATGCCCAAGGTCCTGAATACAAATATAAAACCTGTCATGGTTATTACAGACAGCAAAGTTGTTGCCATTATTATACTTGATGCCAATTCTCCGTCGCCTTTCATGCTTACGGCAATTATATACGATACCGTAGCAGTCGGAACACCAAACAACACGTATACCAAAATGATGTCTGCAGATCCAAAACCAAAAGCAGCTGCTGCCAATATAGCCAGTACAGGTATGACGATCAACTTTAATGCACTCGCCTGTAAAGCAGGTACCAGATTTTTTGAAAGTGCGCCAACATCAACAGATGCTCCTATGGACAACAGGGCCAAAGGTGTAGCGAGAACTTCCAGATAACTTGCTGTCTTTAAAGGAAGTGAAGGTACTTCGAGATCAACAAGTGCTGCTATAAATCCGGCAACAATACCTATTACCATTGGATTTTTCACCAATTCCAAGATACTGTCCTTTACACTTACTTTTACCTCTCTATCCGGATTGTTAAAAGAAAAAATTATTACAGCCAAAATATTGTACCAGGGCATAGTCATAGCCAGCATCATTGGCGCTTTAGCTCCCAGTGTCCCGGTAATATTTTCTATGAGAGAAAATCCAACATATAAAAAATTGCCTCTGAATGATCCTTGTATAAAAGAGCCTCTGAGGCTTTGATCCTTGATCAGAAAAAAAGATACCATCCATGCAAAAACCACACTCAGAATTACTCCTGCCATAATAAACAAATAAAATCCAAAGTCCAGCATCTCACTTAAATCCACAGCCCTAACGTCATTAAACAATTTGATGGGCAGAGCGATATAAAATATGAGCCTGTTGGCTGTTTTCACAAAATGTTCATCGATCCAACCGGTTTTTTTCAATATGTAACCTGTTAGCATAACCAAAAATATCGGTGCAGCTACTCCTAAACTGAAAATAAGATTGTCCAACATAATAGTATTACTCCTCGCATTAAGTCATCTGCATTCCATTTTATATTAACAGTCCACCATTAAAAATGTAATCCATGCATTAAAAAAAACATATTATTTGTATGTTTTGCACAATGACCGAAACAGTAACACGGGTCGTGTCATCATTTAACAAGTAAAATTTAAAAAGGTGAGACTCAAAGTTGAGTATCACCCAGATATTTTTCCATTAAACTAAATGTCCAATTTAAGATCACCATCTTTTATCCAACCAAGCTTTCCAAGCAATCCTGAAATTGCAAGAGTCAAGATTGCCGGAAGTACGAAGTGCAACAATATTATCCCGACCCAAACATTTACTCCTGCACCCATGGCCTCTATTGTTCCAAATTGCCCTACCAACCCGCTGGTTCCCATTCCCGAACCATAGGGAACATTCTCCATCTTAAAAAAAGTAGTCGCTATAGGCCCCAGTATAATAGAAGATGCTATCGGCGGTATCCAGACCCTCGGATTTTTTACGATATTAGGCATCTGCAACATTGAAGTACCCAAGCCCTGGGCAAAGAAACCTCCCATACCGTTTTCCTTGTAACTCATGACCGCAAATCCGATCATTTGACACGAACAACCTACGGTAGCAGCACCAGCAGCCAGCCCACTTAATCCGAGCATCAATCCTATGGCAGCGGAACTGATGGGCAAAGTCAGTGCTATTCCCATCAATGAAGAAATTATCATGCCCATTGGTACTGGTTGTTGTTCGGTAGCCCACATAATAACCTGACCAAATCCGGCCATAAAAGCAGCAATTGCAGGACCTACAAAGTACGCAGCGGCGCCACCGGTGATTATAGTTGTTGCCGGGGTTACAATGATATCGACTTTAGTCTCCTTTGATACCAATTTGCCGAACTCTCCACCTACTATACCTGCTATCAAAGCGGAAACCGGATCGCCTCCGATTGCTCCGTTAATTGCCGATGCAAAAATAACGAGGGGTGGTGCTTTAAGTGCATATGCTACTGCCACAGCGATGGCGGGTGCAGTCATGGTTCTGGCCGCCGGCCATACCACCTCTGTTAAAAAACCAATTTTCAATAAAGAGCCGACCTGATTTAGAATACTTCCGATGATCAGTGTGGCAAAAAGAGCGTAAGCCATGAAACTGAGTGTATCGATGAGATATCTTTTAATGGTGAATTCGATATCCTTCTTCGCCAAAAATTCCTTGATGTTCTTCATTTTAAGTCTTCCTTTCCGGTAATTTAAACTTCATCATTTAAGTTTACACCATGGCACTTTTCATGTCAATGCAGCTGTATATACACTTATATCGATCGTAAAAAAAATTCCGGATCGATCGATATCCGGAATTTTTAAAGTTTTACTGAAAGTCCTGTTAAAGACTTACATCATTGGCATGCCGCCCATTCCACCACCTGGCATCGCAGGCTCGTCTTTTGGAATTTCAACAACTGCCACTTCAGTTGTCAAGAACATGGCTGAAACGCTGGCTGCATTTTGAATTGCTGACCTCGTAACTTTTGTCGGATCTATGATACCAGCTTGGAACATGTCAACATATTGTCCCTTTGCAGCATCAAAGCCCATGCCGTCTTCCTTGTTTTTTAGATTTTCTACTACAACAGATCCCTCTAAACCTGCATTGGCTGCGATTTGTCTGATGGGTTCTTCTATTGCTCTTCTTATAATGGAAGCACCAGTCTTTTCGTCTCCTTCAAGTTGCTCGATCAAAGCTTCAACTGGCTTGATAATGTTGATGTAGGCAGTACCTCCACCACTTACCACTCCTTCTTCTACAGCAGCTCTAGTAGCGTTTAGTGCATCTTCGATTCTGTATTTTGCTTCTTTCATTTCAGTTTCAGTAGCAGCACCAACTTTGATCACTGCAACTCCTCCTGCCAGTTTGGCAAGTCTTTCCTGAAGTTTTTCCTTGTCGTACTCGGAATCTGTTTGAGGAATCTGTTTCTTGATTTGGTTGATTCTTTCTTCAACAGCCTCTTTGTTTCCTTCACCTTCTACTATGATGGTGTTTTCCTTGTCGACTTTTACTTGTCTTGCTCTTCCCAATTGGTCTATAGTTACAGATTTAAGATCCAAACCAACTTCTTCGCTAACTACCTGACCGCCTGTTACAGCAGCTATATCAGCAAGCATGGCCTTTCTTCTGTCTCCGAATCCGGGAGATTTTACTGCCACACAGTTGAATGTGCCTCTAAGCTTGTTTACAACCAATGTTGCAAGCGCCTCGCCTTCAACATCTTCAGCAATTATAAGAAGTTTTCCGCCTTGCTGTACGATTTGCTCCAATACAGGCAAGATCTCTTGTATGTTATTAATTTTCTTATCGGTGATCAGGATATAAGGATTATCCAATACAGCTTCCATCTTGTCAGTATCTGTTACCATGTACGAAGACAAATATCCTCTGTCGAATTGCATTCCTTCTGTGAACTCAAGTTCGATTTCCATGGACTTTCCTTCTTCAACAGTTATTACACCGTCATTTCCCACTTTGTCCATAGCATCGGAAATCAGTTGTCCGATTTTTCCGTCAGCTGCTGAAATTGAAGCTACCTGAGTGATCTCATCTTTATTTTCAACTTTTTTGCTTTTTGACTTTAATTCTTCTACAACTACATCTACCGCTTTTTCAATACCTTTTTTAAGACCCATTGGATTTGCTCCTGCAGCCAGGTTCTTAAGTCCTTCTCTGATGATTGCCTGTGCAAGCAATGTTGCTGTAGTAGTTCCGTCACCGGCAACGTCATTGGTTTTTGTCGCTACTTCCTTTACCAGTTGCGCTCCCATATTTTCAAAAGGGTCTTCCAATTCGATTTCTTTTGCGATCGTTACCCCGTCATTTGTTATGATAGGTGAACCAAAACTTCTGGATAGAACTACATTTCTACCTTTTGGTCCAAGTGTTATTTTTACAGTGTTAGCCAACTTGTCAACTCCGTTGACAAGGGCAGTTCTAGCTTCTGATGAAAATTTTAAATCTTTTGCCATTTATTTCTCCTCCTAAACTTTATGTGATATTTATTCTACGATTGCCAATATATCGCTTTGTCGCACTATCAAGTACTCTTCTGCGTCAACCTTGATTTCTGTGCCCGAGTATTTGGAAAATACGACTTTGTCGCCTACCTTGACTTCCAATTCGATTTTTTTGCCGTCCACAACTTCTCCGCTACCTACAGCAACAACTTCACCTTCCTGTGGCTTTTCCTTGGCACTTCCCGGAAGTACAATACCGCTTGCAGTAGTTGCCTCTTCTTCTTTAACTTTTAATACGACTCTGTCTCCTAATGGTTTCAACATTCTAAAATAACCTCCTTATGCGATAAAGTTCATTTTTTAATTGTTAGCACTCACCAATATCGAGTGCTAATGACACTTATTATAATATAAAACAATAAGAAAAAAGTCAACACATAATGTTGACATTTTTCTTATAAATTTATTACAACGTATAAAAAATATTTATTATGATAGGTATGAAAACTGCTGGCAGCATGTTGCCCAATTTCAGGTGCTTGATTTTAAGCATTGTGATCCCTATGGCAAAAATCAGCACTCCTCCAACCGCTGTCATTTCCACTACTACGTTCGCAGCCAAAAATGGTTTTAGCAATCCTGACATCAATATGATGATTCCCTGATACGCAAAAACAGACCCTGCAGCAAGCAAAACTCCTACCCCGAGTGCAGATGCAAAAATTACTGACATGACTCCGTCAAGAAAAGATTTTGCGTATAATATTTCGTGATTTCCCTGAAGTCCGCTTTGAAGTCCTCCCATGATAGCCATGGCTCCTACACAAAACAGCAGCGAAGCTGTTACAAAACCCTGAGTGACATTTGTAGAATTTTTCATTCTGTTTTGAAAGTAATCTCCAAGATCATTCAATTTCTTTTCGATATCGATCATCTCGCCTATCAATGCCCCAATAGCTATGCTGGCAAACAATACGAGCGGATTCTGTGTAGTGATCCCCTGACTGATGCCATACACCATAATAGCCAGAGCCAGAGCCTCAACCATTATATTGCTGAATCTTTCAGCTATCTTTTTTTTGAAAGCCAAACCCAGAAGGCCTCCAATTAGAATTGCCGCAGTGTTTACTATATTTCCCGTCATTATACTTCTCCCGCCTCCAATTGATTTTCTCGTGCATAATAAAACAGATACTGCTGGGCAAATCCGGCATCCCCACCCCACATTTCATCAGCAAACTTCTTGATGTCAGCCGGTTTTGTTTCCTTCTTGATATACAAAGCCTCCGTGACTCTTTTGACCCAGACATCCACAGGGTAGCTTTCATGCTTTCCACCTGAGTACAACAGAACACAATCTGCGACTTTGGGTCCCACCCCTTTGATTTTCAAAAGTTCTTTCACGCCTTCTTCATAACTCATTTCTCGTATTTTTGAAATATTCACTACTCCGTCATTAACTTTTTTTACGGCATCCAGAATATAATCAGCCCTGTAACCGCACCTTATTTCACCCAAATCGCCACATGTTATTTCAGATATTTCATCTGGCTTGGGAAAAGCATGCAACTTGATCCCCTTGTAATCAATTTCTCTTCCAAAAAGGTTTGAAAAGCTTTCAACGATTTTTTTAATTCTTTTAATGTTGTTGTTTGCTGATATTATAAAAGAAATCAATGTTTCCCATTCTTCTTGCAGCAATATTCTAATACCGCTCCCATACTCGGTGGCCTTTGTCATATTAGGTTCTACAGAAATTTTTTCAATTATTTGTGCATAGTCTCTCTTAAGATCAAGGTAATCCATCCAGTAATTTTCAAATGTTTTCATGTCTGTTCCCCTGAAGACAAACCTGTCTTTTATCTGCTCGATCTCCAGAACATTGCCCTTGGAAATGCCCAGGTAAGTGCCTTCCCTGATTTTGTTCCATCGGAAACACTGACCGCATTCAAATGTCTGTATCAAATCGAAGTTGTCGATTTTTGCATGTATATCTCCTTGAGCCAAGTAATAATCTTTGATCAACAAATGTACCCCTTTCCAATTCAAACAGGCCATAAGCCGGTTTTTGTGATATAATATTCGCGAAAGCGGATTAGGCCGCAGAAAATATGGGATTTTCCGTGCTTGCATGAGAAAATTTTAGATTTTCTATGGCTGAGCGCATACGACCGACGATGCTGCAAGCATTGGAGGTTTATCCGCGTGCTTTACTTTCACACTCATTATCTTTTTAGAATAATACTTTGATAGAGGAGTTTCAAGATGTTAACTGAAAATAACTCAAAAACATTTCTCAAAAGTGCGCTGCATGGATTTTTACTTGTTTTTTTGATACTCATCAATTACATTGAATTTTTAAACTTTTTCGCCGTTTCAAACAACAATACTTTTTTTAATTTGCCAATGGAAGCAGCGGTGATTTTTGAATTTTTCGTTACAATGCTCATTGCGTTGCCGGTGTTTGCAGTAAGCTTGTATTTATTGAAAACAAAAAAAAGCAGTCTCACCTCAGAATATTTTGTCTGTTCCTTGGTGATAGCTTTAAATTTATTTAAACTGGCATTTTATATCCCCAATATCAACATTCATCAAGAATTCCTGTGGTACGTTTTAAAACAACTGCTGACCACCATCTTCGGCTTGGGCATTCTCTTAATGGCTTTATTGAGGTTCAGTGATATAAAATATCGTAAATACCAATAAAAAATGAAGCCACCAAAAGCGGGTGGTTTCATTTGTATTTGTTTATAATGGCCTGAGCCAAGATTTCGATGGAAACCTTTTTTTCCATGCTGGTTTTTCTCAGATAGCCGTACGCATCTTCTTCGGAACATGACTTCATTTCCATTATTATCCCCTTGGCCTTTTCTATGGTCTTTCTGTCGGCAAGTGTCTTTTTCAATTTTAGGACTTCATTCTCCAGATCTAACAGTTTTTTACCAAATACCATTGCCGCCGATACTGCTTTTCCAAATTCCATGATTTCAATATTTTGGTGAATGTAATTAAAAATCCAACCCTTTTGGATCCAGGAAATATAATCCGTTCGAGGTTGAGCAGTGACCAAAATAACTGGGCTGATTTTTTCATTCTGAAAAACATTGACGATGTCTATGGTTCTAAGACCCTTCATTTCTTCGTCTATTATCAACAAGTCTACATTTCTTGATCTTGCAGCTCTGATAAGTGAGTTTCCCTCATCGAACGATATTACTTGATAGCCGCTTTTTTTTAAATGTGCTACCAAAGTACCTTCAATTTTTTTATTGGTTATTCCGGTGATCACATTTCCTGAAATCATCTACTCTCCCCCCTCGCTGAAAAATTATGAGTACATACGACCAACGATGCGCTTGCATCGGAGGTGAATCCTCCTTGTTTGTGATATAATGATTTGGTAATAATAAAAATTTGAAAATATTTTAATCGGAGCGTACATTTATGTTTAAAAAAATACTGTTCTTTTTAATTATGATAATTTCCATCACCGGTTGTTCACAGGAATATGTGAACAACGGCGAAGGACAAGTTCTCCTTGACGAAAATCCTTATCTTTACAAAGACGGAAAGTATTACGGCACTTATTCCCATACCAACAATGAAGGTTATCGTCCAGAGATGCATCTCACCATAAACGGTGGGTTAATAACCGAAGTCAATTACAGGGAAGTGTCAGTTGAGGGAAAAGACAAGATAACCGATACGAAGTACTACGAATCTTTCAAGGTTGCACACAATCTAGATCTAAAAGTCATATACGGCAGACTCTACAACAGCTTGATAAAAAATCAAAACCCTGTAAATCTTCCAAGTACCGGAGATTTTCCCGACATAAACAATTATTTCAAACAATTGGCGGAGAGCATCCTTAACAAAGCATCAATGGGTGATCTTGAAGAAATCCTCCTACCAATGAACGACACGTACGTATCCATGGGAGAACCCGACGCCAACGGTTATCGACCAATATTGAGAATAACCTTCTTAGGCGACAGGATCACAGCCGTTCATTACAGCGAAACCAACGATTCCGGTATAGACAAATATGCCAGCCAGGAAATTTCCGAGAATTACAAGGAATTTTATGGAATGGAACTCAAAGACGTTTTTGACAACTATTCGAATCAAGTTTTGGAAAACAGAAGCCTCGACCCTGTGGATTCCATATCCGGAGCCACAAATTCATTCAACAATATCAACAATCTTCTGATTGACATCAGATCAAGGAGACTTCCTTTTAAAGAACCTGAAAAAGCCGAGTGATCGGCTTTTTATATTGTAGTCAAATACATGTCAAGTTCCCATTGAGAAACTTTTGTTCTATAACTGTCCCATTCCTGCAATTTGTTTTCGATATACTTCACTCTTGCGTGAGGCCCTAATACATCCATCAACAAATCATCCTTTTGAAGCTCCTCGATTGCCTCGATCAAAGTTCCCGGCAAAGAATCTATGCAGCATTCGATTTTTTCTTCAGCTGACATCTCATAAACATTTGAATATACTGGATCCGGCGCTTTCAAGTTATTCTTTATTCCATCCAGTCCCGCACCAAGATTCGCAGCAAGTGCAAGATAAGGATTGGCAGAAGGATCCGGATTTCTCATTTCAACTCTCGTGGAAGCTCCTCTTTTTGCTGGAATTCTGATCAACGGGCTTCTATTTTTTGGAGACCATGCAATGTATACGGGAGCCTCATAACCGGGAACCAATCTTTTGTATGAATTTACCGTTGGATTAGTCAATGCAGCCATTGGTCTGGCATGCTTTATCAAACCAGCTATATATTGATACGCTTCTTCACTAAGTTCATCTGCACCATTCGGATCATAGAAGGCATTTTTACCATTTTTAAACAAAGATTGATTAAGATGCATACCTGATCCCGCAATGCCGAAAATTGGTTTGGGCATGAATGTAGCGTGTAGTCCATGCCTTTGGGCTATAATTCTTACGACCATTTTAAATGTCATGATATCATCGGCTGCTTCCAGGGCATCACAGTATTTAAAATCTATCTCGTGTTGACCCGGTGCCACCTCATGATGGGAAGCTTCGATCTCAAATCCCATTTCCTTTAATGTCGTAACCATGTCCCGCCTTGCGCTTTCGCCCAGATCTACAGGTGCAAGATCAAAGTATCCAGCATTGTCATGAGTCACCAATGTTGGATTGTTGTTTTCATCCACTTCAAACAGGAAGAATTCACATTCAGGACCAACATACATTGTATAACCTAATTTTTGAGCCTCGGCTATTTGTCTTTTTAGTATATTCCTGGGACATCCTGCAAAAGGTGTACCGTCTGAATTGTATATGTCACAAATCAATCTGGCTTCTCTTCCAACCTGCGGTTTCCATGGAAATACGACAAAAGTGTTTAAATCGGGTTTTAAATACATGTCAGATTCTTCTATCCTGACAAATCCGTCTATTGATGAGCCGTCAAACATTATTTCTCCGTCTAGAGCTTTTTCCAATTGCTCATACGTTACGGAAAGATTTTTCATAACTCCGTTCAAGTCTGTAAATTGAAGATGAATAAATTCTACATCCAGATCTTTGGCACTCTGCATGATTTGTTCTTTAGTCGTTGTCATAATTTGTTCCTCCCTTTAAAATCATATTAAAAATAAATAAAAAACGTCCGCTATGAGTATATTATACTCTTAGCAAGACGTCTTTGTCTAAATTATTTACCTGTACTATGCTTATTGAGATCTATATGTCCAAATTACTCTCATTCATCAAGTAAGTAAGAGTGTACAAGCTTTCGCTTATTGCTACATTTTCAATTACAACGTTGTCCCTAACTTCAACATCTGCAGGAGCAAAGTTCCAGATTGCCTTGACTCCGTTGTCCATAAGCGTGTCTGCTACAGATTGACTCTGTTCTTTAGGAACGCAAATTATACCAAGCTGAACATCGTTGTCTTTTACATATTCACCAAGATCCATGATATCAAGTATCTTTATGTCCCTTATTGTATTTCCTATCAACCTTGGATTTACATCGAACATGGCTTTTAGTATAAAGCCTTCCCTGCGGAAACCTTCGTAATTTGCAATTGCCTGTCCCAGATTACCCGCTCCTACAATTACACAGCTATAGGTTTTGTTAAGACCCAGTATATTTCCTATTTCCTTTTGCAGCTCCTCAACGTTATAACCATAACCTTGCTGTCCGAAGCCTCCAAAGCAATTTAGATCTTGTCTGATCTGCGATGCAGTCAGCCCCATTAACTTTCCTAGCTCCTTTGATGATATTCTTGTAATGTCGTTATGAAGTAAATCCCCAAGATATCTATAGTATTTCGGCAGCCTTCTAACCACTGCCATTGAAACCTTCACTGAGTGCCTTTGCATGTCGTTCTCCTTTCAACCCCTATTAACTCTATAAACTTAATGATAATTATAGCAATGAGAAAAAAGATTGTCAATTTTTTGTTATTGTATTTTCATTTTTTTTTACTAATTATCCATCTTAAGCTGTCGATTGAATTAACATTTATACTGTAGTAATATAATAACATGAATAACAGACAATCGGAGGATGAAAAAATGCTGCTTGGCGCAACAGAATTGAGTAAAAGTTATGGAGTAGATACCATACTTTCAAATATGAGTTTCTTTGTTGAAGAAGATTCTAAAATAGGCATAGTTGGAAAAAACGGCACGGGAAAAAGTACACTCCTTAAAATCATCGCAGGCGTGCTGGCGGTTGATGGCGGTAAATTGGATTACTCCAAAGACATAACAATCGGCTACCTTTCCCAGGAATCAAACATAAACACAAATCAGACAATTTATGAAGAAGTTCTTTCTGTTTTTAGCGATATCGTCGCCATGGAAAAATCCATGAGATCTCTCGAAAAGGAAATAGCCGTATCGGACGGTACTAAAACCGAGTCACTTCTGAAAAAGTACTCGGATCTTACGGAAAAATTCGAATCCATGTCAGGCTACGAATATGAAAGTAGAGCCAAGGGCATATTGATTGGATTGGGTTTTCCCCAAACCAGTTTTGAAAAAAGCACATCCAGTCTCAGCGGTGGCGAAAAGACCCGCATTTCTTTAGCAAAAATAATCCTCAAAAATCCTGACTTGCTGCTTTTGGATGAGCCTACCAACTTTTTGGACATCGAAACGATCCAGTGGCTTGAAACTTACTTAAAGAGCTATAAAGGTGCATATATAATAATTTCACACGACAGGTATTTTCTGGATGCCCTTGTAAATACTATTTTTGAAATCGAAAATAAAACCTTGAACAGGTTCAACGGGAATTACAGCGAGTACGTTAGACGAAAAGAAGAACAATTTGAATCTGAAATGCATCAATTCAAGGTGGAACAGAAGGAGATCCGCAGACAGGAAGAAATCATCAAACGTTTCAGACAGTTCAATCGTGAAAAAAGTATAAAAAAGGCTAAAAGCCGAGAAAAAATGCTGGATAAAATGCCTAAAACCGACAGACCCTTTTCTGACAACAAAAGGGTATCCCTCAAATTCGAACCAAAAGTCCAAAGCTCCAAACTGATTTTAGAGGCAAAAAGTTTGTCAAAGTCTTATGACAAACATCTTTTCGAAAATGTAAGTTTCGATATATATCGCGGAGATAAAATAGGCTTGATAGGAGTAAACGGAAGCGGCAAAAGCACCCTGCTCAAGATAATAAACGGCGAAGTTACCCCGGATACAGGTAATTTATCCTGGGGACAAAAGGTCATCCCCGCATACTTCAAACAGGACAACCAGGGGCTTGATCCCAATTCCACTCCTTTGGATGAAGTCTGGGATGCCAAACCTCTTGCCGGAGAGGGCGAAATCCGTAATATTCTCTCATACTTCCGATTTTATGGCGAAGACGTATTCAAGGAAATCGGAGTCTTGTCCGGCGGTGAATTAAGCAGGATATCCCTTGCAAAAACCATGTTGTCAGATGCAAATTTTATAATGATGGATGAGCCTACCAACCATTTGGACATGTCCACTGTAGATGTGTTGGAACAAGCATTGAATGACTATACTGGAACACTATTCATTGTTTCCCATGACAGGTATTTTTTAAACAAGACTGTTAATAGACTATTCGTACTTAAAGATGAAAAATTGGAAATATTTAACGGTAATTATGATTATTATATGCAAAAAATGCAGGAAAAAAATCTTTTGGATGCCTTGGAAAGCGAAGGTCCTGTACTTACTAAAACAGAAGCCGTACAAATAAAAAAGTTGAAAAACAGACAGAAAAAAGAAATTGCCCAACTTAAAAAAGAGATCGCTGAAATTGAAACCGAAATACTGACTAAAGAGGCAAAAATCTCTGAATTGGAGCAAATCATCTGTTCAACGGGATTTTACGATGATTTTGACTACTCTTGTAAAATCAACCGTCAATATGAAGAAATGAAGAGCGCCTTGTCACAATTGATGGAAATATGGACCGACAAACAAACTGAATTGGAAGACAACATCTAGTTCAAATCAGAAATTTCCAATTGTGAAATTTCTGATTTGTTTTGCAAAAATATTTTTCTTGACAGCTGAAAGCCTTTATTCCCAAGGTTTTTAAATCTGCTATTATTTATTCATTTTCATGCTTTTACAATAGTTATGAACATTTCTCACAGTTATCCACGTGTTTATCCACAGATCCGACGTTTATCCACCCTGTTATTCTGGGTTTTTTAAGACTTATCCACATTTTCGGAATTGCTAACATGGACTTTACAAACAATTTTTAAGTATGCTTAGTAGTTTATCCACAGTACGTCATATTTTTAAATTTGGCTTTGCAGTAAGATCTCCAGGTGCAAAATCCTTTTTGACAAACTTGTAATATCCTGCACTTGCCACCATTGCGCCGTTGTCCGTACACAAGGATATTTCGGGATATGAAAGTTTATAATTCTTTTCTTGGCACCTTTGTTTCATAATTTTTCTAAGTAGAGAATTACAGGCAACACCACCCGACAAACAAATGTTTTGAATGCTATATTTTTCAGCGGCACTTAAAGTCTTTTCCACTAGTACTTCAACAACGGCCATTTGAAAACTGGCTGCAATATCTTCTGGTCTGTATGTCTCACCTTTCATTTTCATGGAATTAAGGTAATTGAGAACTGCAGATTTAAGTCCGCTGAAGCTGAAGTCAAAACTGTCTTCTTCCAGATACGCCCGTGGAAACTCTACGAAATGCGGATCGCCAAGCAAAGCCGCCTTGTCAATTGCCGGGCCTCCCGGATAACCTAATCCCAGGGTCCTTGAAATTTTGTCAAATGCCTCACCGGCAGCATCATCCCTGGTTTGACCCAAAACCGTATAATCGTCGTAATCCTTCACCAATATCAAATGGGAGTGTCCTCCAGATGCAACCAGTGTTAAAAACGGGGGTTTTACATCGTCGTTACCTATGTAATTTGCACATATATGACCATCAATGTGATTTATGCCTATCAAAGGTTTTTGAGCTGCATAAGCAAAGGATTTGGCATATGAGAGGCCTACGAGCAGGCTGCCCACCAAACCGGGTCCGTACGTAACTGCAACACCGTCTATATCTGAGTAATTCAATTTAGCCTCCTTAAATGCCATATCGACGATGGAGCTTATTTTTTTAACATGGTTTCTGGAAGCTATTTCCGGAACGACTCCGCCGTACGGTTGATGAATGTCGATTTGCGAATATATTATATTCGACAAGACTTCCCTGCCGTTTCTCACCAAGGCTGCCGATGTTTCATCACATGATGATTCAATTCCTAAAATTACGATATCTTTCATGATTACCTCCAAACTTAAACCTTATTTCAAATGCCAGGGGAGTCGCCAGTATCAAAATAGTTGTGACAAGCAGTATCTTCCTTACTATACTCATAAAAAAATTCAATGGAACCATATTTATCAAAATGCTGTCTCTGGGATCCAATATCCAATAATCATTGGAAAAAAAGATTTCGTGGAAAAGATTGAAATACTTGTTGAAATCAACGTAGAGCATCCCGCCCAAAATCGCTCCTACTGCAAAGTACAACGCCACACTTAAGAGAAATGCCTTAAAAATCCATCTTTTTCTTTTGACTATTCCATAAGCTGCGGCCAGCAGAACGACAATCGCTCCCATATTTCTAAACAAAATCCCTTTTTCGAACAAAACTTTTACGTCTTCCATGTGTATGATCTCTCTTTGATTAAAAACCTTGGTTTCTTCGCCGTTTATAAATGCCGTTATCTCAAGATCGTCCCTTTTCCCGAAAAGATAATCCTGGATGGAATCTGTGACATTCATTAAATTATCAAGATCCATCCCCGTATTTTGGGGAACATCATTTTTTTGAAATTGTTCGTAAAAGAAATCATCCCCTTTTGTTGCAATCTCTACGCCTGTAAGAAGCGCAGTTATGGGGACTGTTAAAACCAACACCAATATCAAAATTTTTCTAATCATTTTTCCTCCACATTATGATTGCGTCTTCATTGTTGTCGCTATAATAGTTTTTTCTGATCCCTGCCTTTTCAAATCCACAAGACCTATACAAGGCCAGTGCTCCAGTATTTCCCACTCTTACCTCTAGTGTAAATTCTGAAACTCCCTCTTTTTTACTCTCATCTACCATATGTTCCAACAATACCTTGCCCAGTCCAATTTTTCTATAGTTGGGATGAATTGCAACATTGGTGATATGCCCTTCGTCAAATATCAACCAGATCCCACCATACCCTGCAATTTGTGAGTCGACCCACAATACAAAATATCTGGCCAGAGGATTCTTAAGCTCCTCTTCAAACATATTCCTTGTCCAAGGGATGGTGAAAGATCTGTTTTCAAGCAGAATTATTTCATCCAGATCATGGAGCTTCATTCGTGTTATTTCGATTACTTTTTTACTGGTCATTGAACGTCTCCATTGTAAATCTGCATCTTGCTCATAGTGTTCGAACGCGATTTTTTGAGTCTATCCAAAAGTTCTCCTGTAAAATCACCTGATTCTAAAGCTTCTGAAACAGGGAGGATCTGATATTTGAATTTTCCTGAAGATTCATATCTGTACACCCAGGTCGGCGTGTATGAAACCGATGCAATTACAGTTTTGTTTTTACCGGGATCCTTTTCCAGGGAAATATGGACTATTACTCCGTCTTCAGTGTAATTTCGATTTTCGATGGACGGAAGAGTCTCTCTTCTTTGGTTGGATAGAAAATTCCCCTGGGAATAAATTACGTATTTGATTTCACCATCTATTTCCATGACTTCAGACATTTGAATAACATGTGGATGGCTTCCAAGGATTATGTCGGCTCCCCATCCAAAGATTTTTTCAGCCAGCTTCTTGGTTTCTTCGGTCGGTGACATCTGATATTCATTCCCCCAATGTATGATAACAACAATGGCATCGCATCCCTGGGTTTGTGCCTTGGCGATATCAGATCGGATCTTGTCCTCGTCTATTATGTTGACCATATAGTCAAGTTCTTCCGTTGTCAAATATCCATCCAAGCCATTCAATCCATAAGTGTATGCCAAAATCCCCATTTTAATGCCCTGGGCTTCCATCACTGTTATATCTGCTTCGGGGGCGGCAAAAGTCCCGGTTGAGTTAATGTCCCTGTTTTGTATCTCAGCAAGAGTATTCAGCAACCCCTTTTTCCCCTGATCCAAAGTATGATTATTTGCAGTACCCAACATGTTGAATCCGGCGTTTTTGATGGCATCCAGAATTGCAGGCGGCGAATTGAACACCGGGTATCCCTGCGGTGCTCCCCCCGATGTAACTGTTTCAAAATTGGCTACTGAGATATCCGAAGCCTTAAAATATTTGGCAACGTGCATGAAGTTTTCGTCAAATTCGTATTCTCCCGTAGCACTGTTGTAAGCTCCTGCAATCTGAGTACCATGGGTCATTATGTCTCCTGCGGAAGATATTCTTATAGAGGACTTGGATTTAGTTACACCTTCATTTGCAAATGCGAAGAATGACTCTCTCAAATCAGATGCAGGAATGGTTGCTTCAAAATTTGGTATTTCCCCGGAAATATTCTTTTCAAAGTTGGTGATTCCGTAAATGCCCACAAATAACACTATGGCCACAATGAACGCTCTGAGGTAGTTTAGTTTGTTTTTCATATCTATACCTTTCTATGTGAAAGAACTCAAATTTTTCTTTTTTTGGGCAGTTCGACTATGAAGTTACTACCCTCGTTCAGCTGACTTTCAACACTGATTTTTCCTTTATGTTCATCTACGATCCATTTTGCAATACTCAAACCCAGACCGGCTCCACCTTCCTCTCTAAACCTGGCCTTATCGACTCTGTAAAATCTTTCAAAGATTCTTTCCCGATCCTCTTCAGTCATTCCGATACCGGTGTCCTTGACAGAGATGATCGCTTTTTCCGCAGTGTTCATCAGCGACAGAGTTATTTTCCCGCTTTTGGGAGTGTATTTTATTCCGTTGTCCAGAAGGATCACAATAAGTTGATTGAGCTTGTCCTTGTCGCCATAAATGTTTACATTATCAGAAATTATGCTTTCAAGTTCAAGACCCTTTTCTTTTGCAATCAGTTGAAACTTCTCACCCGCTTCGTATGCCAACTTGCTCAGATCCACCCTTGCCATTTCAACCGGTATCTGCTTGTTGTCAGCCTGAGCAAGAGTAAGGAGATTTTCTATCAACTTGCTCATATTCTCTGTTTCTACGGAAATGTTGTCTATCCATTTGAGATTGTCCTTGATTTTTTCGTCTTCCTTCATTGTCAAAAGTTCTGCCGAAGTCCTTATGATCGTAAGCGGAGTCCTTAATTCGTGCGAAGCGTCAGCAATGAATTCTTTTTGTCTCTCGTATGTTTGTCTTACAGGTTCCAGTGATTTTTTCGCCAGGTGAGCACTTATGAAAATCAAGACGATAAGGCTTACTATGCCTATTCCCATAACGACCACAAAAATTTGTCTGGTGATCAAGTCGTCGATCACTCTGGATTGAAATACTTGAATTATATAAGGGGATCCCGACTTTGTCAGTGCATATACGTTATATATCCTGTACTTAACTCCTGAAAGAGTCATGGAGGAATAATATGAATTCCGATTTTCCAAGGCATTTTTTGCCTGAATAAATGTGACATCCAAGAGATTTTCTCTCAGATTGCTCAAATTGACAAGATCAAGATTCTCATTCCAAAGAATGTATTCAATTCGACTGTAAGAATTTTCTATATCGATCCCGGAACCGATCCCTTCATTAGGCAATGTAAAGTCAAAAGTTCCGTAAGTATCCACAATATTTTTTATCTTCTCCGACTGTTCAAATAAAGATCTTTTAGCGGATGAATCAAAGGTCGAATTCGTAAATCCTACTATTGAATAAGAAAATATTAAAAGAAATGCTATCAAGATAAGTGCGTTCATCAATGTTAGACGCCTGTACAGTTCCTTGAACATTAATCCATCACCTTTAACTTATACCCTATACTCCTGAGTGTCTCAATTTTTATCCGGGTCCCTTTGAGCTTCTTTCTCAAATTATGAATATAAATCTCAATATTGTTTTCATTTACGTCTGCATCAAACCCCCAAACCCTGTCCAGGATCTGTTCCCTGCTAAACACCTGCTCCGGCCTCTTGATCAGCATTTCAAGAAGCATACCTTCTTTATATGAAAGTTTGATAGGCTGATCATCGATGGTAGCTGTATAGTTTTCCAGATCAAATTTAAAATTACCTATGGTTATTGAATTGTCAATATAGTCTGAATCGACTCTTCTTCCGAGGGCCCTTAGACGCGCAAACAACTCCTTTGCAGAAAAAGGTTTTACCAGATAGTCGTCTGCCCCTGAGTCCAATCCTTTCACCTTGTCTTCCACAGTGTCCTTTGCCGTCAACATCAATACGGGAGTTTTATTTCCATTTGCCCTTAGTTCCTGCAAGATTTCTATACCGCTTTTTCTGGGCAACATGATGTCCAATACAATAACATCGTATATCTGATTTAATGCATACAACATGCCCTCGTCGCCATCATTGGCTACGTCACATTGTATGTTTTGCATTTTACATAATTCTTTCAAAGCTTCCGTAACTTTTTTCTCATCTTCGACAAATAAAATTTTCAACGGAATGACTCCTTTCGGGGTTTATTGATAAGTTTTTAGACCATATCTGGATGGCTTAAAATGTGAAAGATTGCAGAAACATTATTTTTTTAATGGGGTGACCCGGTCGATCACAGCACCACCCAAACATTCGTCACCGTCATATAGGACTACTTGCTGTCCGGGAGTCACGGCCTTTTGCGGCTCTTCAAATTTAACTTCTATGCTACCGTCATCCAATACGTCGACTTCAACATCCTGGTCAGGCTGTCTATATCTAAATTTTGCCTTTAGTTTGATGCCTTTGCCTTGAAGTGGTTCACATGTCCAGTTCACATTTGTGCCTGTCAACGATGTGGAATATAGAAGTGGATCTTTTTCGCCCTGTACAACGTACAAAGTGTTAGTTGTCAAATCCTTTTTATATACAAACCAGGGTTCTCCTGTTCCTTGACCGCCAATTCCCAAACCTTTTCTTTGACCGAGAGTATAATACATCAATCCATTATGGGTTCCTTTTAAATTGCCGTTTTTATCTAAAATTTTTCCTTTTTTTGCCGGGAGATATCTGCTCAAAAATTTATTAAAATCCCTTTCTCCTATGAAACAAATTCCCGTAGAATCTTTTTTTCCGGCAGTAAGAAGTCCGTTATCCGCAGCAATTTTTCTTACTTCTTCCTTAGGCAAATCAGCCAAAGGAAAGAGCGCCTTTGAAAGTTGAAACTGATTCAACTGACATAGGAAATACGTTTGATCCTTGTTTTTATCCGAGGCTTTCATCAATCTGGAGCAGCCATCTTTTTCTTCTATTTTGGCGTAATGACCGGTTGCTATGTAATCTGCTCCTGCAACATTCAGTGCATAATCCAAAAATGCTTTGAATTTGATTTCCTTGTTGCACAATATATCAGGATTTGGCGTTCTTCCCTTTTTGTATTCTTCAAGGAAATAACTAAAAACCCTGTCCCAATATTCCTTACTGAAATTTACCGTATAATAGGGTATTTCCAAAGTGTCGCACACCCTTCTCACATCGTCAAAATCTTCCGCTGCAGTGCAAACACCATCTTCACTGTTGTCGTCTTCCTCCCAGTTTTTCATGAAGATCCCTATTACGTTATATCCCTGCTCTTTTAATAACAAGGCTGCAACTGAAGAATCTACTCCTCCCGACATACCCACGACTACTGTTTTTCTTTTTGATTCCATTTATATTTAATTCCTTTCCAGGTTATCTGTACTCTTCAATCAATTTTTCCAGCAATTCTGCCCCTCTAATCATAACGGGGGCACATTTTTCGACTTCATCCCTGTGAGACTTCTTGATGTCAGAACACTCGGTGGTTCCAAATTCTTCATGAAATATCTCCACCCACTTTTTTACGATTTCCTTTAACTTGTTATTCTCAGTGGGTCTTTCTTCTGCAAAGATCATGCCTAGAGCGGCAATGCCACCAGTTAAAACGCCGCAAGTTCGTTCACAGTGAAACCCACCTCCAAATCCGGTCATCATCTTTAATTCTTTTGTACCGATACCAAGCATATATTCGTCATTACAGCTGTTTAACAATGTTTCCGCACAGTTGTAATGATATAGTTTATGGTCATCTCCATATGCAAATTCACTTTTTATATATTTTTTCACATGATCTATCAGCATTTGATTCACTCCACTTCATCGAGATCGATAGTATTAAATTCAATATTCATGTCTTTCAACATACTGGTTTCTCTTCTTTGAGATGAAAACAACAATATTTGTTTGTTATTGCATTGCTCCACCAAAAACTTCAAAGCTTTTTCCATCCTGCCGTCGTCATATTGAGTAAACGATTCATCCAATATGAGCGGAAATTTCTCTAATTTCAACATTTCAATCATACCCAACCTGAAAGAAAAATACAATTGGTCCATTGCACCTGAACTCAGACCTTCTCCCTGTATCATTTTATTTGTTTCAGGGTCTTCCAAGGTTATCCTTGCTTTATCAGAAACTTTAAGATTTTCATATTTTCCGGTTATCGACTTCATGACCTGACCCAGGCGTGTATTTAATCTTGGAGCAATTTCCCTGTGCATGTCTCGAGATACTTTTTCAATAACATCATAAGCTTTTTCTACTGCTCGAGATTTTTCCATTTGTTCATTTTTGAGTTCATATAGATACGACAATTCCTCTTTTATGTCGTTAAAATCGTTTGATTCCTTTTCAATCGCAAGTATTTCCCCTTCCGTCTTATCCAGGTCGGTTCTTGTACTTTTAATTGTGTCGTGCAACTTCTGTATTTCTTCCTTGATCGTATTAGGGTCTTCCTTATACTCTCCTATTGAACCTTTTCCCTTAAAAAAATTATCGAATCTGGCAAAGTCTTCCGGTGCCATGATCATTTCCATGGTTCTTTCGATTTCTTCGATCCGCCTTCCCAACCGTCTTAGATTCTTTTGCCTTTCAAATATCTTTGCCAATCCTTCAAAATCATATACGTTCCAATCTTTAAATATTTGATCAAGACGTGATTCATTCCCCCTAAGTTTCGAATACAGGATTTCTTCTTTTTCGACTACATAGGCAACTCGGCTTCTCAATACATTTATCCTATCAAACTCTTCTTTAAATTTGCTTTTTGTTGTAATTATTTCTTTCCATCGTTCTCTGAGATCTACAAAATTATTCACTCCATATTCTTTCAGTATGTCTTCTATCTTTTCATTGATTTCTTTGATCTCGGACAACAGACTTTCTTCCTCAAGTTTGTAAGGGTTTTTGAAGTTTTTTATCGTATTTGTAACTGAGTATATTGAAAATAAAATAAAGAGTCCTGCAACGATCAAAATGTAAGGATTATTATAGGTAAACCCAGCATAGATTGTAAGGGCTCCTATAAGGAATGCAAATATTCCGGGCAACAAGGATTTTTTTTGATCCTTCTTTTTCAATAATTTCAGCTTCCCGGCCAAGAACTCTTTTTCTTCGTTCAGTTCAAATAGCCTGTCTCTGTCTTCATCCATGTTTTCATATTCAGATCCTTCAAATCCCATGTTGGTTTCATGGGAAATCCTCATGATCTCAAAATTCAATTTTTCTACGTATTCTTTTGACTCATAGATTTCATCGGTAAGTCGCTTGATCTCCTGATCGGCAAGCAAGGCATCTCTGAATATCTCCTCTTCCATGTATTCGTACTTGTAATCATTCAGTTGCGATTCAAGTTGTTCTTTTTCGATCAATAATTCTTTATAAGACAAATATTTCTTGTGAACATTCTTGATTTCCAGATTTTCCAGGCTGTTTTCCTTAGACTTTAACGCTTCTTTCAACTGTTCCAAATCTTTGTAAAGATTTTTCTTTCTAGATGACAGCTCCAGTATTTTAGCTCTTGATCTTTCGGATGATTTCAACTTGTCTTCCAGGATCTTGATTTCTTCTACCAATTTGTTCAATTCAGTTCCTTTTCTTCTTTCAGTCCCTATGCAGTCATTTTTTCGCTTCAAAAGATGCAAGGCTTTAGAAACTGAAACATCTGTTCCTGAATGACTGAAATTATAGAAATTTTCCTTGAGTTCCTTGCCTAATTCATCATCAGTCTTGACCTTCAACTGTGCGACACTTACGGTGTTTCTAAACAAATTCCTATTTAAAATTTTAGGATCTGTAAAGTAGTACATCCTTGTTCCACTGTCATAATAAAATTCGCCCGTAACATCCCTTCCGGTGATCTCATCAAAGATCCTCAGGTCGTCCCGACCTTTTAAAAAATTTCTTTCCAGTCTGAATCTTCTGCCTTCATCTTCAATTATCATTGAGCCATGGTACTCCGACCCTTTTAAAGGCAAGTATCTGTCATAATCTTCGCTGTAAACTTTTCGTGACCACGAATCCTTGAAGAATCCAAACAACATGCCTTCGATGAATTTGTGTAGCGTCGATTTCCCAGACTCGTTGCATCCCAGAATTATATTGATTCCTTCATCGAATCTTATCTTTTTATTATGAAATTTTCCAAATCCTGAAAGTCCGAGTTCTTTAATGATCATTGCTGTCTCTCCTGTAACAAAGCTTCCAAACCGTAGTAAAGAGCATGTCTGTTTATGTTGTTTTCCAGATTTTCCTTAGCCATTTCCTTGATGAATTTTCCTATTATATTGTCTTTGTTTTCGTTGTAAATGACTTCCAAATCATAGTCAAGTATATAATTGTCAATAAATTCTACGTGATAAAAATACTCTTCAGCCAATTCTTTGATTTGATCGATTTCTATATCCCTGCCTATAATTCCCTTTAAATCGATTTTGACTAAATGGCCTGACCAATTAGTCGACAGTATTTTCAACTTTCTGCATATTTCTGTAAAATCATCCCGAGGATCAAATTCAAAATCCAATTCTACAAATTTTCTATAGTCCAAGCTTGTAAATTCGACCATTATCCGACCCTTTTCCACGTCTCCCTTTATGTACCCTCTGCTTCCTTTGTCTTTAAAACTCATAGCTATGGGAGCCCCGCTATATGAAACCTTTTCGCCTGTGGTGGTGGGTTTGTGGATATGTCCCATGGCGACGTAATCAAATTGGTCCAAAAGATAAAAGTGTTCTTTCATGGGCAAATAATCCGATTCTGAATCCAAAACGTCACCGTGAGCCAACAAAATATTTGTTTTTAGCGGATCCAATTGGGGTTCCTTACCTAAATCCATGCCCGAAACGGAATTGTTTTCCCAACCAAATCCCCAGATCGACAACCATTCGTTAATTGATACTTCTTCGAAAATTTGTTTGGAAAATATTTTTACATTTGAAGGCCATTCCAACATATCATATGTCATATCTCCATTCATCGGGTCATGGTTTCCAGGAGCTATATATACCCTGGTATTTTCTATAGTCTTAAAATAGGATTCCAATGTTTTAAGATCCGACATCCTGACCTTGTCATGTTCAAACAAATCCCCGCTTATAAACAAAAAATCGATTTTCTTTGATAAACA
This sequence comes from Alkalibacter mobilis, assembly GCF_015594845.1. Lineage (GTDB taxonomy): Bacteria > Bacillota > Clostridia > Eubacteriales > Alkalibacteraceae > Alkalibacter > Alkalibacter mobilis. The sequence goes on along the minus strand of NZ_JADNRK010000007.1, from coordinate 38,081 downwards.
TTCTTCAATTATGCTGCGAAAAGATTTCCATATATCCATTTTCAATTCTTTTCTAATGGGGGACGGCAGGCTGGATTTTTCAAAACCTGTACCTATATGGACATCTGAAATGTGGATGAATTTAAACCTGTTCATGCTTATTGTCCTTCCTGGCTTCCATCTGCAATTCGGCCTGGGATTTTCTGAAATAATCAGGTTCAAACTCCTCCCATGAGTATATGTCTTTTTCATTATTGATTTTATCCTGTGCACTCGAACAAATCATAGATGCTCTAGGGATCCCGTAAAATGAGTCAAGTAACCGAATATTTTTTAACGACTTTATTTCATCCGTCAATTTTTTGATTCCATCCCCCAAAATCAATATATTCTCACTTGATTCACTACAGTATTCTTCAAGTTCCTTTATTGAAATTACTCGATCATCACCAATGCTTTTCAAGCCGTCAACTTCCCATTTGTAGAATCCCGCGTACAAATTGTCTCTTTGTGCATCGATTATCGAACAAATAATTCCGTTACATCCAACTGTATTTCTCGCTAAAAGCTCCAACAACGACACACCAATTATTTTCTTGTCGAAAAATTGTGCCATTCCCTTTACTGAAGCAGCTCCTATCCTAAGTCCCGTGAAAGATCCCGGACCGTTGGTGCACGCATAATAATCAACATTTTCCAACTTTAAATCAGCAATTTTCAACACTTCATCGATCAAATATACCAACTTTTCCGAGTGAGTCTGCCTGTAATTTGCTATAATTTCACCGACCAGGATACCATTTACTGATACAGCTACAGATGTTGATCCTGTTGCGGTATCCAATCCTAAAATTATCATATTAAAATTCTCCTTTTATAGAATCGATCTTTTGAATAAAATCGCAGGGACCTGAAATTTTAATGTTTCTTTCGTCGATTTTGTCCCCTTTTTCCAAGTAAATGTCAATTATGTTTCCATTTAGCTCGCTTCTTATGATCGAAGCCCATTCGATTATGAGGATCGAGTCTTTCAGGTACTCTTCAAATCCTATGTCATACAAATCATCGATGCTTTCCAACCTGTAGACATCGAAATGAAAAATCTTGACATTATTGTCTTTTGTCTCGTATTCATTTACCAAGCTGTACGTAGGGCTTGTGATATACCCTTCGACTCCCAGCCCTCGCAGCAACCCTTGACTCATGGCCGTTTTACCCGCGCCCATTTCACCATCAAGGCACACGATACAGCCTGATTTCAACATTTCTCCCAATTGTTTGCCTATATATTGTGTTTCTTCAGCCGAAACTGTTTTAACGACTTTGCTGCAAATTTTCATGACTTCCTCCTGAAACTCAAACTAACTTATTTAACTCCGCAATCAATTCTTCTACGCTGCATGCACAGGCGACATTGTCTTGGATTTTCAAATTCATTCTTGAAAGGTTCCCTCCCAAAACAACTGGAAGATTTGGATGTAAATCTCTTATGGTTTTAATGCATTCTTCAATTTCAGAATCGCTTGAGTCCAATCCTGCAGAAATCAATATCCCTCGAAGGTTTACGCGTTCATCAATTATCTTATCTTGATCATCGAAAAATGCTATCGTGAAAGGTATAAATCCCATGGAATAGGCCACCGCTTTCGAAATTTCTTTTCCTATGGAAATACGATCATTGACTTGTACAAGCATCAACGAACCCATATTCGAATAATGTCCGTCACTTATAGACTCAGGACTTTCAAACAGCTCGATTACAGTATTAATACAGCCTGTAAACTCAGGATAAAAAATCTCACCTTTTTTAAACAGTCTCTCCGCTTTTATCATTACTCCAAGGAGTTCATCGGCAGATAGAGTTTTATATTCTAGAATATGATTTTTTGCCCCCAAGGTGTCTGCTCTTAAGATCAAATTTCCCAGAACCGATAAATCTGGTTCATCTTCTCTATACCCGTTAAATTTTTCGAGATAATCCTTTGACAAATGATCTAAATTCAAAATACTTTTAGCAGCGGTCAAGGTATTCATAATTTCCAAATTTTCAATGTCCACAATTGCTGCATTCAATCCTCTTCCCAGTCCCATAGCCAAATAAGTGCTGTTCAACAAAGGTCTGTTTGGCATTTTATAGGATATGTTTCCGATGCCCATCAAGGTTTTTGCTTCCAGTCGCGAATGAATTTCCGAAACGGCATAAACTGCCTCCATTGCCATGGCCTGGCTTGTGGAAACCGGCAAAACCACGGTATCAAAAATCAAATCCTTTTTATCGATACCATATTTCTTTGCCTCACAAATTATTCTTTCAGCAATTTCCACTCTTTTCTGGCAATCCGATGGTACTCCGCTTTCATCTAGAGTCAGTGCTATAGCCACAGCCCCGTATTTCTTTATTAATGGGAATATTTCTTTCATGGATTTCTCTGTGCCATCCACGCTGTTGATCACAGCTTTCCCGTTATAATTTCTGAGAGCGGCCTCTATAACATCCGGATCTTTACTATCTATTTGTATGGGGATATCAAGCATTTTTTGTATTCCCTTTATTAAGTTCACCATAACAGATTTTTCGTCTTTTCCTTTTACTGCAGCGTAAACATCTACAATATCGGCACCTTTGTTCATGATGGATCTTACCCTGGATGCTATTTTCCTGTAGTTTTCCTTTTCAAACATTTCTTTTATTTCAGGATTGCCAAATGGTATCAAATTTTCGCTTATAATTGTTACTTTGTCGTCAAAAACGATATTCTTTCTAAATGATGATGTTATAGTATGTTTCTTTTTAACAAGGGGCAAGGGTTTGGCATCCTTTAATCCATTCATGACTTTCTCCATATAGGAAACAGTTGTTCCGCAGCATCCACCCAAGATTCGGACACCTATTTTAGCCATTCTTATAAGAGCCTCTGCAAATTGCTCCTCTGTAATATCATAATGAGTCTCGTTGTCTTTAAAAATGGGCAACCCTGCATTGGGTTGAACTATTACGGGTATGCTGGCGTATTTTTGAATTTCCATTACAGTATCAAATAATTTATCCGGACCCAATGAACAGTTTACTCCCAGGGCATCAACACCTAAACCTTCGAATACTGCAACCATGGATATGGGGTCGGTACCAGTGAATGTTTTTCCGGTTTCTTCAAAAGTCATTGTACATATTACAGGTAAATTCGTATTTTCCTTAACTGCCAGTATTGCACATTTTGCTTCGTAAATATCGCTCATTGTTTCAATTATTACCAGGTCGCACCCGTATTTTTCACCTGCGATCGCCTGTCTTTTAAAGGATTCATACGCTTTCTCGAAAGTAAGTTTTCCGGTTGGTTCCATCATTTTTCCCAAAGGCCCGATATCCAATGCTACCCATTTGTCACCGGCAGCATTTCTGGCACACTTGATGGCAGCCTCTATAACCTCTTCCGGTTCAAGACCTACAGTCGACAGCTTGAGTTCGTTGGCACCAAAAGTGTTGGTAGTTATGACATCGACTCCAGCCTCTGCGTACATTCTGTGGATTTTTTCCAGCACTTCGGGATATTTGATGTTGACTACTTCAGGCAATATTTTTTCTTTTATTTCATTTTGAAGGAGTGTACCCATTGCGCCATCGAAAAAAATGAATCTATCTTGGTCTAATGAAAATTTTGACATAAAATCACCTCCGGAAATTTTTTAATTGATATTTCATTATATCAAAAAAAGCCCGAAATGTGAATTTCGGGCTTTTTTTCGATTACCTGTGCAGTACGGGGGATACTTTCTTGTAAATCAAGGCAGTCAAAAGTGATATAACAGCCGTCTTGAAAATATTAAAAGGTGTAATTCCCAACAGTATCAATGATTCTACACTGACGATTGCAGGATTGATAGCCGAACCCGTAGCGATTATTGCCTCAATTGGCATGAATTTGGAATATAGTGGTATCATGACGAAATAATTTGCTACTGCAGCCACCACTATCATGGTCACGGCACCTACTGCCATCCCTTTGATCGCATTTTTCTTGCTTTTTTCATGTTTGTATATAATTCCTACGGGAATCATCCAGGCTGCGCTGATGACAAAGTTTGCGATCTCTCCGACACCACCTGTAGAAGATCCTTTGATCAGATAGATCAGAACGTTTTTAATAAACACGATAACGACCCCAGCCAAAGGTCCCATTGAAAAAGTGCCCAGCAATGCTGGAACTTCGCTAAAGTCAAACTTTAAAAATGATGGAAATAATACCGCAATTGGAAAATCAATGTACATGAGCACAAATGCAATGGCACTGAGCACACCCACTCTGGTCAAAAATTTTGTTTTGTTGTTTTTCATTTTGTCCTCCTTCTTTTATCAAGGCCGCAGAGATCAAACTTATAATTAAAAAAGCTCTCCAAAATAGGAGAGCTTGCAAGCTTTGATTTGATCCTCTCCCATCCAGACTTTACTGTCGGTTTTGGAATCGCACCAAATCAGCCTTTCGGCTCGCGGACTTTAACCGCCGGTCGGGAATTTCACCCTGCCCTGAAGAAATATTTATTTATTTTCATGCTAATAATAGCATAAAACATTTTTTAAATCAATATTTTTGCAAGATATTTTCATAGCTTTTTCAATGTTGTAAATCAAGTTATATCTTTCATAGTCAGTGAAATCCTATTTCTTTTGAGATCTACATCCATTACTTTGACAGAGACTATGTCGCCTACGGATACAACATCCATTGGGTTTTTCACATAACTGTTACTCAATTGAGAAATGTGCACCAAACCGTCTTGATGGACACCTATATCAACAAAAACTCCAAAGTCTATGACATTTCTGACCGTTCCGCTTAAAATCATTCCAGGTTTCAGGTGTGTGATGTCCATTACTTCAGATTTGAAAATAGGTTTTTGAAAACTTTCTCTCGGATCTCTACCGGGCTTTTTTAGCTCCTTAACTATATCTTCCAATGTGATCACACCGACCTGCAATTGTTCCGCCTTCCGGTCAATTTGAATTTTATCGAGCTCTAATGCAATTTCCTTGTGTTTGTCGATCAGATCTTTCGATTTGTACCCCAAGTCTTTCAATATTTTTTCTGCAATGTCATAAGATTCGGGATGTAATGACGTATTGTCAAAGGGATTGTCTCCGCCGGCGATCCTCAAGAATCCAGCGCATTGCTCGAAGGCTTTATTCCCTATTTTACCCACCTTGAGTATTTGTTTTCTATTTAGAAATGGTCCGTTTTCCCTTCTGAATCCAACGATATTTCCAGCAGTAGTCTTATTCAATCCAGAGATATAAGTCATAAGATAGGCTGAAGCGGTATTTATATCCACTCCTACGGCATTAACTGCATCTTCAACTACACCATCAAGAGCCTTGGCCAATTCCTTTTGATCTACATCGTGCTGATACTGTCCAACACCTATATGCTTTGGATCGATTTTAACCAATTCGGCCAAAGGATCCTGTATCCTTCGTCCGATAGATACAGCTCCTCTAATTGAAACATTCAAATCCGGAAACTCTTCGTTGCCTATTACTGAAGCAGAATAAACAGAGGCACCTGCCTCATTTACCACTATATACTCGGTATCCAATTTGTACTCCGATATCATATCCGATACTATGGCTTCAGATTCCCTGCTGGCTGTTCCATTTCCTATGGCAATTAGGTCTACACCATATTTCTTGATCATGCCCACAAGTTTTGATTTTGCCTCTGCCACTTTGTTTTGCGGTTCAGTGGGATACACCGTATCAAAAGCCAATAACTCACCAAAACTGTCTACGACTGCAATTTTACAACCTGTTCTGAATGCAGGGTCGAACCCCATCACAGTCTTTCCTTTGACCGGTGGTTGCATCAGGTATTTATTGAGGTTCACTGCAAAAACCTTGATAGCCGATTTGTCGGCTTTTTCTGTCAGAGTGCTTCTTACCTCCCTTTCAATTGAAGGCAATATCAACCTCTTTAGAGAATCCCTGATTGCATCACTAACGTAACCACATGGCAATCTATCCTTTTGTTTGATCCTTTTTTCAATAAAATCCGCCAACTTGTCTTCATCGACATTGATTTTTACAGATAAAAACTTTTTCTTCTCACCCCTGTTGATAGCCAAAACTCTATGATTGGCTATTTGAGACACCTTTTCCGTGAAATTGAAATACATCCTGAAATCTTCGGCTTTTTCATCTTCCGTCTTGGATTTTGCCGTTTCTATCAAGCCATTTTGAAAATAATTTTCCCTGATATATTTTCTATATACCGCATTGTCTGAAATATCTTCGGCAAGTATGTCCATAGCACCTGAAATGGCGTCACTTTCATTTTCCACGCCTTTTTCCAAATCTACAAACTCTCCAGCTTTAACGTATGCCTTTTCATTATCGTCCGCTAGAAGCATGTATGCGGCAAGAGGTTCCAAACCTTTCTCCCTTGCAACTGAAGCTCTGGTCTTTCTCTTTTGCTTGTAGGGCAGATAGAGATCCTCCACTTCCTGCAAGACCTTGGCATTTTCTATTTGAAGCTTTAATTCAGGAGTCAGTTTTTCTTGTTCTTCAATGATCCTGATGACTTCTCCTTTTCGTTTTTCCAAGTTTCTGAGATATGACAACCTGTCGTCCAATTCTCTTAAAACTACGTCATCCAGATTTCCGGTGGCTTCTTTACGATACCTGGCAATAAAAGGTATGGTGTTGCCGTCGTCTATAAGCTCAAGAGTTGTTTTGACCTGACCTTGCCTGATTTTGAATTCTTCAGCCAGGATTTTAATTATTGATTCACTCATTTGATGTCTCCTAACTTAAATATGATCTATAAAATAATTAAAAATTTTCTGGGATTTTTCATCTCTCATTTCTTCCGGGTGCCACTGCACTCCAAAAACATTGTCTTTCGTACCGTGGACTACTGCTTCGATCAACCTATCTTTTGACCAAGCTACGGCTTCCAGACCGTCTGCAAGATTTTTGATAGCCTGGTGATGAAAAGAATTTACAAATGATTTTTCAGCGCAAATATGCGATAAAAAGGAATTGCTGTCCACATGGATCGAGTGTATTCCAGAACCGTCGCCTGATTTTTGCATATGCTGGATATGATCGTCTATTTCCGTATCAATATTTTGATATAGATTCCCACCCATTGCCACATTCAGCAGCTGCATTCCTCTACAAATGCCAAAGATCGGGATTCCCAGTTCCAGTGCATTTTCCACTAAGGCAATTTCAAAACTGTCCCTGATCACATCTACATATCCCAAATCTTTTACAGGCTCCTCCCCGTAATAATTCGGGTGCAAGTCTACCCCACCAGCCAAAACTAATCCGTCCATCTTGGTGAGGATCCTCGTGATATCGTCATTTAATTGCGGCCTTGCAGGAATCAACAGCGGAATTCCACCGGCTAAATGAATTTTTCTGGTATATTTTGTTCCAAGGCTGTTAACATCACCTTTTTTAAAAACTCCGTCGTAGGAAGTTACTATTCCGATTATCGGTTTTTGAGTGTCCGCCATCGTCAATTTCCTCCAAGTGAAAGATTTTTTAAATATTCGTTTATGAAAGGATCTATCTCTCCGTCCATAACACTTTGAATATTGCCAATTTCAACACCGGTCCTGTGATCCTTTACCATATTGTAAGGGTGGAAAACGTAAGATCTTATTTGATTTCCCCAAGCAATCTGTCCGTATTCGCCTTGAAGATCCTCTATTTTTTCCTTATGCTCCCTTTCCTTAAGTTCAACCAGTTTTCCATAGAGCATTTTCATGGCCATATCCTTGTTTTTGTGCTGGCTTCTTTCGTTTTGACACTGTACCACTATTCCTGTAGGAATGTGAGTAATCCTTATGGCTGAGTCCGTTGTGTTAACGTGCTGGCCTCCGGCACCGCTGGCTCTATATGTATCTATCCTTAAATCTTCCTGATTTATGTCGATTTCCACGTCGTCATCTATTTCCGGTGCAATATCAACAGACGCAAATGAGGTGTGCCTTCTTCCTGAAGAGTCGAAAGGTGAGATTCTTACCAGTCTGTGAACTCCCTTTTCACTCTTTAGAAATCCATAGGCATTTGGCCCCTCTATGGCCAATGCTGCACTTTTAATACCGGCTTCGTCCCCTGGTTGAAGCTCCAATATCCTGACTTTGTATTTCTTCTTTTCAGCCCATCTTGTATACATTCTCAAGAGAAGCTGAGCCCAATCCTGTGATTCGGTTCCTCCTGCCCCCGGATGGAGTGACAATACTGCGCTATTCCCATCGTATTCTCCGCTGAGAAGGACCTCAAGATTATATTCTTCCAACTCTTTGGAGAGAGTTTTTACGCTTTCAACAAGTTCCTTTTCCAGTTCGCCATCAGGTCCTTCACCCAACATTTCGATCAAGGTTTCACAATGCTCGACCTTTTCGTTAAAATCAGCATGTCTGGACAACTTGTTTTTGATAAAATTCAATTTTTTCAGAATAGACTGAGCTCTCTCCTGGTCATTCCAAAAATTTTCATCATTGACTTTTTCGCTTAATTCTTCAACTTCTTTCTCTAATTTTGAGAGGTCAAAGTGAATCCCCGATTTCTTTTAAATTCTCCTTTAATTCAGCTGTTTGTTTGTTGTATTCCTGTAACTCCAACACATTAATCACCTCAGTCATTCAATTTTTTATTCATTTCTGCCACAACATTTTTTGTATTTTTTCCCACTGCCGCACGGACATGGGTCATTTCTGCCTGGTTTGTCTTTTTTAACGACAGGATCTCTTTTTAAGCTTTCATCTTTGTTTGTAACTACGTTTTCAAGTACGTTGGCCTTTTCCTGTACAGGTTCTTTTCTTACCTCCATGTTAAAAAGATATTTGACCGTATCTTCCTGTATATTGTGGGTCATTTCTTCAAACATGTCAAACCCTTCATTTGTATAAGCGACCACCGGATCTATCTGGCCGTACGCTCTAAGACCGATCCCTTGTTTCAACTGCTCCATATCGTCAATGTGGTCCATCCATTTTCTGTCGACTACTCTGAGCATGACCACTCTTTCCAAGTCTCTAAAGCGCTCCTTGCCGATATCTTCTTCCTTGTTGTCGATTATCTCCATTGCCTTTTTATTGATCATGTTTTTGATTTCATCTCTATTAAGTCCCGATCGATCCCAATTGATATCAAATTCGTCTGAAAGCAATAGTCTGAGATGTTCCTTCAATCCATCCAAGTCCCACTCCTCAAAGTGCTCGCTGAAACCGGTGTATAAATTCAGGGATTCATCAATGAGACCATCCAACATCTTAAGGATCTGATCGTGGATGTCTCCGCCCTCAAGAACAGTTTTTCTTTGAGCGTAAATGATCTCCCTCTGTTTATTCATTACGTTATCGTACTGAAGAACATGTTTTCTTATGTCGAAGTTTCTGCCCTCTACCTTCTTCTGGGCATTTTCGATCCCTTTGCTCAACATTTTATTTTCTATCGGCACATCTTCAGGCAATCCCAAAGTGTCCACCAGGCCTATTATCTTGTCTGAGCCGAACAATCTCATAAGTTCGTCTTCCAAAGATATGAAAAATTGTGAAGAACCCGGATCTCCCTGTCTTCCCGATCTTCCTCTCAGCTGGTTGTCGATCCGGCGCGATTCATGCCTTTCGGTTCCGAGTATGTGCAAACCGCCTACTTCCTTGACACCTTCACCCAGGACTATGTCCGTACCTCTTCCCGCCATGTTCGTTGATATGGTCACTGCGTCCTTTTGCCCTGCCATGCTGATAATTTCAGCTTCTTTTTCGTGGTATTTGGCGTTGAGTACTTGATGTGTAACTCCTTCTTTTTTGAGCATTTTACTTAAAACTTCGGATCTTTCAATAGATATTGTTCCCACCAAAACAGGCTGGCCAATTTCATGTCTTCGTTTTATTTCCTGAACTATTGCTTGAAATTTCCCCATTTCAGTTTTGTATACTGCATCCACCATATCTTCTCTTATCATTGGTTTATTAGTGGGTATCGAGAGCACGTCCATATTGTATATGGCTTTAAATTCTTCTTCCTCAGTTTTTGCCGTTCCTGTCATCCCAGACAATTTTTTATACATCCTGAAATAATTTTGAAAAGTTATTGTTGCCAGAGTTTTAGATTCTCTTTCGACCTTGACATTTTCCTTAGCTTCTATTGCTTGGTGCAAACCATTGCTGTAACGTCTTCCCGGCATCAATCTGCCGGTAAATTCGTCTACAATTACTACCTGTCCGTTATTGACTACGTAATCCTTATCCCTTTTCATCAAAAAATTTGCTCTAAGAGCCTGATTGATGTGATGTGATAACTCCATGTTTTCCATATCAGCCAAATTATCAATGCCAAAAGCCTTTTCTGTCTTAACCAACCCGCCTTCATCGGTCAGAACAACGCTATTGGCCTTTTCATCGATGGTGAAATCTATTTCCGCCTTCAACTTTTTGACAAAATTGTCAACGAGATTATACAACTTGGTACTCTTGTCACCACTGCCAGATATAATAAGAGGAGTTCTTGCTTCATCTATCAATATACTGTCGACCTCGTCGATTATAGCATAATTCAAGGGTCTTTGAACTCTTTGCTCCATTCTGATTACCATGTTGTCCCTAAGGTAATCAAAGCCGTATTCGTTGTTGGTTCCATATGTAATATCCGAATTATACGCATTTTGCTTTTCTCCAAAATCCAAACCATGCACGACCAAACCTACTGTCAATCCAAGAAACTCATAGACCCTGCCCATATTTTCGCTGTCTCTTTTAGCCAGGTAGTCATTTACTGTAACAACGTGGACTCCTTCACCCTTGAGTGCGTTCAGATATGCCGGAAGAGTAGCAACCAGAGTTTTTCCTTCTCCTGTCTTCATTTCAGCGATCCTTCCCTGGTGCAATACGATACCACCAAGAAGCTGAACAGGAAAATGCTTCATTCCTACGGACCTCCATGCTGCTTCCCGCACAACCGCAAATGCTTCTACAAGAATATCATCTTCAGTTTCGCCGGCTGACAACCTATTGCGAAATTCATCGGTTTTATTTTTCAATTCCTGATCGGAAAGGATTTCTATTTGCGGCTCCAAGTCTTCAATCTTTTGTACTGTTTTCATTAATTTTTTTATTTCTTTATCGTCCAAGTCTCCAAATATCTTTTTTAATATAGACAATTTTTTCACCTCAAGTTTTTTGATAAATTTCATGGATTTAATTATAACACAGTTGGCTTAACAGATGCTTTTGAGTCAACTATTTAATTTCAACAAAAAAGACTTGTAATTACAAGTCTTTTTTCCAAAAACTGATGGTTTTATCTCCAACCTTAACCTGTACAAGGCTATAACCCTTTTCTTTACGCTCTTTCATTTTCTTCATTAGTTCGATCCTGTCATCGTCAGTCAATCTTAAAAGTATATTGCCGCTCTCCTTTTCGGGTTCACTTTCATCAATACCGGACAACTCTTCAGTTTCAATAACCGAGTCTTCTTCAAACATTTCGAAGCTATCTTCATTACTGGAATCCATTTCGGTTTCTATATCTTCTTCAGCAGTCAAAAGTTCGTCCGTCAAAGGCTTTTCAATCGCTTCCATTGTTGCGGGTTTCTGTACTCTTTTATAGTAATTTGGATTTTCTATTATCCTTCCATCAACTATGATAAATTGGTGCTGTGTATCGATAATGGTCGTCTCTTCGTCCTTTGTATCGTACTCTATTGTCGATGGTTCCATATCGGTTTCGATTTCTTCGGCTTCCTCTGAAGTTGTAAATTCCTCAATGCCTCGCGGTTCCAAATCTATGATCATTCTCTCATGAAGCGGTCTGGTGTAGTACTTCCTGTTGGATTTTTCTTTTTCTATATCTGATTTAACCGTCTCCCCCTGTGATGTTGACGTTTCAATATTTTCTTTTGAGTCATCCAGTTCGTACTTTTCACCGGCAATTATCTGATTTTCCAACTGCGAGGTTCCAAGTATGCCGGATATATTGTAGTCCTTGTCTTCTATTTCGAATTCATATTCATTTTCATCAGATCTTTCAGTCTGTTGACTTACAGTTTCTTCCGTGGCAGATTCTTTATTGCCGACATTCAATGGATTCGATTCGGTTTGATTTGTGAAATCTGACTGGAGCTCAATATCACTTTCGGAAGCTGTTTCAAAAGGACTTTCTTCATCTTTCAAGTCCAAATAAATCTTTCTTGTCTCCTGTTCAAGGGTTTCTTCCCTTTTTTTCCGCAATTCGGCCAGGTTTTTTTCATCGTCTTCATCTATGTTGTCGAAGAAAAAATCTTCAGGGTTTGGCATTGGCTCCAAGTCATCTTCTTCAAGTTCATCTGAATACCCGTGAGGTTCTTTCATCAGCATGGCTGATTGCACGACTCCCATGGCTCCAAGGTATATGACAAAATCTCCGATACTGTAAATATTGTTGAAGTAGGACATGATCCCGGGATATGAAAACGGAATTACATCCGCCAAAAAGCTTAAGAGCATTCCATCCGTCAAAGGCTGGTGAGTTCCCGCTCTTTTTAGAAACATCAAGTCAAGGCTGCTTCCCAAACCTATTGCTTCCGCCGCATCTACTGAAACAGGCATTTTGCCGCCGTTTAAAAATATAACTAAAAAGTTTAAAATCATTCCTGTAGTAAGTAAAATGAACCATTTGTTTTCAAAGTTGCTCATTAATGCGGCAAACAACATTATATAGCTTATAAAATGCAAAAGTATGTCATAATCCATAACAAAAGCTACCTCATATGTGTAGCCTGCGTAAATTCCAGCTTGTATCAAAAATGCCAATACCATCAATGGCGTCAACCTGATTTTCAAATTTGCAAGGTTTGATATCCTGCCTTTTCTGACATATCCAATTATTATGGCCAACAATAGCAACACTATGATCATTATATCAACCTGCCTTCGTTGTGAAGTTTTATAAATTTGTCCACTATAGCGGGATCAAGCTTTGTGCCGGATTCTCTCCTAAGGATTTCTATGGCTTCCTCGTCCGTCATTGCTTTTCGGTATGGTCTGTCTGTAGTTACTGCATCAAAAATATCCACTACTGTGATTATTTTTGATTCCAGGGGTATTTCTTCTTGTTTAAGTCCCTGAGGATAACCGGTACCATCGCAATATTCATGATGGGCGCCTATTATTTTAGTTGCCTTTTTTAGGAAACCTACATTTCCCAGAATGTTCATGCCTTTGGAAGGGTGTTGCTTTATTTGCTCATACTCCTCATCTGAGAGTTTTCCGGGTTTGTTCAGGATAGAATCGTTGATTCCGATTTTTCCTATATCGTGAAATATGGCTGCATATTGCAGCTGTTGAAAGTCTATTTTTGTGTTCAATTCCTTTGCCAGTATTGCAGAGTATTTTTCCACTCTTTCAGAATGACCCTTTGTGTATGGATCTTTTTCTTCCAAAGCGGAAGACAGTGCCTTGATCGTATTAAGATATGCCTGCTTCATGTCGAATACCAATTGAAACGAATACCTTATGAGAAGGTATGGAAAAAACAGTACTATTATGGATTCTACGCCAAAATTCAAATATGACAATGTAATGATTATGCTGACGGCACTGACCCCCAGCACATTCGGGATCAATCCACTGAAATTTTCAAGCCAGATTTCCTTGACGTTGTTATTTACCATAAAAGATAGAAAAAGATTAGTTATGGCAATGTTAACAACAACATAAACAAGTGCTGAAGCCATCATATACAGCATCGAAGTGTAGATGTTTTGGACCCCTACGCTGCCGTTTACCATAATGTAAAAATATGAACAAGCAGCGCTACTGATCATGTAATTTGCCGTGTTTACTGCCGTCTTGTAAAATTCTATATTAAATAAATGTTTGAACTTTCCATCCATTTTGTATACGGACAATAGATTTCCAAGGGCACCGCAAAGAATTGCGCTGCTTGGACCAAAAAGAACGGCCACAGGCAAAATTACCCCGAAACTCAAAGTCACCCCGCCGTGATTTGGGGTGAATATAACAAGGGATTCCGCAATTATGGTGAAAATGATCAAAATAATCAGATCCTTGGAAAGATCGATATCATATCTGCTTATACTGACGTAAAAAACAACTGCGGTGATAAAAATCAAGAGGCTCAAATATTTTTTAGTGTTCTTCGTCAATAAAAATCCCATGGTTTATTCCTTCCAAAAATATTTATAACAAGACCGGCGCATTTGCTACCTTTTAATATTAAACGATTTTGAAGCTTGCTCCTGCAGCCATAAGCAATGTAACCAATACCATAAGTACTTGGATTAATTTAGCTTTCATGTGAACGCCCCCCTATTATTTGTTTGATAATAATATGGGACTGTTTTCGCTAATAAACAATCTTAATCCGCTCCGCTAATGAAACTTTGATATTAATTTTACGCCGGTCTTATTGGCAGTTATTAAGATATTTCCAGTGTTCTATTGATCGCATCCAATACAGATCTTGTGATCGCACTGTTAACATCATTTTCAACGACGCACTTGCCTATCAGCAGTCTTTCAGAATTCTTTTGAATCAGAGTGACTGCGGAAACAACAACTTCCTTTCCGGAAATCATTACAGTTTTAACTTCTTCAACCACAAAGCGCCTCATACCTTGAACAAAGGCCTCCACGGCATTTATGGTGCTTTGGGCAACTATTTTATGAATTTGACTTGAAGTGCGAATTCCTTGATACTGCCCTTCGTAGGTCTGCCCGTTGCATTCCAATATCACTTTCGCCTTTCCTTCAAGACCTTCGGTAGTAAATTCTACGGATTTTATGGTTAATCTGGGAACATTGATGCTTTCTTCTTCGTCGTATACCTGAGCAATGCTTATGACTTTATGGTCGATGGCCATATCAAAACATGTGATCAAGGCCGACTGGATGTCTCTGATGATTTGCTTGGCAGACCGCTGACTGTTGGCCAGTATGTGTATCTCGATTATCTGGTCAGAACCGCCTATCACAACTCTGGAATTTATTACGCTGTGAATCTTGTTTATCAGCTCTTCCATTTCGTTTACCCTTGAATGCATTTCCAAGAAAATCATCCCCCCGACAATTTAAAATATAAAATTTTCAATATGACAATTATACCACAATTGAATGATAAACTAAAAAAATATTTGCTGCGTGACATTTTAAAAGCCCTCCCTCAAAATGAGGAAGGGCAAATTTTTAAATGTTCGTATTTCAGGACTATACAGTTGGTTCGATCAAACCGTAGTTTCCGTCTTTTCTTTTGTAGACCACGTTGACTTCATCGCTCTCGCTATTAAGAAATACAAAGAAATTATGTCCTAAAAGATCCATTTGCAATGAAGCTTCATCAGCAGACATGGGTTTTATGGGAAACCTTTTTGTTTTTACCACTGAGGGCTCTTCAGATTTTTTCTCTTCGGTAAAGCTGGAAAAATCGACCCTGATGGTAGAGTGGTCTTTCAATTTTTTCTCAAGTTTGGTCTTGTGTTTCCTTAGTTGGCCTTCCAATTTATCTACAGCCAAATCAATGGATGCATACATATCTTCGGTTGACTCCTCCGCTCTTAGTATTGTACCGTTGATCGGTATTGTCACTTCCAAAATGTGCTTTCCTTTCTGTGTGCTCATAGTTGCTGTTGCCTCTACCTCCGGTGTAAAGTACTTGTCAAGCTTTGACAGCTTTTTATCCAAAGCACTTTTCATCCCTTCAGTCAAATCCACGTTTTTTCCATACACTATTACACGCATAAATAACAACTCCTTTAGCTTTATGTTTGTAGTTGCTCTATTCAGTTTCTTCTATTATACCCTTGAATATGGATTCAAAACATAAAGATAAAATCAAGTTTTCTCAAAATAAACAAACGCAGAAGAAATTCTTTCATCATGTGAAATATCTTCTGCGTTCTCCTTCAGCTGACCTGGTTTTTGCCCCCACACTCGCCGTCTGGAGGTTTAGCTCGGGGTTGCCTCACAACTCCCTCTCTCAGTCATGGACTGGACGGACTTACATCTAGGCCGCACCATGATCGGCATTCACATTTTGGATTGCCTTACGTGGATCGTTTCGCCTGCGACTGGCATCGATTTTCAACCACAGACCTGAAGTACACTTTATTATATGTACAATCCAGTCAATAGTCAACACCAGTATTCTCAAGATCAAGAAGCCACTTTTTTATTTGAAGTCCTCCAGCATATCCCACAAGCTTTCCGTCGGAACCAATGACCCGGTGGCAAGGAATTATTATCGGCAAACAATTTTTGTTGTTGGCTCCGCCTACAGCTCGGGACCCTTTGGGACTTCCGATGGATCTGGCAATTTCCCCATAACTCCTTGTTTGTCCATACGGTATTTTTAAAAGCTCATTGTAAACCTTCTTTTGATAATCCGTGCCGGGCAGCGAAAAAGGGATATCGAATTTTCTTCTGCTACCTTCAAAATATTCTAGCAATTGCTTTTGAACTTCCTTCAAAAGCAAATCGTCACTGCTTTCAAAATTCAAATTTAAAGCAGTTCCACCAAATTCAATGGACAAAAGTTCATTTGAATTTGCGGTTAAAACTATATTGCCCACAGGGGACTCAAATCTTCTTTTGATCAACACGACCCTCACCCTTTCCTTAAAACAGGTTGATTCTAAGTATAACTATTCGCCTTTCAACATTCAACAACCTGCAAACCTTTACAGAAAATTATGTAGAAATATGCACTTGAATACGGTATACTGAACCTGTAAGATCGTTGGAATTATAAATTTAAATATAGGAGGTTTTTACTGATGGCATTAGTAAATTCAATCGAAATGTTCAAAAAAGCTTATGAAGGCGGCTACGCCGTAGGTGCTTTCAACGTCAACAACATGGAAATCATCCAAGGTATAGTTTCTGCTGCCCAGGAAGAGAATGCACCGCTTATACTTCAAGTTTCTGCAGGCGCAAGAAAATATGCTAGTCCAATTTATCTCAAGAAATTAGTGGAAGCGGCTATCGAGGAAACAGGTCTTGATATCGTATTGCACCTTGATCACGGTGAAGATTTTGAAATTTGCAAGGCATGTATCGACGACGGTTTTTCTTCCGTAATGATCGACGGTTCCAAGTATCCTTTTGAAGAGAATATTGCGTTGACAAAAAAGGTAGTGGAATATGCCAAAGACCATGGTGTAACAGTTGAGGCAGAGTTGGGTAAATTGGCAGGTGTTGAAGATGCTGTCAAAGTAGCTGCTAAAGATGCCACTTACACTGATCCTGACGAAGCAGTGGAATTTGTCGAGAGGACTGGAGTAGATTCTTTGGCCATAGCAATCGGAACCAGCCATGGTGCTTATAAATTCAAGGGTGATCCAAGCCTTGATTTTGAAAGATTGGATACCATCAGCAAATTGCTTCCAAACTTCCCACTAGTTCTACATGGAGCCAGCAGCGTTCCGCAGGAATTTGTTGAGCTGTGCAACAAGTACGGCGGCAAGATCCCAGGAGCACAAGGTGTGCCTGAGGCTATGCTTAGACAGGCAGCACAATCGGGTGTTTGCAAAATCAACATAGACACAGACCTTAGACTTGCTCTTACAGCATCTATCAGACAGACCTTCACTGAGAATCCGTCTGAATTCGATCCGAGAAAATATTTGGGACCGGGAAGAGATGCAATCAAAAAAATGGTTCAGCACAAAATCAAAGACGTTTTGGGATGCAGCGGAAAGAGATAATATCTAAATTTAAATTTACTTGAGTAAGGGGCATACAAATATGTCCCTTATTTTTAATTTTTATATGAAAGGATCGATTTTCGTGGAAATTTACGCTTTGCGACACGGTCACACCCTTTGGAATCAAGACAACAAAATTCAAGGAATAACGGACATTCCGCTCAGCCCTCAAGGGATACTTCAAGCCCGATCCAAAATCCTTGAAATAAAATCGTTGCCTGTAGAAAAAATACTGACAAGTCCTCTTAAAAGAGCTTGGGACACTGCAAAAATAATCAATTCAGACAGAAAACTTCCCATAGAATCCGAACCGAGTTTAAGGGAAGTTTCTTTTGGTAAATGGGAAGGTCTGACTTGGGAGGAAGTCAAAAAAAACTACTCACCGCTTTTTATTAATAATACAACAGGTTACGTAAATCCACCTGGTGGCGAATCGTTCGAAGATGCTCAGATTCGAATTTCGAAATTTCTCAAGGAATTGATGAACACTCAAATTAATCACCTTTTAGTCAGTCATAAAGCTACAATCAGATTTATGATATACAGTTTGACAAAAAAAACACCGGCTCAAACCGGTGCAATAGAAATACCAAATCTTTCAATAATTAAATTCTTAATTGAGGATGACAAACTTAAATCCTGGGAATTTATTTGATTTCCGTCTTAGGCAGGTTTCTCACTGCCTTTCCACCCAGGTAGTCAAAATATTTCCCCTGATAAAGCGACTCAGCTTCCAAGTGAGCATCTATCATATCTTTTATGACCCACCAGCTTCTGTTCCAATTTACAAACAGAGTATTCTCTTCAGGGGCTCTGCCTATAAGCCTGTGTATAACGATATCTGGAGAAAGGTATGCCAAAAATTTTCCCACCCGTTCGATATATTCCTCAAGTGAAATCATTTTGAATTCACCAGCCGTAAACTGTTGAGCCATTTTTGTTTTCTCTTCCAGATAAAGGGCATGCAATTTCACTCCGTCCACTTTTAAGGCTGATAATATCTTTGCACCCTCGATACAATCTTCCATATCGTCCCAGGGAAGATTTAAAATCATATGTGCGCATATGTCAAATTCGAACTCTTTGATCATCCTGACACAATCTATAAATTCCGCCAGGGTGTGACCCCGGTTTATTTTCTTTAATGTCTTGTAGTTTACGCTTTGAAGTCCCAATTCGATATATATGTCGATGTTGTGCTTTTCCTTTATTTCTTTCAATACTTGAAGATGTTCAATTCCAATGCAGTCAGGCCTTGTGGAAATTGAAATTCCAACAACATCTGTAACACATGCTTGGACGATTTTTTCCTTGAATTCTTCGGCATCCATATACGTATTGGTGAAATCTTGAAAATACGGTATGAATTTTTTCGCATTGTACTTTCTTTTGATATATTCACTGTTTTGATCAAATTGTTTTAAAACAGGTATGCTACTTGACAGCGTCTCGTGCCCCGCTCCTTCTTCGCCGCAAAATGTGCATCCTCCAACAGATAAGTTGCCGTCCCGGTTGGGGCAAGTCCCGCTTATACTAATGGGGATCTTGTATACCTTTTCCCCGTAGCGACGCTTTAAAAAGTCGGAATAACTGTAATATTTACGGCTTAAAGTCATAATTGAATTCCCACCAGACATATATCGTCATCTTGAGACATTGAGCTCCTGAAATCCTTTGCTGCCTTTACTATAGCCCTGCATACGGATTCAACCGTTTCGTGCTCCGGAGATTTTATTATGTCTATCATTCTGTTGATGTTGAAAAAATCACCCTTTATGTTTCTTACTTCAGGTATTCCGTCAGTGTAAAGATAGAGTTGATCTCCCGGTTCGAAAAGGACAGAATTCGAAACAAAATTTTCTGCCGGCATATACTTATGCAGTCCAACCAATGGCAGATTTGCTTTAAGTGACTGAACCAGATTTTGATTTTTTCTATACAGTATGGGAGTGGGGTGCCCTGCATTGCTGTATGTTATAGATCGATTGTTGGTATCTATCAACATGTAAATCATGCTAAAATAAGCATCCGGCAATACATCGCTCATATCCCTTTCCACATATTTCATGACTCTTTCCGGGCTTAGAAGCACTCCTTCGGAAAGGGAGCAATGCCTTAGTATAAGTTTTACCATGCTCGTTATCATTGCAGCATCTATTCCGTGGCCGGCCATGTCGGCAATGGCAACTCCCAGTTTTCCATCCCCCAGGTTGAAAAGATCGTAGAAATCTCCTCCCACCTTCCTAAAGGGCTTTAGATACGCATAAATTCCTATGTCCCCAGAGTCGAATTTGCTTGTGTCTGGAATTATGCTCTTTTGAATGTGCTGCGCAAACTCCAACTGCTTGTTGAATATATCATTTTTATATTGTAGTTCCTTATTTAGTTCTATTGCCATTGAGGCTTTTGATGCAAGTGTGGCTATCATGTCAACTGTGTTTACCTGCAATCCGTCATTTTTAAGCGTGCCCTTGGGCATTATTTCAGCTTCGAATCTACAAACTCTATCGCCCAGACCCCAACATTTTGTTTCGATGACAAGAACATCCTTGTTTAACATTTTGCTTAACCCACCTGCGATAAAACCACATTCGAAAGAACACAAAGCCTCCCCAATATCCGGCATCCCTGAACATACGGCGCATTCGTCTTCTTCAAATACCATTTTTGTCTCTGAACTTTCAACCAATCTAGTTTTGCCCACCATGAGTTGATTGAGATAATCGGTCATTTCATCGATTTCGTTGATGTTGAATGTAGATAGTGCAATGCTCTTTCCGGCCTGATAAAGGATGGATGCAGACAGCTTGCCTCCGTATGTTTCTCTTAAGGCGAGGCGGATGATCCTCATATACAATAGATTTATGTTGTCCCCAAGATCTTCACGCACAGGGCAGTTTATGTCGTCTATAGAAAGTTGTACCTGATTTTCCATTTCCTGAAGTTGATGGTTTATTACTTTTTTAAAATCCTTAAGAAAAGATTCGTTCAAGTTCAACCCTCCTAACAAGTCTTAGAAATATTATATTATAACATATGTTATTTTTCCATGTTTAAATTTGTTTTTGATTTTATAATGATGGCAATGTATACAATATAATTGAATTCTTTGTTTGAATTCCTGCACAATTAGCTATATAATAAAAGAAAAGCGAAAGAGGTGTCTAAAATGGTTAGAATCGTCTCAGGTCCAAAGGGAAGCGGAAAGACTAAAAGAATGATCGATTATGCCAACGACAGCAATATTTCACATGAAGGTGAAATCGTTTTTATCAACGACAGGGAAAAATATCGTGTTAAGCTGGACAATCAAATCCGATACGTTAACGTCGAAGATTTTTTCATTACGAACAAAGATGTTTTCTTTGGTTTTTTAAATGGGCTCATTGCAGAAAATTATGATATAACTACCGTGTATATAGATAATGTCCTGAGAATCACAGGCCTTGAAAGTATCAATGATCTTGAAGAATTGTTTTCTGAATTAAGAAAACTGGAAGATAAATATAATCTCGAATTTGTACTAAGTGTCTGCGCCGAAGATTCAGAAATACCTGCCTTTATGAAACCGGCAGTATGCTGATAGGATACAGGATGCTTTTTTTGTCTGAAAATTAGGAGTGCCCCAGGCACTCCTTTTTAATATGCATCGTAATGAATTTTATCAAAATCCATGTCTTTTTCCGTATATGGGATTTTTATTTCATCTGGATGCCCCAATGTTATTATACATTCTACTGAAAATTTTTCAGGTATGCCTAGAATGTCCTTAACCCTATCTTCAGATGAAGATCCTTCTTTGGTCTTTCGCAGTCTCGTTTGGATCCAACAAGTCCCCAAGCCGTAGCTTCTTGCACAAACTTGAATATTGTAGGCTGCTATGGAACAATCTTCTACCCATACATCGGATCTGGCAGGATCAGCGATGATCACTACGGCAACAGGCGCTTCTTTTATAAATGCAGATCCGCTGGCTTTGGACAAAGACAGATCTTTCAATTTTTCAGTGTCCTTGACCACAATAAATTCCCAAGGCCTGTTACTTCTGGAAGACGGAGAAATCAGTGCAGCTGACATCACTTTGTTAAGTAGTTCATCATCGACTGGTAGATTTTTATATTTTCTTATACTTCTGAATCTTTTAAAATTTTCCAACATGTTATCTATCCTCGCTTTCTTTCAACGACCTGACAACCATTTTATATATGTCGCTTTTTATATCGCCATTCTTGATCATTATATCAAAATTTCTTTCAAAGAGCAGGTAGTGTCCGTAAGAAAACAAGGCATTCTTGATCACCATTCTCTTGTAAAAAACACTGTCTGTTTTCAGCATGTATTTTTCTCTTTCTCCCGCCTCTACTATCAAATCGATTATTTCTTCCACAGCTTTTAATTCAGTAAAACAATTGTCTTCATGGTGAATATTTTTCGGAAAAAATTCCTTGAACCAGTTTCCATTGGACATCAAATTAAAGGCTGAAAACTTGTTTTTAAGATTTTCCGAAACACTTGACATGGCTATCTCGAGCCTGTCTACAAACGTCTCAGCTTCAATTAACTTTCTTTTTACCGAATTCATTTCTGTGTGTATGCAAAAAACGATGCTGTTGTATAGCACTTCTTCCTTGGATTTGAAGTACTCATAGACGGTCCCCTTCCCGACACCGGCCAGTTCCGCAATCTCGCTGACCTTTACGCTGTATGGATTGGTACCCTGACTCAAGATCTTGACTGTGCTTTCAAGAATTGCCTTTTCCTTTTCCGAATACTCTCTATTTTTTGTTTTTGATATCATATCTTAGTCTCCTGATTCTTTACCTTGCTTTTTTTGTTGAAAATGTCGTACATGACAGGAACTACATACAAAGTAAGTAACGTGGCATAAGTCAATCCTCCGATAGCTGTTATCGCCAGTGGTTGAAGCATTTCGGCTCCCATGCCCATTCCAATGGACAATGTGGAAAGTCCCAGTATTGTTGTGATAGCAGTCATTAGTATGGGTCTTATCCTTACCTTTCCGGTTTCAATCAACGCCTCTGTCCTGGTAAAACCCTTATCCATTAACTGATTTGTGTAGTCCACAAACACTATACCGTTATTAACCACCACTCCACTCAAGACCAAAAATCCCAGCATGGATATGACGCTGATCTCGCTACCAGTGAGAAACAATGCCAGAAATCCTCCTGTAAATGCCAAAGGTATGGTAAACATTACAATAAGTGGAGAAAGCAAGGATTGGAACTGAGCCACCATGATCAAATACACAAAAATTATTGCCAGGGAAATCATTTTAATCAAATCCCCCAAAGTTTCATTTATGGTTTCAGTCTCTCCGGCAATTTTTACATCGTAACCCTCAGGAACTTCATAATCATTCAATTTTTCTTCAAACTCTCTACTCACCAGGCCTATGTTGTGATCGGGACCCACTTCACCGGTAACTGATACGTATCTTTCCTGAGCATCTCTGCTTATGGACGAAAGCCCCTGAGTTTCCTCGATGATGGATATGTCCCCCAAAAGAATGATCTCTTTCTCTCCGTCTATTTCCACTTGTATCTCCAGGTTCTCAATGTTTTCTCTGGTGATAGTCTCGCTTTTGTCATCGACTACGATTACCGGGTAATCCTTGTTCTCTATATTTAAAGAAGTGGATCTCTGTCCTTCTGATATACTTTTGCTCACGGCTGCAAAAACCTGGGCTACGGTCAGGCCCTTTTCCATGGCATTTTCCTTATCGACTGCCACTCTGATTTCCATGGCATTTTCTTCAAATCCGGTTTCAACACTGATCATTCCCTCTGTCTCTTCCAAAAGCTTCTCGATGTCTAAAGAAATTTCTTTTAAAGTGTCAATTTCTCTGCCTTTTATTATTACTTCCATGCCATTGCCTGCGATGGCGCCCAAATTCATATTTGAAGTTGATACGCTTATCTCAACGTTCAGATCCTCGGTGTTTTTCATTATATCAGCTGAAATCTGGTTGTTGGATCTTGTTTTATTTTCATCCAGTAATATATATAAGGACATGCTGTTGGCCGATCCACCCATTCCCATCATTCCTCCGCTTCCGGAAGAAAAAGCTCCAATTGTTTCAATCCCTTCGATGCCGGCGATCCTATCCACTACCTCATCAGAAATTTGAGATCGTTCTTCAAAAGTGAGATCCTTGTCCATCTCTAAAGTCACAGACATTTCTGTTCCATCCATTTCCGGTATGAAAGCAGTTCCCATGGAAGCTGCTGCATATACGCTAACACCCAACATTCCCAATACCAGAATTATAACCAAAGCCTTCTTTTTCAACGCTCCCTTTAAAGTCTTTGCATATACATCGACAAATTTTTTGAAAAATTTATGATCTTTTTCCTGGAGATTTTTAAAAATACCGGAAGACATGACCGGGACCAAAGTCAAGGCTATGATCAAACTGGCAATCAAAGAATATCCAATTGTCAGTCCCATATCGGTAAATATTTGCCTTGAAATCCCTTGAGTGAATACAACTGGCAAAAATACAGCTGTTGTTGTCAGGGTTGAGGCCGTTAAGGCACCGGAAACCTGTTTGGCTCCTTCAATCGAGGCCTTGAATGAAGACATCCCTTCGTTTTTTAGCCTGTAGACATTTTCAATTACTACAACTGAATTGTCAACAAGCATGCCGACCCCCAAAGCCAGTCCTCCTAAAGATATTATGTTTATTGTCACCCCGGTAAAGTACATCATGGCTATTGCAAAAACCAAGCTTATCGGGATAGATAATGCAACTATTATCGTAGGTTTTATATCCCTTAAAAAAACAAGCAAAACTATTATCGCCAGCAAACTACCGTATAAAAGATTGTTTAAAACAGAATCAATTACAATATCGATATATATTCCCTGATCCATCAGAGGTGTTATCGTTGTGTTTTCACGTGATTCTTCAACCTCATTGATCCTGTCTCTTATCGCAGATGCTACAATTGCCGTAGAGTAATTGCTCTGCTTTTGAAAAGTCAGGATGACGGCATCTTTTCCGTTGACTTTGGCATATAGCTCTCCTGAATTGTCCACATATTCCACTTTTGCCACATCTTGCAAATAAATTTTACCGATATCATCTGTTTTAGTGTCAAAAAGCAGCAAGCTTTTCATTTCTTCCACATCTGTTATGTCATCACCGATTTTCACAAGATAATCACCTGTCTCACCGGATACATATCCTGCAGGCATTGAGAAATTCTGCGCCGTCAAAATACCAGAAATCATGTCTACAGTGATCATTGAACCCAGATCCGAACTTTCGAAGGCTTTTTCCTTGGAGTCTTCCAATTCTTCGAGCCCCGATTCTATCTGCTTCAATCCTTCCTCCAATTGCGATTTGGCATCGTTTATTTCAACATTCATAGTAATTCTACCTTGAGTAAGCTGATCCTGTTGAGCGTCTATTTCCTCTTTTCCGGCGTTCAAGGCTGTCAACTGTCCTTCTATTTCTTCAAGTCCCAGATTCAGTTGCAGCAAAGTGTTTTCCAGTTCTGTTTTTCGTGTTTGAGTCTCCTCAAGAGTATTGCGCAACAATTCCAAGGATCCAAGCTGTTCCTCAGTAGGAGATTCTACCGCTTCCAACTGAGAAATTTGTTCCAATATTTCAATTTCCGCCAAGTTCGCTCCATCTAAAAGAAGTTGAGACTGGCTTATTTGCGTACTTAATTGAGCTTTTGCCGATATCAAGGCATTTTCGCCTTCTTCAAGCTCGTTTTTCGCATCGTTAATTGCAGTTTGTCCTTGATTCAACTGAGAAAGTTGTTTTTCATATTCCGAATTCAACGCTGTCAATGCTGATTCCATTTCTTTCTTTGCCTTGATCATGTCATCTTCCGCACTGGATAATTCCCTGTCTATATTGCTCAACAGGCTTTTATTTATTTCATCTATGTTTTCCTGAAGAATTTTTACTTGGATTTTTTCCTCCACCAAACCTGTTCCTTCTACCGATGCAACGCCCTCTATGCTTTCAAGTTCGGGAATAAGTGTGTCACTGGTAAATCTGGAAACTTCAGAAATATCCATGCCCTCCACGTCCACTGCTGCTATCATAATTGGAAGCATATCCGGATTCATCTTGACAACTGTCGGCGAACCCACCTCATCACTCCAATTTCCCTTTATGAGGTCGAGATTCCCGTTGACTTCTATCATTACAGAATCCATATTCGCTCCACCGTTGAATTCCAGAATAATCATGGATGAATTTTCGTTGGATACCGAACTGACATTTTTTATATTTGTCGTTGTGGCCAGTACTTGTTCCAAAGGCCGTGTAACTATCGTTTCAACTTCTTCAGGACTGGCTCCAGGGTAAGGAGTCAAAACCACGACATACGGCAATTCCAAGCTTGGTAAAAGGTCTGTTTGCAGATTCATAAAAGATATGGTTCCCAACAATAATATTAATACAACTGCTACAAATACAGTATATGGTTTTTTAACGCTGAATTTAGATAACATGTTTACCCTCCTGATTTCGACTGACCGGTCGGTCAGTTTTATATTATGACACATGATATCTCATGTCAAGTTAAAGTTGATATACAAAAACACAATAAAAAAACCTTCCTGAAAGGAAGGTTGCAATATCTTGGTTGCGGGGACAGGATTCGAACCTGCGACCTCCGGGTTATGAGCCCGACGAGCTTCCAGCTGCTCCACCCCGCGTTAATATATTAAGTGTAACACATAATCCTGCACAATGCAAATTTTACTTATAATTAAATATACCGCTTTTCTTTTCTTATATTGAGAAGAAAATCGTAATCGTACTTACTTTTCAGATAAAGATTGATACTGGTGCGCATATTTTCAATGCTTCCTTCGAATTTTTCAGGAAACACCAAATCAAAAATTACTACATTTTCATCCTCCAAAATCCTAAAATCATGAATGTCGACTTCTTGGCCGTATCCTAAAAGATATTTCTCCAATCCATCCTTGATTGTGGCACTGGTAGCACACTCTTTCTCTACAGGATCTATATGGACCACCAATGATATGCCCATATCGTTGTATATGTTTCTTTCTATCTGATCCACTATTTCATGTGCCACTACAAGACTGTAGTCGGCAGATATTTCCACATGGGCACTAACCATTTTTGAGACAGGACCATAATCATGAACTATTATGTCATGAAGACTGATCACCCCATCATAACTCTGTATATAATCATAAATTTTTTCAATCAGACCATCATCGGGTTGTACCCCTATGAGAGTATTCATGGATTCTCCGATAAACTGGAATCCATTATAAATTATGAAACATGCTACAAGCAAGCCTATATATCCATCAATGTTCAAACCTGTCAAGCCAAATGCTGCAAAGGAAATCAACACTGTTCCGGTTGCCAAAACATCATTTCTGCTGTCAACTGACGCCGCTTCCAAAGCGTGGGAATCGATTTTTACAGACAACCTTTTGTAAAAAAACGACAGCCAAATTTTCACCAACACGGTAAGTGAAATTATAGAAATATTGATAAAATTTGTTTTTAAATCTACCGGATGAAGGATTCTTTCAAAAGAACTCTTGAACAATTCGTATCCTAGCAGAAGAATAATGAAAGATACTGAAAAAGAAGAAATGTATTCTGTTCTACCGTGACCAAAAGGGTGTTCCCTGTCTGCAGGTTTTGCAGACATTTTAAAACCCACCAGTGTAACGATATTGGTCCCTACATCGGATAAATTGTTCACGCTGTCCGCTAAAAGTGATATGCTACCGGACAAGAGGCCTAAAGTCAATTTCACGATAAATAGAACTATGTTGCATAATATTCCGACGACACTGCCGGCTATTCCGTAACTTTCCCTTGTTTTTACCCAGTCCATATCCTTTTTTTCGATTTTTTTCTCTATGTATTTTTCAATCAACAAGGGACTCACCCTCCATTTGTTCATCTATTTGTTCATCAATTTGTTCTTCAGAAAGCTCGTTATCTTCTTCAAGTTTTTCCAAAGCTTCCTTTTCCAGTCTTTCTTCATAGGTCATGTTGTCATAGAAATATGTATCCAGAACCTTTCTGGCGACCGGAACCGTATTCGAACTTGTTTTCCCCTGTATGATCAAGACAACAATTGCTATCTCAGGTTCTTCATAAGGAGCAAACCCTACAAACCATGCAGTATTGTCAACTGTTTTTGAACCATACTGAGCGGTTCCAGTCTTGCCTCCAACACCTATTCCAGAATGATCAAATCCTGCAAATGCAGATCTGGCAGTACCATTTGTAGTTACCAATTTCATACCCTGTTTGACAGCATCCAGATTTTTATCATTTATTTCTATGGTTTCCAATACCTTTGGAGTCTTTTCATATACAATTTCTCCGCTGTTGTCTACCACACTGTCTACCAAATACGTTTCCATCCTGTTTCCGCCATTCACAAGTGTTGCGATGTAATTTGCCAATTGAATAGGCGTGAAAGAATTTCCACCTTGGCCTATCGATGCATTTATTGTGTCGGAAACAACCCATCTGCCCGCCAGCAAATACTCGGTGATCCTATGTAAATACTTCGTTTCCTTAATATTATATTTTTCCAGTACTTCCGCTGATTTTCGATAAACATCTCCGTAAGAAGAATATTCCTCATCCACTTCTTCAAATAGTTCCTTGGCAATGGCATATGATTTGTATACCAGCTGCTCATTCCCTTCACTATTGATTATAGTTGCAGTTCCTTCTATACCAATGGTATTTCGTATATAATCGGATGTGGAATACGTCCATATTTGTTTTTTGTCGGCTTTAGTAGCAAGGTATCCTGATGATTCGGCTATTTCCAGACCGGTTTTCTTACCCAATCCAAAAGAAGCGGCGTAGTACTCTATTTTGTCAACACCCAGTCTATAGCCCGTCTCATAAAAGTACACGTTACAGGAATCTCTTATAGCTTCGACCACATTTTCACTTCCATGAACGGAAAGACAGCTGAATTGTGTGAAAATAGGGTGCACTCCCCTGCAATAAATCGTGCTGGTAGTTGTTATTTTACCTTCTTCCAGACCTGCTATGGCCATCATTGGCTTGAACGTCGATCCAGGTTGAAGCGCCGTCAAAGTAGCATTATTATATAATGGCTTTGGATAGAGTGGGTCATCAACCATTATATTCAGTTTCTGCCAATCTTCGGTACTGATTCCGGTTGCAAAAAGATTGGGGTCGTAGTCCGGATAACTCGCCAAAGCGAGAACTCCGCCAGTTTTCACATCGATCGCGACTACGGCACCAGAACTGGCCTGGGGTGCTCTGTTGTTTTCTCTGATGGCTTTTATTTGATCTACCAAGGCTGCTTCAGCAGTTTTCTGCAAATCGTAGTCTATTGTCGTAATGACATCAGATCCCGGTATGGGATCGATGGATTCTTCTATGCCGCTATTCTGGGGCCGTCCCAAATAATCTGTTATGGCAAGGCTAATACCGTCTTCTCCCTTTAGATATTCTTCGTAAGAATACTCAATTCCCGATATTCCCTTCATATCATTTAACTTATACCCATTTTCAACATCTGCTTCGCCCACTTTACCAATATAACCGATCACATGGGAAGCTAAATTGGCATAGGGATAATCCCTGATAGGTTTTGCTGTTACACTGACTCCCGGCAAGTTATGTATGTTCTCATCGATTTGGAGAACCGTCTTTAAATCTATGTCTCTTGTTATCTCCACTGGTTCCCAGGATCTAAAACCCTGGTTTTTTAGCATCTGTCTGAAAACCATGATTTTTCTAGCATCTTCATTGGTATAACTTTCATCGATCCCAAAACTTGATCTGAGTTTTTCAAAAGATTCAGCAGCAGTAAAATCGTACTCTTCCTCCTTAAAGCCATAAGATTTTTTCCACGACTTTTCCTGAGAGGAAAATCTAAATATTAAATCTTCATCCTGATTTATTATTGGAAGACTTTTATCCAGATGCACTTTCTCGATTGCTTCCAGAGCAACCGTGTCATTGACCTCTGCTTTTACGTTATATCGTTCTCTCAAAACCTGCAATGTTTCATGAGCATTTGCATCTACCGGTATATCATTTTCAATTTTCCAGTTTTTTTCGTCTATTTCGTATGTAAAAACAAACCTTCCTTCTTCAATTACAATGGGAAATTCATCCGCAAATTTTTCTTCATTGCTTTCCAGAATGTCAAATAAAGTTAGAAACACGTTGTTCCTGACTTCTTCATCCATGCTTGCATATGTAAGGTTCACGGAATAACCTATTCTGTTTTTTGCCACCACGTAACCGTCATCAGTAAGGATGTTTCCTCTTGGTGCAGATTCACTGATTTTTTGAAGCATTTTATTGTCCGCTACCTTACTGTAATAATCTCCCTCAACAATTTGCAGTTGTGCCAGTCTGAACAAAAAAAGGGTCATTACAAGCAGCAGTACGCCATAAATAAATGGAAATCTTATTTTTTTTTCATTTACGATCATTCAATCACCTTGACCCAAGTCAAATTCTTGTTTTATCCAGCAGATATCCCCGTTTTCTCAGCATGTTAAACAAAGTATATACAATTAAAGTTCCAACCAAGTTGACCGCCAAGTAAACAGGTCCTCTTGCAGCCACAAATTCGCTAAATGCGATTCCTTTACCCAATAGATAGTTTATCAAAAACAGCAATAAGTTGGATACCAGTATCCCTACAGGAAACAGTATCAAGGGTGCGACCAGACTTTCCTTGAACATGCTTTTGCCTATCCAGCTTATTATTATCACTACAACAAAGTAAAGCAAGGAATAGACACCAAAAACTATGCCAAAAAACACATCCTTAAGTATCCCTATGATCAACCCGTATTTCCATGATTCCTCTTTTTCAAAATATATCCCTATGACTATCAGGGTAACCAAAACAAAGTCGGGGGAGTGTCCATTGATGTTGAAAAATTGAAAAAAAGTGGCCTGTAAAACCAATTCCATTATTAAAACCAAAGTTATTCCTATTGTTCTCAAGCCATCACCCGCTATTTTATAATGAGCACATTTTTAATCATTTCCATGTCAACTGCCGGAAGGATTTTGATGTGTTTTTCCAATTTTCCCTGGGGAGTTTCAACTTCCAATGCCTCTCCAATAACCAGGTCTTTTTTAAAACTCCCTGTTAGTCCCGATGTTATAAATATGTCTCCCGGAATTATGTCGGCATCCATATCCATAAATCCTTTGATCGTGTAATCTTCGTCTCCAGTCAGCCTTATATATTCGCCTGTCCTGACACAAATGCCGTTGAACATGCTGTTGCGATCGGTGACGGCAATCACCTTTGATGTGAACATGGATGTTTCTACTATCCTGCCTACCAGGCCTTCTTTAATGACAACACTCATATTATTTTGAACTCCGTCATTACTTCCTCTGTTTAGTACAAAAACATTAAAACCATAATCCGGATCTATTGAAACTACTGAAGCTGTGATATATTCGTATTGAAAATTTTCTTCCTTAAACTCCAGCAAGCTTTTCAACTCCAGGTTTTCATTTTTCATTCGTTCATAATCGGTCAGCCTGTTTTTATAATCACTGTTGAGTTCTTTAAGATTTTCATTTTCATCTCTTAATTCACTCAGATCAGTCACAAAGGAATAGAACTCTCTAACGTAACTTGACCCATTGTAAAATAAACCGCTTACTGTTCCGAAACCGGCACTTGCCAAACCTTCAGGCAAAGTAGTGTCTTCGCGTCCATTGGCGGTTATGCCCATTCCTGTTATCAGCATTCCCAATACCAGGGCGGCAATTATGAAGAACTTGTTTTTTTCAAAAAATTTCAATTGCAAACCCTCCTAATGAATCAGGCTTGAGAAAAAATAATATTCATGTATCCTTGCTCCAAAACCATTTCCGTTCCTTTTGCCACACAATCCAAAGGGTCATTGGCAACATAACACTCCACTCCGGTTTCTTGAGAAATCAACTCATCCAATCCGGATAAAAATGCTCCACCGCCAGTCAAGGCAATTCCACCGTTCAATATGTCAGACAAAAGTTCCGGTGGTGTCTTTTCCAAGACGCTCTTTACTTTATCTATGATGCTGAAAATGGTAGGTCTGATAGCCTCATAAACTTGCCTTTCATCTAAAACTACCGTCTTTGGAAGCCCTGAAACCAAATCTCTCCCCTTTATTTCCATGGTATTGTCCTCATTTATACCGCTTGCAGAAGCTATGCTGATTTTTATCATTTCAGCGGTTCTATCTCCAATCATGAGATTGTGCTTGTTCTTAATGTATTGTATGATCGCTTCATCAAAGTCATCTCCGCCTATCCTGACGGAATTTGACACTACCATTCCTCCCAGACTTATGACGGCTATGTCTGTCGTTCCACCACCTATATCCACAACCATGCTACCGGTGGGTTCATTTACCGGAAGTCCTGCTCCTATGGCGGTAGCCAAAGCTTCCTCTATGAGTCCCACTTCTTTTGCTCCAGACATTTGGGCTGCCTCGATCACAGCTTTTCTTTCAACTTCAGTTATGTCGGAAGGTATGCCAATCAAAACTCTGGGCTTTGACAAATTAAAACCCTTCATGGCCTTTCCCATAAAATACTTCAACATTTTTTGTGTTATATTAAAATCTGCTATGACGCCTTCCTTCAAAGGCCTGACTGCAACTATATTCCCAGGTGTTTTTCCTATCATTCGCTTGGCTTCTATCCCTACTGCAATGACCTCTTTCTTGTTCTTGTCAATAGCAACTACTGAAGGCTCTCTGATTATTATTCCTTTTCCTTTAACTGCAACCAGCGTATTAGCTGTTCCTAGATCTATGCCTATATACGATTTACTAAAAATTCCCAAAACTATTTCTCCTCTCGATCTAACAAAACTCAACATCATTTTAAAATACGAATATTTATTATAACTTAAAACACATGGGTTTGTAACTGTTTTTTTCTTGCTAGTACAGTATATCAATATTCAGATTTTATAACAATATGACTTGGGGCGTAAACAAAATTAATGACATTTATTCTATTTCATTTGTTTGATAAAATAAAACCTATATTCTGATAATATCCAGAAATAGGCCTCTAAATTTTCTTATTCGTTTTTAAATTGCTTTTCTCATCTATTTTCAATATTTTCGAGCGATTAACAATTTTTACACTGCATTTCTCAAATTTATGATCAACTGCACAATTTCATCTATTTTTATATCTGTATGTGGATTCTTCAAGACTTCCAGAATTGCGTCTTGATTTCTTGGAGAGTAAACAGATTTGGTCAGTTTTTTAAATTTTGAAATAATATCCTCAATCGTGATGTTGTCACTCGGTTCACCGATGGGTTGACACAATCCAGAATTATATTTTGAATCATCTTTTAAAATTATTTCCACCTCGCACAAACGCTTTGCTGGAAATGCCTCTTCAAACTCATCTTTTACAACAAAATTCATCTTGTCCATTAATTCCAAAACATCAAGATCATGTATCTTGTCATCTAAAACTTGTTCCGGTCCCACTTCTCCATGAACTATTGCAGCTGCAATTGGATAAGAAACATTGTACTGCGCTTCTTCAGTATCAACAGGTTTGCCCTTGTACAAGGCTTCTGCAGCTTTGAAGGTTAAAATGTTTACTTCTTTGATATTTTTATAATCGATATGATTCTTTTCCATCAGTTCAATACTTCCGACTATGGGTGCGTGAGCCCATCGACAACATGTGAAAAATTTGAAATATAAATCTAAAAACTGGTATTCTTCTCCTAAACTATCAACTAACTCAGCATATTTTTTTTCATGTAGAATATATCTTCTTGCTGTTGTTCCCTCTTGTGCCATTATAATTGCCGCTGCACCAATCATACTGCCCCCATAAACTCCATCTTTACCCATTGCAGGGGTTTGGACGGACCTCATTACGGGCGTTAAAGGTGCATTGAAATCAGCTATCCCAAGTGCTTCTCTGATTTCATCTTCTGACATGCCCAATATCCTGCCCATTCCGGCAGCTGTGCCAAAAGCTGCCCACGATCCTGAACCATGATAATAACCGTAATGGTCTTGGACTGCTATCCCATGTCGTATTGACGTTTCGTAACCTATCACCAGTGCTGTTAAAAATTCTTTATATCCCAACTTTTTGTATTCGCCTGCCGCAAGAATGCCTGCAAATATTCCGCATCCAGGATGACCTTTTACCATGCTGTACCCATCATCTATATCCAATGCATTTGCCACCATGCCATTGGCCAAGGCCGCCCCGGTAATGCTGGTTTTTTCTCCTGTCACAAGCAAAGTAGCTTCATCACCTGAAAATAATCTTTTAGCACTATTTGTCATTATTAAGGATGAAGAAGTTTTGTATCCTACTGATACTGCTCCTATGAGATCGATCATACATTTTATCGCTTGTTTTTGTACATCTTCTGATAAATTTTCCCACTTTTCACTCATAATATATTTTTCGATGTTTTTATACATTTTGAACACCACTTTCTTTAAATCGAATTTAATTTAAATATTTTATACTGTATAATATGTTTCCAATGTCTTAATTATGTTATAATTGATATTATCTATGGAGGTACACTATGGCATATAAAAAAAGCAAAGAAACTAGAGATAAAATTCTCACCGTAGCAAAAAAACTTTTTGCTACTCAAGGATTTACGAAAACCTCAGTACGCCAAATTTGCAAAGAGGCAGATATCAATCATTCCTTGATTTATTATTACTTTGAAAATGGAAAATACGGTATCGGTCATTATCTTGTAAACGAACATATCCGGAGGAGTCTTCGAGCAATATCAACATTTTATCCTTATAAAAGCAATTACTTTCTTTTTAACCTATTATTGATTCGATTTATATTCCGAGAAATAAAGCAAGATCCCATAGATCTCGAATGCTATATCGCTACGTGGGATGAAGAAAACATTTACCGTCCATTTTTTGTGGAAACATATTCTATCGCTAAAGAATTAAATCTGGATGTAGATAACAAAATGGTAAGGACAGCTGTTTTAATGAGCGATTATGTCTGGCGTGGCCTGTATGCTGCAAAGAATAAAGGCGACATCGATCTATCAGATAAAGAAATCAGAGATTTGACGGATTGTACCCGTTGGACAAATTTAGGATTAGATAAAGCGATCCTTATGGCTGAAATAGAAAAAGCTGAAAAAATTCTTGCTGAAATTCCCATTCAGAATGTTCGTCTAATCAATCAATGATTCTAATTATCAGGCTGGTATGCTTAAAAGCATACCAGCCTGGATCATTTTATATAATTTCTAGATTCAATGCACTGGATTTCACCATGTTTAACTTCGCACTACAATATGAAAGGTTTTAAATTCTTTCTTTTCTAACAGCCGCATTGTACTTTCTTGTGTGCTTGTCTCTTCCAAGCAATGCTTCAGTTGCAAATATGGAACCCATTATCTCCTTGTTTAGAGGATCCATTATGGCAGAATCCATGCCTTCATAAATTGCCAGGGTCATGAAATTCTGATTGATGATTTTTCTCTTTGGCATCCCGAAAGATATGTTGCTTAGTCCTGAGGTGAATTTTACTGTGGGATAAATGGCCTTTACCTGCTTCATGGACTCTACAAAGTTCAGCAAGGAATTGTTGTCTGTTGAAAGCGCCATTACCAATGGATCTATGTGTATCTTGTCTGGGGTGATACCAAATGTTGCGGCTTTCTCAATGATCTTCTTTGAAATCTCCACTCTGGTCTCAACGTCTCTTGGAGTTCCGTTCTCGCTGTCGCAAGTAAGGGCTATTACCTCCCACTCTGTTCCCTCAACCAAGGGGAAGAGCACGTCGCACTTGTCCTGGTCTGATCCTTCGATCTTCTCCAAGTTGACAGAATTTATTAGTCCCGGTTTCTTGATGAAAGGAAGTACTTCTTTCAAGAAAAACGGATCCGGACTGTCGATGCAGATGGGAGTGTCCACTGCATCTTGTACTATGTCTATAAGCCATTTAAGGGTCTCAACTTCCACATCAGGTGCAGTTGAAGCGCATACGTCTATGAAGTCCGCTCCCGCTTCCGCTTGTTTTATTGCTCTGTCTCTTATGAAATCAGCGTCCTTTTCCTGAATGGCCTTCTTGACCGCTGGAATTGCTCCGTTGATTTTTTCTCCTATTATGATCAATGTAATACCTCCAAACTTCTATTCATAAAACTATTATGCAGACCAGCCTTGGATGATTTTTACCCCTTCAGCTGCGTTTGTAGTAAATGCGTCTGCACCTATGTGGTCACAAGCTTCTTTAGTTACAGGGTTTCCGCCGATAATTATCTTGACGTCATCTCTAAGTCCTGCTTCCTTGATTTCTTCTACTGTATCCTTCATGGATTCTAAAGCTAGAGTAAGAACTCCGCTCATTCCGACGATTTGTGCATTTGTTTCTTTGACCTTGTCTATGAAAGCCTGGGCAGGAGTATCAATACCTAGATCGTATACTTCAAATCCTGCAGCTTCAGCCATACTCTTGAAAATGTTCTTTCCTATGTCGTGAAGATCTCCATGTACTGTAGCGATAACCATGCTGCCTACTTTTTTTGCTTCTCCTGAACCAAGTACCGGCTTTAGGATATCTATGGCTTCAGTCAAAAGTTCTCCTGCAAAGATCAGATCTCCTACGAAGTATTCTCCTGATTCAAACAAATCACCAACAAGAGCCATTCCCTTTTGACACGCCGCGACCGCTTTATTAGCTTCTTCTTCGCTTGGGTTTGTAGCAACAAATTCTTTTAAAAGCTCCAACGCCTTTTCATCTTCCAGTTCTCCTACTGCCTGTGTCAGCATTTCAAAATTCATTGATTTCATCCTCTCAATATTTTATTATTTTATTTGAATTCTGCCGGAATAAACTTATCCAACAATTTTTCTTGCTCTGGAGAGTTAATAGGATCAATGCAATTCTCTAATCTTTCAAGATAGATCTTATGTGCATTTTCCTCTACTGTAGGTGATCCACTTTCAATCCAGTTATTGGTGTTGCTATTATTGAAAGTAGGATTGAGGTAAATGTCTTTTCGGTAATATTTTGATGTTCTTCGATTAATAAAGTTCCCACCTGCTCCAACTTTTTCAATATCTTTCATCAAGAAGCTATCCTCATCAACTGTTAAATCACTTATTTGATTTTTTATGCCCTTTATCAAATACTCATCCAAAATAAACTTTTCTGTGCCCACAGCATTGATCGTGTCCAAAATACCCGCACCCATGATAAAGAAGTCACTACCTGAGACAAGCGATGCAAATAAATTTGAGTAAGTTTCTGCACCTGCCTGATAATCTACCTGCTTAGCATCATTTACACTACCTCCAGAACGACTTGGAAGACCATAAAAGTCTGCGATCGCTTTTGTTAAATAAATCGACTTGGCGGTCGCCAAATTTCCATACGCCTTAGTGATCTGAGTTAAATTCGAACTACTTCCTTGACAACCATATATTATAGGATTCCCTGGATTTATTAGCTGAATCAAAACTATGCCTGCCAATGTTGCAGCATTATTTATAGCAAATGAACCCAACAAGCTAGAAGGTGTAGACAAACCAAGAATTCCACCTGCAGTCAACAATATTCCTTGATTTTCTTTTGCGTACTCCATCAGAGATTCGATCATGTCAGTCGCATACCTTAGTGGATCTATGGCATTGACAAGTCCGAGCAAAACAACTCTGTCGTCGACACCGTAAAACTCCTTGGCCATTTTGATCGCGTCTCTTGAAGATTCTGCACCTGCTGTCATGCCCATTACCGGCTTGGTATGATACTTCAAAGTAGTAGCCATTCGATAGTTGCCTCGTATATCAGAAGGAACTTCCCAGGGTTCCAATATGTATGGTGTTCCGCCATCGATCACGTCACTCGATTCATGAAGTCGATGAAAATTCTTATAGTCATTTATATCTGGTTTTCTCATAACATCATTTTCAATCACATAATTCGGACCATATGAAGGGAAAACCAGACTTTCACCACCGCCGACTGTAACAGAGTTGCCACGGCCATACCAATCAAATTTACTTTTACAAGATTTTAAAGCGTCATCAAGCATTTTTCTGGAAACAAATACTTTCTCTCCATCAACTTTAGCACCGTTTCGTTTGAAAATTTCACATGCTTCCTTACTCTGCATAATGACACCGATATTTTCTAAAATATACACAGATTTTTCGTGAATCATTTCAATGCTTTCTTGATCAGCGAATGTAACTTTAATTTTCATAACGACACCCCTCGTATTATAAGAGTATAGCTAATAATCACAGCTATATTCTTATTTATTTTTGTTAAAGAATATCCTAATGCTACAATAACCATATAGGTTGTTAGCGAAGGTTTGAGCTTACGCTCCTTGCAAA
>NZ_JADNRK010000072.1 GCF_015594845.1 Alkalibacter mobilis | reverse complement strand
GGCTTGTAGCTCAGGTGGTTAGAGCGCACGCCTGATAAGCGTGAGGTCGGAGGTTCGAGTCCTCCCAAGCCCACCATAAGCAAAGTTGTAGAAACAAAAAAGAGAAATGGTCTTAATTGGCTTCTGCTATGCAACGATGTAAAAATCGTCATCCTTGAACAAAATCGTCATTCTGAGTGAAAGCGAAGAATCTCGATAATCGAAAATGCACTATTGTACTCGATTGATCCAAGGATGTGTATGAACGAAATAGCCTTGAACCTCAACTTTCTAACGAAAGTATCGGTCATTGGCTTTCGACATGCAGCGATGTAAAAATCGTCATCCTGAGTTTTATACGAAGGATCCATGTATGAACGAAATAGCCTTGAACCTCAACTTTCTAACGAAAGTATCGGTCATTGGCTTCGCCAAATAAAATTCCTATCCTTCGGCTTTAAGAGAGCAAGCTCTCTACAGCCAAACGACATGAATTTTGCTATTTCTCAGTGATATTTGAAAACTGCATAAGAACATATAAGTAAAGAAACAAAGAACGATCATCTAAACATCTATCGTTTCGGAAACGGAACGAAAAAAAGAGATAATTTTAGACGAGTCAG
>NZ_JADNRK010000071.1 GCF_015594845.1 Alkalibacter mobilis | reverse complement strand
GTACAGGAAGTTACAGACACACCTATCGCAGTAGACAGCCCCAACGAAATGACTTGTCTGGAATCAATGAAGTTTTGCAACAAGCCAGGTCTATTCAACTCAGTATCTTTGGAAGGCAAGAAAATAGACAACGTATTTCCAGTTATAGCTGACACAAAATGGGAGATCGCAGCTCTTCTAAACGACGATACAGGAATTCCCCAAACTGCTGAAAAGAGATTGGAAGTATTTGAGAAGTTGATGGCAAAAGCCAAAGAGTACAATATCGACCCTTCAAGATTCCACATCGACCCATTGATCGAAATGCTTTGTACATCAGAAGATGGAATCACAATGGTAGAGACTGTAATTTCTGAAATCAAAAGAATGTACCCAACCATCCACGTAACGGGAGCAGTAAGCAACATTTCTTTCAATCTTCCTGCAAGAAAGATCGTAAACCAGGCCTTTACGGTACTGGCAATGAAAGCGGGACTTGACAGCGCAATTTTGGATCCGACTGACAAGAACCTTATGGGAATGATCTATGCGACAGAGTGCATGCTTGGAGAAGACGAGTACTGCATGGAGTACATCAGCGCATACAGAGAAGGAATATTCGGAG
>NZ_JADNRK010000070.1 GCF_015594845.1 Alkalibacter mobilis | reverse complement strand
GATTCATTTGTTGTTGTAGTCATGACCAGGCTCCCTTCATTTACGATTAACAGCTACAAATATTATACCATGTTTGTAGGGATTTTTCTACAAAATTAACCCGTGAAAGCCTTGATAATTCTAGCTTTCACGGGTTATAGGAGTCGCTTGTTTTCTACTGTTTTAATCATTTTTTTCTGGTCGATGGCAAGCCCTTCCATAAGCCAACGATACTGTTGCGGGGTGATCTCTCGCACATCTTCTTGGGTTTTTGGCCACTGGTATGTGCCGTTTTCCAACCGCTTGTACAGGAGAAGAAAACCATCACCTTCCCAAAACAGCACTTTCATTCTATCTCTTTTACGGCCACAAAATAAAAACAGCGACTTTGAAAATGGATCTAGTTGAAAATTTGCCTGGACTAGGGCAGCAAGTCCGTCAATCTGTTTTCTCATGTCGGTATAGCCACAAGCGACATAGATTCGAATCTCATCTGGAAATCGGATCAACATCGGCTTTTCATCAATCGCAGCATCAGGGCTAGAGTCTGTTCATCCGCTCCATTATAAATATCCATTTGACAACCAGAGTCCAAAATCAATTTTGCGCACAGTGAATTATTGATAGCATTAGTTTCTTTTTCTTTGGGCAGCAACTCTACAAATCGATTGGACTTGCTAACTGCCAAAGTTCCTGCCTGGATTAGTGATTCTTCTCGAACGATCTTTAACCAATAATAGTAATTACTTTGCTTCACATCATTTTCAAGACACCAGGAGCGAACAGATTTGCCACTTTGTTTGCATTCACGGATAAGCTCACGCCATCTCGATTTTTGTATTTCGTGTTGAGCATTTCTCATAGTAATAGGTATCATCCTTTCACAACTTTTAAAGTCAACAGAGTTGCTTTACTGACTATAAAAGTACTTTGATGTAACCTATTGTCTCATGTTAAAGTAAATTTTAAAATCCATGCGATTATTGACCGCTTAC
>NZ_JADNRK010000006.1 GCF_015594845.1 Alkalibacter mobilis | reverse complement strand
ACAGCTTCCTTCAGATTTCACCTCACGATAAACACCCTTGCTGTTTAGCTATGCACTTCCTCGTTACCTAGGTGTGCTCGGGACTTGCACCCGTTAGAGCGCGCCCATGGCGCGCAAACATAAAAAAATAAGCACCTGCAGGTGCTTATTCCCGAAATGTCGTCGTCTGAATTTTGACGCCTAGAAAAATCTAGGTGGGTGTCCTGTTCCAATGCTCTGTCTTCCCCCCTAAAGGGCATGACATCCTATTGGAAACTTCGAACTCCCTTAAAAATGTTGTAGGTTCAAAATATCAGAACTACTCGAGCATTTCAGGAGTTGTTTGATTTAATTATAAACCATTATCTTCGTTTTAGGAAGTTAAATATTACCATTTCCTATATTAATTCTTGATTCTTGACTTCCAATTTAATATAATTTAGATAAAATTTAAAAGGACGGTAATTATGACTAAATACAAAGCTGCTTATCAAGGTGTTCCCGGTTCCTACAGTTATCAGGCTATGAGAGAATACTTCGGCAATGACGTAACTTGCATGAATAAAATGCTGTTTTCCGATGTTTTTGATGCTGTTGTTTCGGGAGAAGCTGAATACGGGATCCTTCCATTTGAAAATTCCACGACCGGTGGAGTCTATGAAGTATTTGATTTAATCTCCAGCAAAGATATTTACATCGTGGGAGAAAGATGCATCGAAGTAAAACATAATTTGATGGGGGTCAAAGGGACTTCTCTAGATAAAATCAAAATAGTTTATTCGCATCAGCAGGCTTTGGATCAATGCAGCAAATTTATAAGAGCCAGAAACATAGATCCCATTCCAACAACAAATACCGCCGTCAGTGCTAAATTGATAAAGGAAAAATCAGATCATACTACAGGATCCATAGGCAGCAAATTGGCTGCCGATCTGTACGACTTGGAAATATTGGCCACAGACATAAACAATTATTTCAACAATATTACCAAATTCATCATTATATCCAAGAATTTTTCCTATGATGATGATGCGGATAAAATCAGTTTGTACTTTACAACCCCTCACAAGCCGGGAGCACTATATTCAGCTTTGGGACTTTTCGCAAAAAATAACATAAATTTATTGAAGCTTATAAGCCGACCGGCCAAAAATACCCCCTGGGTCTATTCATACTTTGTTGATATCCAGGGCAGTATCAAAGACCCGATAGTTAAGGAGGTCTTAAAAGAACTCGAGTCTGTCAGTCCCACGTATAAATTTCTTGGATGTTACAAATCACACAATTTGGATGTTTGACCATTAAATTTGTTCAATCTAATTATTTTAAAATAAGTCTTGAATTATAGGTTCTCAAGTGATAAAATATCTAATGTTATAAAGAATGAGGGGTGGTGAAAACATGGCAAATATAAAATCAGCTATGAAAAGAGCTCAAATCGCAGAGCTAAGAACAGCCAGAAATAAAAGTGTTAAGACCGGCATAAAAACTAATATCAAAAAATTCGAATCAGCTCTTGAGTCTAAAGATTCTGAGGCCGCTCTAACAGCTTACAAAACTGCAGTAAAAAGTTTGGATAAAGGCGTTGCAAAAGGTGTACTGCACAAAAACTCCGCTGCCAGAAAAAAAAGCAGTTTGGCTAGAAAACTAAATGCGATGTAACCCCGTTCTGTATTTCCCACATAGTGTCTAAAATAAAGACTACCCTAAGGTAGCCTTTTTTTTATCTCAAATCATACAGCAGTAATTCAAGCATAATTTTAGGATCGTTCTTGCTGCTTTTGAGCAATTCGTCTATCTGAGCACATTTCCCATATGCACGATTCAACTTGTCATGATTGAAGCTTCTTCCTTGCTTGAGAGCGTTATTTATCATAAAAGTCCTTACCTTCATTTCAGATGCAATGTGGTCTGGCGAGTATCCTTTATTCTTGAGAATTTTTGCATTGTAGATCATCCTAAGCTGTCTTACTACCATTTGAAGTATTCTAATTGGCGGCTCTCCGCTATCCAAAAGATAATCCAGCATCTCCAATCCATCTTTTAGATTTCCTGTCCCAATATGATCGAGCATTCTGAATATATTATGTTCTACACTTTTTGAAATGACTTTTTCTATGTCTTCTCGAGTTATTATTTCTCTGTCACCAACGAAAGCAATAAGTTTCTCAGTTTCATTGTCGATGTCTTCCAACTTCAGTTTACTGTCTTTGTTTAAATAGTCAGTGCTTTGAATTAGATGGTCCAAGTCACGAACATCGATTTTTTTTCGAGAAAGTCTTATACGTTTTGATATCCATTTTTGTAAATCAGATCTGTTCAATTTATTTGACTCTATCAAAGCGGCATTTTTTTGCAGTGCCTTGAATAGTTTTCTTTTTGAATCGACAGTTCTATTCAAAAATACCAAAGATGTGCTTTTATTGGGTGACTTTATGTATTCGATCAAATTATCCAATTCCTTGTCACTGCCGCCTCCAAAAAACAAAGGGCTGTCAGATACAAGTACCATTCTCCTATCGCTCATAAATGGCAAGGTCTCGCAAAATCCGACAATTTCATCTGCTGTTTGAACTTTCTCATCAATTTTAATAAAATTGATCTGTTCAAATGCTGGATCTATAATTGCGGATTTTAAATTTGAAGCCATTAAAGCAGATATGTGATACTCCTCGCCATACAATAGGTAAATGCTATGAAATTCGTTATTTTTAATTTCTGCCATCAGTTCTTTATAATTCATTATTTACTCCTCGCATGTAATTTCCGTCCAAATCTTTTTACCGTCTGTTTCAATCATCACAGCCCCGTTCAAATCAGTACGATAGTATTTTATACCTTTATTGCTCATTAATTCAAGTGTTTTATCTGCAGGGTGAGCGTACCTGTTGTTCTCTCCGACGCTAATAACAGCCATCTTGGGATCGATACTATCCAAAAATGCTTCTGAAGTTGAACTGTCACTTCCATGATGCGCAACCTTTAAAATAGTACTCTGAATTTCATTGTTTCTTTCAATTATTTTTCTTTCTCCATATTCTTCGATGTCACCAGTAAATATAAATGATATTTGATCATAAACAAGTCTGGTTACCAGAGAACTGTTGTTGGAATCCACATATTCATCTCCTATAAGTGGATATATTACTTCCAGTGAAATTTGTTTTCCAAATCTGAATATGTCACCTTCTTCCGACTTTATTAAATCAATTTTCATTTTTGTCGCTTCTTCCAGAAAGGAAAAATCTTTTTCATCTTCCAAATTATTCAAAACGAGTCTTTTGATTTTATGATTTCCAATCAATTCCTGTATACCTTTCGAATGGTCAAAGTGTGTATGAGTGAGAATCACAAGATCCAAATCA
This sequence comes from Alkalibacter mobilis, assembly GCF_015594845.1. Lineage (GTDB taxonomy): Bacteria > Bacillota > Clostridia > Eubacteriales > Alkalibacteraceae > Alkalibacter > Alkalibacter mobilis. The sequence goes on along the minus strand of NZ_JADNRK010000006.1, from coordinate 124,518 downwards.
CTTATGCCTTTATGCAAGAGCGCCTTCAATACAACATCTTCTCCAACATTTTTATTTAAATTACCTCCACCATCTATAAGGACATCAATATTTCCAGGCATTTCAATCAACACAGAATCACCTTGTCCCACATCAAAAAATGTTACTTTTAAGCTTTTATCGTTGAAATGATTCCCAATTAACACACACATGAACATTGCAGCAAACAAAATCGGCATGAGATTTTTATACTTGTTCTCAAATTGAAAATATCCAAAAACATAGAACAAGAACATATAGTACATCAAGATGATCAAAGGCTCCAGTGAAAATACTCTGATGTATGAAAAAGGCAGATCATAGAAATACTTCGTAAGGATAAAAATCAAGTCAATAATCATACTGAGACACCCAAAAACCATATCCGCCGAAAAAGGAGCTAAAGCTGCCAGGAAAACACCAATAATCAAAGCTATCAGCAAAACTCCTGCCAAAGGTACTGCTAAAATATTCAATATAATCGATAATGGGGAAATTCCGTTAAAATTGCATGCCAATATCGGATATGTAAAAATCTGGATTGTTATCGTTAGGATCAATCCGAGAAAAACATTTTTTATGATAAAGTTTTTAATTTTGAATTTACCAGCAATTAAAGGATAAAAAACTGAAATTGAAAATACAGCTCCATAGGACAACAAAAAAGAGACCATAGTTGCCTTATATGGATTTATGCACAGATTTATGCAACCTACAAGAAAAATTGCATTTATGGGATCGTAGTGGTACTTTGTAATTCTTGAATACATATTTATAAGAACCATCAAAGAAGCCCTTACTACCGAAACACTTAAACCGCACATGCAGGAATAGAAAATCAAAAATATGGATAAAACAGCAAATTGCACCTTAACTGAGACTTTTAAACAAGTAAACACCGTGTAAAAAAAACTGTAAATTATTCCCACATGCAAGCCGGAAACAGCCAGGATATGTGAAATGCCTGCTTTTACAAACATGTCTTCATATTCATCACTCAAATTTTTTTCACCAAACAGTATTCCTTTTGCAAAATCCCGTTCATTCTCTTCCAGATTGGAATCCAATACTCTTATTATACGTTCCCTCAAATCAGAAATGCTTTTGATGGCAAAATTACTCTGTTCTTCCAGTACAGATGCAGCCTCTGCATAAATAAGATAATCGATGTTGTAAGCTTTTAGGTATAGCCTGTAATCGAAACCTCCCGGATTCCTTTTTTCGGGCGGTTTTTTTACATTGCCGGACACAAGAATCTTATCCCCAAAACCCGGTATTTTTTCAATCACTTCACGATCTAGATAACAGCGTAATGTGGTTTTGTCATTGATGTTTTTCAAATCAACTACGATCTCTTCGTTATTTATTTTTGGAAAGCTAATAACCGTGCAAAAAATCTCAGATTCGGAGTAATCCCGATAATCAGCGGCTTGAGCATCGATTTTTGCAGTTCTAATTGATATGGATAAAGAAAATACCAGCGCAGCAACCAAGATCAGCTTTATTTCTTCCTTATTTTTTGACAAAGCCAGTTGTAGTCCGAATACTATCGCCCATAATAAAATGAAATACAGCTTTTCACAACTAACTAACAAGAACATCAACAAACCTTCAATAAACAAAAAAACAAACATACGCCTCATTCAATCATCCTTTGATCAACGGCTTTCGTTTGCTTGGTTTGAAAAAATATATCCAGCCTATTTTTAGTTTACAGTTATCATTTCTTTTAATTCATCGAAAATGGAATCACCGATTCTTTTCACATTTTTAATTTCTTCTTTTGAGTTGAAAAAATTATTCGACTCACGATAATCGATGATATTTTCAGCTATCACATCACCGATACCGGGAAGTTTTGTCAATTCACTTTTGGATGCAGTATTTATATTTATCAGCGATCCATCTCCTTGACTTGAGTCACCGTTCGTTGTTAGCACTCGAGATTTATCGTTTATGTTTCCAACTACAATCTTTTGCTGGTCTACTACTATCGATGCCAGATTTATCGAATCCATGTCTCCATCCTCCGTTAAACCGCCAACCATCTCAATGGCTTCAAATAATCTGGACCCCTCACTGATTTCCACTATACCCGGGGATTCGACCTCACCTGAAACATGCACATAAATATTTTCAACTCCAGCGTCTTTAGGTTCTTCAAATTCGACTGTTTCCGATTCCGTTTCTTTCTTGATCTGGTTTTGAATCTCGTATTCTTTCTCCTTGATGTTCCCAGAATTCAATGTTTCCAAAGATATGTCCTCTTTTGTCATCTGGCTGGAATAAATAGCTGCAAATAGGCAAATTCCTGCCAAAACTATAATCACAATTATTTTTTTGTCGCCCAGTTTATTAAAAATCAAATTTTCACCTCCAAAAATATAATTCTTTATCTTTTATTAATTTCCTTTATTTTTTTTGATTTTTTAACTATAATAACTTATACTTAATTGAGATTATTTTTGGAGGAATCCGATGATTAAAAAAATTCTATTGAATATTTTATTATATATGTTGATATTCGGCAGCACCCCGATTTTTGCCCAACCGTCCATTGAAGCTCCTACCGGCATTTTAATGGATGGAACTACTGGACAGATCCTATATGAAAAAAATTGCGATGAAACATTTTATCCTGCCAGCACAACTAAAATCCTTACCGCTTTGTTGTTCATGGAAAATGTTGCCATGGATGAAATTTTAACAGTTAATGAAGACGTTCCAAACTTGATAGAACAAGGCAGCAGCCAAATCTATCTGATCCCAGGAGAGCAGTTAACAGGCGAACAGTTGTTAAATGCTCTAATGATCGAATCTGCAAATGATGCCGCTGTAGTTATCGCCCAACACATCAGTGGCAACGTAGAAGAGTTTGGCAAATTGATGACTAAAAGAGCCAAAGAGTTGGGAGCAGTCAATTCCAATTTCACAAATCCAAACGGTCTTCATGATGATAATCACTACACTACAGCCAAAGATATGGCACTTATCCTGCAAAAAGTGATCAAATATCCGGCACTAACCGAAATCATGACCCGAAGAAACTATGTCATTCCTGAGACCGCGTATCAGGATACCAGATACCTATGGACCAAAAATAAACTATTGCAAAGTTCGCAAAATAACTTTTACAACGAAAACGTAATAGCAAGCAAAACCGGGTATACCACAAAAGCGGGAAATGCATTGGTAACTGCAGCAAAAAAAGACGATCTAACATTGATTACGGTCGTACTGAACTGTATCGGTACCATGACATACAACGATACTAACGCAATGTTGGAATTTGGATTCAACGGATTCAAACGAATTGAACTACTCAACAACAATCAATTGTTGAAAACCATCCAAATAGGCAAAGACAATTTAGATCTGATTTCGTCTCAAGAATTCAGTTATACCATCCCTAAGAACGAATCGGAAACCATTGAATCCGAAATATTTTTGCCGGATGAAATTTCTCTTCCTCTTGAAAAAGGTGAATCGGTAGGCAAAATCGTTTATACTTTCAACGGATCTGAAATAGGCGCGGTCGACTTGCTCGCTGCAACTGCGATCTCGAAGCCCTTCAGTTTTTTGGGCATATTAAAAACAATATTTTTAATTTTTATCTTATTCTTATTTATTATTTACATCGGGCTTAGATTATATGTAGAAAGAAAAAATAGAATTATAAGACAAAGAAAAGCTCTTAGAAATAGAAAAACAAGGAATGAGTATTCCAAATTCTGATATATCAGAATTTGGAATTTTTCCATTCCCCGTCTTTGAAAACAGATATCTCATTGATTCCCTTGGATTTTAAGATTTCAGCTGTTTCAGCGTAATAATAGTTTACTCCACCGACATCGTGACTGTCTCCATTAACAGTTACTTTGATTTTTTTATCCCTGATCATGTCCAGTATCCAATGGCTTGGATAAAAGCATTCCAGTCCGAATCTTCTTACTCCGCCGGTATTTATCTCTATGATGCTATCCTTTGTTTTTACAACATCCAAAAACTTGTCAACTGCACTTTTATACCAGGATTCCCGTTCATTAAATATCTTTCCCCCTGGATTATTTTTTTTAATAATATCCATATGACCAACGATATCCGGGTTGCACTCCAAAACCATATTCGATAAAATATCGTAGTAATATTCTACTGCCTTTCTTGCATCCCCATGGAAAGTTTCATTTATTCCTGAAACAAAACTTTCAGGGTCTTCATCTAAATACCAATATTTACCATTGCGACCACTCCCCAACGCATGAACCGAACCTATGTAATAATCCAGCCTATTCATGTAGTATTTCATGCTTGGATTTAACCCCTTATCAAAAAAATAATCTATTTCCATAGATGTATATATCTCTATACTACTAGAATATTTATTTTTAAGCCTATCGATTTCCTCAAAGTATTTATCTAAATCCCCAACACTCATTGTCCAGTGAGATTCTCCTTCGATAGGCGCATGAGATGTTATTCCAATACTTTCCAATTCGTGGTCAATAGCAGCCAAAACCATATCTTCGATGGTATTTTTACCGTCACAAAACTCTGAATGAATGTGAAAATTACTTTTGATCATTGATCCAATCCTCCCTGGTCATTGCGTAACGTATGTGATCCTTCCATTTGCCGTTAATAAACAAATATCTAGGTGAGAATCCTTCCCTCCTGAACATTAGTTTTTCAACCACTCTGTTGGACGAATCATTATCAGGAATTACATTTATTTCAATTCGGTGCAATTTCAGATCCTCGAAAGCGTACCTAATCAATCTCTCACATGCTTCAGTCATATATCCTTGATTGGTTTCTCTTCCATCGATTTTGTATCCCAAAAAACAAGATTGAAAATTTCCCCTGATTATACCGCTTAAAGAAGCTGATCCAATGATCCTGTCTCTTTTTCCTGCTTTAAATATCCAAAACCTGTATTCCAGATCTTTACGTCTATTTTTAATTTGATCGACCAAATCAAAAAATTGATACTCAGATTCATAGAAAGATTCTGTACGCTCCGGTTCCCAATTTTTTAAAAAATCTTTGTTTCTCGAATAAAACTCTGCAGTCATTTTTGCAAAAGTGATATTTGAACTTATCAATTCAAGCCTGTCTGTTTCTAAAATCATGGTTTCACCTCCGATTTCATACAAATAAATAAAAATGCCAAGGTTAATGAAATCACTTACCCATGGCATTTTTATCTATTGACAGTATCCATACGCTTTGTTGCACAACACCACCTGAACAGTATAATCCATAGCTTTAAAATTTACAACTATCACATTAAAAGGTTCCTTTAACGCTTCTTCTTGATTATCTTTAATCTGAAAAAGTCTTCCCTCTCTTTTTCTTCAAGAGTTTCTTCAATAAATTTAATTTGTTTTTCCAATCGCGGAATATGGATCTTTTCCAAGGCGTTGGCCCTTTTTTGAGTTTTTCTTATTTCAATGGATAATTTATGAGCCGCTGTTTCAACTCTGGCCAACTCGTAAGAAAGGTATTTAACTTCATTTAAGGCAAATACCATAACGTCCAGAGAAGGATTGGTTCGATAAAAACCATACTGTGGTTTTAATTTTTCGGATTTTTCATACATTATTTCAGGAATCTCTACACCCATAACGCTCTTGAATCTAATTTGGTAATCTTTTTCTTTTTCCATACCAAGTATAACTTCCTCAAGATTGGTAACTCCCATGGTTATGCTGGCATGCTTGATGGCCTCATATGCTTCATTGAATTTTTTTTCAATTTCTATTTCTATTTTCTTTGCCGCCTCTATCAAAGTCATCATCTCTTGAATAAGGACGGTTCTTTTCTTGTCCAAAAGTTCGAAACCTTTTTTAGAAAAGTCCATCGTTCCCTTGCTTTTGAGTAGATTTGCCTTCGTTGGTGTTATTCTGTTTGCCACGGAATCACCTTCAATCCTTAATTGTTATAATATTTTTCGATAAGCTCCGGGCTTAATCTAGTCAATTCATTGGCAGGCAATACTTTAAGTATTTCCCAACCCAGATCCAACGTCTCATTTATATTCCTGTTTTCTTCAAAACCTTGAGCTATGAATAAATCTTCAAATTTCCTTCCAAACTCCATGTACTTTTTGTCATTTTCTGTCAGATCATCTTCACCTATTATTTGAGATAGAGCTCTGACTTCCTGAACCTTCGAGTACGATGCAAACAATTGATTCGCCAAGTCCGGATGATCCGCCCTGGTATATCCCTCCCCGATCCCATCTTTCATCAACCTCGAAAGAGAAGGCAGGATGTCGACAGGTGGATATACGTTGTTTTGAAACAGATCTCTCCCCAAAACTATTTGCCCCTCTGTGATAAAACCTGTAAGGTCGGGTATCGGGTGAGTGATATCGTCGTTGGGCATAGTAAGGATCGGCAGAAATGTTATTGATCCCGGTTTATCTTTCAACATGCCCGCTCTCTCGTATAAGGATGCCAAATCAGAGTATAAATAGCCCGGGAACCCTTTTCTGCTTGGCACCTCTTCTCTAGCGGAAGAAACCTCCCTGAGAGCTTCACAATAACTTGTTATATCACTCATGACGACCAAGATCTGCATTCCTTCCTCGAATGCCAGATATTCTGCGGCAGTCAGTGCACATCTCGGGGTGTTGATTCGCTCGGCAACGGGATCATCGGCATAGTTAATAAACATAACGACTCTATCCATCGCATTGGCTTCTATAAAGCTTTTTCTGAAGAAATCAGCATCATCGTGTTTTACACCAATGGCAGCAAAAATAACAGCAAACTCTTCATCTGAATCCTCGCCAAGTTTCGCCTGTCTTACTATCTGTGCCGCCAATTCATTGTGCGGCATCCCATTTCCAGAAAAAATAGGTAACTTCTGTCCTCTTATCAAAGTCATCAGTGCGTCGATGCTTGAAATCCCAGTCTGTATGAAATCTCTGGGATATTCCCTGGCAACGGGATTGATGGCTCGACCATTAATATTGTACTTCCGCCTGCTGAATATTTCGCCTCCAAGATCCGCCGGTCTTCCCAAACCGTCAAAAACCCTTCCCAGGATCTCTTTGGATAATGGAAGTTCAAATGCCTCATCCCTAAATTTTATTGAAGAGTTGTCAGTAGACAATCCTGAAGTATTTTCAAATACTTGAATTGTGGCTTTGTCTTCGTCAAGTCGAATAACTTTTCCTTTTTTAATTTCACCGTTCCGACTTTTTATGTCAACAACTTCGCCGTAAGCTACATCTTCCACATTTGAAACTTCAACAAGGGGACCTACGACTTTATCGATTTTCAAATACTCTTTTATCATAATTTCATCCCCTAATTAGTGTATTTTCCATTAAGTTCATTGTAGTAGTCGTCTATCATTGTTTGTATTTCATCTATTTTACTTAGATCCGAATTGGGGACCGTGTATTTCATCTTGATCAGTTCATCAAACAAATCTTGATTTTTCACCATTGATATGGGTATATTCAAAGCGACGGATTCTTTGCATCTTTCATACAAGTAGTCAATTATTTGCAGCATCCTGTATTGTTTTTTTATAGGTACAAATGTATCCTCTTTGTTGAATGCGTTCTGTTGCAAAAATCCAGCCTTGATTATCTTGGATATTTCAAGTATTATCCTTTGATCATCAGGAAGTACGTCTTCCCCAACCAGCATAACGATCTCCTGAAGTTTATTTTCTCTGAAAAGCAACTCCAGCATTTTATTCCTTAAAGGAATTGCACCGTCTGAAAGATTTTCTTCGTACCAGCTCTCCAATACTTTTATATAGCCACTGTAACTATCCAACCAGTTTATGGCCGGGTAATGTCTAGCATAAGCCAACTCCTTGTCCAGTCCCAAGAATACATTGACATACCTCTTTGTATTTTCTGTTACCGGTTCTGAAAAATCTCCTCCTGCGGGAGAAACTGCACCTATGATAGTGACAGATCCTTCGCTTTTGCCTAGTGTCTCAACGTACCCGGCTCTTTCATAAAATTCAGCGATCCTGGAAGATAAATAAGCAGGGTAACCCTCTTCCGCCGGCATCTCCTCCAGACGACCCGATATCTCTCTCAAAGCCTCAGCCCACCTTGATGTTGAATCTGCCATTATAGCGACGTCATATCCCATATCTCTGTAATACTCGGCCATGGTTATTCCGGTATATATGCTCGCTTCCCTTGCTGCTACGGGCATATTTGAAGTATTAGCAATCAAGACAGTTCTTTCCATCAACGGCCTATTGGATTTTGGATCTATCAGTTTTGGAAAATCTTCCAAAACTTCCGTCATCTCATTTCCCCTTTCACCGCAACCGATGTAAATAATGATATCCGCATCAGACCATTTGGCAAGTTGATGCTGAGTCATTGTCTTTCCCGTTCCGAATCCTCCTGGAATAGCGCAAGTACCGCCTTTGGCCAAAGGGAAAAACATATCCAGAACTCTCTGTCCAGTGGTTAGCAGTTCTTGAATCTCTTTTCTTACCTTTACCGGCCTAGATACTCTAACAGGCCACTCGTGATACATTTTTAATTCTTGTCTGACTCCATCCTGATCCAAAACAACCAGAACATCCTCCATTGAATATTTTCCACTATCTTTGATCTCAAGTACAATTCCGCTTTTTTCCGGTGGGACCAGCAGTTTATGGCGAATAAGACCAGACTCATCCACATAACCAAAAGCTTCTCCTTCTTTTAGCTTATCTCCTTGTTTCACCGTAAGTTCAACGTCCCACAACTTCTCTTCATCCAAGGATATCATCCCAATGCCTTCAGGTATGAAATCCTTGTTTACTTCGTCTATTTTAAGAAGCGGTCTCTGAATGCCGTCAAATATATTTCCGATCATGCCCGGTCCCAATTTGACCGACAAAGGCTTTCCGGTGGATACAATTTCTTCACCAATCTTCAGGCCTTCAGTTTCCTCATAGACCTGAATTATACCAGTATCCTCTTCAAGAATGATTACTTCACCTATCAACCTTTTGTTTCCGACCATTACCATTTCCCGCATTTTAAATCCGGACATGCCTCTGCCTCTGATTACAGGGCCGTTTATCATGGTGATTCTTCCGTTTTCAGTCATTACTGATCCCCTTTCTCCCAAGACTCCTGGAGAAGTAATCCAATTTCGTTGTGACTTTCGTCCAGCCTTGTTTTTAATGAAAGATCCTTCTTTTCAGTGCCTTTTGACGATTCCAAGACAGCTCCCCCGATATTAGAATTGTCCATCTCTAAAAAATCAACCTTCGGATATTTCAAATTGAGTCTGCCAGCATAATTTTCAAGATCTTTTAGCACCAAATAAACTTTTGTCCAATCATGATCTCCTGTAAAGTTCGAATCCAATAATCGGATCAGCCATTCTTCATATTCACTGCTTTCGGTAAATGATCTTAATTCTCCATTGACAAGTGAAATCAGATCTTCCATCATCATGTTCTTGACTTCAAAAACTTCATCTCTGGCTTTTAGTTTAGCCTGGGATATTTTTTTTTGTGCTTCAAGTTCAATTTTTTTCTTTTGCTTAGTTTCTAAAGTACTGCATTTTTCAAGTATTTCTTTCTGTTTTTCTTCTACAATACGATCAAGTCTAGCCTTTGTTTCGGAAAGTACGTCCTCTTTTATCTTCAATTCTTTTTCATAAACATATTTCGAAAAAGTCCTTATCTTGTCTTCTACTGTGATCATGATTTTCCTCCTGTCACAATCCTATGGATTCCTTTATATAGTTCGTTATTTTTTCCTTGCTTTCGTCAAATCCGTGTCTATCCGGTATAACTGTTATCAAAGGAATACTGTTCTTTTCTTTATATTCGATTACTTTTTCCTTGATTTTTACGTAGATTTTTTCAGTCAGGAATATAATTCCATATCCTGAAGAAACTGCCGTCTTAAAAACCATTTCTGCATTTTCTATATTTTGCAGGTATTCACCTTCTATCCCTGCCATTCTCAAACCTACGTATGTATCTCTGTTGTCACTTATTAAATATGATTTCATGAGTGCCTCCTTACAGAGCCCCCAATATCATTATGGAGATTACCAGTCCATAAATGGCTATGCCCTCTGCCAAACCAACATATATCAGTGTTTTACCCAGCATTTTTTCGTCTTCCGAAACTGCTCCCAAAGCTGCAGATCCTACATTACCAACTGCCACACCACTACCCAGACATGCAAGACCGGTGGATAAAGCTGCTCCCATGTATCCCAAACCCGATGATGAAGTCGCTGTTTCAGCAGCGTGGACCATATCCGGTATGATCACGAGAATTGCACCAAGCATCATTGGTATGAACATGGTGAGGTTCAACTGAAGAAATCTACGGATTTTACTATTGTGTTCATAACCTTTTTTCAAATAATAAACTCCGCCCGATATGGTAAGAAAAATCACAAAAATCGCACTGTACAAAATAAAATTCAACATTTTAAATTCCTCCTAATTATAGTTTTGCCGGCTTGAATTCTATGCCGCCACCTTCAAAATATTTGCTGAAAAGTTCATAATATTCCAATCTCATTACTTGAATACCTACAATTAGTCCTTCAAGACCAATGATGAAGACATTCCCGACTATATATACAGCCGTACTTCCAACTCCCGATCCCGTTAATTTAGCCAAGGATTCAAATGCCAGAAACAGTCCAACATGATTAAGGGCAAATGCTCCTACCCTGATAAACGACAATGTATTGCTTGCCATGCTTAAAAGTATCTCGAACATCTCGAACACTTTTTCGACAACACTCTCATGTTCATGCTCCCCATGTCCGGGTTCCTTGAAACCGAGCATTTTTGAAACAGATTCTTTTAAAAACAGTATAACTACCGCCACTACTGCAATCAGAGACAAAAATGCCACTGACAAGACCCGATTTCCTGTAGCTATTGCCAAAACTATCAAAAGCAAGGTCAAATAAAGTAGAAAGCCTGTTAATCCGTTTTTACCCAAAATAAAATTCGAATAGTTTTTTACCTTTATGCTATTTACCATACCATATATGTAACTTACCAGAAGAAAAGCAACGCCGATTATTATGGCTGTGATCAAAATTGTATTTATATGATGAAAAGGCTTGACCCATATTGCGGGTAACAGGTTTTCAAATCCAAAGATACTGCCATATACGACCCCGAAAACCATGGAACTGATTCCCAGACGCTGAATTATATTACCCAAGGCAATGCCTTTTTTGTTTGCAAGGATCCCAAGCAGCAGCAATACGAAACCCTGACCTATATCGCCAAACATAAACCCAAAGAACACCAGGTAGCTGATGCTAAAAAACGGTGTCGGATCCATTTCCTTGTACGATGGCATCCCGTACATCTTGATCATGAATTCAAAAGGTCTAAACATCCAAAAGTTTTTTAATTTGGTTGGCGGTTTCATACTGGGGTCATTGTAATCTTCATTGAACATAATGATTATATCTTTAAACTGGGATAATTTATGCTTTATACTGTGTTTCATTTTTTTGGGTATCCAACCGGAAAAATAGAAATGCTCCTCACTGAAAGCCATCTGTTTTTTAATTTCTTCAATTCGCCCGTAGAGATGAAAAACATTGAAGGCAAAATTGCTTTCTTCTCTGTACTCATCCTTAATAGTTTCAATTTCTCTTTCGAGAGTATCTGCTTTCTCTTTAAAGGTTTCACGTTTCATTTTTAGCCAGTCGATTATTTCTTCAGGTTTCTTGTCATATTCTTCTCTAAGCCCTTCGATTATCTTGAAATTCAATGATCTCAAAATCCTGTTTGTCTCGGTTTCTAGATCTTTGGGGGATATTACCAGATACACTTCATTGTTTTCCTCGGTTCCTACGTGAACTACTACTGCGGTGATATTCCCATAATTTCGTTTAAGCTTTTCAACGTTTTCCTTGCTTAAAGATCCCAGCACGCAATTAAAATACTTCAAGTTATTCAGTTCCGACATTTGAATATCGGAATCTCTTAAATATTCGTACGCCTTGATGCTCTGATTCATCAAATCCAAATCGTTTTGGAACAACCTTAATACTTTATGCCTTTTGTGTAACGAATTGTAAATGGTATAAACGCTTTTAACCACTTCATTTAGATCTATGTGTCTATTTAGATTTCTTTTGTCGATTACAAACTCGTCACCATAAACATCTTTTATCAGATCTATACGTTTTTCAAAATCTTCTTTTCCCCTGATATTCATTCCTGATTCTAGAAATGAAAAACCCAGGATCTCCTTTAAGTTTTCTTCAGTCACATCGATAGTGAATCTGAAATTGTCGATTTCAGTGTATGCATCTACCACTTGAACATTTTCCATAAAGAGGATCTCTTTAATAAAATCATCCACATAAGTATTTTCGCCAACCACGTTCATCATTGCTAATTTTTCTATTGCCACTGTTCCACCACCTCGGTATCTCGTATTAAGTACTTGGATATTTCAGCTATAGGCAGCTTGTATCTTTTACACTCTATAATTGAAATAATGTCTTTGACCTCAAATTCCATCAGCATTATAAAAGCGTATACTTTACTAAAATCCAATACTGACTTTCCATAGAGATTTAAACTCTTGTAAAACAGATATCTTTCGATTCTTCTTTCCATGTACAAATCTATATCCCAGTCATGATTGAATAAAAATCCGTAATCCGTTGAACTTAGATATCCTATCATCTTTTGAAAATCGCTTTCATAGACAAGATCCTTTAGTTGAAAATAGTTGAATTTCTTGCCTGAATCGAGAACAAAGTTTATAATTTCCTCTTTTGACATATCGTAGAATTTTCTTGCCCTGTACAGCCATTCCAAATTATATAGATCAATATTTCTTTCTAGAAGGTCAACCGCACCTTTCAAGTCAGCATCTGGTAATTTTTTAGCAGCCTTTATCAACTGGCTATAGTAAAACCTATCCAATATCATCTCGACATAAAAGCTGAACTTGGAATCGACTTGGTTTGTATAAGGTATCAACAACCTGTAATAATCAGTGCCCTTTAATTTCTCCATAAGATCCTGCAATGTTTCTTGAGCCAGCAGTTCCCTGATATCTATTTTTGAAAAAGAATCCGTGGACAGTATATGATTTTCCAAATCCGTTATACTGGTCCTGCCGGTAACCGATTCAATAGCCAATTTTATATCTTCGATTTCAAATTTTTTAAGATATGCAATTATAAATTTCCTATAATCTCCACCTAAATAATGCAATATCTTCTCAATAGATGAAATTAGATGCATGTAAAGTGCTCGCTCAACGTCTCCCCTATGAATCTTTTGGCCTCTTAGCTCAGCCAGTTTTTCGCCATAAACAGAAAATTCCAACAAGTAATCATATATTTGCCTGACGTTATCTTTCCCCATCAAAGCTTTATAGTCGTCCATTTGAAGCATCTTTGACTTGAGCGCACTTGTCTTGGAATAGATGGCGTCTGACTGTGTGTCTAAAAACATCCCCTACCATCTCCCTGCAATTATTGAGTCTGTAATTCGTTTTACAAGTTCCAATTTTAATTTTTCGTATGAATTTTTTATATTCTCACAATAAGCATTGGATTCACTCAGGATTTGGTTTGCCTTCGTTTCGGCTTCTTCCATAATTTCACTTCGAAACCTGTCTAAATTTTTCTTAGTAGTTTCATCAAGTTCCGCTTCCAAATTCCTTATCTTTTCAAAAGCAGACTGTTCGATAAGTTCCAGCTGATTCTCAGTTTCGCTTTTAACATCATCAGCTCTCTTATCCATATCGACAATACGCGATAAGACAAAATTAAGTTCATTCATAAAAACACTTCCCAACCGTAATTTGTACTAAATCTAATACATAATTATACTCTTAATTTGACAAAAATCAAATTAATTCCCATGTTTTACCATATTTCATCACTTTTTTTCAGGCACGAACATTATTATATCATAATATTCTTAAATACCGAACACTAAAAATGGTCTTTCGACCATTTTATTGTCTGTAATATTTCAAAAAATCTTCAAGTCTGTCTAGCGCAATTTTTAGGTCATCAAGGTTTGGTAGAAAAACAATTCGGAAATGATCGGGATTTTTCCAATTGAAGCCAGTTCCTTGAACAATAAGAACTTTTTTGCTCTTCAAAAAATCTAAAGCGAATTTCATATCATCTTTGATGTTAAATCTTTCCACATCTATTTTGGGAAAAGCGTAAAAAGCGCCTGTAGGCTTTGTACAGCTTAATCCTTCTATGGAATTTATTCGCTCATATATATAATCTCTTTGAACATAAAGTCTTCCACCCGGTTTGATCAAATCGTTGATACTTTGATATCCTCCCAGTGCGGTTTGTATGGCATACTGAGCAGGAACATTGGAGCATAGTCTCATGCTTGAAAGCATGTTGATTCCTTGAATATAATCCGATGCATTTTCTCTGTTGCCGCTCAACATCATCCACCCCACCCTAAACCCTGCTATTCGGTGTGATTTTGACAATCCATTGAATGTTATACATAATACGTCTTTGACCAAAGTGGCCATAGGTACATGTTCGACCCCATCGTAGATTATCTTGTCGTATATTTCATCCGCAAAAACAATAATGCCCTTTTCTTCAGCAAGTTTTGCCACCTTTTGAAGCAGTTCTCTTGAGTAAACTGCACCCGTAGGATTATTTGGGTTTATGATCACTATCCCCTTGGTCTTATCAGTAATTTTTGATTCGATGTCCTCAATATCAGGATTCCACCCATTTTCTTCATCACAAATATAATGAACAGGTTTGCCCCCAGCCAAATTTACAGAAGCCGTCCACAAAGGATAATCCGGAGCTGGAACCAAAATTTCGTCACCTGCATCCAAAAGGGCCTGCATAGACATGGTAATGAGCTCGCTCACACCGTTCCCCACATATATATCATCCAATGTTACATCCATTATATTTTTGGTTTGATAATGTTGCATTATCGCTTTTCGTGCTGGAAAAATCCCTTTAGAATCACAATAACCCTCTGCTTCCTTTAAATTGATCCTTACATCGTGTATGATTTCATCAGGGGCGAACAAATCAAAGGGCGCGGGATTTCCTATGTTTAGTTTTATAATACTCTCCCCATTGCTTTCCATGATCATGCTCTGTTCCATTACAGGACCTCTAATGTCGTAACATACATTGTCTAATTTCTTTGATTTGGTAAAACGATTCATTCGATCATCTCATTTCCGCTGTTGAATATTTATGAATTATTATAACAGAACGTTAAAAATAATCAACTTAACAAATTGTAACAATATTTCTACTTTCTGATTACTTCAACCTTGTATCCATCCGGGTCAGTAAGAAAATAAAATTTCCCCGGTGATCCCGGCAGGCCTTTGATATCAGTAACTTCATACCCATTCTTTCGATGGAAATCCAAAGCTCCCTCCAGATCGTCTGTGAATACACCCAGGTGGCTATATCCGTCTCCTATCTCGTATGGAGTTTGCCTGTCATAATTGTAAGTTAACTCAACTTGATTTTTGTCATCCTCATCAGCCATAAAAACCAAAGTAAACCCTGCTTCCGGGAAATCTTTTCTTCGTACTTCTCTAAATCCCAAAGCAGTTCTGTAAAACTCAATGGATTTTTCGAGGTTCAATACTCTCAAGCAAATATGTGCTATTTCAAATTTCATAAATCATGCCTCCTTCCACTTTCATCATTTTATCACATGGAAATATCAGTGTAAAACATGTAATAACCAACATTTAAAATGCGGCAAGGATTTGAGCTCAAGCATCTGCTGATTTTTATCTGATTTTCAATGATTCAACAAATTGTTGCGCACTTCTTCCAGATTTTACTGCTTTCGCCACCTTCCATTCATTGGCCTTGGATCTTAATTCTACTTCAGACAATGAAATTTGATTTTTTGATGCCAACTCGGTTACCATTCTAAAATATAATTCTTCATCGGGTGGTTCAAAATAAATAGTAATTCCAAATCTATCAAACAAAGACAATTGTTCGCTTACTGATTCTCTTCCGTGAACATCTTCATCCCTGTCTGTAAAACTTTCTCTTATCAAATGTCTTCGATTCGAAGTAACCATTATTATCAAATTGTCGGGCTTATTTTCAAAACTGCCTTCCAAGGCTGCTTTTAAATCTTTGTATTCTGTTTCAAACTTTTCAAAAGACAAATCATCGATAAATAATATGAATTTGTGTTTTCTATTCCTGACCATATTGCTTACCGACGGCAAATGATTAAATTGACTTTTTTTCATTTCAATCACCCTCAGCCCCATATACTTATATTTGTTCAACAATGCCTTGACAGTAGATGACTTGCCGGTTCCTCTTTCTCCGTACAACAAGACATTGTTGCAGGCTTTTCCCTCGATCAAAGCCAATGTATTCGCTTGTATAGTCCCAATCTGTCTTTCATACCCGATAAGGTCTTCAAACATCACTTCATCGTAATGAGTTATAGGTATTAAGTTCCCTCCATTGTCGATTTTGAAAACGTAATTACTTACAAATATACCCCTTCCTTCTTTTTTGTGATAAGCATGCAAAAAACGAAACATTTCAATCATGTTATTGTCAAAAAAACCCTTTGCAGCCTTTTTTCCTCTAAATCCCAACAAGATCTCAGTTTTACCAGCCGACAATTTTGATATGTCGAAGGAAGCTAATGCTCTGAGTTTATTTAAATCATGCATGACCATCTGCAAAATTTTTTTCGGTACGTTATCACCTCGCTCCGCCATTTCCGAAAATATGTTGTCATCCTTTAAAATCAGTTCTTCCAGGTATGTCACCCATAAATTTTCCACCGATCTTCCCCTAAAATGTTCAAGTAGATGATTTATCAAAAGATAGTAATACCTTTCGTCTTTGGTATCCTTGAATTTGCAATAATACCGAATACCAGCTTCTTCCAGCAATTTGTTATAGATATATAAACCAAAGTCATTTTTCATTTCATCATCTCCACTCTCTTTTAAATTTACACTTATTTCAGAACCCTTGCAAGATTAATTCTGTGGTAATTTTTTCTTAATGTTTTTCTAATCTTATTGTCTTATAGTTAAATTATAGATTGGAGGGTGCAAAATGAATAAAAGACTTTTTAAATCTCGCAAGGATAAAATGGTATTGGGTGTTTGCGGAGGAGTCGCAAAATATTTTGGCATCGATGCTTCGGTGGTCCGTATCATCTGGGCTGTAACAGCATTGGTGTATGGTACCGGCGTTTTGTTATACCTGATAGCCGCCTTTATTCTTCCTTACGAAGATGAACTTTACGGCAGAAGTAACGAATCCGTTGAAGACAACGATCAGGATCAAAGGTCCGATACAGAAAACCAGCGAAAAGTTTTGGGAGCTGTATTGATTATCTCCGGCTTGTTTTTACTACTCAAGAACTTCAGATTTTTTTTCAACACAGACATGCTTTGGCCTGTAATAATAATTGGATTCGGATTATTTCTTATTATAAAAGGAAGGAATGATAATCAGTGAAAAACAAAAATCTTCTTCTTGGTGTGGTATTGATTTGTATTGGTGCATTGTGGTTTTTGGACAATCTTGGATTTATTGATTATTCTCCAAGATACCTTGTCAATTCAATTGCGGATCTATGGCCCCTGCTTATAGTAATTCTGGGAGCAGGAATGATAATCAACAACAAAACAGCAGACAGGATACTCTGGGTATTGTTTTTTCTAGTAATTTTGGTCTACTCCTTTATCTTGCAATATGGAAATCCCTTGTCAAATAATATGAGCAACAATAAAATTAATAAAGATACCTATAGTTATCCTTTGACGCAATCGGTTTCGAATGGTGAATTGGATATTGACATCGGAGCTGCAAAATTCACACTCGACAAATTGAGTGAGACAAATTTGATTGAATTGGACTCTAACATAGATGAACTTTATGTCGATGTATCAGGTGATGAGAATTTAAAATCTGTGAAAATAGACAACAAGGGGAATATGATAAATATCGGCGACTCTTCCGAAAATGAATTGGATTTATATCTAAACAGCAGTATCGACTGGGATATCGAAATAAATACAGGCGCAGTAGATTCTGACCTGGATTTTTCGGGGATAAAGACCAACTCGCTAAAAATAAACCTGGGTGCCGGAAAAATGAAAATTAAATTTGGGGATACTATTGAACATACCAACTTCGTTTTAAAAAGCGGAGTTTCCGATATTGCTATCTACATTCCCAAAGAGTCCGCGCTTAAAATCAATATGGCCGGTGCGTTGAATTCAACTAATCTAGATCAGTTGAATTTGGACAAAAATGAAAGCACCTACATATCTGAAGGATACGCAGGTGCAGAAAACACTATTGATATGAATATCGAAATGGGACTTGGAAAACTCACATTCTTTTACTATTGATTTATTCTTTCAAAAAAATTGTTTTTAACAGCATGTTCTAAAATCTTATTTACGTCAACTCTGAGAGGACCATTTCTTCTAATTACGAACCCCAAGACATCTTCTTCATTGAACATGACAGCTCTTTCACCGTCAAGTGCAATGGTTCCCTTATGTGAAGTTTTGGCTATATACATTTGATCCAAGTCCATCTTAACCGACTCATCGACTTTGATATCCGACATTTTTCCGGGACTAAAAGGTGCTAGAAATCTTTTGGTCCCTTCGTTTATTTTTATCCTGTAACCAAAATTGTCTTGAGGTAGACAAACGGTATTTATACCAATTACAGATGAAAACCCGATAGATGCTGGATGTGCCCTTGACACGATTATTTCAGATATTTCATTGATGTCCCATACGGCACGACTCCCTACATACATGTTTTTGGTTACGACCGCATCCACCAAAGCTACGTCTACATGAGTTCCGTTTAAGTATATGTCAATAACTTTGTCCTCATCCACATAATCTGGAGAATTTCCAAATTGCGCAAGTGCCGCCGCTGCCATTCCGGCTACAGTTCCTTCCAAAAACTCAGGGTAAACATTGTTGGTCCCGGTTGAAACAGATATTATGGGAGTCTTTACCCTGGCTTTGGCAATAAGCCTGCTTGTACCATCTCCACCCATGACTATGATACAGTCGACATTTTCTGACTCCATTTTTTCGGCAGCTTCAATAGTATCTTCCCAGGTATTCTTTAAATTCATATTCAATACTGAGATTTCTGACTTTAAATCTCCGTTGTTTTCCAAAGTGTTCTTAACACTCGCTCCCATATTATATGCATCCGGCATTATATAAAATTTTTCGACACCCAAATCTTGGGCACCTAAAATCATCCTTTCGACCATGTTTGCCTTCTCATTATTGCCTATTGTCATAGCATAGGAAAAAATCCTTCTTATGTCTTTGCCTGAATTTGGGTTGGCTATTATTCCAATTTTTTTCATATGATCAGCTCCTGTTCTGTGATAGTTGACATTTCTTTGATACCCATGTTATGGCTTTTTAAAATTAAATTTTAAATTCATGATATAATATCCGCGAAAAACGGATCATGCCGCAGAAAATTAGTTTTTTCCATGCTAGAATGAGAAAAATTCAAATTTTCTATGGCTGAGCACTCGCGACCTCCGATGCGTTAAGCATCGGAGAGATAATCCGTTTTGTTTATGATATAATGTTTCAAAAGGAGATGGTGAAATGTATACAAAAGAACTCTTCAAATCATTTGACGAAACAAATATCTATTGGTACAAGTGGCCGGCTCACAAGCAACAGGTTGGTTCGGCTATTATCATTCACGGTATGGCTGAACATTCTTTAAGATACAACAATTTCGCTTCCTTTTTAAATTCTGCAGGTTATGACGTATACGCCTTGGATTTGAGAGGTCATGGTGCTACTGGAGAAGACTCCCTTCTTGGATGGTTCGGCCCACAAAAGGGTTGGTTCAATGTTTTGGATGATATAAAACTTTTCATTGAAAAAGCTATTGGTTCCGACGAAAACATGATTATGATCGGGCACAGCATGGGTTCACTTCTTGTTAGAAGTTATTTGATCAAGTATTTCGATTCCCGAATAAGCAAAGTGGTCTTGTCAGGTACAACTGCTGGATTGTCCGATTTTCAAATGAAAGCTTCTCTAAATCTGGCCAAATTAGCCTGCTCCATCGGAGATCCAAAGGAAAAATCCTATTTCATGGATAAAATGATATTCGGTTCATATGCTAATTCAGTAAAAGACCCATCTACAACTTTTGACTGGCTCACAAGAGACAATAGCGTGGTTAATGAATATATTGAAGATCCCTTGTGCGGATTTGTCTGCACCAAAAAATTTTATGTCGATTTAATCACAGGTACACTTTATTGCAACAATGTGGAACTCATCCACCAAACATGTAAAAATGCAAAAATTCTTTTCGTCGGAGGTTCACAAGATCCTGTGGGTAGATTTGGCAGGGATATTTTTAAGCTAAAAAAACTCTATACCCAAGTTTTGGGTACAGAGAAAGTTGAAATCGAACTGTTTGAAAACTTCAGACATGAGGTCTTAAACGAAATAGGCAAAGAATCTGTTTACGAAAGGATCTTAAAATTTATTTCATAACCATCATAAATTCAAAAATGAAAATCCAATTGCCCCAGGTCCTGAATGAGTTCCTACAACTCCCCCGACCTGGCTGGTGAAAATGTCTTTTGTATTGTATGATTTAACGATGAATTCCTTTAATTCGTTCATATATCCAGGTTCAGCTGCATGGACCATAAACACCGATTTGTCGTCAAGATCAAAATTATTTTTTAACAACCATTCTTTGATCCAGCTGATTGCTTTTTTTCGCCCTCTAACCTTGTCTACAGCTACCAGCTTCCCATCTTCCAAAATCAAAATTGGCTTAAGATTAAGTACACTTCCGATAAAAGCTGCACCAGCTGAAAGCCTGCCACCCTTCTTTAAATACTCCAGAGTATCCACTACAATAATAGTTTCAACTTTTTCTTTTGCCTTTTCTATATATTCTTTGATCTCTTCTGCTGTAGCACCTTTATTAGCCATTTTTGCAGCCTCATAAACTAAAAGTGACAATCCCAAGCTGACACTTCGGGAATCTATCAAATAAATTTTGTCCTGATTCTCTGAAAACATTTCTTTAGCCATTACTGCCGAGTTGTATGTACCGCTTAATTCAGAAGAAAGAAATATACCGACCAGTTCATCTCCATCATCAAGAATTTCCTTGAATACTGTTTCGAATTCTCCAGGATTTACCTGAGAAGTTGACGGAGTCTTTTCGGTAGTTTTTAGTTTTTCAAAAAAAGCATCCGATGCTATCTCATATCTGTCCTTAAAATGTTCATCTTCGCCAAAATTCACTGTCAATGGCACTACCTTGATATTAAAATCTTCTTCCAATTGTTTGGATATGTCACTGGCACTATCTGTAATTATTCTTACTCCCATTTTTTTCTCCTTAACTGTAATTTGTCATAAAATAATCTATCAGGTTGTTCAAGCCTTTCATTAAAGCCAACTCCTCGGAGTCACTTAAACTGTTTACAATTTCGTTGATCATGTCATCATGAAATTCTTGATGTAAATCAAAAATATTTTGACCTTTTTCCGTCAAAGATAAAAAAACCACTCTCCGATCTTTCACTCCCCTTTTTCTTGCTACGTATTCTTTCTTTTCCAAGTTATTTATCGCTGTCGTAAGTGTTCCAAGAGTGACATTCAACTCTCCGGCTACTGCTCCCATAGTTGGGCTCTCATTTTTACCAACTGCATCAATAACGTGAATTTCATTTATGGAAAGGTCCTTGCAACCTACTTCTCTTAAAAATTTTTCCTCACTCTTCAATACAAGATTAAACAATAATACCAATGTATCATTAAGTATCGCCTTTACTTCTTTCATTTTATCACCTCAATACTTTGATTATCAAATTATATTTTATATAATTATTCAATAATAATCAATAGAAATTCGAATAATAAAAAAACTCCCGTTTTCAGGAGCCTTAATAATCACATTAAGTTAGAAACACAATTTATGATGCTTACATTGTCCAATTCAAAATCAGCCATGGTGATCTGCTTGTCCTTTTCGATAATTGCGAAATCGTTGCCCCAATCATTTGCAAACAATTTTTCAAGCATGGTAGTCTCACCTTTTTTTATACTGAAGTTTAAATTGATTTTCTTGGCTATTTCTTTAGAAAGCGCGGTGTAATCATTAAGATCATATGCACCAGAGTCTATCAACATAAGGTTTCTGTAATTGTTCAACATTACTTTGAAAATCTGTTTTGTCTTCTCATCACCATATTTTTCCTGACAGTGGGAATATTCTCTTACAATATTTTTTTCAAGTTCGATCCAACCTCTGGTCAAAAAATAAGTGTCTCTGCTGATTTCGTCTTCCTTTTTGTTTAAGAGCATCGAGATACAATCTGCCGTCTTAGGCACAACCATTTTGGCATGACTGCAATTCAATCCGACCAATGCATTCCCACAATTTCCGTATGCCAACAAAATGTGGTCGCACCCCCGGTCAATGTCGATTTCCTTTTGTAATTCAGTCCTCAGCCTGTCAGTATCCATATGAAGCATACCATCAAGCCAAATGATTTCATCGGAGTTGTTGGTTTTATCCTTAGCAACCAAGATTTCATATTTAAGTGTGTCACAGGCAATTATAATATTCTTCATCTGTAGTTCCCCTTACATGTATATACAAGTTATGTTAATATTGTAACATAACCGGGGCGCCATTACAATTAATAAATGCTGTTTGATTTATCGGCAAATGATGATACTGCCTGCAGGTGAAAGAAATCCCCTCTGAAGTACGTAACACCCCATCCTATAGGTCGATTACCCTCATCCAGCATTTTTTGTTCTATCACCATGACTGGATCAGAAATTTCTATTCCCAAAATTTCCTGAAGCTCTTCGCTTGGCTTTTGCACTTTGATCTTTAGTTCCTTGTTGATGGCAAATAATGATTTTTTCTTGGCTACTATTTCTGGAAAAGTAGCGTAGTGTATCTCTTTTTCAACGATGGGTATTCCCCGATAATATGGAATGTACTTGATATCATACGCCACAGGGTTATCGTCGCTCAAGAATACTCTTCTGATCAGTACAACTCTTTTATTTTCAGGTATCTGCATATTGAATATTATTTCAAGCGTTGGCTTAATTATATTTACATCCAACAGTTGAGTGTCTTCCACACTACTTTCGATGGAAGTCATTTCATTGAAGTACAAGATATATTTGTCCTGATTGGGCTCATTTATAAAATTACCCTTGCCAGGCACCGAATATATATATCCTTCTCCAGCAAGGACATTCAAACTTTTTCTTACCGTCATCCTGCTGACTGAGTATTCTTCGCAAAGCGCATTTTCCGATTTGATCATGTCGCCCGGTTTGATTTCACCGGAATTGATCCTCTCTTTAAAATCTTCAACTATTTTCAAATATATAGGTGATCCCATTTCAAATCTCCTTATCTATCGTTCTTGATCCAAGATTTGCATATTTTCAAACCCTCCATGGCATTGTTGGTAAAAGAGTCTGCGCCTATATGCCCGGCAGTATCAGAATTCAGAAGATTTCCTCCTGCTATTATTTTGACATTTTGTTTTAAACCAGCATTTCTGACTGCGTCCACCGTTTGTTTCATGCTGGGTATGGCTAATGATAAAACACCGCTGAGTCCGAGGACTTCAGCTTCAGTCTCCCTGAGTTTTTCTACAAATTTTTCGGGCTCCACATCGACTCCCAAATCATAGATTTGAAAACCTGCCGACCTTGCTAAATTGAGAAATATATCTTTTCCGATATCGTGAAGATCTCCTTTAACTGTTCCTATGACGATTTTCCCCAAAGGTTTATCCCCAACGTAATCTCCATTGAATCTCATGTCTTCGAGTTCCAATACCTCCCTGAATATTATCCCAGCCATTATCAAGTCAGCGATAAAATATTCACATTCTTCGTATAAATCTCCAACCTTGTCCATGCCCTGCTGGAGCAGGTACAAAATTTCATTTATGTCCGTACCTTTTTCCAATTCAGATTTTACGATTTTCAACACTTTGTCTTCATTCAATTCCGTTATAGCTTTAACCAGCAGTTCGTTCATCATTAACCTCCAAAACCCTTTTAATTAAATAAATTCTTCTTGTCTTTAAGTGAAAAATTTCTTTGTCAACAACGTTACCTCTAACGAAAATTTCATTGTTGGAGCGATCGATCATGCCTTTATCCTGCATAAATCGTTTCATTTGGCGTTACGATGATATCAACAGGAAGATCATATTTCCCCGTCGGTATGTCTTCCAATAAAAACTCTTCGTAACAGGGACAAACCGTCAATGTCTCCGCACGTTTTTTTGCAAGAAGTCGGTCATAAAATCCCCCTCCATAACCCATTCTTCTTCCATCTCTAGTAAATGCAACGCCAGGAGTGATTATCAAATCTACTTCTTCCTCCGTCACTGCAACCGCACCTTCAATCGGCATCTCTAAAATTCCGAATTTAGTCATCTCAAAGCCTTCAGGAAATGAATTCGTGACGGCTAAAATCATACTTCTATCGCTAAAATCACAAATGGGTGTAACAACTCTTTTCCCCTCACGAATCATTTCATTGATGAAATCATGAGTGTCGATTTCATTTTCGTAACTTACATATATCATCACAGTATTGCTTTTTTTATATACTTCCATATTCCTGATTTGATTGAATATCTTATTGCTTGCCTCGCTTATATAATTCTTTGAAAATTTGCTTCTTTCTGCCAACACCTTTTTTCTAAGTTCTTTCTTGTCCATTCTCCTGCGGCAGTTTTGCCGCTTCACCCCTTTCAGATTTAGTATGCCAATTAAATCAACTCATCCATCGCTTCATTTACCAGCTGATCAGCTCTGTTGTTGTAAATGTTGTCACCGTGCCCTTTGACTTTTATGAATTCGACTTTATGCTTATTGACCAATTCGTCAAGTTCGATCCATAATTCCCTGTTTTTCAGCTCTCCACTTTTTCCCCTACTCCAATTTTTTTGCTTCCAATTTTTGACCCAGCCCTGATTAAATGCATTAACTACATACGCTGAGTCAGAATATATTTTTACATCACACTTTTCTTTCAACATTTTAAGCCCTGTAATGACAGCTAAAAGCTCCATTTGATTATTTGTTGTATTTCGAAATCCTTTTTTTATTTCCCTGGTGTGATCTTTATGGGGATACATCATAACTATTCCAATTCCTCCAAGATTTTCCTTTGAGGCATCGTTTCCCCTGCATCCGCCGTCTGTATATATCAAAATTTCCTTCATTGATTCAACTCCACAATAAAATATTTCATTCACAATCTTTTAGGTATTCGTTCACTGCCTTCAAATAATGAAGAAGAAACGTACCTTCTCTTTTTATCTCGTATTTGATATTCATGGATTTCCACGGTATGGATTTTCTTCCACCTCTAGCAGCATCATCCCAATATCTTTTAATTTCTTCAAAAGGTATCAAAAAACATCTATCGATTTTTGAATATCTGACTATTATATACGCTAGTCCGTTTTGTTTTCTGAATTTTTCCATAAATTCCAACTGATGTTCATGGATATTTGATATGGGCAAGCTGTCTTTACCTGTTTCCTTGACGTCGAAACACACAGGTATTCCTTGAATATTTCCCATGTAATCAACTGTGCTTTTTTGTTCAAAATAAGCAAGATTGATTATGCCCTTTTCCTGATCCAATCTTATAGGTTTTATAGCTGTGGGCAATTTTTGAATTACAGCCAAACCACAACGCATATATTCCTCGTTGGTTAGATTCACAAATTCTTCCAACGTGCTTCCTCTCAAGCCTCTACTGTTCCAATAAGGCATTTTTTCACTCCTTGAACTGATCTTTTATGATTTTATCAAACAACTCGGGGAGAGGCGCAATTATTGCCAAATCTTTCCCTGCGCCGTAATAATCTTTAATCGATATGGATCTGTTGTGCAGTAGTTGAGATTTCAATCCATATTTTTTGTAATAGAGCTTATTTTCTACTTCATCTCCGTATTTACTGTCACCAATTATTGGTTTTCCTATTGATTTTAAATGGGCACGTATTTGGTGAGATCTACCGGTTATTAAATCTATTTCCATAAGTGTATAATAACCGTTGCACTTAAGTGGTTTCATATGTGTTTCCACCGCTTTTGAGTGTTCAGTCTTGTAGGTGGTAATTTTTGATATATTCTTTGATTTGTCTTTTTCTATATATCCACCGAGATGTATTTCTTCTTCAATTACGCCCTTGATCAAAGCAATGTAATATTTTTTTATATTTCTTTCCCTTATTAGTTGATTGATTTTAATCAGTGTATTGTTGTTTTTTGCAACAATCACGATACCACTGGTGTTTTTGTCAAGTCTGTTGCAACAGGATGGTCTGAAGGTAAGTTCTTTTTCAGGATCGTATGACCCTTGTTTCTTCATATAATTTACGGCAATCTCAACTACCGATAGATCATCGCCATGGGTTAAAATTC
Organism: Alkalibacter mobilis; assembly: GCF_015594845.1. Classification (GTDB taxonomy): domain Bacteria; phylum Bacillota; class Clostridia; order Eubacteriales; family Alkalibacteraceae; genus Alkalibacter; species Alkalibacter mobilis. Next base: position 98,003 of record NZ_JADNRK010000006.1, on the reverse strand, counting down.
CCGGTAACTTGTATACAGCCAATATATTCTCATCTTCAAACAATATGTTTTTACTCTTTAAAATATTTTCTTTGAATGATTCCTTTCCATTTGTGCTGTCTAAAGAAAATTTTCTTATAGTTTCTTCAGCAAGAAACATTTTTATTACGTCTCCTGCTTGAAGCATGTACGAGGGCTCCACCTTATTACCATTTACCTTGATATTTTTCTTTCGAATGTTCTTGGCAATGAAACTCTTTGGAGCATTTTTCATGTATTTGCCGAGAAATCTGTCTATCCTCTGTTTCTCTTCGTTATTGGTAACAACTAATTCTCTCATTAATTTGATTATTTGGCTTCATACCAATTATTCCCTTCTGAAATTTCAACCGTCATAGGCACCTTAAGTTTTGCAGCATTTTCCATTTTATCCACAACTAATTTTCGAACTTCCCGAATTTCTTCTATAGGACAATCTAATACCAACTCATCATGCACGGTCAGTATAAGTTTGGATTTCAATTTTCTTTTCTTCAGTTCCCCATAAACGTTGATCATTGCTATCTTTATTATGTCAGCGGCACTTCCCTGAATGGGCGTGTTCAATGCAAGCCTTTCGCCACTTTTTGCTATCATGGCATTTCTTGAATTGATTTCTGGAATGAATCTTCTTCTTCCAAAAATCGTTGTTACATAGCCCTTTTCATTTGCCTCGTTCACTATGTTTTTCATGTATTCTTCGACACCCGGGTATCTTCCAAAATACCTGTCTATATATTCTTGAGCTTCTTTTCGTGAAATCTGCAAATCTTGGGATAGTCCATAAGCCTGTTTTCCATATATAAGTCCAAAGTTTATGGTTTTGGCATACATTCTTTGTCTTGGCTCAACTTCATCCAATTTGACATTAAAAATCTCTGAAGCAGTCCTTGTATGTATGTCTTCACCTCTTTTAAATGACTCGATCAGCGTCTTGTCACAGGATATGTGAGCTAATATTCTCAATTCTATTTGTGAATAATCGGCATCAAGCAATTTATTTGTTTCTTTAGAGGGGACAAAAATTTTTCTAATTTTTTTACCCATTTCAATTTTTATTGGAATGTTTTGCAGATTTGGATCTGAACTGCTAATACGCCCGGTTGAAGTTAAGGCCTGATTAAAGGTCGAGTGTATCTTTCCAGTCCTTTTGTTTATTATTTGCTTGAACCCTTTGACGTATGTAGAACTAAGTTTTGCCACAGTCCTGTATTCCAATATGGATTCAACTACCGGGTGCTTGTCTGAAAGCTTCTCAAGTACTTCGGCATCTGTCGAATAACCGGTTTTAGTCTTTTTTATCACCGGCAGCTTCAAATCATCAAACAATATCTCCCCGAGTTGTTTCGGCGAATTGATATTGAATTCCTTCCCTGCCAATGAGTAAATTTTTTGCGTCAAATTTTCCAAAATGGAGTCAAATTCGATATCAAGTTTATCCAACTCTTCTTGGTCAATGGTAAATCCTTCATGTTCAAAAGATGCAAGTACCTCCACCAAAGGCAGCTCAATATCATGGAATAAAGATATCATGCCGGATTCTTCCAACAGTTTTTCCAATTTAACAAAAATTTCCGGAATCATGGATGATTGAGTACACATATAATTTTTAACTGTTTCTTCATCAACTTCCGTGAACTTTTTTCTTGATTTTCCTTTTCCGAACACTTCCTCGTGCGATGGGATTTCTATTCCAAAATATTTGGACACGATCTCACTCAAGCCATACCTGCTATCTGAAGGATCCAATAAGTATGATGCCAGGAATCCATCAAATTTCAATGAATTAAAATCGATGTTTCTGCCTAATGACCAAGTCAGCAGATCTTTTGCATCATAGCAATATTTCCCCAATGATTTTGACTCAAAAATTTCTTTGAGTTCTTTGATCATAACATTTTCAGTAATGTGGTTTGAAGAAATATAATAACATTTATCTTCGAAATAAAAACTTATAGCTTTTAAGTTTACAATATCTGTTTTTTCTGTTATATAAGTTACGTACAATTTTTCCTGCACTAAAATTTTTTCTTTAAGACGGGAAAAATCCTCATCGGCATTAATTACAACGATTTTACTATCGGTGATTTCTTTTTGAACTTCTGCAAGTTTATCTTCCCCTGCCAGTCGTTTGACTATGGAGTGGCATTCAAGATCATTAAAAAAATCTATCACTTCCTTGTTCCCATAATCAAGTGTTTTGTATTCGTCAAGTTCAAATACTAAAGGCACTTCTCTTATTATTTCAGCCAGATGCTTGCTTAAGTAGGCATTCTCCTTGTCATTGATCAGCTTTTCTTGCAATTTACCTTTAATTTCTTCTATATTTTCATATACGCCATCCAAGTCTCCATATTCCTTGATCAACTTTACCGCCGTTTTTTCACCTACACCTGCAATTCCTGGAATGTTGTCGGATTTATCTCCCATCAAGGCTTTTACATCGATCAAATCTCTGGGCGAAAGCCCGTAGTCAGAAATGATTTTGTCTTCATCAAAAATATCTACATCACTGATTCCTTTTTTGGTGTATAGAACCTTGACTTTATTGTTGATCAGCTGAAATGCATCCCGGTCCCCTGTCAATATATCCACTTCTATTCCATTTTCAGAACAAATTTTAGATATGGTTCCAATTATGTCATCCGCTTCAAAGCCTTCCAATGAAATTTTTTTGATATCCATCAAATCGAGCATCTTCATAACGTGAGCAATCTGTACTTCAAGGTCCTCAGGCATGAGCATTCTCCCTGCCTTGTATTCGTTATAGGATTCGTGCCTGAAAGTTGGACCGCTTTCATCAAAAGCAACCCCAATATAATCAGGTTTGAAATTTTCCAGTATGTTGATCAACAAATTCCCCAAACCATAAACAACATTTGTTGGAATTCCATCTTTGGTGGCCATTGGTCTGACACCATAAAACATTCTATAAATCAAGCTAAAACCATCTATAATGATCAATCTCTTGTTATCCATATTCCACCGACTTTTTTAAGTATTTTTTCTTATATAGTGTATCATTAATTTAGATAACTTTAAACTTTTTACTGTCAAATATGAAAAAAACCTCCTTTCGGAGATTTCTTTCAAAAGTTTCTGAAATTTTGCTTATTTCTTGTGTCTATTCTTGAAAATCAGCAACCCGATTAGACCGAGGATTCCAATTAGAAGAATGTAGGGCAACAGTGAAGTTAGTACTACCAACAAATTTGATGTAAATATCAACAGGGAGTTGATGGACTGAACAAAAGCTTCCTTGATCCTGAAACCAAAGTTTTCAAATGGTGATTTTACTTTTGTAGTCGGGACTTCTTTTTCGTATACGTTTACCTGAATAGTGGAGTATGCTATTTGAGTATCCCAATTATTGATCATGGTAGTTCTGTAGTTGATCTCATTTCTTACTCTCGACAATTGATCTTCAATGGCCAGCATATCCTCGATTTTTTCAGCTTTTTCCAAATATTCGAGTAATCTTTCCTGTTGAATCAAATAACTGTCCAATTCACCTTTTATATCCTGATATTGCCGGGTTATATTGGTGGTTCTGATGTTTGAATTTTGTGCTTCCCCGTAACTCTCAATTGTATCCATTGCCGCTTCGAAATCCACTGACTTGACCCTTAACAGAACGTATCCGGATTTAGTAATCTCCCCATCAGAGCTATCATAATAATTCGAACTGGATTCTTGGATAAATCCTCCAATACTCTTTATATAAACTTCGATTTTTTCCATCGTATCCTGATATTCTTCAGTGTACAAATTCATGGAACCGGTGTAAATAATTTTTGATACATCAAATGACTCGGCCATATCGAGAGTAATCCCGGAATCATCCCTTGACTCCTCTCCGCCACTATCGGAATCCTTTCCATCATCTCCGTAATCATAATCGTAGTCATATGCAGGTTCTCCACCGTTTTCAGCGGAATCCTGGTTTGCCATGGATCCAAATAAAAATGTTTTCAAAAATGGAGTGATTAAAAACAACACCAGTATCAGACCGGCTGCTATGGGGAAATACTTCCTGTAGTTCACTTTCTTCATCCTTCCTTTGTCGATTTCTTTCATGACTCCCTTTTTCAAATCAAAATCCATATCGTATTCCTCTACTGAGGACAACCTGTTTTTGAATTCCTTGACATCTTCAAAATACCGGCTGCACTCTTTACAGGTTTCCAGGTGAGATTGTAATTCAATGGTTTCCTCGACACTCAAGTCATCATCGACAAATCTGTTTATATAATCGATATATTTGTCATGATCCATTGCCTTTCCTCCTTTCAATCTTTAAAATCAATGCGGGATCTGAGTTTGCTGCGTCCCCTGCTGATTCTGCTTTTTACGGTTCCCACCGGCAAGCTTAAAATGGCGGCTATCTCGCTATAGGCATACCCCAGTACGTCTCTTAAAATAACAACTTCCCTGTATTCAAGATCCAGTTCATCTATTTCCGCCAAAATATTTTTGAGATTTTCATCTTTGATCACAGTTTTTTCAGTAGAATCCTCACTGGATATTTTATTTTCCAGGATGGAAATAGGATAGTTTTCCACTTTCCTTCTCCAATAGTCTCGAGCGCAGTTTACTGCAATTCTATAAAGCCATGTGTACAGCTCACTCTCACCTTTGAAATTTTTCATGTTTTTGTAAACTTTTATAAATGTTTCCTGTGTCAGATCTTTTGCTTCTTCTTTATCTGAAATCATTCTTGCGATAATGTTGTACACTTTTTTTCCGTATCTATCCATTACAATCTCAAATGCATCCCTTTTTCCCTTTTGAAAGTCTGCCAAAAGCTCTTTCTCATAAATGTCCATCACTTTACCCCCTCATTGATTTAGACGAGCATGTTCAAAAAAAGTTCCCTCAATATATCTAATATTTAACTTATATCCTAAATGACAAACAAGAAACAAAAGCAGTCCAGACATAAAAAAAAATCGAAATAAATTTCGATTTGATTTGTGTGGATTATTTACTTTTAAAATGGTGCCGAAGGCGGGAGTCGAACCCGCACGAGTGTTACCTCACTGGATTTTGAGTCCAGCGCGTCTGCCAATTCCACCACTTCGGCTCACCGTGAATACAAGAATTAGAATAACATATAAAACAGTATCTCGTCAAGAGAAAATTCATAAAAATTCGAAGTGCCCGTATTGAATTTCAATCAGGCACTTGAATTATTAATTTAACTTCGCCTTTGCAACATCTACAAGTTGTGTAAATGCGGCCATGTCAGATACAGCTAATTCTGCCAATATCTTTCTGTCTATCTGAACATCCGCCAATTTAAGACCATGCATCAATCTGCTGTAGCTCATGTTGTTCATTCTTGCAGCAGCGTTGATTCTTGCGATCCAAAGCTTTCTGTAGTCTCTCTTCTTTTGCTTTCTACCTGAATATGCTGATCTAAGGGCTCTCATTACGGCTTCATTGGCAGGTCTGAACTGCTTGCTTTTTGAACCGTAGTAACCTTTAGCTAGTTTCATAATTTTTTTATGTTTTTTCTTCGCGTTAATAGCTTTTTTTACTCTAGCCATGTTTTAACCTCCTATCTGATTTCAATTATTGATATGGTAATACTTTTTTCATGTTTGCGGCGTCAGCGCCTTCAAGATAACCGATTTTTCTAAGGTTTCTCTTTCTTTTTTGAGATTTCTTGGTTAAGATATGACTTTTAAAAGCCTTTGCTCTTTTAACCTTACCAGATTTAGTTACTTTAAATCTCTTTGCTGCTCCTCTATGGGATTTCATTTTAGGCATTTCAGTTCCTCCCTCCTGTACATGTAAGTTATGCTATCTATAATCAAACTGGGTTTGAATTTTAGCTTTCCTTCTTAGGCATAAGGTACATTACCATACTTCTACCTTCAAGTTTTGGAGCCTTTTCAATTTTACCCACTTCTGAAACAATTTCTGCGAACTTAAGCAATAAGTCTTTACCTGAATCGGTATAAGCCATTTCTCTACCTCTAAATCGAACAGAAGCTTTTACTCTGTCTCCGTTCTCCAAAAATTTGATGCAATTCTTGGCTTTAACGTTCAAGTCGTGATCCTGCACTGCGGCAGACATTCTGATTTCCTTGACATTAATTACCTTTTGCTTCTTTTTTGCTTCTTTCTCTTTTCTGCTTTGCTCGTATTTGAATTTTCCGTAATCCATGATTCTGCAGACCGGTGGCTTGGCGTTTGGAGAAATTTTCACTAGATCCATTTCTTTTTCATCAGCTAATTTCTGCGCATCTCTTGATGACATTATGCCCAACTGCTCACCGTCATCGCCAATCACTCTGATCTCTCTATCTCTGATTTGTTCATTGATTTGGAATTCTTTACTGATAAGTATACACCTCCGTAATAATTTTGAGTCGCCTTCGACTCAATCACTTATCTTGCCATAATATAAAATGGCAGGTAGAATTATCCACCTGCCAAAAATTATCCATTGACCTATTAACCCGGACTTTAAAAACTCCAAGGTGAGAAGTGGACCTTCTACTTTGTTACTAAGTCATGATATCATATGTCGACTATGTCGTCAAGGTTAATTTCTTTTTTCTTTGATTTCCATCAAAATCATATCTAAGAACTCTTCTTTGCTTACCGTTCCAAGATCTGCCTCTTTTCTCGATCTCAATGACACAGTCCCTGACTCGGCTTCCTTCTGTCCGACTACAAGCATGTATGGAGTCTTTTGTAGTTGAGCTTCTCTAATTCTATAACCGATTTTTTCATCCCTGGCATCTACTTCCACACGAATATTATTTTCCTTAAGCAACTTCTCCAATTCGTAAGCGTATTCGTGATGTGCAGGAGCTATCGGCAGGATCCTTACCTGCTCTGGTGACAACCAAAGCGGAAATGCACCAGCGTAGTGCTCTATCAGTATCCCAATGAAACGCTCTATGCTGCCAAGTACCGTTCTGTGAACCATCACAGGCCTGTGCTTTTCACCATCAGCTCCCACATATGTAAGATCAAATCTCTCCGGCATCTGAAAGTCCAATTGTATGGTTCCACACTGCCAAGTCCTTCCGATGCAGTCTTCCAAATGAAAATCTATCTTAGGGCCATAGAAGGCGCCATCCCCTTCATTTACACGGTAGGCAATCCCCTTTTCCTCCAGGGTATCTCTCAAGGCTTCGGTGGCAACTTCCCAATCCTTGTCATCGCCTATTGCATTTTCAGGTTTGGTGGACAATTCCACCTTATATGAAAATCCAAAGACCTTGTAGATTTTGTCAGTGAGATCTATAATTTCGATAATTTGATCTTTTACCTGTTCCCTGGTCATGTACAGGTGCGCATCATCCTGTGTGAAATTTCTGACCCTCATAAGTCCGTGTAGCGCCCCTGAAAGTTCGTGTCTGTGTACAAGGCCCAGTTCCGCCATTCTTATGGGCAAATCTCTGTATGAATGCATTTTTCTTTTGTACATAAGCATTCCCCCAGGACAATTCATGGGTTTTACTGCAAATTCTCTATCGTCTATCTGGGTAAAATACATATTTTCCCTGTAATTATCCCAGTGTCCCGATCTCTTCCATAGTTCAACATCAAGTATTATTGGAGTCTTGATTTCCTCATAATTACTCTTTATATGTTCTTCTCTCCAAAAATTTTCAAGTATATTTCTTAAAATCATGCCTTTGGGATGGAAAAACGGAAATCCGGGTCCTTCTTCCTGTATTGAAAAAAGATCGAGTTCCTTTCCCAGTTTTCTATGATCTCTTCTTTTTGCTTCTTCCAACCTGTCAAGATATTCATCAAGCATTGATTTCTTCGGAAAAGCTATACCATAGATCCTTTGGAGCATCTTGTTGTTTTCATTGCCTCTCCAATATGCCCCCGCTATGCTTAGAAGTTTAAAGGACTTGACCGATCCGGTGTTCATAAGATGAGGACCTGCACACAAATCAGTAAATTCTCCTTGGCTGTAAAAACTGATCACCGCATCTTCCGGCAAGTCTCTTATAAGTTCCACTTTGTAATCTTCTCCGAGTTCCTCCATTTTTGACATGGCTTCATCTCTTGGCAACTCTTCTCTTGTCACCGAAAGTTTTTCTTTTATGATTTTCTTCATTTCAGACTCGATCTTTTCCAAATCCTCAGGCACAAGAGTTCTATCCAAGTCAAAATCGTAGTAAAACCCGTTTTCAATAGCTGGTCCTATGGCCAGTTTCGCCTCTGGAAAGAGCCTTTTTACAGCCTGGGCCATTATATGTGTTGAAGTATGCCAGTATGCATGTTTTCCACCTTCACTGTCAAAAGTCAATATGTTCAGATTGCTGTCAGCCTCAACAACCTTTCTCAAGTCAACTATCTCTCCATTGAGTTCAGCTGCACAAGCCATTCTACCCAAGCCTTCACTTATATCTTGAGCTATTTCATAAGCTGACACTTTATTTTCAAATTCTTTTATTGTTCCGTCCTTTAATTTGATTTTAATCACTTTGATCCCTCCTAAATAAAATAAAAAAATCCCCTGCTTATGCAAGGGACGTGAATTCACGCGGTTCCACCCTAATTGACTGAAATCCTCTCATTTTAATAACGGCAATACCGGCAAGGCATACTTTTTTCAGCCCGCAACTCCAAGGTGGTGCATGCAATCCCTGATTTAAAGATGCTTCCAGCTTCGCATCTTCTCTCTGAAAACCGGATAATCGCAGCTTGTCCTCTTCACAGTCTTTAGAATATTATATTTAACATGACATACACTGTCAATGATTTTTCACAATATCTCAACATCTGCCGGTATTTTATAAATTACGTCTTTTCTCTCTACAATTATACTCGCTTTGGACTTGAGGCTTTCATCATCCTGAAACATTTCCACAAGCTTTTTGATGGGATTGATCAGTATGGGATTCCCGACTATTTTAAGCATGTCGAAATCTCCTGTAGTATCTCCGTAGGAGTAGCTTTTATCAAGGTCGATATCGTGCTCTGCTATAAATTTTTTAATAAAGACATTCTTGCTCTCCGAATCCCACATGGGTATTATTTCGCCGGTAAAGTTATTGTTTTCATCTACAAGATATCTTGTACCAACGAAGAATTTGACATCATATTTTTGAGCCATTTTTTCTACAAGATAACTTGGACTTCCTGAAATAAAAACAACCATGTGGTTCTCTTTTTGATGCCATCTGATACGGTCTCTGGTGTATCTGTACACTCTTTCGCCCTTAAGCTTGACTACTTGATCAGTTATGAAATTTATATAGTCACAGTCAAGGCCTTTCATGTTTTTAATATAAATATCAGCTATCTCCAATAGGTAATCTTCATAGTCGCCATGTCTTTTAACCCAATTTTCAAATTTTCTTTTCGCATCTCCGTGCCAGATAGCTGGATCCAGGACTTCGTACTTTATCAACTTTTTAAAATGTTCAACCATCAAAGAATCTCTGTACAATGTTCCGTCAACGTCAAAAAATGCAGCCGTATTCATGTAATCCACCTCCGTTGTATATAATATACCACAGGTAATTTCAACAAAACATTTATTGCAGATCCACTTACAATTCCAGAAAAAATATGCTTCCGATGTCATTTAAACATCCATTGTTCAAGGACACATGATCGTACCCGCAATCGGTTATGAATTCGATCATTTCATTTCCTTGGGAGTGATGCATGGGATCTCCATTAAAAAAGACAATTTTTTTCGACTGCAAAACACCGGTTGCACCGCCGATCAATCCATGGTTCATTCCTTTCAGAAAGACTTCCCTGGGGTTTACCAGCATGCTTTTCATTCCATATTCCAAGGCTTTTTTAAAGATCGGTACGTCAGAAGTGATGATACCCTCTTCTCCCAGAGGTACAAGCGAACACTTTGAATATCCTTGCGGCACATCTACAGTAATCTGTCCGGCTTCATCCAAGATGTTTTTTAGTTTAGAATCTGTGTATTTGACATTGTGAAAGTAGTACCTGCCACATATACCCGCATTATACGGAATATCCCAGGGATACTTACTTTCCAGCGTTGATCCACCCCTGATTATATTCACCCCTGCATCTCCAAGTTCCTTGATTGTAATCTTTGAAATTTCCGGATCCACCACCACACATTTTTCATTTATCGGGCATAGTTGCATGTCCGGATGGGAAGAAACGGCATCGTACAACCTGCAATCGGAATAAACATCTATGAGTTTATCCGCATAGCTTTTTAGAATACTTCTGGCGGTTGACGATATTTGTTCTGAAACTATTGCAATTATCATTTTAAAGCCTCATAACTCATGATATCTTCTTTTACTTTTTTTTCATATCCATTTGCTAAAATTTCTATAACAGGATCTTTTACATCAAATTTAAAATCATCAACGGACCTAACCTTAAGAACACCTATTGAAGTACCCGTTATGAATAATCCTGTCAATCCTACCAACTCGTTGATATGTATCAATCGATCTTCAACATCTATTTTATTTTCTTCACAGATCTCAATTACTTTCTTCCGTGTAATACCGGGAAGAACATCTTTTAAGGGTGGCGTCATCACTTTTCCATCTTTAATAAAAAAAACGTTGGATTTGCTACCCTCAGTAACATACCCGTTCCTGTCCACAAGCAGCAGTTCATGGATACCTTGAAAATCTTTTTTGTTCAATAAATCTTTGAACGACTGAGCTGCCGTTTTGATGTTTGGATCCTTTCTTTCAGCATGGTAAGTCCTGGTCTTTACACCTTTTTCCACTTCAGATTTTTGAGGTATTCTGGTTTTTATCAGGTACATGACCAAATCGTACTTATTGTTGTCTGCTGTATACACAACCCTGACATTAACTCCCTCCAAATCATTTTTTTTGATCAGTTCATTAATGTCGGCTTCCAACTTTTTCCGATCCGGCACGTTTTTATAGCCCGCATGATCCAACGAAGTATAAAACCTGTCAAGATGTTCACTGAGGAATAGAGGTTTTTTGTCTATTGTTCTGATAACTTCATAAACGCTGCTGGGCTTATGATCGTTTATATGCTTGTGTATTTCTTTTAATGCTCCATTAATATTTATATATCTACCTTCTGTATATATCATGAAATCATCTCCAAATTCTATTATACTTCAATATTATCACATGGCACCCTGCAACGCATGGTTTTAACAACACATTTATTGGATATAAATAAACTAAATATTATCTTTGGAAGGTGATTTCATGAAAATCAAGTATGACAAGCTGATAAGAGACAAAGTCCCGGAACTGATTGAAAAAAGCGGACGAAAACATACCGTCAAGGTTTTGGATGAAAAGGAATACCATGATGCCTTGATCGACAAAATCATAGAAGAGATAAACGAGTTTAGAGCTACTGACAACGAAGAGGAGCTGGCTGACATATACGAAGCACTGGATTGTCTGGTCGAACTGAAAGATTATGAACCCATGCACATAGATTATTTAAGACTAAAAAAACGAGAAGCCAGGGGGTCCTTTAAAAAAAGGTTTTTGTTGGTGGACGTTGATGAAAATGAATAACCGGACTTTAAGTCCGGTTATTTAAAAAGCGTATTTAAAAAAGTATTCACTATATTAGCACCACTGATCCAGATTCCAATCGTACATCCAAGGTTCGAAAATGCAACTACCATCAAGGTCCTTGTCACTTTATTCTTCCAAAATCCCTTTAGTGAATAAAGATCCTTCGACAGATCTTCAAAATCCTCTACCTTGGGTTTTCTGATATGTGCCTCCGTAATCCCGGCAAACCAACCAGTGGCAAGCAGTGGATGTATGGCACTCAAGGGTGCCATTAAAAAAGAAGTTACTGCGGACAAGATGTGTCCTCCTGCAACAATGGTTCCTACTGCAGCCAAACTGCCGACCCATAACACAAAGTTTATTACTTGATTAAATGCCATTGACGTGTCAACTGTAAAAGTAAATAAAATCATCAGAATTATCAAACCAGGTATTATCCAGCCACCAATTTTGGAGAATGCACTTTTTTCAGGGATACTTTCAAGCTCCTTTATATCCTGATCCTTGAACAACTCTTTTCTTACACCCGGAGTATGCGCTGCTCCAAGCACTGCCACGATCTTTTCTCCCGGCGCGTTTTTTATTTTATAAGCCAGATATTGATCCCTTTCATCCACCAGATACTTTTTTAAAGTTGGAAAAGCTTTTGACATCTCGGATAATGCCGATGAAAGCATATCTTCGGTTTTCATTCTTTCAAGATCTTCCTCTGTTATATCTTCATCGTCAATCAACGAATACATGATGCTTGCAATCAATTTGATTTTCCCCCAAAAAGAAACTTTTCTCCAAAGTCTCGTAAATGTGGTCTGGATATCTCTATCAGCCATTACAGTAACCGCTCCGGTATCAGCGGCTGAAGTTATACCCTGTATCATCTCTTGGCCGGGGTTTATATTGAATTGCTCTGCTATCTTTCGCTGGTAGTTGGATAAAATAATGTTAGTGAGCATAAAACCGGCTTTCTTGTCTTTGATTATTTTTACGATATCCGTATTTCTCCATTTGTCTTTATCTTTTATTGATTTGTACCGTTGTTCATCTAACTCGATGCATACTGAGTCGGGTTTTTCCTGATCGATGATCTTTTTCACCTCTTCGGCACTATTTTTCGAGACATGTGCCGTACCCACAAGTATGATCTGTTTACCATCAAGTTCGATTCTATTTAAATTGTTCTCTTCCAAAGTTTCACCTTGCCATCCATTTTATTTTTATGCCGCAATTATATTCTATATTAATACGTTCAATGGTTCAACGGATTAAAGGTTTTTTTATTTTTAAATAAAACAGGGGAACTGCGTTCAAACAGTCCCCCCTTCCAATTAATTATCCGATCAACTGCAGCCGGTTGTGCTTCCACAATCCAGACAAACTTTACAGGTTCCGTTTTTCATCATTCTAGTGCTTCCGCAATGAGAACACGTCTCTCCGTAGATTCTTTCACCTTCCGCTTCAACTTCCTTAACATCAGTACCTGTTGCTGGTTTTCCAACGACATGTATCGACGCCTTGCTCATAGGTGTGAAGTTTTCAGGTTTAACCTGGCACCTGCTGAAATCACCCATCTCAATGTCGATTATCTTGCTTACCAGATCAGAAATCGAAGAAGCATATTTAATATATGGATGCCTTGCTACGAATCCCGCTGGTTCAAACTGTTGACCTCTCAACAATCTGGAAATTTCTTTAGGCGGGATGTTATATTGAAGCATGTTTGACAATGCCTTCGACAAGGATGCCAGCAGTCCTTTCACCACTGTACCTTCCTTATCAGTAGACACAAACACCTCTGCAAGATTTCCGTCTTCATAAAACCCTATGGTAATGTATAATTCAATATCTCCAATTTTTGCGGAATGTGTCCTGCTGGTTCTCATCCCACCCGGTCGCTTTCTATTTGGTACATGTTTAACACAATTTTTTGCATAATCCAGAAGCTCTGAATAAGAGTAATCTTGCAATTTTCTTTCCTTGTCCTCGGATACCCCGGATGTCAATGGTTGACTTGCTTTGCAACCGTCCCTGTAAAGAGCTATTGCTTTTGTACCGGTTTTCCAAGCAAGTTTGTGTATCTTGTTTATATCTTCGACAGTCGCATTGTTGGGCAGATTTACCGTCTTTGAAACTGAACCGCTTATCAGTGGAGTTATAGCGGAAACCATCATAACATGACCCTCGGGGGATATTGTATTTGCCGTATCAAAGATGGGATAATGTTCTTCCTTTAAATGCGGTGCCCCAATCACTCCGCCGTGCAGAACTTTTCCGTCTTCGTCTTTTTCAATTATGTATGCAATTATTTCTTCTATGGCATTTTCATTGTACTCTAGGTTTTTTAGTGCAATCTCCAATATGGGATTGACCATTTCCATATTTCCGCCGCCTACCAGTTGTTTGAAGACGATGTGGCTGTAGAATGGCTCAATTGAAGTTGCTCCGCAGTCCATTGCCAGTGAAATTGTTCCTGTAGGCGCTATTACCGAAACTTGGGCATTTCTATAGCCAAATTTTTCACCAAATGCATAGGCATCTTTCCATACCTTCTTTAATTCTTCTCCCAATTTTCCAAGACCTGCAGCCTTTAAGACATCGTGGTCAATCTTTTGTACGTCATAATGGATCTCTTCAAGTTCATCATCCATCGCACCTGCAACCCTGCTGTGATTTCTGATAACTCTCAACATATGATCCTTGTTGATGTCAAATTTTTCGAAAGGTCCTACAGTTTCAGCCATAAATGAGGACATTCTATAGGATGCCCCTGTCATGATCCCCGACAAGGCCGCTACCAGATTTCTACTTTCATCCGAATCGTAAGGCAGTCCCAGTGCCAAAAGAAGAGATGACGTATTTGCAAGTCCCAAACCGGTGGTTCTGAACAAATGACTTTTTCTTGCTATGTCTTTTGTAGGGAACTGCCCCCAGTGGATCGATGATTCCAAAACCAGTTGGATCATTTCGATCAAGTGGACATATTCGTCTATTTTAAACTCATTGTTTTCTTCATTGTAAAATTTATAAACATTTATGGATGCCAGGTTACACGCCGTGTCATCTAAAAATGCGTATTCGCTGCATGGATTGGTTGCATTGATCCTGTTGTACTTCGCATTTACATCTCCATCTTCACCACCGGGACAAGTGTGCCAAGCATTGAATATATCGTCAAATTGCAAGCCGGGATCTGCACATTCCCATGATGATTTGTTTATCAGATTCCACAATGTGGATACCTTGGCATTTTTATTTATGCTCTGATCTACTCTGCCTTTTAGAGTGATTTCAGCATCAGGATCCTTGTCCAGGTCAAATACGCTCTCCATGAAGGATTTGTTCAGTCTGACGGAATTATTGCTATTTTGCCCACCGACGGTAGAATATGCTTCACCATCCATTGAGGTGTCGTATCCCATCTTACCCAGATCTCGAACCTTTTTTTCCTCTCTTGCCTTCCAAGTGATGAAAGTCTCTATTTCTGGATGATCGATATCTGCAATGACCATTTTTGCGGCCCGCCTTGTTGTACCTCCAGATTTTATTGCCCCTGCGTTTTTATCAAGCCCTTGGAGAAAACTCATCATTCCAGACGAGTGTCCTCCACTTGAAAGTCTTTCATCCAATCCACGTATATTTGAAAAATTTGTTCCTACTCCGGAACCGCCCTTAAACAATTTTGTTTCACTGACGTATTGTTCAGTAATGGAATGGTCACCCATCAACTTGTCTTCTATTGAAAGTATAAAGCAAGCCGATGCTTGAGTTCTGGTGTACCTATCAGGACTTTCGACCACTTCTTTTTTCTCTTGATCATAGTAAAACAGATTGTCCTTTTCTCCTTTGATGCCATAACTGTTGAACATTCCTGTATTAAACCACTGTGGTGAATTTGGCGCCCACATCTGAGCTAGAAGTCCAAAGACCAACTCGTCGTAAACTATTTGATAGTCAGAGCTTGTTTTGATGATTCCCTCATCTTTTAAAGAGTCTGACCAAAATTTTACAAGTCTGTGCGCTACTTCCTTCATGCTTCTTTCGTAACCAAGAGCGTTATTGACTCCGGCTTTTCTAAAATACTTCGTAGCGATTATGTTGCATGCGTTTTGGCTATAATTTTCCGGAAACTCCAGCTCAGGCATATCTGCAATCACTTTACCGGTTTTCCAGTTTTTCATGAAAACGTCCACCGTTTTCCAGTTGAACAGATCATAAACGCTTAATGACTTGTCCTCCTCCAGTTTTTGTGTAAAAACCCTTTTCAAAGACCCTTTTAAATGAGACAATTCCAAAACCTCCTAAATGTATATTCATACCTTATATGGTATATATAAGTCATACTTGCAATACATATAGTATACTACACAAAAGTAAAAAACAATACACAAAAAAATAAATTTTGCGGCACTAACATGCCGCAAAATCGCATTATCCTTTAACTGCAATACTTTGAACTTATATGTTTTTTTGACTTATTATTTTTTTTGACCCAATTTATTTTCATTCCCCGAAAGTAGTCTCTTAATATTGCTCCTGTGCCTGTATATTGAGAATAAAGACACAATCACGGCGAAGCCCAGGCTTAACCCGATTCCTCTGATGAAAAATGTCATAACAGGAAAAATAGCCATTCCTGAAATTGATCCCAATGAAACATACTTTGTAGCAGCAATAATAAGTATCCCCAATAAAATGCATATGGAAGCCACCATGGGATCATATAGCAAAAATACACCGATGGATGTGGCAATCCCCTTGCCGCCCCTGAATCCCATCAGCATAGGCCAGTTATGTCCTGCTATCACTGCCAAGCCGCATAAAACGATGGTTATTTCACTTTGAGCAAATAATTGGCCCAGTAAAACTGCCGACGACCCCTTCAATACATCTCCAATCAAGACCATCGCTGCATATTTTTTGCCCAAAACTCTCAAAACGTTTGTTGTCCCAGCATTTCCACTTCCGAAATTTCTTATATCCTCTTTCAGCTTCAACTTTGTAAGAATATAAGCAAAAGAAATATTTCCAATAAAATATGAGATCAAAATCAGAACAATATCCATTGAATTTCCACCTTTTTTCAAGTATAACGAAAATCATTATAACACACTTTTCACATAAAATAATCAGATTGTAAAAAGTTTCTGATTTTTTTAAATCGATCTGTAATCTGAAATAGTCTTGTATTCCAATTTTTGTACCTTGTTTACTTCTTTCCAAGCCTCAAGATATGCAGTAGCCGTATCCAAAGAAGTAAAACAAGGCGTACCGAGACTCTGGCAGTAGCTTCTGATTTGAAAACCTTGTCGGAGGGGATCTTTTCCAATGGTCGGTGTATTGACAATTACTGAAATTTCCTTAGATTTGAGCATGGCTTTAATTTCATCCAAGTTTTTACCCTCCACACTTTCCACCTTCAAACCTTTCTCTTTTAGGAATTCCGCCGTTTTAGACGTTCCCAAAACAGTGCAACCGGCAGAAATGAATCCTTCCGCTACCCGGCAACCTTCCTCCTTGTCCCGATCATTTAGTGAAAACAGCACTTTTCCAGGTTTTTCAAATTTATTGCCTGAAGCTATAAAAGCTTTGGCCAAAGCATGTCCATAACTTCGATCGACCCCTAAAACTTCTCCGGTCGACTTCATTTCAGGTGTTAAAGCACTGTCCACATTCAACAACTTTTGAAAAGAAAACACTGGTGCTTTTACAGCTACAAAATCAATTTCCTGGTAAATTCCGATTCCCCAGCCCAAGTCAGACAAGTTTTCCCCAAGGATGACCCTTACAGCCATATCGATCATCGGAATCCCGGTAACCTTGCTTATGATCGGTACAGTTCTGGAAGCTCGCGGGTTTACCTCAATGACGTAAGGAATACCATTCTTCAACACAAACTGAATGTTCAGTATCCCCTTAACATTCAACGCTCGAGAAATTTTTTCTGTGTAACTAAGGATCATTTCTTTTTCGGGATCCGAAATGTTTTGCGGAGGATAAACGCTGATGCTGTCACCCGAATGAACACCGGTTCTTTCAATATGCTCCATTACACCTGGTATTAAAACATTTTTGCCGTCGCTAATAGCATCTACTTCAACTTCAATACCTTCTATGTACTCGTCAATCAATATTGGATGCTCCAGAGAAATAGCCGCAGCTTCGTTCAAGTACTTCAATAATTCCTCTTCTTCATAGACAACCTGCATGGCTCTTCCGCCTATTACATATGACGGTCTTACAAGTACAGGATATCCTATGACATTTGCAGCATCCACTGCTTCCTGGATGGATACAATGCCAAATCCTTTCGGCCTGCAAATTTCCAACTCTTCCAGCAGTCTGTCGAATCTTTTTCGATCTTCGGCAGCATCTATGGAATTAACACTGGTTCCCAAAATTTGCACTCCTCTTTCCATAAGTTTTGATGCAAGATTTATGGAAGTCTGACCGCCGAATTGTACAATTACACCTTTAGGAGTTTCTTTTCGCACCACATTGTAAACATCTTCGATGAAAAGCGGTTCAAAATAAAGCTTGTCCGCCGTATCAAAATCTGTACTCACGGTTTCAGGATTATTGTTTATTATTATACTCTCATAACCAAGTTTCTGGATTGCCCAAACTGCGTGGACTGAACAATAGTCAAACTCTATCCCCTGCCCTATCCTTATAGGTCCGGAACCCACTACGATAATTTTTTCTCTTTTGCTTATCTGGTTCTCATCTTCGGTTTCATATGTCGAATAATAGTAGGGGGTGTACGATTCAAACTCCCCTGCACATGTATCTACCATCTTGTACACAGGATAAATCCTATGTGCTCTCCGTATGGCATCTATGACTGCGTGGCTTTCACCAGTGAGAAGCTCGATTTCCCTGTCGCTAAATCCGAATCTCTCCGCCTTTGTCAACAATTCCCTGTCAAGGGGGTTCTCCATGAGCTCCTTCTCAGTTGCCGTGATGTTCTCAAACTTCTTGAGAAACCACTTGTCGATTTTTGTCTTACGCTGTATTTCTTCGATGGAAATATTTCTTCTTAGCGCTTCAAAAATAACAAATATCCTTTCGTCATCAACATTATCCAAGAACGAAATCAACTGATCATCGCTCATTCTTTGAAGATACTCTTTTCTCATGGAGACAACATTTCCCTCAAGAGAAATAACCGCTTTGAGAAGAGCACTTTCAAAGCTTCTGTCTATGGCCATTACCTCTCCGGTTGCTTTCATCTGCGTACCAAGCTTTCTATCTGCGTAATCGAATTTATCAAAAGGCCATTTGGGAATCTTTACCACCACATAGTCCAAGACAGGTTCAAAGGCTGCCTTGGTGCTTTTGGTCACGCTATTTTCTATTTCGTGAAGGTGCAATCCTATGGCGATCTTTGCGGCGATTTTCGCTATTGGGTAGCCTGCCGCCTTTGATGCCAAAGCAGAGGATCTGCTGACTCTGGGATTTACTTCTATTACTATATACTCTTCACTCTCAGGATTTAAAGCATATTGAACGTTGCAACCGCCTTCGATTTTAAGAGATTTGATGATCTTTAATGCCGATTTTCTCAACATATGGTATTCGTTGTCTGTCAAGGTTTGAGATGGTGCCACCACTATGCTGTCACCCGTATGGATCCCTACCGGATCAATATTCTCCATATTACAAATAATTATGCAGGTGTCGTTGGCATCCCTCATTACTTCGTATTCGATTTCTTTCCATCCTGCCACGCTCTGTTCAACAAGGACTTGTCCTATTCTAGAGAACATTATACCAGTGTGGATTACGTTTCTCAGCTCTTCTTCATTCCTTGCAATCCCGCCACCGGTTCCTCCCAAAGTATACGCAGGTCTTACAATAACTGGATATCCGGCTTCATTTGCAAAAGCAACACCATCTTCAACCGTGGATACTATTTCACTTCTTGGAATGGGTTCATTGATCTCATTCATTAAATCTCTGAAGCTTTCCCTGTCTTCCGCTTTTTTTATAGCTTCCAGAGAAGTCCCCAGTAGTTTGACTCCAAAACGTTTCAATACACCAGCCTCGTCGAGCTCCATTGCCAAATTCAGCCCGGTCTGTCCTCCCAAAGTGGGCAATATGCCATCGGGTCTCTCAGAATCTATAATACTTTCCAATGCCTCTACGGTGAGAGGTTCTATGTAAACCCTGTCGGCCATATTTTCATCTGTCATGATGGTTGCAGGATTACTGTTTACCAAAACCACGCTTATCCCCTCTTCTTTGAGGGCTTTGCAAGCTTGGGTCCCGGCATAGTCGAATTCTGCCGCTTGACCTATTATTATTGGCCCAGAGCCAATTACCATAACTTTTTTAATGTCTTTATTTTTGGGCATAATTTTCATCTTCCTTTATTTCATTTATCCATTCCCTTATTATTTCATGTCCGTCCACTGGTCCGGGACCTTCTTCTGGATGAAACTGTACAGCTTTGATATTGTATTTTGTATACTCAAAACCCTCAAAAGTATTGTCATTGATATTTTCATATGTTTTCACCACACCTGGCGGCAGGGTCTTTTCATTTACGGCATATCCATGATTCTGAGATGAAATAATCACTTTTCCAGTCTTCAAGTTTACTACCGGGTGATTGCCGCCTCGATGTCCAAATTTCATTTTATAGGTATCGGCTCCCAATGCCAGTGCAAGCAACTGATTCCCCAGGCATATACCCCTAATCGGCAACCTGCCCAGAACTTTTTTCAACACTTCTACTGTTTCCATGTTGTCTTTGGGATCTCCGGGTCCGTTTGAAACTACCAACCCGTCAAATTTTTCGCAAATTATCTCGTCCGCTGAAACATCTGCAGGGAGCATGGTTACTCTGCAGTCATTCTGAACCAATTGTCGAACTATGCCATTTTTGCATCCGAGATCCACAATTCCAATATTGACTTCGCCTGAGCTGACGACCAACTTTCTTTTTACACCAGCAGATTTTGCAGCGTCAGTGGGAAATTTATAATTTCTGATCTTGGATATATGATCAATGCCTTCTTCATATGCAAGAAGGCATCTCATTACTCCATTCTGACGAATTTTTTTCGTCAACATTCTGGTATCCAGTCCACAGATTCCTGGAACATCGTTCTCGACCAAGTAGTCGTTGATTCCCATACAAGATTTGAAATGACTGGGATAATCACAAAATTCTCTAACGATCAGTGATTCCACTTGAACTTTACTTGATTCATCATCGAATTTATTGATCCCATAATTGCCAATAATCGGGTATGTCATGACGACAGATTGTCCTTTATATGAGGGATCTGTCAGAATTTCCTGATATCCGGTCATCCCCGTGTTGAAAACAATTTCCGATACTGTTTCTTTGACTGCCCCAAAGGATTTCCCCTCCATGACAGAACCGTCTTCCAGGTAGAGAAAAGCTTTCATTCAAGTTCCTCCAGTACAGACTCCATGATCGATTTGAATTCATCGATTTCTTTTTCAGTTACGATCAAAGGCGGAACAAATCTGATTACGTTACTTCCTGCTCCAACCAACAGAAGACCCTTTTCCATAGCCTTGCCGACAATTTTTGAAGTTTCGATTCCATCTACCGAAATGCCCAGCATCAATCCCTCACCTTTTACATTTGTGATAAATTTTGATTTTTCTTTCAATTCATACAGGACTTCTTTTAGATGTTCTCCTTGGGTCGAAACATTTTCCATCAAACCATTTTCCATCAGTTCATCCAAAACTACCAAAGCAGCTGATGCAGACAATGCATTCCCACCGAATGTGGATGCGTGACTGCCTGGAACAAATGCATCTGCAAATTCTTTTTTTGCCAAGATTGCTCCCATTGGAACTCCCCCTCCCAATCCTTTGGCACATGCAACTATGTCAGGGTATACACCGAACTTTTGATAGGCAAACAACTTGCCTGTACGACCTATGCCGCTTTGCACCTCATCAAATATCAGTACGATATTTTCATCGTCACAAACGCTTCTTAAACCTTTCAAAAACTCAAGATCCGCAGGATTTATGCCACCTTCCCCCTGGATAGGCTCAACTATAATGGCTGCTGTGTCTTCATTGATCTTTGACTTTACATCGTCCAAATTATTGAATTCGGCAAATTCCACCGTTGGCATCAAGGGATTGAGATCCTTTTGATATTTGGTCTGACCTGTAGCCGAAATAGCTCCGAAAGTTCTTCCGTGGAAGGAGTTCTTCATCGATATTATCTTGTGAGCTTTTTCAGATTTGTTTTTTTTGCAATAGACCCTGCTTAATTTCAAAGCTGCTTCAACTGCTTCAGCACCACTATTGCAGAAAAACACTTTGTCCATTTCTGCGTAGTCGGTAAATTTTTCAGCAAGTTCTACAGCTGGTTCATTATAATAGAGATTTGATACATGCGTAAGCTTTTTTGCCTGTTCCGAGATTTTCTCGACCAATTTCTCATGACCGTAACCAAGAGCGTTTACTGCGATTCCTGCGACAAAATCAAGGTACTTTTTACCTGCATCATCGTACAAATAGCATCCTTTTCCATGATCGAAAACTATTGGGTATGAACCGTATGTGCTCATAACGTGTTTTTTTGCTTTTTCTATAGTTTTATTTTCCATCTTGATCCTCCGTTTTATAAATCATAGTTCCTATTCCTGAATTTGTAAAAAGTTCCAAGAGCAGACAGTGATCCTGTCTGCCGTCAAGGATATGTACGCTGTTTACCCCGTCCTCTATGCTTTTTCTGCAATTGTCCAATTTCGGTATCATCCCGCCTGTGATAGTTTTTTCCTCTTTCATGGATTCAATATCGTTCACATTTATTCTTGATATAAGAGTGTCCAAATCATTGATGTCTCTCAGCACGCCCTCTACATCAGTCAAATAAATGAGTTTCTCTGCTTTTAGCGATGAAGCAACGGCACTGGCCACGTAATCGGCGTTTATGTTGTAGGTGTGATTATTTTTATCAGTTGCAATCGGTGCAACAACGGGCACGAAGTCATCTTCGATCAAACTGATTATCAGTTCGGGATTTACCTGTTTGATTTCTCCCACCCATCCTATGTCTTTACCTCCAGGCATGTTTTTTTCAGCTTGAATAGTCATCCCGTCTTTACCACTTATACCTACTGCCTTGATTCCCTGTTGTTGAAACATTTGAACTATGCTCTTATTGATATTTCCGCTCAATACCATTTCAGCAATTTCCATTGTATCGTCATCTGTAACCCTCAATCCATCGATGAAAACACTTTCCTTTCCTATTTTGGAAAGCATCTCGTTTATTTTCTTTCCTCCACCGTGCACTACAACCGGCTTGATGCCTACCAGCTTCATCAGGGTTATATCCTTGATTACGGACATTTTTAGCTGTTCGTCTATCATGGCACTTCCGCCGTATTTTATGACGATTATTTTATTATTGAATTTTTTGATGTAAGGCAGAGCTTCCATCAATGTTTTCGCCTGATTTATATATTTGTCCATTTTTCCTCCTATGATCTATACTCTCCATTGATTTTTACGTATTCATAGCTTAGATCGCAACCCCAACCGGTAGCTGAAGCCTGGCCGTCTTCCAGGGATATATTTATTTTAATGTCTCTATTTTGAAGTATCCCATATGCGAAATCCTCGTCAAAAGCAATGGGCAAGCCCTCTTTCATAAGGATTATCTTTTGACCACCACCTTCGAATTCCAGGCTGGTTCCCTCCGGATCAAAATCTGCTTCGGAATAACCCATTGCACAAAGGATTCTTCCCCAGTTAGCGTCCTCTCCGAACATGGCTGTTTTTACGAGATTTGACGTCAAGACACTTTTCACAAGCATTCTGGCATCATCTTCCGTTTTTGCACCTTCCAGTGTTACTTCCAAAAATTTGCTCGCTCCTTCGCCATCTTTCACGATTTCTTTGGCCAAATGTTCATTGACATGATATAGCGCTTTGTAAAATTTATGAAAATCATTGTTTTCATCAGTAATAGCCGGATTTTGTGCCATTCCGTTTGCCATGACCATAACCATGTCATTCGTACTGGTATCTCCATCCACTGAAATCATATTGTAAGTATCTTTTCCTATCTCCTTGAGAGCTTTTCTCAATAGATCCTGGCTTATGTCCACATCCGTAGTTATAAAGGATAACATGGTGGCCATATTGGGATGTATCATTCCAGATCCTTTGGCCATTCCGGAGATCGTTACTACCTTGCCCCCGATCTCTGTTTCAACGGTGATCACTTTCATCGTCGTATCTGTTGTCATTATGGCTTCCGATGCATTCAAACCCGATGTCATTTCATCACTTACTTCCTTGGCAAGAACACTTATTCCTTCAGTTATAAGCTCAATGGGCAAAGGAACTCCGATAACTCCGGTAGAGGCTACAAACACCTCTTCAGGCTGGCACTCTAGCGCTTTTGCTGTAGCTGATGCCATTTTCTCAGTATCTTCACTGCCCCTCACCCCTGTGCAAGCGTTGGCATTTCCGCTGTTAACGACGATGGCTTTAATTGGTTTTTCACTATCGTAAATCTTCATATTCCACAATACCGGAGCTGCCTTCACCTTATTTGTAGTAAACATGGCCGCAAAGACAGCTGGCTTTTCACTGAAAACTATAGCCAGATCTTTTCTCTTCTTTTTCACACCTATATGTTTCCCTGCAGCTTTAAATCCTGCAGGTTTATTTATTGCTCCTTCAACTATATGCATTTCATGTACCTCCTTTAAAATTTTATCAAGCCGGAAAAATGGGAACATGGATCAGTCCCGTTCCTTCGTCCAGTCCGAAAATAATGTTCATATTCTGTATGCCCTGACCCGCCGCTCCTTTAACAAGATTGTCGATAGCGCCTATTGCAACAAGAGTATTCGTTCTTTTGTCCAATTTCAATCCTATGTCACAATAGTTGGATCCCTTGACCCATTTAGTTTCAGGAAGGATTCCTTCTTTCAAAATTCTTACAAAACCACTTTCTCTATAGTAATTATTATATAATTCGCGAATTTCATTTTCCTCCATATCCTCATTTAATCTTATATAACAAGTTGCCAGGATTCCTCTGTTCATAGGTGCCAAATGCGGTGTAAATAGAAGCCTTATACCCTTGCCACCGATTTGACTTAGCTGTTCCTCGATTTCCGGAGTATGCCTGTGTGCCGCCACGCTGTATGCCTTGATCGATTCATTGCATTCCGTGTAATGGGTTCCCAAATTAAGTCCCCTGCCTGCTCCAGAAACCCCAGACTTGGCGTCGATCACTATGGAATCGCTGTCGAAAGCTTCATTCCCCATGACAGGTGCCAAAGTCAATATGCTACAGGTAGTGTAACATCCAGGATTTGCTATAAGATCATATTCCTTGATCCTGCTTTTTTTGATTTCACATAAACCATAAATGCTCTTTTTAATCAGTTGGGGACTCTCATGACGAGTTTTGTACCAGTTTTCATACTCCTCCACATCGCCCAGCCTGTAATCTGCTCCCATGTCTATTACCTTGACTTTTTTTATCAATTCTTCAGTAACAAGATGGGAAGCCACTCCGTGTGGCAGTGCTAAAAATATTACATCAGAATCTTCCGCAATCTTTTCCAGATCTTGTTCGACAAAGGGTTTTACAAATATATCTCTATAATTGCCATACATGTCGTCAAACTGCTCCCCAACCTTGCTTGTGGAAGTGACATGGACTATTTCAACTTCAGGATGTGCAATCAAAAGCCTTATCAATTCCTGCCCTACATATCCTGATGCACCTACAACACTTGCTCTAATCATTTTTATACCTCTTTTCTTAATTAAGTATTCAATAATACTATATAATTATTCGCAATTCCTATATAATGTAATAAGACTTCCAGGGAAAAGGACCCTTGGTGGTCTTTAATTTCTCAAAGAGCTACCACATTCTTTATGTCACATAATTATACATATACTTAACTGTTATATCAAGTATTTTTTAAATATTATTGCATATTATGCATTTATGTTGTATAATTATGCTTATTGAAAATTGAAAATCATGGAGGTAATAAATTACAATGAAAAAGAAAGTTATTTTAGCATATTCCGGTGGTCTCGATACTACCACTATCATACCCTGGTTAAAGGAAAATTACGATTATGAAGTTATCGCCGTATGCATCGATGTGGGACAAGGTCAAGAAATCGATGGGTTGGAAGAAAGAGCACTTATGTCCGGCGCCAGCAAATTATACATAGACGATGTGACCGATATTTTTGTCAATGATTATGTGATCCCAACCTTGAAGGCGGGAGCAGTATACGAAAACAAATATCTTCTGGGTACTGCCATAGCAAGACCACTCATAGCTGAAAGATTAGTTCATTACGCCCTGAAAGAAGATGCTGAAGCCATCTGTCACGGAGCTACCGGAAAGGGCAACGACCAAGTTAGATTCGAGCTTACAATAACTGCCCTGGCTCCTCATTTGAAAATTATCGCCCCATGGAGAATTTGGGATATCAAGTCTCGTGAAGATGCGATCCAGTATTGCATAATGCACGACATCAAACTTAACATGAACAAAGACACAAGCTACAGCAGAGACAAAAATCTTTGGCATTTGAGTCATGAAGGTCTTGAACTTGAAAACCCGGCAATAGAGCCAAACCAGAAAAAAATCCTGCAAATGTGCAATACCATCGAAGATGCGCCAGACGAAAGCGAATACGTGAGTATAGAGTTTGAGGAAGGAACTCCAATTTCGATAAATGGAATGAAAATGGACGGAACTTCGATATTGAGAACTCTGAATTCATTGGGAGGAAAACACGGCATAGGAGTGATCGATCTAATTGAAAACCGTGTGGTCGGAATGAAATCCCGTGGAATATATGAAACTCCCGGCGGCACAATACTTTATAAAGCGCACCAAGAACTTGAACACTTGTGTCTGGATAAGGAAACTTATTCCTTCAAGCAGATCGTAGCAACCAAATTTTCAGAGATGGTATACAACGGACAGTGGTTTACGCCTTTGAGAGAAGCACTGAGCGCTTTTGTAAATGAAACTCAGAAGGTTATTACCGGATCTGTACGTTTTAAGCTTTACAAGGGAAATATCGTTCTTGCAGGTATAGAATCTCCTTTTTCTCTTTACAATGAAGAAATTTCCAGTTTTGATACGGGTGAATTATACAACCATAAAGATGCTGAAGGCTTTATAAAACTATTTGGCCTTCCACTGAAAGTAAGAGCATTGATGAAAGAAAAAAACAACATGGCATATGAGGATGTGAAAGAATGAAGCTTTGGGGTGGAAGATTCACAAAAGAAACTAACCCGCTGACAGATGATTTCAATTCGTCCATACACTTTGATCACATATTGTATCCTTACGATATAAAAGGCAGTATAGCACATGCCCAAATGCTCGGAAAACAAAACATCATTTCCGAAGCTGAGAGTCGTGTCATCGTTTCAGGACTTAAAGAAATTTTATCAGATATCGAAGAAGGCCAAGTAGAATTTGATGTTTCTGCCGAAGATATCCACATGAATATTGAAAAACTTCTTATCGACAAAATTGGAGAGGTTGGAAAGAAGCTTCATACAGGACGAAGCAGAAATGATCAAGTAGCTCTTGACATGAAGATGTACGTCAAAGATCAAATACAATCCATTGATAAAATGCTGAAGAACCTGCAACAGGTTTTGTACGAAATGGCAATGGAACACATCGATACTATCATGCCTGGTTATACTCATCTTCAGAAGGCACAGCCAGTAACACTGGCTCATCATCTTACAGCATATTTCGAGATGTTCAAGCGTGACAGGCTAAGACTGCAAGACTGCTATAAAAGAACAAATGTCATGCCTCTTGGTTCCAGTGCATTGGCAAGTACTACCTATGACTTGGATAGAGAAATGGTCGCAGATTTGCTGAATTTTGACAGTATAACACTTAACAGCATGGACGGTGTCAGTGATAGAGATTATGCCATCGAATTTTTAAGCGCTTTATCCATGATAATTATGCATCTCAGCAGATTCAGCGAAGAAATTATATTATGGTGTTCCGATGAGTTTGATTTTATCAAACTGGATGACGAATTCAGTACTGGAAGCAGCATAATGCCTCAAAAGAAAAACCCTGACATTGCAGAATTGGTAAGGGGCAAAACTGGTAGAGTTTTTGGAGATTTGATTGGACTATTGACCACCATGAAAGGCATTCCCCTGGCATATAACAAAGATATGCAGGAAGACAAGGAAGCTGTTTTTGATGGAGTCAAAACCCTATCCATGTGCCTTCCTATTTTTACAGACATGGTCAAAACCATGAAAATCAACAAGAAATCCATGTACCTTGGAGCAAAAAAAGCTTTTACAAATGCTACTGATGCTGCGGATTGGCTGGTTAAGAAAGGCATGCCCTTTAGAGAAGCTCATGGAGTGATAGGAAAGTTGGTCTTGACCTGTATCGAAAAAAACAAAAACATTGAGGACTTGACACTGGCCGAATTCAATGAAATTTCATCTGTATTTGACGAATCCATATACGATGATATAACCATAGAAGCATGCGTTAACAACAGAAAGGTGTTGGGCGGACCTTCTCCCGACGCCATGAAAAAGGTTCTTGATATCAACAAAAAATATCTTATGGAAAGCTGAAATTCAAACAGGCCCTTGTCCGCATTTTAAACAGACAAGGGCCTATAATTTTTTAATCAAGATTTTAAAACAGCACGCCACCCATATAAGTCATGGTATTGGGGCCGTTATTGTATTTAAGTCCGTTGTCCTTCATCAGCTTGACTACTTCTATTCCGTATGCTTCAAGTGATATGATCATGTCTTCAGGTCTTCTGCAAGGTTCATCCGGATAAGTACATTTTCTGCAAAGGCTGCATCCTCCTGCTCCTAATATCAAATATTCGGTTTTCCCTTTAAGGATCTTGTTCAACTTTACCAATCTTTCTTGAAAGTCTTCGATCCCCTCTATCATTCCTTCAAAATCCATACTGTCCTCCAATTGATAAACGTTGGACAACATAATAAAATTATCGAATCTGTCAAATGTCTTTTTTATTTCATCAAGGGGTGCCAATGCCGGGGGACAAGCCCAGTTTTTGTTATATTGGCCACATTGATTTCTTTCGCACATTTTTCTGACTTCGATGTTCAAAGAAATAGATTCTCTTGGAATCAGGTCAGCATTGTCAAATAATTTTTTTGCTTCTTCTTGAACGTTCATAGTTTCCCTCCATAAAATGTAATGGTTTACCTGTTCATTTTACCACATTAAATAATTTTGTGATACTTATCAATAAAAAAAATCTCATAAAATGAGATTCTTTTTAAATATTTATCTATTGTAGCTACTGAATCTTTTAATGGTTTCATCCTTGCCTAGGATGCTCATTATCTTCATCAAATCAGATCCGTGCATGGATCCTGTAGCTATTATTCGTGCCGGCATGAACAAATTCTTTCCTTTAATGCCATATTCCTTTTGAATTTCCTTGAATAGAGACTTGAGATTCTCCGGACTAAAGTCTTCCAATTCAGACATTTTTTCAACCGCTGCCTTCGCTAGAACAGGCGTGCTGTCCAAATTAAGCATTTCAGTAACTTCTTCAGAGTTTTCCAAATTGTATTCGAATATGCTCTTCATTTCATCTTTAATATCAGAAAACTTGTCCATTTTCTCAATAAATGTATCTACGATCCTTACCAAGTATTCAAACCTTTCGATTTCATCTGCCTTGGTTACATAACCTGTTTCCAACATAAAAGGCAAAGCCGATTTTGTGGCGTCTTCCAATGTCATCTTTCTTATATATTCACCATTCATCCAGTTTAACTTGTTAACGTCAAAAACTGCACCTGATTTATTTACTCTTTTTATGTCAAAGTGTTCGACAAGCTCCTCCATGGAGAATATCTCTTCATTTACATCGGGGCTCCATCCCAACAGCGCAATGTAGTTGATCAACGCTTCAGGCAGATAACCTTTGGCCAAAAAATCCTCTACTGCTACGTCCCCTTGTCTTTTGCTTAGTTTTTTCTTGTCCGGATTTAATATATTCGGCAAATGAACATATACAGGTTTTTCCCATCCGAAAGCCTCGTAGAGCAGTACATGCTTGGGAGTGGATGGCAACCATTCCTCTCCTCTAATTACGTGAGTAATCTTCATCAAGTGGTCGTCTATGACTACAGCAAAATGATAAGTGGGAAACCCGTCAGATTTGACAAGGACTTGGTCATCGACTTCATCGCTGTTGATACATATTTCCCCTCTTACCTCATCATAAAAACTGATATTGTGATTTTCAGGCATCTTCAACCTTATTACATAATCTTCGCCATTAGCTATCCGCTCCTTGACTTGTTCGGAGGTAAGTGTTCTACAATGACCGTCATATTTCGGAGTCTGATTTGCTTTTCTCTGTTCCTCTCTTAATTCTTCAAGTCTTTCCCTGGAACAAAAACAATGATAAGCGTGCCCCTCGTCAATAAGCCTTTGTATATGATCTTTGTAAATGTCCAATCTTTCAGATTGAATGTACGGACCGTATTCCCCTTTTTGAATCAGTTTTTCGCCTTCAAAAGTGGGTCCTTCATCATGAACGATGCCGGTAGTCTCCAAACATTTTATGAGGTTGACCATGGAATCTTCAATCAGTCTCTTTTGATCAGTATCTTCTATCCGCAGTATATAGCTGCCGTTATTTTTCTTTGCAAATAAATAATTGTACAAGGCCGTTCTTAGAGATCCTATATGCACGTATCCTGTAGGGCTAGGTGCAAATCTGACTCTTGTCATTTAAATTCCTCCCTTAAATATATGATTTTAAGTAAATCTAAAATTAAATACGTTCCCTTAAGTTTGATTTGCCTAGAAAAGTTCTTTTAGTTAAAAATCCAAACTCCCAGTCAAATAAAATTTTTTCAGGATCCAAAATCCCAATCACTACATCCGGTCGCAAATTCTCTTTGCTGCCTGTGGAAAGTCTCATTCCCAACTTTATTTTAGAATTTTCAATCACCAAATCAAGGTCTTTTATCAAAGGTCTGATCTCTTTTTCGTTATATCGACCTTTTTTATTCCTTTTTCTATATTTGATGCTTTCCTCTCCTAAAATAGTTTTTACGGCATCCTCAAGTTTTTTTGAGTCCTCGGAATTTAACAACTTTGCATTGATGGTGTACTCACTTTCTTCAATCAATGAAGTGAGCGACTGCATTTTTTGATTGGTTACCAGTGCATTGACTGCAGTAAATCCTTCCGGTGAAGATTTGTTGATTCTACTAATCATCTCATCAGGATCGACATGATTTTCCAATTCCACGTCAAAGTACTCACAATCGGAAAGCATTCCTACAGACATAGCCATGGCAAATGCAAGCTTGGGGTGCGGATTGAATCCTTCGCTGTATTTCATGGGAATATGAGCTCTTCTAAGTATTCTCTGTACCATCCGTTGCATGTCTAAATGTGAAATAAATCTGATTTCGTTTCCGCGCTTAAACTTGACTCTTGCTGTATACATGGCATTTCCATCCTTCTTCAAATTCGTTAAATCCACAATTCTCACATTTGAATTTACAAAATCCAGTCAATTTACCTTGAAGTGCCTTTTGATATTCCTTGGCAAGAAAAGCCTTTGTTACTCCCATATCAATAAAATCCCAAGGGAACAGCTCATCTACAGATCTTTCTCTAGCTGTATAGAAATCAGGATCGATACCTTCTTCTTTAAAAGCTTCAAGCCACTTTTCATAGTTGAAATGCTCCTTTGATCCATCGAATTTGCAACCTTTTTTAAAGGCTGAGTACAAGACTTTTGCCAACTTTCTGTCCCCTCTGGCAAAAACACCTTCGAGATAACTCACTTTCGGATCGTGCCAGCTGTAGTTGATCATCTTACTGCGCATATTATCGATAAGATATCGTTGCTTTTCAGTAATTTCTTCGATAGTATCTTGTCTTACCCACTGGAAAGGCGTGAATGCCTTTGGAACAAATGAGGAAGTGGAAACCACCACTTTAATTTTTTTATTTTTTTTCTCGCTCTTAGTTTCAAAATATTTGTCCAGAACCTTGTAGCCGAGCTTGGCGATCCCGTCTACGTCTTCCATTGTTTCAGTAGGCAGACCTATCATGAAATAAAGTTTGACATGCCCCCATCCCAAATCAAAAGCCTCACTTACCGAACTTATCAGATCCTCTTCCGTCACACCTTTGTTAATGACATCTCTCATTCTCTGAGTTCCAGCTTCCGGGGCAAAAGTCAATCCAGTTTTTCTAACCTGTTGTATTTTTTCTGCTGTCTGAATTGAAAAACTGTCTATCCTCAATGAGGGCAAACCTACAGCTATCCTTTTTTCAGCGTACTTTTCCATGAGATAGTCAGTCAGCTCAGGAAGACATGTATAATCCATGGTACTCAATGAAGACAATGATATTTCTTCATAACCGGTGCTTTCAATTAAAGCATCTGCATCTTTTTTTAAAGTTTCAAGACTTTTTTCTCTTAATGGTCTGTAAATCATTCCTGCTTGACAGAATCTACACCCTCTTGTACATCCCCTAAACAACTCCAGCAAACTTCTATCATGAACGATCTCAATATAAGGCACGACAAAATTGTCTGGATAATATATATTATCCAGATCTTTTACGAACCTTTTTTTAATCATTTCAGGTACTTCCGCTTCAACTGCATCGAATCTTTTTAACGTTCCATCGTCATTGTATTCCGCTTTGTAAAACTCGGGAACGTAAACTCCCTGAATTCTTGCAGCTGCTTTTAAGAAGCTCTTTCTATTATAATTATTTTTATGAGTACTATATAGATCCATCAACTCGGACAATACTTCTTCGCCTTCACCTATTATAACCATGTCTGCAAATTCAGCTATGGGTTCGGGGTTGTAGGCGCATGGTCCGCCAAAGATTATCAATGGTGATCTTTCATCCCTGTCTTTGGCAAAAATCTGTACGCCGGCTAAATCCAGCATATTCAAAATATTTGTATAACTCATCTCATATTGCAAAGTAAAACCTACAAAATCAAACTCACTTACCGGTGTTTGTGTTTCAAGTGAGAATAAAGGTATCTCATTCTCTCTCATCAAGTCTTCCATATCTGTCCATGGTGCAAAAACTCTTTCACAATATACATCTTCTCTATCATTTAGCATCGAGTATAATATCTTTATCCCAAGGTGAGACATACCTACTTCATAGACATCGGGAAAACCCATACAAAATCTTATGGTGCCTTCATTTATACTTTTTTTGATACTGTTCACTTCATTTCCCGTATATCTAGCCGGAGTTTCAACCAATGGGAGCAATTTTTCCAATCTTTCCTTCATCAACAGTTCCTTTCCAATTTAAAAATTAATTTGATGCCGTCTCATATTTACATTCAATACCATTCCGACTGCCAGTAGATTTGTCATCAACGAACTACCTCCATAGCTTAGAAAGGGCAAAGTTATTCCTGTTATAGGCATGATTCCCATAGTCATCCCGACATTTTCAAAAATTTGAAACATAAACATAAAGCACACACCTGAAATTATCAAAGTACCAAATTCATCTCTAGCGGTCTTTGCATCTTTCAGCAACCTGAATAAAAAGGTGAATAATAATAAAACCACCAAGGATGCACCGATGAAACCGGCGGTTTCAGAAATCACCGAAAAAATGAAATCAGTCCACTGAGCAGGCAAGTAATTCAGTTTGGTCATAGTATTTTCTGCAGCGACTCCTTTGCCGAACAACCCACCTGATCCCACTGTGATCATGGATTGTAAGGCATGATATCCTTCCCCCAATGGATCACTTGCAGGATTGAATACAGTTATTATCCTGTTTTTCTGAAAGTCCTGCATAAAATAGTTCCAAAATATGGGAAACCCAATGATAAAAACACCAATAAGGCTGTAATAATATTTCATATTGAGTCCTGCAATAAAAAGCATACCGGCAGCAGTGAACAAAAACACTATTGATTGGCCCAAGTCAGGCTGTATAAACACAAATAGTACCGGTACGAGTATAAATCCGACAAGCAACAAAACATCTGAGAGTTTATCAAGTTTATTTTTTCTGATGTCCAACAATTTTGCAAAAGATATTATGAATCCAAGTTTTGCAATTTCCGATGTCTGAAATTCCATAACTCCCAGATCTATCCATCCTCTTGTACCTTTGTTTACTATTCCTAATCCAGGCACATACACCAGCAACAGCACAATTATGGAGATCACATAAACGTGTATCCAGTACTGGCCAAGGGTCTTATAATCCAACATGGTGATCATAATCATTCCAGCAATCCCCAATCCAAAAGCCAGCAATTGCCTGAATATGAATGAAGATGATTCCCCCGCTAAAAAGTTTTCAGTATTGGTAGCCACATTGATTGCAAACAATCCGATAGCAAACAGGACTACAACAATAAACAAAAGAAAGAAATCTAATTTCTTTAAATACTTGATCCATTCCATAAATTCACCTTCTCCATTGATCAACCAATGAATTATACCACAAAATTATTTATCAAACATTAAAAACATTTATTGCTTTACTGCTTTAGTTTAATAAAGTATAATCTACTTAAAGCCATTTTTTCGGCAATAAAGTTTTGGAGGAATAAATTTGGACAAAAACAAGTTTCAATTACTGCTAAAATGTCTTATATCTCTGGAAAACGAAGATGAAGTTTCCGATTTCCTCGAAGATCTCTGTACAATCAAAGAAATAGAAGATATGCAACATCGCCTTGAAATTGCACAGGGACTCAATAACGGCAAAACTTTTTCAGAGATTCAAGAAATTACAGGAGCAAGTTCAACAACGGTCAGCAGGGTCAGCAGATGTCTGAAATATGGAGAAGGATACAAACAGATCCTCGCTAAAATCAACAAATAAACATCCACAACCCATTTAAATACTGTCTTTGATTATTTTCAATTCGGTCTCCCAGACTTTCACCGATGCATCGCTTGGCATTCTCCAATCACCCCTTGGCGATAAATTTATAGAACCTACCTTAGGTCCATCTGGAAGACATGACCTTTTAAATTGTTGAGAAATAAACCTGTAGCAGAACTTTTCAAGCCATTTGTACAGTATTTCATCAGCATACTGATCGTCAAAGGCCAGTTTTGCCAATTCAAAAATTTTCCCCGGTGTAAAACCAAATCTTATTCCATAATATAAATAGAAGTCATGAAGTTCGTAAGGTCCAACTACTTCTTCAGTCTTTTGAGAAATCAAACCCTGATCGTCAGGGGGCAACAACTCGGGACTAACAGGCGTATCTAAAATATCGTATAAGGTCTCTTTGACCTCCTGAAGGCTATTGTCTGCTATCCATTTCACCAAATATCTAACCAATGTTTTTGGAATACCACTGTTTACCCCATACATCGACATATGATCGCCATTATATGTAGCCCATCCCAGTGCCAACTCTGAAAGATCACCAGTTCCCACTACTAATCCATTGTCCCTGTTTGCCACATCCATTAAAATTTGAGTTCTTTCCCTGGCTTGAGAATTTTCATATGTCACATTGTGTACCTGTGGATCATGCCCTATATCCTTAAAATGCTGTAAAGTAGCGTCAACGATAGATATCTCTTCATAATAAACATTCAAATTCTTCATAAGATTCAATGCGTTATTGTATGTTCTGTCCGTAGTTCCAAACCCCGGCATTGTTATGGCTCTAACGGTTTTTCGATCTATACCCAATCTGTCGCATGTTTTCACACAAACCAGTAGTGCCAGCGTTGAATCCAAACCACCCGAAATGCCTACAACCAAACCTTTACTTGCGGTGTGCACCAATCTCTTGGCTAAAGCACTTATCTGTATGTTGAATATTTCTTCGCACCTATGATTTCTGTCGTAAGTATTAAAAGGAACAAAAGGGTGCTTCCATACGATTCTGTCTATTTTCTTTATTTTATCCGGCAAACTAAAAGATATGATCTTGTATGAGCTATCCTCCGCAGGATTATTCATATGAAACGACCCTTGTTTTTTGATTCTTTCGCCTGCCAATCGGTTTATGTCCACATCTGCATAAATCGACTCGCTTTCCAAAGAAAATCTTTCACTCTCTTTCAGTTTGACTCCATTCTCGCATATGATTGCGCCTCCACCGTAAACAACATCAGTGGTGGACTCGCCATATCCTGCAGATGAATAGCAATAAGCCCCCATTATTCTGGCGGATTGATTTCTCACCAGTTCATTTCTATAATCATTTTTGCCTACTAAATCGTTGCTTGCAGAAGGATTTAAAATCACAGTTGCTCCCCTAAGTGATTGATAGCTGCTCGGTGGGATCGGAACCCATAAGTCCTCGCATATCTCTACCCCTACAATTAGATTTGGATCCGTTGAATTTTGGAAAAGAATTTTGTGACCTATTTCAACACTTTGTTCCGCATAGTTTATTTTGGTATTTTCCACAAAATCAAATCCGCTGGAAAACCAGCGTTTTTCGTAAAATTCGTTGTATTCAGGCAAGTATAGCTTGGGAATGACTCCGAGTATGGATCCATTCTGAATAGCGACAGCACAATTGTATAACCTGTTAAAAATCCTTACAGGCGCTCCTACCACCACCAACTGCTTTTTGTCGCGGGTTTGTCCCACAATTTGCGCCACTGCTTTCTCAGCCTCAATAACAAGCGCATCTTGAAAAAACAAGTCTGCACAAGTATAGCCAGTTATGCAAAGTTCGGGAAAAACTTGAATATCCACATCCTGCTTGTCTGCATCTTTCATCATCTTGATTATTTCACTTGAATTAAAACCCACATCAGCAACTTTGACTTCCGGTGTAGAACACATAATTCTATAAAATCCAAATCTTTCCAAAATATACCACCTCATGTAATTTCATTATTATTTTGCATATGCATTATAGCTTTATGAATGTTTTCTATGATATCACCAGCCATCATGCTCCACGACCCTTTTGAATTTTGAGCATATCTGCCTGCTAAATTATGGATTCTTGTTCCCAACAACATTGAATCCCTGTTATTGTATCCCTGTGCAAGCAATCCACCCAAGATACCCGCTAAAACATCGCCGCTTCCCGCCGTTGCCATTCCAGAATTAGGATTATAGTTAAACCAAATTTTACCACCCACAGCCAGGATCGAACAAGGACCTTTTAGTATTATATCCATATTGTAACAGGCAACAAAACTTTTTACAAAATGCAAAGGATCCATCAAAATATCATGGGTCTTTACATTGAACAATGAGGCCATCTCACCGTAGTGTGGGGTTGCGATGATTCTCTTGTTTTTTAAATTGCTTTTGTCCGCCATTTCGTTAAATACACTTAACCCTCCTGCATCCACAACCATTGGAATATCTTTACATAACAAAGTCTTCAAGTTTGAGATATTATCGTCATTGCAAACGAGTCCCGGACCAAATACCACTGCAGAAGCCTTGTAAAGGCAGTCTTCATAGGTTTTTTCTTCATCATAGCACATTTTGATCAGTTCATGATTTGAAGAATCCAAGGATTTGAACGTCTGTTTGTCCGTTAAGATTGCAGAAAGACCACAGCCTGTTTTCAAGCCGGCCAAAGCCGCCATTATAGGAGCACCCTCCATGCCTTTCGATCCTCCTGCAATCACAAGTTTCCCGAATGTATACTTGTGACCTGAAAGTTTTCTGGGTTTTAATATACCAACCGACAAGCTGTCCAATAAAATTTTGTTATTGGGGGCTCGTTCCTTATTCAAACCTATTTCATCAGTTAAAAACATTTTCCCCGAATAATCACAGCTTTCGCCCAGTAAATTCCCTGTTTTATATGAGTCTACAACTATGGTGTATTTGGCTTTCACACTGTTCTCGTCTGCTAATCCATTTGTACCATTCACACCGGTAGGTATGTCTATACTTATCACGTTCTTCGCAAACCGATTAATAATTTGGATGACATCAACAACTTTACCAATCAGTTTACCCTTGAGACCAGTACCCGTGATTGCGTCTATCACGTATTCATGCTTTTTTACCAGGCTTATCAATTCTTCTGTGCCAAGATTTTCTACAAAATGTACTTTTATTTGCCCTGATATTGATTTTTTTTCAACATCGCATTCAAAGTCAAAATCTTCTTCCCCAAATAACATGAGGATCTCGACAGGAATAAATTTATTGCTTATCAGCTCGGCAAGCTTTCTTCCATCTGCACCGTTGTTTCCTTTGCCACAAATTACCAAAAAACTGTAGTTTCCTTTACTGACGGGGATCTTGTTTTCAATAACGTGATGAATCGCATTTGCGGCTTTCTCAATTAAGTCATACATACAGACATCGCTGCTTTTTACTGTATGCATGTCTATATTTCTCATTTCATCCGCAGTATATATATTCATTTCAATCCTCCTTGTCGACAATCGCCGTAGCCATGGCGCACTCGTTTGTATGAGAAATAGACACGAGGATCTTTACGTTTCCCAACTCATTTACCCATTGTCTGGCTCGTCCCAGAAGATTAATAAACGGTTTGCCCAAATCATCATTAAGCACTTCGATTTCGATCATTCCAAAGCCTCTAAAACCAGTTCCCAATGCTTTTGATACGGCTTCTTTGGCTGCAAACCTTCCTGCAGCTGTTTCAGCTGCGTTTTTTCTTGATTTTATGTATTTGATTTCACTATCGGTAAAGTATTTTGTCAGAAATCTGGGGTTCTTCTGAATGGCTTTTGAAATTCTGTCTATATTGATAATATCCGTACCCAAACCATAAATCACGCGTATCCTCCTCAATCTTTAATAAATAAATTATATCATATGATATATTTTTGGTGATTTTTAATCTTGACATCAATTTTTAGTTTAACACTAAAAATTTGTGGTATAATTATAGTGGTGATGAAAATGGCATATAAAAAAAGTTTTGAAACAAGAAAAAAAATACTTAATGTAACTAAAGAATTGGTACTTGAAAAAGGATGGAAAGACATCTCTGTAAGAGATATAGCAGAGCGCGCCGGAGTTAAAAATCCACTGCTTTACTACTATTTCAAGAACAAACAAGGTATTGCGGATTACATATTGGGGACATTGATACTAAAAACATTGGACTTTGCAGAAAAAAGCGTTCCTTTAAAAGAGGATTGCATGTTGAGCCATTTCATTTATGTTTCGCTATATTACAGGATATTGCTGGAAGAAGAGCTCTACCAAACCCTTTATATGGAATCTACCCATCCCTTCGACAGCCCGGTACTTATCGTTGACGACTACGATTTAAACTACATGGTCACAAAACAATTCGATGAGATACTCAAGAATTATCAAGTCGATATGAACGAAGATCTATTGAAGGCGTACACGATTTCCGCATTTTCTATAGCTACAAGCATATTCAGAAGTATAATTTCCGGAAATTTGAATATGGGCTACAGAGAAGCCATGTTATTTATAACTCGTTTCTGGATTTTGAGTGTCGGGATCGATGAAAAAGTTTTCAAAGAAAAACTGAATAAAGCGATAGACTTTGTTATGGAAATCGACTTGAAAGAATTCACGATAACTGAAGAAGTCGAATAATTGTATCCAAAAACAAAACGCTGTTATGGCGTTTTGTTTTTTTGCAAAGGAAAATATGCACTAAATATGCTTCCTCTATTGATTTTTGTCTTAACTTTTATTTTCCCTTTGTGCTGTAATACGATTATTTTCGCTATGCTCAAACCCAAACCGTAACCACCGGTCTGTTTATTTCTAGACTCATCCGCTCTATAAAATCGTTCAAAAATACTCTCCAAGTCTTTCTTTTCGATCCCTATGCCGCTGTCTTTAACTTCAACGGCTGCATACCCTTCTTTAACAAAACATCCAAAATCAATGTGTTTTCCTTTTGGAGTGTACTTGACAGCATTATCGGCGAAAATCCTTGCAACCTGCTTAATTCTGTCGCAGTCCCCTAAAACATATAAATTAGGTTCTATTAACCAGTTTACTTTATGGTCAGAATCAATCATTTGAGTCTCCTTAGCGACTTCTTCGATGATTTCGCTGATATTACATGATTTAATTTCATATTTTAGGACATCCCGGTCGTAGCGCGCTAAAAAAAGTAATCTCTCAACCAAATTCCCCATGTTTGCAGCTTCATTTTTTAGTGCATCAATAGATTCCTGCAGTATCTCAGGATCCTTTTTTCCCCATCTGTCAAGCATATTGGCATACCCATCAATAACAGATATGGGTGTTCTTAGTTCATGACTTACATCAGATACGAATCTTTGTTGTTTTTTATATCCATCCTGTATGCGATCTATCATTTCGTTGATAGTGATTGCCAAATCTTTCAATTCGTACTTGGCTTTTCCCACATCTATCCTGGCATCCAAGTTTTGTGAATTGATATTGTCCGCAGTCTGGGAAATCATGTTTATGGGACTTATTACTTGTTTTGTTTTTATTCCTCCAAATAAGAACATCACCATAAGTCC
Organism: Alkalibacter mobilis; assembly: GCF_015594845.1. GTDB lineage: Bacteria > Bacillota > Clostridia > Eubacteriales > Alkalibacteraceae > Alkalibacter > Alkalibacter mobilis. The sequence goes on along the minus strand of NZ_JADNRK010000006.1, from coordinate 57,974 downwards.
TACAAAATAACATATGCCTAAAATTGCGCACATTCTCCTTCCCAAATTTATTTCACCTGAAATCTCAAAGAAAAATGTCGCCTTTCCATCAGTATCCAAATCGAATTCCAATGGCATCAACTCGTATGAAGCCAAATCCAGAAGTGGAAAAATATCCTTAAAAAAACCGCTACCTTTAAGAGAATCATAATTAACAATCGGATATAAGGGAGAGTTGGCATAACTTTCTTCTCCGTTTCGATCTTGTATCAAAACCCCAATGTTTTGATCGATGTATATCCGGCTTAGATGATCCTTAACATCCGGCACAAGTCCTTCCTCAGATACAAGACTTAGAACTTGTTCCACAACATCAAAATTTTTTTCGTATAATTGCGTTTTTACTGAATAAATGTATCCCGCAACCAGAAATCCTGTTGTGACGGAAAATATAAATGTGAATATAATTAGGTAACTGATGGATATCTTGGTTCTTATTGAAAATTTCATTAGCTGTTTGATATCTTCCAGTGCAGTTAAAGGCGCCCCAATAATTTTATCGAGCGCTGAGGGTCTCAGGCCGATTTTTCTATTCTTATTTTTCATCACTGATTTTGTAACCCACCCCACGTATGGTTTTTATCAAATCAATACCGTATTTTTGGTCCAATTTACTTCTTAAATATCTTATATAGACATCGGTCACGTTGGTTTCACCCATGTAATCATATCCCCATACATGTTCAACTATTTTATCTCTGGTCAAGACTATATTTTTATTTTCCATGAGGTATGCCAATAAGTCGAATTCTTTCTTGGTCAAATCTATATTTTGCTGTTTAAACGTTACGATGTATCTTTCCTTGTCTAAAATTAAATCTCCTAATTTAATGGTATTTCTGTTGGAATCGGCCACTCCATTGCTTCTCCGTTTAACGGCAACCCTGATCCTGGCCAAAAGCTCCTCAATGGCAAAAGGTTTTGTCATATAATCATCCGCACCGGAATCCAATCCCATTACTTTGTCTGAAACGTCATCCTTTGCAGTCAACATTATTATTGGCACTGATTTGTTTTCATGTCTTACTCTTCTGCAAACTTCCATACCACTCAACTGCGGAAGCATTATATCAAGTATTATTACATCAAATTCCTTGTTTTGTGCCTTTTCAAGCCCTTTTCTACCATCAAACGCAGTTTCGACTTCGTACCCTTCGTGTTCCAACTCCAATTGAAGAAATCGTGAAATTTTTACTTCATCCTCCACTATAAGTATCCTCACACTCACCCCATTTCCCCCTATTCTATTATAATTTCATCATAATCGTCATTCTCATCCACATTTTCAGTCAATACATTTTCAAAGTTGTTATTTTTCTCTCCCAGCTTGTCTGACTCTTCTTCAATGAGATCGTCAATGTCTTGGTGCCGATGTGATGATTGATCCATTTTCCCAGTCATTTCCTCTTCGATTCCCGACTCTTTAGTGTCCAATTCGAATGCATAGCCCCCAATTACGGCTGCAACTACCAGAATCAGCATGAACTCAAGTGGGACATGGAATATTGCAACCGCCGCTATCAACAATACCATTGGTATTTCTATAATTTTTTTTCCATTTTTTATTAATAAAAGATTGTAGGAAAATAATTTCTGCAGAAGTTCACTAGCCAAATCAACTATTTTTTTAGCCTTATGGTTTCTACGTTTCAATACGTAAAGAACAGCCTGATCTTCATCTCCCTTAACCTTTCTCAATATTTTTTCAGCTGTTTGATAGTCACAGTCAACACGCTTTCGCAAATTTTCTACCTGCTGCAATGTAATTCTCATATTTTTACCACCTGTCTGAATTTTATAATATGATCATAACCTGCCAGCATTAATCGGATATTCAGAAATTATTAAAACCTTATTAAAATTTATCGACAGAAGACTTATGTCCCCTGTCGATAGATTTATAGATTCTTTTTAAGCATCTCAGCCAAATCTTCGTATCCTCTTTTACCCAGCAAGGCAAACATGTTTTTCTTGTAACTTTCCACCCCTGGCTGATCAAATGGGTTGACTCCAAGCATGTATCCGCTTATTCCGCAAGCTCTTTCAAAAAAGTAAACTAATCTGCCCAATGAGTAGGCACTAAGTTCATTGACATTGATCACGACGTTCGGAACATTTCCTTCCACGTGGGCCAAAAGCGTTCCTTGAAAAGCCATTTTGTTTACATAATTCATGCCTTTACCTGAAATGTAATTGAGTCCATCCAAATCAGCTTCATCGTAGGGTATGACCATGTCATTTTGATGTTGATCGAAAACTATCACTGTTTCAAAGATATTTCTTTTTCCTTCTTGAATGATTTGACCGAGAGAATGGAGGTCCGTGGAATTATTGACTGACACCGGAAATATCCCCTTTCCGTCTTTACCTTCACTTTCTCCATAAAGTTGCTTCCACCATTCTGCAAACATCTGCATCTCCGGCTCGTAGTTTACCATTATCTCCATATCCTTGCCTTTTCTATTAAGAATATTCCGAACTGCCGCATAACGATAACATGGATTTGTCATGGACCGGTCGCCGTTTATTTCATCCATTTGATCTTTAGCGCCCTTCATGAAATCTTTTATATCATGCCCTGCAACAGCTATCGGCAAAAGACCAACCGAGGTGTGCACGGAATATCTGCCCCCCACGTCGTTGGAAATTACAAATGTCTGGTATCCTTCTTCTTCAGAAAGCTTCTTCAATGCTCCTTTTTCCTTGTCGGTAGTAACAAAAATCCTCTTTTGGGATTCTTCTTTCCCATATTTACTTTCAATCAAATTTTTAAAAACTCTGAATGCGATGGCCGGCTCTGTCGTGGTCCCTGATTTTGATATTACATTTATCATTACATCTTTGTCCTTGACCAACTCAAATAAATCATTCAGATATTTTCCACTTATATTTTGTCCTGCAAAATAAATTTTCGGACCTTTCAAATCCTTTTCATTTGCAAAAAATGAATTCAATGCATCAATGACAGCTTTGGAACCTAAATATGATCCACCGATGCCAATGACTATAAAAGCTTCACAAGTACTTCTAATTCGCTTTGACGCCTCCATAACAGCTTCAAATTCCTCTTTATCATAAGTATCTGGATAATCATACCAGCCAAGAAAATCTTTTCCTGCACCGCTTCTTTCCGAAAGGGCTTCTTCTGCTGTCACAATCTGTGGATAAATGTTAACCAACTCATCTTCAGAAATCATGGCCTTAGTCAAATCAACATAAATACTCATCCCGATCACGCTCCTTATATTCTATAAGATAATTATATCAGATAAAGCAATGAATCTACTTTCTTTTTACTCATTTATAAAATTTATATCTCTTTATAAAATATGGGGTGTATGGTAAAATTAATTATAAAATTACGGGAGGTACGCAATGGATTATAAAATAATAGTTGGAAGCAGTTGTGATTTTAATGAAGATATGAAGAAAGAAATAAATCATGCAACTGTACCATTTACCATAAGCATCGACAACGAAGACCTTGTTGATGATGAAACTCTAACTGTAAAAACCATCATCAGTAAAATGAAAAAGTCTGTAAATTCCATAAGAACGGCTTGTCCTTCTCCAAATCATTTTCTGGAAAAGTACAAAGAGGCCGAGAACATTTTTGTTGTAACGATTTCATCCAGCCTTAGCGGAACCTACAATAGTGCTTTGACGGCAAGGGATATGTACTTTGAACAATTCGGCGAAAAATTCATACATGTTTTCGATTCGCTGTCTGCCGCAATCGCAGAGGCGATGATAGTTGTAAAGATCAAAGAATTGATCGATGAAAATAAACCTTTGCAGGAAATCGTGGAAAACACTGAAAAATACATCAAGGAAATGAAAACGGTTTTCGTGCTTGAAAATCTGGACAACCTGATCAAAAATGGAAGAATGAGTAAATTGACCGGAATGTTTGCTCAGTTTTTACATATTAAACCAATACTTGCGGCAGATAGTAACGGAGAGATCACGCTTGTTGAAAAGTCCAGAGGAACTAAAAAGGCCCTTAAAAAAATGGTTGAATTGATAGGCAAGGAAAAGTCGGATTTCTCAGACAAAAAAATAGGGATAATACATTGTAACGATTCTGAAAAAGCCAACTATGTAAGGGAAATGATAAAGGAGAAATATAATTTCAAAGACATAATCATGACCGAGGCAAATGGGCTCAGTGCCGTTTATATGGACGATGGTGGAATAATACTTTCGTACTGATTCCTTCAACAAAAAAATGACCCTGGATCTTGCGCGGCCAGTAGGCGTTGCGAGATTCAGGGTCTTTAATTTATTGTTTCAAGACTGATTTTTGCTGTTGTAGAAAAAAACGCAGATCGTACCGGGTCCTGTATGAGCGCCTATGGCAGATCCCATCATATTTATAATGAAATTCTCAGTCCCAAATCTTTCTTTGATCATTTCCATCAATTTTTCGGCTTCTTCAATGTCGTCACAATGACTCAATGCTACAGTTTGTTTATCAAGATCGTCAGCATTTTCGTCCATTATTTCCAATATCTTGTTAAAGAGTTTCTTTCTGCCTCTGACCTTTTCAATTTGTTGCAGCTTGCCCTCGTGATCTACTTTTAACACCGGCTGAATGTTCAGCATGTTCCCTACTATTGCCGCTCCCTTGCTTAATCTTCCTCCTCGAAACAAATAATCCAAATCTGCGACAGTGAAGATGTGCTCTATTTTAGATGATCTTTCCTTTATCAGTTCAATTAAATCATTGTAGCCTGCACCGGAATTTCTGGCCTCAATAGCATCTTTGACTATCAGCCCCAACCCGTTTACGGCTGCTTTTGTGTCAATAACTTCAATATTCGCATTTGGATAGTTTTCCTTGATGTTGTTGGATGCCAAAACAGCAGCATTATAAGTTCCCGACAAGCCCGATGAAAAACTCATATGGATGACATCCTGACCTTCAAGGGCATATTTTTTAAAAACCTCTTCAAAATCATGAACTGTAATTTGTGCTGTCTTGTACACTTTTCCTTGTCTCATTCCATCGTAAATTTCCTGAGATGTTATGTCTAAACCGTCTTTGAAGTCTTTCCCGTCTATACTTACATAAATTGGGATCACATCAACATTTTCCTTTTCAAGAATATCTCTTGACAGGTCACATGCACTATCGGTTATAAATTTTACAGTCATATCGTACCCCTTTTAAAGTTTATTTGGCTCCTGATAATCCACTCCAAAAGTCTCTACGCTTACCTGAGACATGATTATCGGTTCAACAGGTCTATCCTGCATTCCTGTTTTTGAATTTGCAACTTCATCCACTATTTCGATACCTTCAATAACTTCTCCAAAAGCTGCATATGACCCATCCAAATGTGGCGAATCCTTGTGCATTATAAAAAACTGAGAACCGGCAGAATCTGGGTTCATAGCTCTGGCCATGGACAAGACTCCTCTTTTATGATTTAAATCGTTTTTGAATCCGTTGGCAGCAAACTCTCCTTTTATCGTATAACCGGGGCCACCCATCCCTGAGCCTTCAGGACATCCTCCTTGAATCATAAAATTTTTGATCACTCTGTGAAAAATCAATCCATCATAATATCCTTTTTTGATCAAACTTATAAAATTGTTTACACTTTCCGGTGCTATGTCCGGGTACAATTCCGCTTTAATTTCTTTTCCATTTTCCAATTTGATGGTTACTATCGGGTTTTTACTCATAAATCATTCTCCTTTATTGGTTGGTATTCTCTCTAGGGTCTACAAACAAAACTCGACCCTTTGACTCAAGATATTTAGTTAATTTGGAAACTGAAGTGTTTATCACAAGCTCCTGCGGAAACTCGATCACATCCAATATTTTTTTTGCTACTCCAAATTCACCCACATCGCTGGCAATATGCGCATCACTTCCAAGAGAAATCATGATTTCTCTTTTCATGCATTCTTTTGCCACATTGAAGCAATTATCATAACTGCCTTTTCTGGAATGTACGAATGAACTGTTGTTTATTTCAATCAACGTATTGGTATCTTTCGCCGCCTTCAAAACATCCGGATAATCCAACTCATATGCCGGATTTCCTATATGGACGATGATGTCAACAAAATCATTTTCCATAGCTTTTATCACCGCTTTTGTGTTTTCCCTTTTGCTTCCTGGAGAAAAACATTTACTGTGCAATCCCGCCAGGATTATCTCCATCTTGTTCTTGTACTGTGGAGGTAGATCCAACCCACCGGAGGTGTCCATGATGTTTGATTCTATTCCCTTTAGAATTTTCACACCTTCCAACTCAGGTGGTACGACTTTGATGTTTGCAAAATAATAAGGGTGAGGTCCCCCGGGCAGTTTGGGCCCGTGTTCAGTTATACATATCAGCTCAAGTCCTTTGGATTTTGCAGAAGCAGCGTTTTCACCGATCGTACTGTAAGCGTGATTGCACGCAACTGTATGTATATGAGTATCCAGCACTGTCTTCAAAAAATCATCCCCTATCTTTTTAGTCTGTTTTCTGTTCATTACTCAAGGCTATTCTATCACAAAAATCCTTGGCAGAGTTTATTCCCATGTACTTCAATCTATTGTTTCGAGCCGCTGTTTCAATAATTATAGCCAGATTTCTGCCCGTAGTTACAGGAATTACCACTTTAGGCACATCTACCTTTAAAATATTAGTATATTCATCATCCAATCCAAGTCTATCATAATATTTGGTTGCGTCCCACATCTCCAGGTGGATGTTCATGTCTATCTGGACCGATTCTTTTACAGCACCTATACCGTACAAGGTTCTTATGTCTATAATGCCTATACCTCTGATTTCCATGTACTGTTTCAACAGTTCCGGTGCGCTACCGGTCAACCTGTCACCCACATTTTTTATGTCCACCACATCATCGGTAATGAGCCGGTGTCCCCTTTTTACCAATTCAAGTGCAGTTTCACTCTTCCCGACACCGCTGGATCCGGTAATAAGTACTCCGACCCCAAAAACTTCCACCAGAACTCCATGCATGCTGATTATTGGCGCCATATACGCATCAAGATAATTGATAACATTATTGATTACTTTTGTAGTCTCCTTTTTTGATTTTAAGACAATTCTTCCATATTTATTTGCGCACTTTACATAGTCCCCATCTACATTCATATCCCAAGCGATCACCAGGCAAGGAAAATGGTAAGTGAAGAATTTTTCTATTTTTTTTGATTTTTCCACCGGATCCAATGAATTAAGATAGCTCTCTTCGACCTTACCAACTATTTGGACCCTGTCTGAATCAAAATGATCGTAAAATCCGTATAATTGGAGACCCGGCCTGTTTATGCTGCTGTTGGTCAAGGTTATTGTTTCGTGTCCTCCATCGCATAAAATTTCAAATCCCAAATCTCTGCAAAAATCTTCTATTAAAATTTCTTTCATTTTCTAGCCTCCAAAAATAATTTTATCTATTACATGCGCTACACCGTCATCATCGCAGCTCTTTGTAATATAATCGGCCTTGTCTTTTATTATCTTTGGCGCATTATCCATTGCCACACCCAATCCCGCAAATTCAATCATCGAAATATCATTGTACGAGTCTCCTACGGCGATAATTTCTTCCCGCCTTATACCATAAATTTCTCCGAGCTTTGCAATAGCTATGGCCTTTGAAGCTTCCGAATCTACAAATTCCAGGAAATAAGGTCTGGAAGGGTGATAAACAACTCGCTTGTCCTCGAACTCCCTATCCAGCATGTCCATTAATTCCAAAACCTTGATATCATTTTCATACCAAATTATCTTGGTAATATTTTCTTTTAACCGGCCAATGTCATCAATTACTTCCATAGGAGTATTTGTCAATCCGGAATAAAACCTAGATTTTTCATTGTCAACATTGGAGTATAACTTATTTTCAGACCAAAGAATCATTGTAGTATCGATTTTTAGTCCCATTTTGTAGATTTTTAAAGCCGATTCATTGATCAAAGATTTCTCATATATGATTTCGTGGGTATTTGCTTTTAATACCATTGCGCCGTTGTATGTGATCAAAGGGATATCCAAACCTATTTCCTCAACTAGAGGCATTACACCCTGTATGGGCCTTCCAGTTGAAATAGTAAATATAACACCTGCTTCATGAGCCCTCCGTATTTGTTCTTTTGTTTTTTGTGTTAGGATCCCTTGCGAATTCAATAGAGTTCCATCAATATCTACTGCTATCAATTTATACTTCATTCATCGTCTCCCGTTTCTCATTTTTTTCGTTGAAATAATCAATAATTATTCTCGCCGTCTTCTCGTTGATCCCCTGAACCTTTTTAAATTCTTCCAACTTTGCATTCCTGATGTTGTCAATGCTTTTAAAGTGATCCAACAAAAGTCGTTGACGCTTGGGTCCGATCCCTTCAATTTTCGACAATACTGAATTGCTCATTCCTTCATTTCTGATTTTTCTGTGATATTCAACGGCAAATCTGTGAACCTCTTCAGACAGGTTGTTCAAAAAATAATATATGGGTGTTGATTTTGGTATTTCCATGGTACTCGATTCGGCAACCAACTTCTCCAATTTGTGCTTGTCATTCTTGACCATTCCAAAAATTTTGATGTCAAGATCGTACATATCCAAAATTTTTTTAACGGAATTTATATGCCCGATCCCTCCATCCAACATTATTATATCAGGTAGTGGCAAAAATGAACCTGATGTCTTGCCCTGTTGGATTTCGTTCATGCCTCTTTCTATCCTTCTAAATATAACTTCCTGAGTGCTTGCGTAATCATCCTGACCCTCGACTGATTTGATCCTGAATCTTCGGTACGCTTTTCTATCAGGTTTATAGTTGGTAAAAACCACCATTGCTCCGACTGCATCTTTTCCCCCAATGTTGGAAATGTCAAAGGATTCTATGCGGATCGGCTTTTTTTCAATTCCCATATTTTCCAAGATCCACTTATCACAAAATTTTTCCTGTCTCAACTTATTGTACTTTTTATTCATGTGTTCGAATAGTAAAATCTTCGCATTTTCTTTGACCATCGACAATAATTTTTTCTTGTCACCCTTAACAGGGACAGTAATCGTCACTCTGTTCCCCTTTTTTTCTTTTAGCCATAGCTCTATTGCTTCCTTGTCTTCAATTTCATGTGGAATTATTATCTCCTTCGGAAATATTGCTCGATTGTAGTAAAATTGCTTTACAAATTGATTTAAAAAATCATCTTCATTGTTATAATACTCAAGCATATGAGTTTCTCTGCCGATCATTTTACCGTCCCTGATTTTGAAAACCTGAATGCAGATTTCACTGGATTCCATGGCAAAATTGATCACATCCTGGTCGGAAGATGCGTCTGATGTAATCTTTTGTTTTTCTCCAATTGTTTTTATCCCCTGGATCTGGTCTCTGAAAATAGCAGCATTTTCAAAATCCAGTTCTCTCGAAGCTTTTTCCATGGAATTGGTCAAGTCTTCGAGTATCCTTTTATCTTTTCCTTTGAGTATTTCAATTATTTCATATATTTTATTTCTGTACTCGGATTTGTCCACATTGCCCAAACAAATCCCCGGGCACCTGTCTATGAAAAAATTCAGGCAAGGCCTTTCAAGAGCTTTTTCTCCATTAAAATTCTTACTGCAATGCTTCAATTTATACACTTTTTCTATGGCATCTATCGTTTGTTTGACTGCATTTGCATTTGTATATGGACCAAAATATCTGGCTCCGTCCTTTTTAACTTTTCGAGTCATTAAAATCCGTGGATAATTTTCATTTAATGTAACTTTTATAAAGGGATAGGACTTGTCGTCCTTAAGCATTATATTGAACCTGGGCAAATGTTTTTTTATCAGATTGAACTCAAGTATCAGGGCTTCCACTTCGCTGTCAGTGATTATAATCTCAAAATCGTCAATGTTTTTTACCATGGTAAGAACTTTTAAACCATGTGAAGAATTTTTCTGAAAATACTGCCTGACCCTGTTCTTCAAATTCTTCGCCTTGCCTACATAAATGATTTTATCGCTTGAATCCTTCATCAAATAAACCCCGGGTTTATCCGGAAGGTCTCTTAATTTTTCCTGCAGCATGATTTTCTCCAATTTTTATTAAAATTTATGTTTTCTAAGTTTTTTTTAAGCCGTAAATGGTATATATAATAATAACATATTTACATTACATTAAAAAGTTTGATGCGAGGTGATATTATGAAATTAAAATTTGGCAATGAAGACGTGGTCGTTTATGATGACAAATACGAAGTGCACATACAAAAGAAAATTTTTGGTGGTTATACCCTGAAAAAATATATTCTCGATTCTATTTTCGATCTACTTGAATCTCGTGATGTAAGAGTAGATATCTCCGAGGATGAAGCAATCGAAATGGGAAAAGAATTGCTGACTCAGGAGTATAAAACGAAAACTTTGGGTTTTGGGATCAACAACCCAATAGCTACATAAGCTTACGATCAAAAGATCAACCGTTTTTTAAAAAGCGATGCCCTCCATTTTAATGTTGAGGGCATCGCTTTTACATTTTTTCCTTTGTGGGGCAGCTTGAGCAATCATGAGAACATGAACTGCATTTTCCTTCTTTTGTTTGTCTAAAATGCCTTACAATAAAATAAACAGTCAATCCCAGTATGGGCGTTAATATTAAAAAGTCCGCCATTTTATCATCTCCTTAGATTATGAGACTCCCAACCTGGTATATCAGCATGGAAATCAAATATGCGACGCTGGTTTGATATAAAACCGCAAAGCCCGTTTCTCTCCATGAATTCAACTCTCTTTTCATAACACTTATTGCCGCAAAACAAGGCGAAGCAAGAAGTATGAATGCCATAAACGAATATGCCGACAACGGCGAATATATGTTTTGCAATGATGTAACCAAGGCTCCCTCACTAACACCGTGCAATACACTGAGAGTGCTAATTACAATTTCCTTTGCTGCAAAACCCGTTATAAATGCAACAGATGTTATCCAATCTCCAAACCCGAGAGGCGAAAAGACAGGTGCAATCAATTTGCCAAATGAAGCCAGCATGCTGTCGGAAGGTTCAACTACTCGCGAGAAAGAAAAATCAAATGACTGGGCAAACCACAAAATCACCGATGCTGCAAATATTACAGTTCCTGCCTTTGACAAGAAGTCTTTTGCTTTATCCCACATTCTAATCGCAACATTTTTTAATCTTGGAATCCTATAGGGGGGAAGTTCCAATATAAAATCTGAATCTTCACCCCTGTATCTCAATTTTGACAAAATAACACCTGATAAAATTGCTACCAATATCCCCAACAAATAAAGTGAAAACACAATGATATGAGAATTTGACGGAAAAAAAGCTGCTGCAAATAAAAGGTAAACAGGCAATTTCGCTCCGCAACTAATAAATGGAGTAAGTATAATAGTTAGTTTTCTATCTCTTTCATTCTCCAAAGTTCTAGTAGCCATTATACCGGGTACCGAACATCCCGACCCGACCAACATCGGTATTACTGATTTTCCTGACAAACCGAATTTTTTAAATATCTTATCCATTACAAAGGCAATTCTTGCCATATATCCACTGTCTTCAAGTATGGCTATGAAAAAAAACAGGATCATTATTTGCGGGACAAACACAACTACCGCCCCAACTCCTCCAATAATACCATCAACGACCAAGGATACAACCATTTCAGATGCACCGACAGTATTCAGGCCTGCGATCACTGTTTTAGTGATGACATCTCCCACCAACCACTCCATGAAGGCTATTGTTTTATCTCCCAGGCCGGTAATGGTAACATAATAAACCATCAACATTATTGTTAAAAAAAGTGGTATCGCTAAAATCCTGTGAGTCAAAACTTTATCGATTTTATCCGTCACTGTTTCTGTGACGAGACTTTTGTCCAAATCTTCAATGACTTGTTCCGAAATTTCTCTTAAATAATCATATCTTTGTTTTGCCAATATTTCGGGCAATTCCATTTTTGTTTGTTTCTGGATTTCATCCCTCAGCTTATAACCCAGTTCTACAGCACCCAAGTTTATTATTTTGATCCGCTCGATTATCTCCCTGTCATGTTCCAATATTTTAAGTGCCAGCCAATGGATATCGTTTTCAAGTCGGTGCTCTGTCTCTCGAAGCTTTTGAGCCAACTCGTTGATGGCCTTTTGAACATCTTCTGAAAAATAAGAAAATCTGTTGAAGTTCGATACTTCATCCAGAGTCAACGTGTCTTTAATATTTTTCAATTCTTTTCTATCGTCCGCACCTGTAGGTATTATCCTTAAAGACAAAATTTGAGCCAACTTCAAATGATCGATATTTATCTTTCTTCTTTTGACTTCATCCATCATGTTCAAAATCAGTGTTACGGGCACTTTCATTTCCAACAACTGTAATGTAAGGTACAGATTTCGTTGCAGGTTCGATGCACTTACTACATTTATTATCCCGTCTGGCTTGTCTTTTGTTATGTAATTCAACGCTATCACTTCGTCAAGCGAATTTGATGACATTGAGTATATTCCGGGAAGATCCACCACCTGAATATCGGAATTTTTGATAGTCCCCTCTTTTTTTTCAACTGTTACCCCGCTCCAGTTTCCAACATACTGTGTAGCACCTGTAAGTTCATTAAAGATGGTTGTTTTACCTGAATTTGGATTTCCTGTCAAAGCGTAAGTCTTTCCCATACGCATCACCTCTTCTGCTCGAAATTATTTTAAGGTTATCCCCTGGGCAATCTCTCTCCTAATACCCAAATTGAAGCCTCTTACTTTTATATTTATAGGGTCTCCCAACGGCGCGGTCCTAACAAACATGACAGATGCTCCGGGTGTCAAACCAAGTTCCAACAATTTATTTTTTATCTTGGTGCTTAAATTCAGCTCTAGGATCTGGCCGGACTGACCTGGTTTAAGATCTACAATAGTCATTTTAACCCCTCCTTGTTATCTAACGATATTATATACTAACTGATAATATATATCAATTAGTATTTCAAATTAATTCTGTAAACGTTTATTTTTTGCATCTTGATAAGTGGATCCGATAGATTTTGAATAAACCATACAACATTTTTAAAATATATGTTCGTTAAACCCTGGTTATGATATAATTGCTTGATAACACTTAAAAAGGAAGGTATTAAATGATAACAGTAACCAATGTCAGTCTCCGATTCGGAGAACAAAAATTATTTGAAGATGTAAATTTAAAGTTCAATCCCGGAAATTGCTACGGAGTAATAGGAGCCAATGGTGCGGGCAAGAGTACTTTTTTGAGAATTCTATCCGGGGAGATAGAACCAAATACAGGTGATGTAAGCATTGCCAAGGAAACTAGAATGTCCGTCTTGAAGCAGGACCATTACCAATACGATGAAATGACTGTTCTTGATACGGTCATATTGGGCAACCCTAGACTTTTTGAAATTATGAAAGAGAAAGACGAGCTATATGCAAAGCCCGACTTCAGTGATGAAGACGGTATTAAAGCTGCTGAATTAGAAGGTGAGTTTGCCGATTTGGACGGATGGGATGCTGAATCAGATGCTGCTTATTTGCTTCAAGGTTTGGGTATTTCTTCAGAATTGCATCAAAAGAAAGTAAAGGAACTGGACGGAAACGAAAAAATAAAAGTTCTGCTGGCTCAAGCTCTTTTTGGCAAGCCTGGAGTCCTGATCCTGGATGAGCCTACAAACCACTTGGATTTAAAAGCAATCAATTGGCTCGAGGAATTCTTGATAAATTTCACTGGAACCGTAATAGTCGTATCTCACGACAGACACTTTTTAAACAACGTATGCACCCATATGGCCGATGTGGATTTCGGTAAAATTAAGTTGTATTCCGGCAACTACGATTTTTGGTACGAATCAAGCCAGTTAGCTCTGCAGATGATGAAAGATCAAAACAAAAAGAAGGAAGAAAAGGTCAAACAGTTGCAGGAATTTATTGCAAGGTTTAGCGCAAATGCCTCAAAATCAAGGCAAGCGACTTCAAGAAAGAAAATTCTTGAAAAAATCACCCTTGACGACATTCAACCTTCAACAAGAAAATATCCATTTATTGTTTTCAAGCCCGAAAGAGAACCGGGTAATGACATTCTTTTTGTAGAAGGAATAAGCAAGACTATTGACGGAGTCAAGGTATTGAATGATGTTACTTTCACCGTTTCAAGAGATGACAAGATAGCATTTCTAAGCGACAATGATATAACCCTGACTACTCTGTTCAAGATATTGACAGGCGAATTGGAGCCTGACGAAGGTTCCTTCAAATGGGGCGTAACAATCTCTAAAGCTTATTTTCCAAAAGACAATGCTTCATACTTCGAAGGTTCCGAGCTTAACCTGGTAGATTGGTTAAGACAGTATTCGGAAGAAAAATCTGAATCATATATAAGAGGATTTTTAGGCAAAATGTTGTTCTCAGGCGAAGAAGCTTTAAAGAAAGTCAGCGTTCTTTCCGGTGGCGAAAAAGTTCGATGCATGCTTTCAAGGATGATGCTCCAAAATGCAAACATGCTGATTTTGGATCAACCCACCAACCACCTGGATTTGGAATCCATAACCGCACTTAATAAAGGTTTGGAAAACTATCCCAGCAATATTCTTATTGCTTCTCACGACCACGAGCTACTACAAACTGTTTCAAACAGAGTCATTCAAATAAAAGACACAGGAATTGTGGATAGAAGAACGACCTTTGATGAATTCATTGACAATATGTAACAAAAAAGATCCGGAAATCCGGATCTTTTTTATATCTACTATTTATTTATAATGCTGTTTATTTTGTCCAAGTCCCTTTTTCTCTTTACAATGGGTGTCTTATCATCATAATATACAGGGGCACTGTCTTCAAAAGTTTCCTTCCCTTCGATTTTGTAAATTATTCCCAAAGGGAATTTATCAGATCTCAATGCTGCCTTCATTGCTTCCTCAAAATTATCCGAGTTGTGTTTGTCATCAAGGTAATAAGTGTTTTCCTTATACCAAGAATAATTGTTTATCTTGTTGAAACTGACGCATGGATGAAAAATGTCAACTAGGGCGTACCCTTTGTGTTGAATCGCCTGTTTAATAACTTCAGTCACCACTTCTTTGTCCCCTGAAAATACTCTTGCTACAAAAGTGGCGCCAAGAACCAGTGCCGAAGCCAAGGGATTAAACGGTTCATTTACCACGCCCTGAACTTGCACCCCCGTTTTGAATGATTTCCTGCTGGTAGGCGATGCCTGCCCCTTAGTCAATCCATAAACCATGTTATTATGTACGATATGAGTTATGTTAGGGTTTCTTCTTATGTTGTGAGTAAAGTGATTACCTCCCTCACCGTACATATCTCCATCTCCGCCCTCGGCTATCACAGTCAAATCCGGATTTGCTGCTTTGATTGCAACCGCAACAGGCAAGCCACGTCCGTGGAGCCCGTTAAAATAATTTGTGTCTATGTATTGCGGCATCTTTGCCGCTTGGCCTATTCCCGACGAAAAGACCACTTTTTTTGGATCGAGTTCCAATTCTTGCATGGCTTTTATCAAAGATTCTCTTATGTTGAAATTACCACACCCGGGACACCAGGCTATGTCGATCCCATCGTTCATTTCAAAGTCTTTCATTTCAAAACCTCCTTCAAACGACTTTCAATTTCTTCAACGGAGAATGGTTCACCGCTATATTTTAAGATTTTATGATTGATTTTTACGTCCAACTCAAGTTTCAGCAAATTTGCCAGTTGACCGGAAGAATTATTCTCAATCGCTATGATTTTTTTTGCCTTGTTGAAGTATTCTTTCAAGTCTTGTCTTAATGGATATAATTGTTTCAATGTCAAGAATCCAACGTTTCCAAAGTTTCCATTCTCAAGACATTCCTTGATAGCACCTCTTGTAGATCCCCAGCCTACAATCAAAATCTCATAATCTGTTTCTCCAAGGAGCTCTTCGCGAACGTAATCTTCGACAATTAAATCTTTTTTGGAAAGCCGTTTTTCATGCATTTTAACTCTGGTCTCGAAGTCCTCTGTGATCGTTCCATCTTCAAAATGCTCGTCACTGTCCACTTTTACAAATCCGTCACCATTGCCGGGTATGCCTCTTGGTGAAACAGGCCCTGTGTTTAAATCGTACCTCTTGTAATTTTTTGATGTCTCAACTATAAATTCCTCATCGTAATCATGATCCAAGGTGAATTTGCCCATCAACCCAAAGGATTCCAGATAAAACTGATCAGTCATTATTATAACGGGGACCTGGTATTTATCAGCAAGATAAAAAGCTCTCTGTCCAAGTTCTACTCCATCCCTGTACGTGCCCGGTGCCAAAATTATTTTTGGATAATCACCGTGTCCGGCAAATACAGCTTGCATGAGGTCTCCTTGTTCAGTTCTTGTAGGCAGCCCGGTTGCCGGACCTGGCCTTTGAGCCAGATGCACAACACAAGGCGTTTCTGTGATCCCGGACAGGCTCATTGCCTCTTCCATCAATGAAAATCCTCCTCCTGAAGTGGTTGCTATCGCCCTGGCTCCTGCATACCATGCACCCAACACCATATTCAATGCCGCTATCTCGTCTTCCGCCTGTTCAACAAAAACTCCGAACTCAATGGAATTCTCTGCTAAAAAAGACAATAAGGCCGTTGATGGTGACATTGGATAAGAACTTATGAAATTGCACCCTCCTGCCAAGACTCCAAGGCCTATAGCTTGTGTTCCATTTAATACCTTATAAAATTCTTTTAAACTTTCGGTTTTATCCATATGCAAATCCAGCTCGAAAGTTTTACCAAGTTCAAAGCCATTTTCAAATGCCTTGTGATTATCATCTATGATTTTCTTGCCTTTTGAAGAAAATTTTTCTTCGATCATTTTTTTGCATTTCTTGTTGTCCAGATTCAACTTGCCGGCGGTAAATCCAAATACAACAGTATTTAAAAACAATGCTCCTCCAACATCTTTAGCTATCTTTTCGAAATCATAATCTCTGAAATCACCTTTGAATTCTTCCAAAAAATTCTCATCCACATACTCTCTCTTTCCAATTATGACTGTTTTACTTCCAATTCTTTCTTTCAACCTATTCAGGCTGTGGTCATTCAATAAAAATAAAATATCGATTTTACTTTTGTAAGCACTGATTTCACTGTCTGCTATCCTGATTTCCGTGGTATTGTTGCCACCTCTGACCCTGCTCATGACATCACTGCAGGAAAAAACATGATAACTGTTGGCGATGACATCTACCAAGAATTCTTCTATGGTTTGAATTCCCTGTCCGGCTTCTCCGGAAAAAACCAAAGTCAATGAATTGTTCATTTGGTGCCTCCTTGTATAATTTTTTATATAAGTTCCTTTCTATTTATTATATCCATCATAAATTAATGTAATCACAAATACAGCAGGGGATGCGAATATTCGCATCCCCTGCTGTATTTTATTTCTTAACAAATCAATTTTCCAAAGTTGACAAATCTCCTGTTGGAAGATTCAATTCCCATGCCTTCAGGACTCTTCTCATGATTTTTCCACTTCGAGTTTTTGGAAGTTTATCCTTAAATTCGATCTCTCTTGGTGCAGCATGGGCTGCAAGTCCATTCTTGACAAAGAGTCTAATTTCTTCCTTAAGCTCGTCACTTGGTTCATAACCTTTTCTCAAAGCTATAAATGCTTTGATGATTTCACCCCTGACTGGATCCGGTTTGCCTATTACTCCCGCTTCAGCAACTGCAGGGTGTTCTATAAGTTTACTTTCTACTTCAAATGGTCCGACTCTTTCACCGGCAGTCATAATAACATCATCTATTCTACCTTGGAACCAGAAATAACCATCTTCGTCCATGTATGCAGAATCTCCTGATACGTACCAGGTATCGTTCATGAAATACGACCTGTATTTTTCAGGATTTCCCCAAATTTCCTTCATCATGGAAGGCCAACCCTTTCGGATAGCTAAATTTCCCATTCTATTAGGTGGGAGGATCTCTCCTCTGTCGTCTACTATAGCCGCCTCTACACCTGGAATTGGTTTACCCATGGAGCCAGGTTTAATATCCATTGAAGGATAATTGCATATCATCTGGGCACCTGTCTCAGTCATCCACCATGTATCATGGATCCGCTTTCCAAATACTTTCATGCCCCACTTGACAACCTCTGGATTTAAAGGTTCCCCTACACTTAAAATATGTCTCAATGATCCAAGTTCATAATTTTCTACAAGTTTGTCTCCCGCCCCCATTAGCATTCTAAATGCTGTAGGTGCACTGTACCAAACTGTTACCTTGAATTTCGCCAAAGTCTCATACCATTGTTCAGGATTGAATCTTCCGCCAAGTATCACATTTGTGACACCTGCAAGCCACGGGCCAAAAATTCCGTAAGATGTACCGGTAACCCAGCCGGGATCGGCAGTACACCAGTAAATATCATCATCTTTAAAATCCAGTACCCACTTTGCTGTCTGGTAGTGCTGTATCATCGCCCTATGGGCGTGCAATACGCCTTTGGGTTTTCCAGTAGAACCGGAAGTGTAGTGCAATATAAGCCCGCCTTCAAGGCCTACCCATTCGATTTCAAATTCATCCGACATGTTATCTATATTTTTATTATAATCGATTACAGAATCGGATTCTTCAATATCATCTCCCACAAGAATCAGATATTTCAACTCGGGAAGCTCTTCAAAGGGTATCCTGCCCATCAGTTCCGGCGTTGTTACTATTGCTTTTGCACCAGAGTCTTCCAATCTGTCCTTAACGGCCCCTTCCATGAAGGCCTCAAATAATGGACCTACAATAGCTCCACCCTTGATCAACCCAAGAATGGCGAAGTACAATTCAGGGCTTCTTGGCATAAAGACGAATACTCGATCCCCTTTTTCGAGCTTTATCTTTTCCTTCATCAAATTCGCAGCCTTATTTGAGTTCTTCATCAAATCACTGTACGAGTACATCTCTTCTCTTTTGTCATCTTTGTAGATAAGGGCTGTCTTGTCACCCTTTCCGTCATGAACATGCCTGTCAACGGCTTCGTAAGCCATGTTGACTCTTCTCGGTTCCATTGCCGACCATGCGAAATTTTTTTCAACACTTTTCCAATCAAAATCTTGTCTAGTCTGATCGTAATCCTTCAGGTTGTGATCCCCTGCGATAACCTTGATAGGTTCTGTTTTCATATTTATAACCCCCCAGCTATAATTTTAAGGATTATGATATCATACAAACGTTTTCATAACAATAATAATTCATATTTATAAATCGTTTATTAATTAACTTTCAATGTTGTTTTGCAAATGTATATTATAATATAATGTATAGAAAAAGAATATGCTCAACGGGGGAAAATATGAATCATATCAAATCTTTCTACTACAAGCCGATTCCTTCAAAATCGGAAAAAATCGTTATCGAAGGCCCTGTGACGTCCAGTGTACTCAAAAGACTCAAATTTCATCCCGGCTTAAATGCATTTAGAGAACCTGAAGAACAGCACCAGGCAATTATTGAAATATCCGAACTTGAAGAAGGCAGGATCATCATAGCCAGAAAGGACGATACGATTATCGGATATGCAACGATCCTCTATCCCGACCCAATGGAACGCTGGGCCGAGGGAGAGATGGACGATTTGCTGGAACTTGGCGCCATAGAAGTATCGTTGGAATACAGAAATCTGTCCATAAGCAAATCTATCCTGGAAGTTGCTATGATGGATCCTTACATGGAAAATTACATAATCATTACCACTGAATACTATTGGCACTGGGATCTGAAAAATTCTGGTCTGGATGTGTGGCAGTATCGTGACGTCATGGAGAAGGTAATGTCCGCAGGCGGATTGGAGTATTACGCCACCGATGATCCGGAAATAACTTCTCATCCCGCAAATTGCCTTATGGCAAGAATTGGCAAGAACGTACCTTTTTCATCAATTGAGAAATTTGACAGACTAAGATTCAAAAATCGTTTTATGTATTGAATCAGTCAGGAGGCTTTAAATGTTTGTAGAAAATATCATGATAAAAGACATCATTACTTTAAGGGAAGATTCTAAGATTTCCGAAGCTATAATTTTGATGCAAAAGAACCGTATAAGACACATACCTGTAATCGATGACAACAACAGGATCCTGGGTATCATATCCGATAGGGATTTGCGTGATGCCAGTCCTTCCATCCTTGTGAATACGGAAGACAGAAGTTACCTTGAGCGACCTGTATCAGAAATAATGACAGAAAACGTCATAACCGGAAGTCCATTGGATTTTATTGAAGACGTGGCATCTTCGTTTTATGAATACAAAATCAGTTGTCTTCCAATTACAAGAAATGACAAGTTGCTAGGAATCATTACGGAAAGCGATCTGCTCAAAACCTTCGTTGAACTCACTGGAGCTCAGCAACCAGGATCCAGGTTGGAAGTATTGGTTGACAATTCAGCTGGCATGCTTAGCGATTTGACGGCAGAGATAGCAAAGAAAGGCATTAACATAATCAGCATATTCGTTTATCCCGGAAATGACGAATACCAAAGATTACTTGTTTTCAGACTCAAAATAATGAATCCTGCTGAACTTGTAAAAACTCTTAAAGAAAAAGGATATGAAGTGGCATGGCCAACATTTTAAGCAATAATATATTTATATACTCATCGGAATTTAAAAACTATAAGTTTTCCAACGATCACCCGTTCGATCCTCTCAGGATCAAACTTACATATGAGCTCTTAAAATCAGACAATTGTTTGACGACCAAAGAAATCGTTCCACCTGTCATGGCCACAGAGGATGATCTTTTATTGGCTCATAGGAAAGACTATGTTGATTTTGTAAAAAAACAGGGTCCAGATGGAAATCAAAGCCCTTGCCGCGAAGCAAATCAATATGGCCTATGTACCGACGATACTCCAATTTTCCCCAATATGCACATTTCTTCTTCATACGTTGCGGGATCGACACTTCTTGGGGCGAAACATGTCTTGAACGGAACCGATCGTCATGCCTTAAATCTATCCGGTGGACTTCATCATGCAACAAGTGGCAAAGCTTCCGGTTTTTGTGTATACAATGATATAAATGTAGCAATATCCTACATACGAAAACACACCAGCTACAAAGTATTATATATCGACACTGATGCTCATCACGGCGATGGAGTACAATATCAGTTTTACGACGATCCAGCAGTCTGCACATTCTCTATCCACGAAACAGGGAGATATCTTTTCCCAGGTACAGGAAGTGTTCGGGAAAGAGGAAGCGGAAACGGCTACGGATTTTGCTTCAATCTTCCACTTGATGCTTTTACAGAAGATGATTCCTTTAAATACGTTTTGGAAAATGCACTGTACATCGTTGCCGATTATTTCAAACCGGACATTATAATCTCTCAACACGGTGCTGACGGGCATTTCCAAGATCATATGTCCCATCTCTCACTAACTATTGAGAGTTACCAATTCATACCTAAATTGATACACAAACTTTCGCACGAGTACTGTTCGGGAAGATGGGTCGCAACAGGCGGCGGTGGATATAACGTTTTTGATGTGGTGCCAAGGGTTTGGGCCCTTATATGGAAAGAAATGCAAAATTTGGACTTTCCCGATTTGTCCACTCCCCTTCCTGTATCATATTTGGATTACATTGCCCAAACATTCAATCATGAACAATTCGGTTATTGGGGTGATGATAAAAAAAATTATATACATATACCTCGACGAGACGAAATATACGACAAGAATAAAAAAAGCCTTATCGATTCAATGTATGCAATCAACAAGGGGACCATAGGAAACGACTTTTTTTCAAACAGAAAACTTTAAAACCTCCGGGTTATTGTCAATAATGCTCGGAGGCCCAGACGAAAGGATAAAAATGAAAAATATCGAAAATTTAAACATCGATGAAATGGATCTATACGAAATTTATAATCTGTTGCCAAAAACAAATTGCAGGCGTTGCGGTTATGATACGTGCCTTGCTTTTGCTGCGGAAGTTGAAAAAGGTACCAAACAAATTACAGCTTGTCGCGTCATTTGTGGTAATTCCTAAATTTTTCAATATCCTTATTACGTACAAATGAATCAAAGACATTATACCCGCGAAGGGAATCAAATTCTTTCCAGCAATTGTCAGTATTGACATGTATATTGAATTCCAAATATTTTTCCAAAATATCCTTCAGCTCGTTGTCACTTGTTTTTAATTCGAATAACACAGCCAGTGCGTTTCTTATTTCAGTAAGAGCTTTGGCAATATGGCGATTATATGTGCTTGTATCCCTAAGACTTTCCTTTTGAAGTTTGGAAAATCTTATCTTTTCAACAATGTCAAAAAAATATAGATTGATCAGCTGCCCTCCCATTTCGGTCTCGGCCAAAAAACCTACATCCTTGTGCAGGTTATCGTCGTCAATGAGCTTCTTAATTTCACTTGCGGTCAAGCCAGCGTTGCTGTTTAAAAAATTTTGAAGTTTGTTGTCCCCTTTATTTTGTTGATCCAAATTCTCATCTCCCATCCAAAATTAAATTAACTGATATATACCTCCAAACATTTATCATTAATCATAAAAATAGACACAAAGACGGTCTTCGTATCTACTTTCATAAGGATTTTAGATTTTCTGTTTAACAATTGGAATGTTAAACTTTGACTAAATTATATCATCCTTGAAAATAATTTCAAGCAGTAATATTAAAATAAGATCAATAATTTTAACGTCTTAAATTTTATTTCGCATATTAAAAAAAATCCTCAAATCTTTTGATTTAAGGATATGTTCAAATCTATTTTTTATTTCTGATAGTAATTTTTGAGTCTCCGAAATCAACCTGACCCAACTCTCCATCAATTTCCAGAGTATCACCGAAAATAGAGGTAAATATCAACTTACCGTTTTCCTGACTTAGAGACTTCACGTCCTCCATTAGCGGTTTAGGATCTTTCTCGTCAAACACCTTACCGAGACACATGACTACATCCCCTTTTTTATAATTTCAAGAGCTTCTTTTAATGTATTGTTGGACACTTCCATTTCTTCCGATCCTTTTAAAAGCAATTCTCTTGCATCTTCAAATCCAAATTCGCCGGCACTTTCGGCCAAACCCTTGATTTCTTTTGCATGATCCACATTGTGACCTATTAGATGTTCCAATAAAATTTTTAATTTTTCTTTATTATCTGCCATTACAAACCCTCCTTTTTACTTTAGTATAAGCAGATTATTTCAGTTTGTCAATTTATAAGCAATCTCGATTTCGATAGACAATTTTCAATACAAATGAATTGATTCAATTTCTCATTGCAAATGAGTGCTTATATAAGATAAAATAATAGAAATAGCATTATGTCTTGTGAATAAAGGGGTTTTCTTAATGAATGATGGAGTAACATTTGCCAAGGCAGAAACTTGCCTCATAATGGAACCAATGCACAGCAATTCTGCCGGAAATGTCCACGGTGGAGAACTCATGAAAATAATGGATAATGTTGCTGGAATAACTGCCTTCAAGCATGCAAAGGGCAACGTTGTAACAGCGCGTGTGGATGAAATAGTATTTCACAAACCGGTGCACATCGGTGATATATTAACATGTACGGGACAATTGACATATGTAGGAAAAACGTCCATGCAAATCATGGTCACCACAGTTGTGCACGACATAAAAAATTCATTTGAAAGCGATGTTGTGCTCACAGCTTTTTTTACCATGGTACATCTTGTCGACGATAAACCTTCTCCGGTACCGCAACTCACTCCGGTTACAGAAGAGGACAAGGATCTATATTTACTGGGCGAGAGAAAGTACAGAGAAATTCGTGACAAATACTTATGATGGATTTTTTAAATCAAAATCAATTTGTTATACACAAAAACACATATTAAAATGTGTTTTTGTTATTATTTCGGCATGTAAATATCAATGACACCAAGAACAATGCGAATTAATCAGACAGGAAGGTGCTAAAATGATTTGGTCAAACGAAGAAAGTCTTAGTAGAAGTGAATTGGAAAAAATCCAAGTTGAAAAACTCAAAGATACTGTCGCTCACGTATATCAGAATGTGGAATTTTTCAGAAATAAAATGCAGAATCTAAACGTCAGGCCTGAAGACGTTAAAACTCTTGATGATTTGAAAAAACTCCCTTTTTCGACAAAAGAAGACTTACGGGTAAATTATCCATTTGGTCTCTTTGCGGTACCCGAAAACAAGGTTGTCAGACTTCATGCTTCGTCCGGTACAACTGGCAAACCGACAGTCGTCGGATACACTCAAAAGGACATAGACAATTGGAGCGAACTCATTGCCCGTATAGTGACCATGGCAGGCGCCACCGTGGATGACAAAGTTCAAATCGCTTTCAAATATGGACTTTTCACCGGTGCTTTTGGTCTACACTACGGTTTGGAAAAAGCGGGAATTTGCGTGATACCAACTTCAAGCGGAAATACGGAAAAGCAACTTATGTTGATGAAAGATTTTGGAACCACCATTTTGGTCAGCACTCCATCCTATGCCCTTCACATGGGTGAAATAGCTCATTCATTGGGAATAGATCCTAAAACTGATCTCAAAATACGTCTCGGTCTATTTGGCGGAGAAGGTTCCAGCGAAGCAACACGAGAAAAAATCCAAAAGGTTTGGGGCATGCTCGCAACTGAAAATTATGGTTTGAGCGAGCTCATAGGACCTGGCGTGGCCGGTGAATGTACACATCTTAATGGAATGCATATTTCAGAAGATTTCTTTTTACCGGAAATCATAAATCCCAAAACTGGAGAAGTGCTGCCCCCTGGTGAAAAAGGTGAGCTGGTAATCACTACTTTGAATAAAGAAGCTCTTCCATTGATAAGATATCGAACTAGAGATATAACGAGATTATTTTACGAACCTTGCAGCTGCGGCCGAACTACAGTCCGTATGGAAAAAATATCAGGAAGATCCGATGACATGCTCATAGTAAAAGGCGTGAACCTGTTCCCAACTCAAGTAGAAGAAGTTCTAAGCAAGTTTGATGCTTTGGGTCCCCATTACGAGATCGTCATTGAAAAGCATAACTATTTGGATAGCTTGGAAATCAAAGTCGAATTGAATGAGGATCTTTCAATTGATTCATATCAGGAATTTGAAAGACTGGAACAAAACATCAAGCATGAGTTGAGAGTTGTTCTTGGGCTAGAACCAAAACTAAACATCGTTAATCCCCGTACTCTTCAGCGCTTTGAAGGCAAGGCCAAAAGAGTATACGATTTAAGATAAATTACATTCAAAGAGAGAGGATTTGACTATGAAAAGATTAATGTTGGGCAATGAAGCTGTTGCAAGAGGCGCTTATGAATCAGGCGTCAAGGTTTCAACAGCTTATCCTGGTACCCCCAGTACCGAAATTACGGAATTTATCGCCAAATATGAAGAAATTTATGCGCAGTGGTCTCCGAACGAAAAAGTAGCTTTAGAGGTTGCCATAGGTTCCTCCATATCCGGTGCTCGATCCATATGCGCGATGAAGCACGTAGGATTAAATGTAGCAGCAGATCCATTATTTACCGTAAGCTATACAGGCGTTAATGGCGGTTTAGTCATTATAGTTGCAGATGACCCTGGTATGCACAGTTCCCAAAATGAGCAAGATTCAAGGTATTACGCCCGTTCTGCTCACATTCCCATGTTGGAACCATCCGACAGTCAGGAAGCCAAAGATTTTGTCAAAGAAGCCTTTAATATCAGTGAAAAATACGATACTCCTGTACTGATCAGGCTGACTACAAGACTTTCTCACTCTCAGAGCCTGGTAAAAACCTCACAACCTGATGAAGTTGCACTAAAAGAATACAATAAAGATGCTACGAAATACGTTATGATGCCCGGAATGGCCATAAAACGTCATGTTGTTGTAGAAAACAGAATGAATCAAATAACAGAAGATGCGTCTAAGTTTGTATTAAATGATGCTTCTTACGATGATTTAGAAGTTGGATTCATAACCAGCGGTATCCCCTATCAATATGTGAAGGAAGTTTTTCCCAATGCATCAGTCCTTAAATTAGGGATGGTCAACCCCCTTCCCAAATCATTGATTCAAGATTTTTGCAGCAAAGTGAAAAAAGTATACATCATTGAGGAACTTGAACCTATTTTCGAAGAGCAGATCAAGTCCTGGGGCATCGAAGTTATAGGAAAAGATCTTTTGACCGTCCAAGGTGAATACAGTGCAAATTTGTTAAAAGAAAAGATCAAAAATGAAGATCTGAATTTAGCTGCTGCCGAAACTCTTCCCGGCCGACCTCCAGTATTATGTGCAGGGTGTCCCCATAGAAGCATATACTACAGGTTAAACAAGCTTGGCAAACATGCCACAGGCGACATCGGTTGCTACACCTTGGGTGCCATAGAACCTCTAAAAGGATTGGACACATGCATCGACATGGGTGCAAGCATACCTATGCTGCACGGTATTGAAAAAGCTCGTGGCAGAGAGTATACCAAGGACTGGGTTGCAATCATTGGCGACTCTACTTTCGTACATTCCGGAATAACCGGTCTTATTGACATAGTTTACAATAAAGGCTGCTCGACTGTTATGATTCTGGACAACTCTACTACAGGCATGACCGGACATCAGGACAATCCTGCAACTGGCGTTACCCTTAAAGGAGAAAAAACCAAGCAACTGGATTTACCGTTGTTGTGCAAAAGCGTGGGAATCAACCGTGTCAGGGTCGTGGATCCTTTCAAGTATAAAGATTTAGAAAATGCTATAACAGAGGAAACTTCCATCGAAGAGCCTTCAGTCATAATTGCAAAAGCTCCATGCCAACTTTTAGATAAGCACTCTGTCCCAAAACAAAATTACATCGATGTTGAAAAATGCAAAGATTGCGGAATGTGCTTGAAATTAGGTTGTCCAGCCATAAAGAAATCTCACGGTATCATGGTTATAGACGATACGCTATGTGTGGGTTGCAATCTGTGCATCGGAGTATGCAAATTCCAAGCTATCAAAAAGGCAGGTGTCCAATAATGAATACAAAAAATATACTTATAGTTGGGGTTGGTGGACAAGGCACTCTGTTGACCAGTAGAATTTTGGGAAATTTAGCTGTGGATCTAGGATACGATGTTAAATTGTCGGAGGTTCACGGAATGAGTCAAAGAGGTGGCAGTGTAGTAACTCACGTCCGCTACGGAACCAAGGTATATTCCCCTCTCGTTGAAGTGGGTGAAGCTGATATCATTTTGTCTTTTGAAAAGATGGAAGCTCTTAGATGGAAACATTTCTTAAGCGCTGAAGGTAAAATGCTGGTCAATACCCAAGAATCAGATCCCATGCCCGTAATCACAGGTTCAGCGAGCTATCCAACGGATATAATGGAAAAGCTCTATGCCGACTGTAAAGAGGTAATTGAGATCGACGGTGTCTCCATAGCCAAGGAACTGGGCAATATAAGAGTCGTCAACACGATCCTGCTGGGACTGCTGGCCCAAAGCATGGATATTCCAAAAGATCAATGGATCGAAGCCATAAAATTGACTGTACCGGAAAAAACCATCGACATAAATATTCAAGCTTTTGAAAAAGGATACTATCATGGCATAAATCTAAACAGGGAGGTTTGAATATGATTTGGAACGAACATTATGAGTGCATGCCAAGAGAATCTTTAAAAAAACTGCAAGATGAACGCTTAAAAAAAACTGTTGAGAGAGTTTATTACAATGTTGAGTTTTACAGAAGAAAGATGCAGGCATTAGGCTTGGAGCCTGGAGATATCAACGGAATCGATGATATCCATAAACTTCCATTTACGACGAAAGATGACCTTCGAGACAATTACCCCTTTGGGCTATTTGCAACACCACTTGAAAATGTGACCCGACTTCATGCTTCTTCAGGTACTACCGGAAAACCAACTATTGTGGGCTATACTCGCCATGATATAGAAATTTTTTCCGAAGTAGTTGCCAGGTCTCTTTCAGCTGCCGGAATAGGAAAGAACGATATTCTGCAAAACGCTTACGGATATGGACTTTTTACAGGTGGTTTGGGAATACACTACGGAGCTGAAAAACTGGGGGTAACTGTTGTCCCCATCTCAGCCGGAAATACAAAAAAGCAGGTTCAATTTCTTCAGGATTTTGGTACGACCGCCATGTCACTTACTCCTTCGTATGCACTATATCTGGCAGAAACCTTGGAAGAAATGGATATAGATCCCAAAAGTCTGAATCTTAAGGTTGGAATATTTGGAGCTGAACCTTGGACTGAAAACATGCGAAAAGAAATTGAAAAAAGGTTGGACATAAAAGCCATAGACATCTACGGTTTGTCTGAAATCATCGGACCGGGAGTTTCCATTGAATGTATGGAACAAAATGGTCTGCACATTTTTGAGGATCACTTTTTCCCTGAAACCATAAATCCGAAAACTCTGGAGCCTACCGCAAAAGGAGAAGAAGGTGAACTGGTATTTACCACTCTCACCAAAGAAGCCCTGCCTCTAATCAGGTATAGGACCAGAGATCTTACCACCTTGAATTACGAAGCGTGTGCCTGTGGAAGAACTACAGTCAGAATGAAAAAGTGTACTGGAAGAAGCGACGATATGCTCATCATCCGCGGGGTAAATGTATTCCCTTCCCAGGTGGAAAGCGTTCTGCTTGAACTTGGTGAAACCAGTCCTCACTACATGCTTATTGTGGACAGGATAAACAATCTCGATACCTTGGAAGTATTGGTTGAGGTCGATGAAAAGATTTTTTCAGACGAAATCAGACACCTTGAAACTCTGACTAAAAAAATCTCCTATACGCTTGAAAGTACTTTAAATATATCAGTCAAAGTAAAGTTGGTGGAACCACAAACAATCGCCAGAAGTGAAGGAAAAGCCAAAAGAGTTATAGACAACAGAAAATTCAAGGAGGAGCAATAATGATAATCAAGCAATTAACGGTTTTTTTGGAAAATAAGTCCGGACGACTTTCCGAAGTTACCCGGGTATTAGGTGAAAATGGTATTAACATTTCAGCTTTGAGCATAGCAGATACTTCTGAATATGGACTTCTAAGACTCATTGTCAGCGATGGCGCAAAAGCCACCGAACTTCTTAAGAAAAATGGATTTTCCGTAAATCTAACCGATGTAATCTGTTTGAATGTTAAACATGAGCCTGGCACCTTGCATGATGCAATAAAAACCCTTTCAGACGCCGGCATCGACATCGAGTACATGTACGCTTATGCCGTAGGAGATAATGCAGCCGTAATCATGAAGGTTTCCGACGCTAAAGAAGCAATATATATTTTGACTCAAAACAACATAGATCTGCTGAAGTCACACGAAATCAAGTGAATTTGGCTGTAAATATTATTAGCAGTCCAGAAAGGTTGATATAAATGATATCAAAGAAGATGCATGAATACGTAAAAAACAGCTCAGTTATACGGGCGATGTTTGAAGAAGGCAAAAGACTGGCGGCCATCCATGGCGCAGACAATGTTTATGATTTTAGCCTTGGCAATCCAAATTTAGCTCCCCCCGTCGAAGTTAAAAATGCGATAATTGAAATACTTGATAAAGAGGAACCAAATGCAGTTCATGGATATATGAACAACTCAGGATATGAAGAAGTCAGAACTGCTATTGCCGAATCCATAAATGAAAAGTTTTCAACTAATTTTGACAAAGACAATATTTTGATGACCGTTGGAGCCGGCGGTGGATTGAATGTGATTTTCAAAACCATTCTGGATCCAGGAGATGAAGTCATAACCTTCGCACCATTTTTTGGAGAATATCGCAACTATGTCAGTAATTTTGATGCAAAATTACTTGTGGTACCTGCAAACACTGTAGATTTCCAACCGAATTTTGAAGAATTCGTTGGAATGATAACACCCAAAACTAAGGCTATCCTGATCAATTCTCCCAACAATCCATCTGGAGTAGTTTACTCTGAAAATACATTAAAGAAGCTTTCCGAAATCCTCGTAGCTAAACAAAATGAATTGGGAACTGATATTTATCTGATATCTGACGAGCCCTACAGGGATCTGGTTTATGATGATGTTGAAGTTCCTTATGCAACAAAGTACTACGACAACACGATCATTGGCTACTCTTTCAGCAAATCTCTATCTTTGCCTGGAGAAAGGATCGGATATATAGTCGTGCCTGATTCAGTGGCGGATTTTGACGATTTGATCTCAGCAGCAAACATCGCCAACCGAATACTTGGTTTTGTAAATGCGCCGTCATTATTCCAAAAGGTTGTGGCAAAGTGTTTGAACGTTAAGGTCGATCTAGACTACTATAATAAAAATCGCGAGCTTCTTTACAATAGCTTGACGTCTTTTGGATATGAATGCATAAAGCCCGAAGGAGCCTTTTACATGTTCGTTAAAACGCCTATAGAAGATGATGTTGAATTCTGCAGCAAAGCCAAGGATAAAAATATCTTGGTAGTGCCAGGCAGTTCTTTTGGTTGCCCCGGTTACATAAGAATTGCATACTGCGTTTCCTACAAAACAATTGAAAACTCTCTTCCCGGTTTTAAGGCTCTGATCGATGAATTAAAATAAACTCCCATTTGGGAGTTTTTTTAAAGTTCAAAATAGAATAGTATTATATCTTCGTAAGTGCCGTTCTTTAGCAAGAAACCTTTCGGTATCATTCCAAGTTTTTTAAATCCCATATCCTCATACAAATGTATGGCAGAGTAATTTGTTTTTACGACAGCATTGAATTGCAATATTTTAAAACCAAACTCCTTAGCCCTTTTTATGGAATCTTCAACAAGCGCCCTTCCTATTTTTTTCCCTCGGAAATTTTCTTTTACTGCATAGGAAGTATTTCCGATATGCCCGCACCTTCCTACATTGTTGGGATGTAAAATATATAGGCCTGCAATATCACCCCTGTATTCAGCTACTCCACAATAAGTTTGATCACTAAAATATTCTTCAGCCTCTGAGTAAGATAAAGATTCCACTTGGGGAAATGCGATGCCATCTTCAACCACGGCATTCCAAATATCAGTCATTTCAACTATATCAATATCTTTGTATTCTCTAAGCAAAACCATCATACACCACCTTTTGAAATTTATATTATCAATTCGTATATGCAATCTATTATAAGAGATTTTTGTTTTATCAGTTCCTCAATTTCACTTTTAGTGTCGGGATCGCTCCTCCATGCCAAACCACATCCAGCTGTGATATCTCTTGGAACCGGTATAAGACGGCCTTTGATATTGAACTCTTTTGCCATTAGTTCGAAAGCCATAGCCTGAGTCGTGGTTTCAAAAGAAACTACGACTTGTTGTACCTTTTTTCTCATGACAAATCACCTGCCAAAACTTTTACGGCATTTATGGCCACATCCACTTCTTCAATAGTGTTCATATGAGAAAAACTGAATCGCACCATTCCCTGTTTTACAGTATTAAAAAATCTATGGACGCCTGGTGCGCAGTGGGCTCCAGGTCTTGTAGAAATTTCAAATTTATAATTCAATTCATCGCTGACCGTGGCGGAATCTGCATCTCCGATGTTAAAACTTACGATTGGAGTCCTCATTTTACTGTTCATATCTCCATAAAATTTCAAATTTTCAAGTTTATTGATCCCCTCATAGAACATATTTGCCAAATACATCGATTCGTTGTAAATTTCATCAACCGTTTTCTTTTTTATATACTCACAAGCTTTTAAAAGCCCAGAAATCGAGTGGATATTCATAGTTCCCGCCTCCAATACTTCGGGTAGAGAATTTGGCATATCCAGCGAGAAACTATCGAAGCCCGTCCCCCCAAATTTTAGGGGTCTGGGTAACACTCCAGACTTCAGACACAACAATCCTACTCCCTGGGGTCCAAGCAGGCCTTTGTGGGCAGACAAGCATAATGCGTCAATATTTTGCTCTTGCATGTCGATGTGTACCAACCCTGCAGTTTGAGCTGCATCTACAATCAACAACAAACCTTTTTCTTTGCAGATATCTCCAACTTTTTTTAAGTCCACAAGGTTTCCGGTAACATTTGAACCGTGTCCAATAATGACTGCCTTGGTCTTGTTCGTAATAAGACCTTCAATTTCTTTGATGTTGACCATGCCATTTTTGTCTCCACTCAAATAATCGATTTCCAAGCCAAGTTTCTCCATATGATAGAGAGGTCTCAATACACTATTGTGTTCAAATAAAGTGCTTATACAGTGATCGCCTCTATTTAGCAACCCTTGTATGGCCACATTAAGGCTTTCCGTAGCATTGAATGTAAATATGACATTTTCAGGTTTTTCGACATTAAACATATCTGAAAT
Organism: Alkalibacter mobilis; assembly: GCF_015594845.1. Taxonomy (GTDB): domain Bacteria; phylum Bacillota; class Clostridia; order Eubacteriales; family Alkalibacteraceae; genus Alkalibacter; species Alkalibacter mobilis. The sequence goes on along the minus strand of NZ_JADNRK010000006.1, from coordinate 25,641 downwards.
GATGCTTCTGGTTTGATATACGATCCTGTTGGCTGCCATTGTACAATCGTGTGAGCCTCTCGATCCTGAACCTATGCTGTTAATGGCATGGGCTACCGCCTTGGCAACCTCAGGTGGTTTGTGAAGGGAAGTTGCCGCACTATCGAAATATATCATAAATTTACCTCTTTCTAATTTCTAAGGACGAATCAGCTTTGTCGCTTCAGAAATTTTTTCAGCAATTACATACATATTGGTAACAGTTCCAACTTCTGGGTCTTTATCCAGTCCCAAATAGTCTATGCATGTTCCGCATGTTAAAATTTCGACTCCCTGAGACTCTAATATTTTGAGATCTCCAACGCTTTCTGATGCTTTTGAAGACAATCTTGCACCACTGTTATACATTATTACTGTTTGTGGTAATTTTTCCAACTCGGTCAAGGCATAAATATATCCCTTCATCAAAATTCTTCCAAGATCATCGTCACCTTCCCCGAATTTGTCAGACCCCAGCATGATCACCGTATTTTTTCTAATTGAGTCCGGCAAACACAAAACATCTTCGATGTCATCAGTTGCAACTGCATTTTTCTTTACCGTTATATCTACCGAATACTCCTTATCGTTTATCTTTCTTGATTCAATATCAAGTTTTAATTGTGCAGCCATTTTAGTAATGTTCTGAACAGCAATGTAATTATCAACTAAGACCGTTAAAATATCGCCATCATGCATGCTCGCCAACATATTTTTTGTTTCTATTACTGGAATCGGACATGCCTTTCCCATTTCGTTCAATTCTCTTTTCATTTTATCACCTTTCAGTTAACTATTATCTCGCTGATTTCAGTAGTGACTCTGCCTACTATTCCACATGGCAAACCCAGTTCTCTCAATTCTTTCAAAGCAGGACCAGCATCATCAGGATCTATGCTTATCAATAATCCACCTGATGTTTGTGGATCAAACAGTATTTCTTCCATTGCAAATGGAATTCCCTTGAATATAACATTATCGCCAAAGTGGTTTCTATTCTTTTGCCCCGCAGACGTATATAGAAATTTTTTGGCATAATGAAGGGCTTCATGAATGTGGGGGATTTTGATACTGTCAATATCTGCTCCAAAGCCATTTCCCAACATTTCGCGTAAATGTCCTAAAAATCCAAAACCTGTAATATCGGTGCAAGCATTGACCCGATATTTCCTGATTATTTCTGCAGCGTATTTATTCAAGGTAGTCATCGATTTAATTGCCTCGTCCATAGCTTCTCTTGAACATTCTCCCACTCTTTGTGCAGTAGCTATGATTCCCACCCCCAGAGGTTTTGTAAGAATAAGATGATCGCCAGGCTTGCACGCATTATTTTTCAAAACCTTTTTGGGATCAACAGTCCCGGTTACCGACAATCCATACTTAACATCGTTGTCAGATATGGAATGTCCCCCAACCAATACTCCTCCTGCCTCAATAACTTTTTCATTTCCACCTTGAAGTATTTTCCCCAAAATATTTAAATCCATTTGCTCAGGGAAACAAACAATGTTTAAAGCTGTTTTCACTTCACCCCCCATGGCGTACACATCAGATAAGGCATTAGCAGCAGCAATTTGTCCGAAAATATACGGGTCCTCGACCATAGGCGGAAAAAAATCCAACGTTTGTACGATAGCCAAATCTTCGGTTATCTTGTACACAGCCCCGTCGTCAGAGCTGTCGTAACCCACAAGTAGATTTGGATCATAATTTTTGGGCAACTTGCTCAAAACTGATGAAAGGGCGCCTGCTCCCAATTTGGCGGTGCAACCGCCCCCTTTGCAAAATAATATCTCTTCATTCATTTATATCATCCTTCGATCAAAAATTTAAGTGTCTATTATTTTAACATTATAACCCAATGCTCGTTAGAATCCAATCAAACCACATATATATTTATAAATTTAGTTTAATGGCTTGACACAAGAGACTCCATCTTTTATAATCTTCAATATACCCACCGGGGTATAAACTTAAGATGGAGGTTTACATATGTCTGATTTTTACATTAAAGCAAATCGAGTTTTTTCACCCTGGCGAAAGTACGCTTGGATTTTCACACTTACCGTTGCCATAGGCGGGTTGTGGTTCCCAATTTTAGGTCTACTGGTAATACCTGTCATGGTTGGATTGACAACTGTTGCCTTTGTGCGCGGCAGATTCTGGTGTGGGAATATTTGTCCCCACGGAAGCCTTTTCGACAGCCTAATTTATCCTTTCACAGGGAACAGGAAAATACCGAAATTCTTTAAATCAAAAACTTTTGGTATTTTATTTTTTACTTTTTTCGGTGTAAATTTGGTTAGAAAATTTGTCAAAGTATCAGCTTTATGGGGAACATATATGTTCTGGGAAAGACTGGGCTTTATTTTTGTGGCAAGCTATTTAATGGTGACCGTAGTCGGAGGGGTCGTAAGTCTTTTGATAAGTGCAAGAACCTGGTGTAATTTTTGTCCGATGGGTACACTGCAAAAAATATCATACAAGCTTGGAAAAATTACCGGCCTAAATAAGAACACAGATGTTAAAATTACAGCTGCCAGCACTGATATGTGCCATACATGCGGCAAGTGCTCAAGAGTATGTCCTATGCAATTGACACCTTATTTGGAATTTGACGAAAACAATCAGTTCAGTTCTGAAAACTGTATTAGATGTTCAACTTGTGTAGTCAATTGTCCAGCAAACATACTGAGTCTTGGAAATTTAAAAGAAGCCCAAGATATAATGGAAAGCACTCCTATTACCGGGTACGAACACAAGAAGGTATTCCCTGCAACGATACAAAATATAAGATCAATAAATGACACTACAAATGAGTATGTATTTAAATTCGAAGATGATGATATTAAATACACATCTGGTCAGTTTATACTTGTCAAGATCCAGGATATTCCCGAAATGTATAGAGCATACTCAATTTCAGGTTTTGATTCCGAAAACAAAACTGTTACCATAGATGTAAAAAAAGCTCCCAATGGTTATGGAACAGGTATTATTTTCGATACATTCAAAGAAGGCGACAAAGTTACACTTCAAGGCCCCATGGGTCATGAATTGATCGTGGACAAAGAGGCAAAAGAGGTAGTGATGGTTGCCGGTGGAATAGGAATCACACCATTCAGAGCAATAGTTAAAGATTTGGTTGAAAATGAAAGCAATATAGAAAAATTCACATTGGTTTACGGCGCAAATTACGAAAATGAATTCATGTTTGATGATGAGTTTAAATCTTTTGCAGAAAAAAGCGACAAGTTTGATTATGTAAAAGTTGCAGCCTTTGATGATAATTTTAAAGGGCCCAGAGGTTTCGTAACTGATGTTCTAAAGGAAATGAATCTTAATGAAAATAAGATTTACATGTGCGGACCTCCTCCAATGACTAAGGCAGCAGAAAAAATGCTTTTATCCATGGACGTTCCTACAACTGACATAGCTTACGAAAGTGCTTAACAAAAAGGTGCAGAAATGCACCTTTTTATTTATACTTTCTTTTCCAAATTCATGTCTTTTGATATTTTTTAATATTCCTATCGACCCTTTCAGAACCAATTCTAATAAAAAACACTTTCGGTTGTCAGTTTTGTCCAACATCCGAAAGTGTTTTTATGTCTATATTTCGCCGATTCTGTGACAAGCTGCAAAATGTCCAGGTCTAACTTCTTCAAATTCAGGTGTCACATTCCTGCATTTATCGATGGCATAACTGCATCTGTCTACAAATCGACATCCTTCTTTGGGGTTGATGGGGCTCGGTACGTCGCCCTCTAAAATAATTCTCTGTCTTGATCTCTGAATATCAGGATTAGGTATTGGTATTGCTGAAAGCAATGCCTTGGTATACGGATGAAGTGGATTGTCATATAACTCTTCTGATTCAGCAAGCTCCATCATATGACCTAAATACATTACACCTACTCTGTCTGAAATATATCTTACCATGGACAAGTCGTGGGCAATAAACATGTATGTCAGACCCAATTTCTCTTGCAGATCCTTAAGCAGATTAACAACTTGTGCCTGAATCGATACATCCAACGCAGAAATCGGCTCATCACAAACTATAAATTTGGGATTAAGAGCTAAAGCTCTTGCTATACCGATTCTTTGTCTCTGCCCTCCTGAAAATTCATGAGGAAATCTCATCGCGTGCTCATCATTGAGGCCAACCAGCTCCAAAAGTTCTATAACTCTTGCTTTCATTTCCTTTTTTGATTTATATATCTGATGTATTTCCAAGGGTTCTGAAATTATATCCAAGACAGTCATCCTAGGATTCAAAGATGCATACGGATCTTGAAAAATCATTTGGAAGTTTCTTCTTACTTCACTCATTTGATTACGAGAGAGCGTAAATATATTTTTACCGTTAAATATAACTTCCCCGTCTGTAGGGTCGTATAATCTTATCAATGTCCTGCCTGCAGTCGATTTTCCGCAACCGGATTCTCCTACGAGGCCAAATGTTTCACCAGGATAAATATCAAAACTAATACCATCCACAGCCTTTAACACGGCATCTTTGCCCACATCAAAGTGTTTTTTTAAGTTTTTTACTGAAATCAAGGGCTCCTGCATTAAATTCCACTCCCTTCATTAGTTTTAGCCATAGGATGATTCAACCAACACCTGCTGGCATGCGTGGCGCTATGTTCTGTAAATCCGGGCATGTTATCTTTGCAGATTTTCATTGCTTTGTCACAACGATCATAGAATGCACACCCTTTTGGGGGGATGTACAAGTCAGGTGGTGTTCCCTCTATCGAAAGCAGAGCCTCATCACGATTCATATCCAATCTCGGCACGGATGCCAATAATTTTTGAGTGTATGGATGAGCGGTCTCTTTGAATATTTCATCAGTCAGACCTTGCTCCACAATTTGTCCTGCATACATTACTACTACCTTGTCGCTTGTATCTGCAACCACTCCCAGATCATGAGTAATCAAAATAATACTCATATCCAGCCGCTCTTGCAGACTCTTCATCAAATCCAGTATCTGTGCCTGAACGGTCACATCGAGAGCCGTAGTTGGCTCATCCGCAATCAATAGTTGCGGGTCTGAAATCATGGCCAGTGCAATCATGACCCTTTGTCTCATTCCTCCAGAGAATTCGTGGGGATATTGTTCTATCCTTTTTTCCGGCTGAGGTACAGCCACCAAATCCAACATCTCTATTGCTTTTTTCTTTGCATCATGATGTTTTAGCCCGTGATGCTTGATCAATCCCTCTACGATCTGTTTACCTACTTTCATCGTAGGATTCAATGATGTCATGGGATCCTGGAATATCATAGCAATATGATTTCCTCTAATATTTTGCATTTCCTTCTCGCTCTTGCTTAGCAAATTTTCTCCATTGAAAAGTATCTCTCCATTTTTAAAAAATGCAGGTGGCATAGGCAGTAATTGCATTATAGAATTTGCCGTAACGCTTTTTCCGCAACCTGATTCGCCTACTATTGCAACAGTTTCCTTTTTACCGACTTCAAAGCTTATTCCTCTAACTGCCTCTACTTCTCCGAAAAAAGTTTTAAAAGAGACCGCAAGATCTTTTACTTCCAATATTTTTTCCATAACAGTACTACCTCTCTCTATTTACGTAATCTCGGATCCAAAGCGTCTCTCAAACCGTCCCCAAGAACATTGAATGAAAACATGATCAACGAAATAAATATGGCCGGTATTATGATTTGATAAGCATTTCCAACAGCCAAACCTGCCAGACCGTCATTTGCCAATGTACCTAAACTCGACATGGGGGCTTGAAGACCCAGACCCAAAAATCCGAGGGTTGCTTCTGCAAAAATGGCTCTTGGTATTGTCAACGTAACATTTACTAAAATTGGTCCAAGAGTATTTGGAAATATATGCTTTTTAAGTATCCAGCTTTTTGTTGCCCCCAAAGATTCGGAAGCTAAAGAATATTCGGATTCTTTAAGTTGAAGAACCTGCCCTCTGACTAAAATGGCCATTGGCACCCAACCTGTCAAACTCATAGCCAGGATCAGAACGAACATAGAACTTCCGCCTCCCTCCTGAGTAAGAACAACTGATAGAAGTATCACTATCAACAAATAGGGAATACTGTATATTACTTCAGCTACACGCATCATGATCGCATCGACCCTTCTTGAACTGATGCCGGCAATGCCTCCGTATGTGATTCCTATTACAAAATCTATAAACGCAGCTATAACGCCTATAGCAAGAGAATATCTGGCTCCATACCATACTCTGGTAAACATGTCTCTTCCGAGCTCATCTGTTCCAAACCAGAATTCCATATTGGGATGGGTGTTTCTGAGCTTGAGATTTTGTTCAAAATAAGTATATCCCGACAACTTGACTCCAATGAAAGCCATGACAATCATGGCAATGATCAAGGTAAGTCCAAGCATCGCCAACTTGTTCATTTTCAGCCTTCTCCAAACATCCGGCCAAAATTTTATACTGGGGCGACGAATCTTGTCGACATTCAAATCGGTTTTGTCTGCAACTTCAAACATTTCCGGTCTAAAATCCAAATCTGCCTTCATTATCGTCCCTCCTTAGCAAGCTTGATTCTCGGATCAATCAGCATATAAGCAATATCAACTATAAACAGCATGGCTACAAGTATTATCGCATAGAATATGGTAGTTCCCATAATAAGGGTGTAATCCCTGTTGCTAATTGATTGAACAAAGAATCTTCCCAGTCCGGGAATCCCAAAAATCTTCTCAATAACAAAACTTCCCACCAATAAATTGGAAATGGTAGTCCCCAGAATAGAAATAACCGGAAGAATCGCATTTCTAACAGCATGTTTGAGAATCACAGCTGATTTTCTAATCCCTTTAGATTTAGCAGTTTTGATATAATCTTGATTTAACACTTCAAGCATGGAAGATCTCATAAGTCTTGCCATGGTAGCCAGAGGCATTAAAGCCAATGCAAATGAGGGGAGTAACGTATGCTGCCATGTGCCCCATCCTCCAATTGGAAAATAAGCCACATTTCTGGCCACAAATTGAATGAGCACCGTTCCCATAATAAATGAAGGCACGGATATTCCTATGATTGCAATTACCATGGACAAATAATCTGGAAATTTGTTCTGGTATAGTGCAGCCAAACTACCCAAGGCAGGTCCAAAAACAATGGCGATCAACAATGCCTGGGCTCCCAATTGAGCAGACACGGGAAAACCTCTTTCTACCATATCGTTTACAGTCTCAACGCGAGATTTCATTGACGCACCCAAATCACCTTGCAAAAGGTTACCTAGGTATATTACATACTGCTGCGGTACCGGTTTGTCCAATCCGTATTGGGACAGTAGGTTTTCATATACCGCCGGTGGCATCTTGCTTTCAGATCTGAACGGATCACCGGGAACTGAATGCATCAAGGCAAAGGTAATTGTTATTACAGCCCATATGGTTACCAATGACATGAACAGCCTTTTTAAAAGATATTTTGACATAGTTCTTCTCCTTCATAGATTGGCAAATAACAGCCAATGTCTTACTTGTTATTATCATAAAAGAAACCGAGCTCTATTAATAAATTAATAGAGCTTCGATTTCCCTAAATTAACTATTAAATACTATCAAACAGTTTCTTTATTGTCAATAATATTCTTATTCCTGAACGATATCAGCATATATGAAATATGGATATCTGTTTACAGGTTTGTAGACTCCGGTAACATAAGATTTTTGTGCATAAGGTTGAGTGTAGAAGTATATTGGAATAACCGGCATTTCACCCATCAACAGTTCTTCTGCATTTCTCATTGCCTCCATACGCTCTGCCTGATCAGTTGAATTTCTTGCAGTATTCACAAATGCATCGTATTCAGCATTTGAAAAGTTTGCATCGTTGTAAGGACCGTCTGTTACCCAAAGATCGATAAATGTCAACGGATCTATGTAGTCTCCAATCCATCCTGCACGAGAAATTTCATAATCTCCTGCTTTCTCTCTATCAAGTTTCACTTGGAAATCTACATTCTCAAGGTTGATTTCCACGCCCAATGCAGTTCTCCACATTTCTTGAATAGCTTGAGCTATCTTCTTGTGAGCTTCATTGGTATTATAAAGCAATGTAACGTTTGACATGTCTTCAATAGTCATACCCTCTTCTGCTAAACCTTCTTCAAGAAGAGTCTTTGCAGCTGCGGCATCGTAAGTGACATGGTTTCCAGATGCATCACGGAAATCTGCTCCAGTTTCATCAGGAATACCAAATGGAACTACCCCTTCTGCTGATGCCTGTCCACCTTGTGCAACGTCTACAACGATAGATTCCCTGTCAATCGCCATGGAAAGTGCCTGTCTTACTTTAAGATTATTGAAAGGTTTAACTTCGGTATTTAGGTTGTAGTAATAAGTAGCCAAATCTGTTCCAATGACCAGTTCAGGGTTATTGTCTGCAGTCATTTGTGCTACTACAGTTTGTGGCAATGGCGTCAAGAAATCGAACTCTCCACCTTCGTATCTTTGCCAAGCTGTATTTTCATCATCAAGAATGGAAAATTCTATCCCATCCAATTTGATCATGTCAGCATCGTAATACTCGTCGTTTTTACTCAAAGTTATGCTGGCATTGTGAACCCACTCAGTCAAAAGGAAAGGTCCATTAGAAACGTATGTAGAAGGATCTTTTGCCCAATCAGGGTTTTCCTCAACAACATCCTTGCTTACTGGGAAGTAGCAATAAAATGAAGTGAGCTCAAGGAAAAATCCTGCCGGGTTTTCCAATACTACTTCTAAAGTAGTGTCATCGATAGCTTTTACTCCAACATCTTCAACAGTTCCTGTTCCGGTATTGTACGCTTCGCCACCTTTGATGTAATAGAACTGATATGAGTAGTAAGCTGCAGTTTCTGGATCCAAAGCTCTTTTCCAAGAATACTCGAAATCGTGAGCAGTTACAGGCTCTCCGTTAGACCACTTTACGTCGTCCCTAATTTTGAAAGTATAAGTTAGTCCATCATCTGACATCTTATAACTTTCGGCCATTCCAGGAACTACTTCTCCAGTTTGGCTCTTTTTCATAAGTCCTTCAAATACGTGGTCAAGTACCCAAGACTCATGAGTTCCCTGTGCCAACGCAGGATCTAATGACCCCGGTTCACTTGAATTGTTTGTTCTAAGTATCTTTGGTTGAGCATCATCGCCATTACCGTTATCGTCAGAGCCGCCTGAGCATGCGCTGAAAACGAGTGCCAAAACAAGAAGAATACTAAGAACCGCTACCCTTTTTTTCTTACTCATGTAACATTCCCCTTTCTTAGATAAAATAAATCTTTTACCAATTAATCTTATCATTGAACATCTTAAAAAACAATGTTTAAATAGTGTGAATTTACAGATTTCTTGTAACGACGTCTGTTTTACAGTATTTAAATTCATTTTTATGAATATATATTAACTTGGTCGATGATTTTCATGATCTTTTCTATTTATGTTTGCAACCGAAAACTGTTTTAAGAATCGATAATTAAGCATAGATTGAGCATATAGTCCCTAAAACTAAGTAATTTAATCAAATCGAAAACTGGGTCAATGATATATCGGGTCTTGATAATTCAGTTTTTTAAGCTTTCGCTTCCTGAAAAATATACAAGTATATGCATTTCTGACACAACTAATTTTTATTCAAATTTACGGTGCAATTTCTTCACATCCAGCCCTGAGGGTTGCTGGTAAAGTGTCAACCCAAACTTTTCAGTCATTGCTACAATATGTTCAAATATTTCCGATTGTGTATTCTCATAAGACTCCCAGCCAATATCGTTGGTGAAAGCATATACCTCCAGTGGAATGCCCTTCTCAGTGGGTGTCAATTCCCTGACCATGTGAGTTATTTCTTTATGTATACTGGGATGGCGATCCAAATACTCTTCAAGGTACATGCGAAAAACGCCTAAATTGGTTATATCATTTTCCTTTCCGGCACTGATTTCATCGATTTTTGTATCAATGGGTCCCCTTATCATTTCGATTTCTTTGAATCGAACAAGTTCGTCCATTGTGCAGAATTTTACACTGTAAATATCTATGTACACTGATCTCATTATCCTTCTTCCACCAATTTGAGCTATACCTCTCCAATTTTTAAAAGAATCTGAAATCAATGCGTATGCAGGTACCGTAGTTATAGTCATGTCAAAATTTCTTACCTTCACAGTGTTCATCGTTATGTCCATGACATCCCCATTGGCGCCATACTTCGGCATTTCTATCCAGTCTCCAATTCTCAACATATCGTTGACAGAAAGAAGCACTCCTGCCAACAAGCCTAAAATGGTGTCTTTGAATATAAAAGAGAATATTGCCGCAACGGCACCTAGTCCACTAAGCATTACATAAGGATTGGTTCCCATAAGGTTTGCCAGAATCAGAATTCCCACAAGAACATAAATTATGATTTTTATGACCTGCAAAAACCCCTTGATCGGTTTTTCTCTCGACACTTCAAATCTGGAGTATATATCATTGACTGATTCTAAAAAACAGCCTGCTATTCTAGCAATTTGGACCAGAATCAACATAAACGCTATAAATTTCACTGGTTCGCTGAAGATCCCCAGGTAAGTCGAACCACTGTGAACGATCAGTAACGGCATCAGCGTTATCATCCTGTCAAAAAACTTTCTGTTCAGAAGTGTATCGTCCCATTTAAATTTGCTTTTCTTGATTTGTCCGATCACCATTTTGATAAATATTTTTTTTGCCAAGATGTACACTAAAATACTAATTAAAAAGACAATGGCAAATGCCCCAATATATCCGATAATTGTTGCATAAGCATCCGTTAAACCATATCTGTCCATAACAATTTTTTTAAAATAATCGATTTTAAAATCCTCCCTTATCGCTGATATGTTAAAGGTGTGCATAGAGTCGATCCAATTTAGATTTCGAGTTTCTCAATTGCATCTTTCAATTCATTAATTTCGCTTTCAGTCAAAGTTACACCTTTCCCGATTTTTCCCTCTTGATGGTTCCAATCTCTTATATCGAATTTTGCAGGTCTATCGTTCCAACTGACCATGTTCAATTCTTTAGTCCATTCTCCCTTTTGCGAAAGCACTGCAATTTTCTCTACGACATCATATTTTATAGCTGCCATAAACTTTTCACCTCGTTGTTTTTACCAATATTATAACAAATTTTGGTTTCTTATGCTGTATTATGGCGTAAAGTCAATTTTTTCATTGCGAATTGCCAATCACCAGACACTATTTTGATTCATGTTTAAGAAATGTAATAATGTGGTATAAAATACTTGACCAGATTTTTCACTTTAAACTTCTCACAAGATCAAGTTATTTTTAAACACTTTTTTCTATTATACCGTTTACGCATGTCTAATGAACTTCAATGATCTCTAACACTATTGTCGCGCATAAACATATGAATGATGTTTGATTTTAAATAAAGGAGTGTTTCATCATGAAAAAGATTCTAATTCCAGTTGACGGTTCAGATTTTTCCAAAAGAGCTGCACAGAAAGGCGCAAAAATTGCGGAGGCCTTTGACAGTGAAGTGATATTGCTGAATGTGGTTGACATCAAGTTCGCAGTTCCTGCAGTCGGAACTGCAGGTTTTACCAATGCTTACGATTTATTGGTTAAAACATCCAAAGAAGACTCCGAAAAAATCTTAAATGAGGCAAAAAAGGAATTCAAAAATACTGAAAACGTAAAAACTGAACTGCTCGAAGGGGATACTGCGACTCAAATCATCGAGTATGCAAAGAAAAATGACGTAGATCTCATAATAATGGGCTCACAAGGATTGGGAGCCGGCTTCAAAAGAATATTCATTGGAAGCGTAACCAATAAAGTACTTCATGAAACACCAATAACGATTCTTGTAGTTAAATAAAATGGATATTTTTTAAGAGCGATACCGGAAATTGTAGAAACCGGTATCGCTTTTTTAGTGACAAGACTTCTAAAATACTGGTTTTATTTTTTTATAACTTTATCATGATTTGAATTTGTGTTAATATTCTAAACATCAAAAGCAAACTGGAGGTATTCATGAAAAAAATCAATCCAAAAATAACAAATGTCGTATTCTACATAGCAATTCTATTTGCGGGTTACACATTATTACAAACATATCTAGCCGGAAAAAATTTGGCTCCCGGAGCCTGCCCTGTCGATGATAATAGATTTCAAATAACGATTTCCATTATTTTGATGGTTATATATTTTATCATGACTTTTTTTACTGAGGAAAATACCAATCAAAATAACAAACATTCGTAACTTAAGACTTACTTAATAATCTTTTTAATTTGAGTTTTATCGTGTATAATAAAGCGACTGGTCGAGTCAAACTTTTTCGATCAATTTCAACTGATCATAAGTAAATTGGAGGTATTATATGAAAAAATCAAAATTAATTTTAAGTCTGTTACTTTTCATAGCCATTTTCAGCTTAATGTTGACAGGCTGCACTACAGACAAAACGGAAGAGGAGTTTACGTACAGCAGAGATTTAGATGATAATGGTTTGTGGATAGATGTTGACGCTTTAGATCATGTTGATCTACCTGAATATAAAGGCATCAAAATATCGGAAGACATTTATTCAGTATCAGACGACGATGTTATTGCTCAAATGGACTCCATATTAGCTTCTTTTACCACTGAAAATCAAGTCAAAGATCGCAAAATCATTGACGGCGACACTGTAAACATCGACTACGTAGGCAGTGTAGACGGTGTAGAATTTGAAGGAGGAAGTACCGGAGGTGCAGGTACTGATGTCACTATCGGCGTTACCAGCTATATAGATGACTTTCTTGAGCAACTAATTGGGCATACTCCAGGAGAATCATTCGATATTGAAGTTACTTTTCCTGAAGATTACGGCAATGAAGACCTTAACGGCAAAGATGCAAAGTTCGCCATTACGGTAAACTATATTTCTGAATCGGTTGTCCCAGATTTAACAGATGATTTCGTATCTGAAAATTTAAAAGAGCCGTACGGTTGGGAAAATGTTGATCAAATGAAAGCCGCAATTACTGACGACCTTGAAAAATCGGCAATTCAAATTTATATACAGGATTATTTGCTTGAGAAGAGCACTGTTAATTCTCTACCTGATAAATTATTAAAATTCCAAGAAGAGTCAATGCTTTTATACTACAAGGAATACGTCGAATACTATGACATGGAATTTGAAGATTTCTTAACTACCTATTTGGGAGTTGAAACACAAGAAGAGTTGATGGAGGCAAATCTGGAGACTAACACCGAAACTGCAAATTATTATTTGATAGTCCAAGCCATAGCCGAGGATGCCGAGATATCAGTTTCCGAGGATGATATAGAAACTTTCTTTAAAGATACCATGGCACTTGAAGACTACACTGAATATGAAGAAACTTATGGACTTCCTTATTTGACAATGACGGTTTTACATCAATCGGTTTTTGACTATTTGACTGAGAATGCCGTCAAGGAATAACATGCTTGAAAAAACTATAATTTATCTTGGTACTAACGCTATTTGAGTTATTCAAAATATTGAATCTGTTGTATTTATAAATACAATATTTATAAAATATGTTATAATGGTGATGAAAGGATAGGAGGTATGTATCGTGACTACAGAAAGATTAAAAAATTATTCTATTGAATATTTGGTAAGATTCGTAGAGTTGGCTCAAACTGAAAGGAAGAGGATCAATCTTCTTACGGCAGCTGGATTGATTGAAGGAAAAATATTGATCATCGATGAATCTTCTTCTGGCATTTTCCCTGACTTTATCAATGGCATGTTAAAGTATTATGAAAGTGAATACGATATGGACGATCCATTTATGGAGCAACAAAGAAATTCTTTCATCACAATAGAAAATGCCACTTTAAAATCCGGTGGCACGACCACTAAACTCAAACATTTGATAGTGTATTTAGATGATATAATAGGTATTGCTTTAAGTGAAGATTAAAACATAAAAAAATCGGTACTCTAGCAGGGTACCGATTTTTTATTTGACTTAAACATTTAAATCAAGGTGAACTTTAGTTGTTTTTTACGTAAACAAACCAATATAATAAAGCAACAAATACGCCGCCCCCCACCAGGTTGCCTAAAGTCACGGGTAATAAATTGTTTATTGTAAAAGTACTCCAGTTTAAATTTGCCAATTGCTCAGCAGTTAGCCCTGACGCAGCAACCCATGCCTCGTTGGTTTTTGAAAGAATGCCTGCAGGTATATAGTACATATTTGCAATTGAGTGTTCAAAACCCGATGTGATAAATAGCCAAATCGGGAAAAATATCGCAAAGACCTTTCCCACTATATTTTTTGATCCGAATGACATCCACACAGCCAAACACACTAGCCAATTGCACATAATTCCTAAATAAAAAGCCTGCATGAAGCTAAGATTCACCTTATACGAAGCGATTTTCAAAGTGGTAGCTGCCAATCCGTTTGCTCCACTATTGAATAGGCCAGATTTGACCATCATATAAGCTATCAAAATAGATCCTACAAAATTACCAATGTAAACGATTCCCCAATTGGCAAGCATTTTTTCTATCTTTACCTTACCAGCAAAAACTCCAGCCAAAATCAGCGAGTTACCGGTAAAAAGCTCTCCTCCAGCGATGATCACCAACATAAGTCCTGTTCCAAATATGGATCCGGCTAACGCTTTTCCCAAGCCGTATGTTTCAGGTTTTGCAAATAAATTAAATGCCGCCATATTTGAACCTTCTGCTGCAAATGCAATAAAAGCTCCTGCCAGTATCGCCAAAATAAATTGATTGATTTTTCTGTTGGCTACTTTTCTGACACCAACAACAACCGTTGCATTGGTAATTTCCGCTGGTGTCAAATCTCTGTTATCATTCATTTCACGTGCCCCCTTTAATTGATATAAATGTAATTCTTATTTGCACTCCAACATCTTTCTTAAGACACTTACTTCAAAACATAAATAATCTTATAATACTTTTATCATCAAAGTAAATTTTAGTCAAGTACAAAATAACTATTTTGTTATTATTTTAACACTTATTGTAATTGCTTGTTTTTTTACATTTATTTGTACTTGAAAAAAATAATTCATCAGTTTTTGTAAATACAACAATTTACTCTTATACAACTTTTTGATATACTTCCTGCATATAAAGTCAACGAATAAACGAGGTAGCTGCCATGCAAACAAAACAAATAATCTACGAAGTTGCTAAGATTCTGTACATACGAGAGGGTTACAATAAGATAACCAATAAAAAAATAGCAGAAGTATCAGGAATCAACCAAGGTTTGATCACTTATTATTGCTCTTGAATTTTTATCATGCAAAAGTTAAGATAGTTCTGTAAGAAAAAAATTAAGGAGTTGCATTAATATGTCTGATATTGCTGTAGTTTATCAAAGTAAGTATGGTAGCACTGAAAAATATGCCAAATGGCTTTCTGAAGAATTGAACACAGATTTGTTAAAAAGAAAAGACATAAAAATCAATGATCTGATTCCTTACGATACTTTGGTTTATTGTGGTGGCCTTTACGCCGGAGGTATTCTGGGCTTTTCCTTGATCAAGAGAAATTTTGAACGATTGAAACAAAAACGAATCATTGTAGTTGCAGTTGGTGCCACTTTAAAAAAAGATACTGCAAAAGAAGAACTTAAAAAACAAAATCTTGCTCCTGAAATGCTTGATAAGGTAGAATTCCACTTGCTCCGTGGCGGACTCAACTACAAAAAAATGAACCCGCTCGACAGATTTTTAATGTATTTATCTGTTAAATCAATCAAATCAAAAAATCCTGAAGATCTTGATGACGATTCAAAAGGCATGCTTGCCACATACGGAAAAGTTGTGGATTTCACCAACAAAAAACACATCATGCCAATTGTAGAATCATTGATATGATCTTTTAGCAAAAAATTTTAGAGTTGCATCTACGTAAAGATGCAACTCTAAATATCAAAATACTAATTTTCTAATAAAATCTTATTTTGAAGCTTGATCTAGTATTTCACCGACTGCCTCGATAACAGCTTCGCTAGTTTTTGTAGCACCTGAAACTGTATCTACTTCTTCCACACCTTGTTTTGAAATTATTTGTGGGATCAAAGTCTCTTCCACTGCTTTCAACATAGCTGGTGTTTCATCATTTTCCAATACCTTAATATCTGTAATTTTTCCGTTTTCGATGTTAGCTTCTATCAAAATATCTCCGCCGTTTCCAAATGACTCTGCGGTGTATTTCCCATCATCATATTTGCTGCCCGAGCATGCGCCGAAAGACAAAGTTGATATTAGAATTAACATTATTAACATTAATTTTTTCATGTTGTCACCTTAATTTTCTAAAACATAGGCTGCCGTTTCTTTGCCCGCAATTGTTCCAGAATCTATGGCTAAACCATAAAAAGATCCGGGTATGTCATAATAAGGAGTAGAGAATAAACTTCCTGCATCGGCCCCAATAACATATAGCCCTGGTATCGGTTTGTTATCATCATTTAGAGCTCTTAAAGAGGCATCCACACGAATTCCTCCGATTGTACTCCAACCGCTAAATTCATTTTCAATTATGTAATAAGGCGCCTCACCTATTTCAGACAAGTACATTGGATTTTTATCAAAAAGAAGATCTTTTCCACCCTCTACAAATGAATTATATGTTTCCACTGTTTTCGCAAGATTAGGCGTATCAAAATACTCTGCGAGTTCCTCGATCGTGTCTGCTTTGTATATCCAGCCTTCTTTGATACCTTCTTCTAAATCTGCATCCAAATTGGTTAAAATTTTTCCTTTATAGTAATTTCCTATTGTCCAATCGTCAGGAGCACCTTTTTCTCTAGTATACTCGTATAATCCTTGGGTTTTCATTGCATCGACAAATTTTTGATCGACTATGGCATAATAAGGACTATTTCTTATTATTGATTCACTTCCAAATGACATTGGATAATCTACCATTTGCCCTTCATTCATAAACCTTTCACCTTGAGCATCTACGTATAATCCGCCGTAAACCCCAAATTTAAATGCTGTGTTTTGGTCGTATTTGTCTTGTTTTGCACTTCTACTTGCTTTAGTATTAGTACCACCGTATTCACTTCCACAGATACCAAAAGTTTTATCCATGACAGCACCTACCTCCAGTGCCATATTTATTCCATCACCAGTACTCAAACTTCCTCCGGCAGGATTTATTTCTGCACCAGAAAAATATTTCTCAATCATTTCTTTATTACCAACAAAACCTCCGGTAGCCAATATTACCGCTTCTGCATTGATAGTCACCTTAGTTCCATCTTTTTTAGTAGCTTCTACCCCTACTACCATATCGCCATCAGTAATTAGCTTCTCTCCAACTGTATTATATAATACTTCCACTCCATCTTTTTCAAGAGTACTCTCCCAAATATTTACTCTTTCCTCTAGAGGATTTAATATCAAATGGAATCCACCATATTCTCCTTTAAAAGGTGTTTCGAATCGGAAATCTGCTTCCTTGAATTCATATCCCATATCCATCAACTGAGTAACAGCTTCACTTGAAGTTTCAAGGCTTCTTTTAACTAAAGCGGCATTTACTGACCAGTGTGAATAATCCATCATATGATAAAATGCTTTATCCACAGTCAACTTTGAATCTTGTGCCTGCAAAACAGGCGTGTCTACCGCAAAAGGCCCAGAAACTTTGACACCATTAGATACAGCAACACTGGCACCTTTTTCTATGGCCATAACATCCGCACCATTGATGGCCGCATTGTGGGCTGCCATAAATCCTGAAGCTCCCATTCCAATTATGACAACATCTGTTGTGTATTCTTCAGCTTCGCCAGGTTGTTTTTCAATTTTATTAGCTCTTAGTACAGAAGCATCTCCACCCGCTTGATCGACAC
The DNA here is from genome assembly GCF_015594845.1 of Alkalibacter mobilis. Classification (GTDB taxonomy): domain Bacteria; phylum Bacillota; class Clostridia; order Eubacteriales; family Alkalibacteraceae; genus Alkalibacter; species Alkalibacter mobilis. Next base: position 7,720 of record NZ_JADNRK010000006.1, on the reverse strand, counting down.
ACTCTGAGACGGCATTGATTATTGCCATGCTAGATATTGTCGCACCAGAAACAGTATCGATACCCAAACTTTGATTTTCAACAATTGCACCTGGAACCTGGTTCTCAACCAGTGTGAACAGTTCAGGAGTTTCACTTTGCTCAACAACCTTTACATCGGTGATCTCCGAGTCATTGAACGTAGTCTCAACTGTCAGGTATGAAAGATATCCATAAACCTCAGCTGTATAAGTCCCAGGACTATACGATACATCTGCCGTGGTATCTGATTGACCACAACCTGCAAGTAAACCCATTACCATAAAAAAAACAATGAGCACACTTAAACTTCTTTTCACTTTCTTGTTCATTACTTCCCCTCCAAAATGTGATATTTATAACAAGTAGTTATAAAATCATTCTAAAGTATGAACATTGTTTAAGGTCAAGACGTGATTTTATCTTATTGGTATATATAATATCTCAAAATCTCGTTCATCATCATCCAAATTCAGAAAAGTTGGCAATAACATTATATCACCCCGAATTACTAAATTATGTTTCTCAAGAAAATCGAACAGCTCTTCAAAAGAGTGCGCTTTTTCACTATTTTTTCTGTTAGTTTTGCGTAGATACCGGACACACCTTCCAAGACTCAAATATTCAACTTGATTTTTATCGTAATCTCCCAGATATTCTTCCTTTAAAGCTTGGATGGCAAATGCGTAACTGGGATGCAATTTTGTTTTTTGGTTCAAGAATTCTTCTTTTTTAAAAATTCTTGCATAACTTGTAAGTGAAAGAAGATCAGCAAATTTTGACAATGTTCGCTCATTTTTTTTCGAAATACTGAAATCAAGTCCATCTGAGGCATAAACGAGCAAAAAATCCGGCATAAAAATTATCTCAAGTTTACTGTCCGAACCTCCCTCTAGCAAGTTGATTACGTTATTGAGTCGATCCAATCTACATGTGCACAATTCAATTTCTTTTTTTATCTCCTCTGTCTGCAACTTCAAATTCTCAACAAACCAAACCTCACTTTGCTTTTCATCAAGCATTTCGATTGACATTTCGACAGTAAAACCATATTGAAGAAGCACTCTAAAAGCGTTGACCCTAAATGCATCCTTTGCTGTGAAATATCGATAGCCACTATTGTCCTTACGAACTTTGAGCAAACCATTTTTTTCATAAAACCTGATTTTCGATGGCGCCAAACCTGTCATTTGAGCAAATTCACTGATTTTATACATTTATACACCTCTAATTGTTTAGATAATTATTTAACAATAAACCTACACTAAATTTTAGATTAAGTCAATATTCACATTCAGAAATAAATAATATTTCTCAAACTAGTATTAGGTTAAACATGGTTTAAGGCAATCAAAAGAACCTGTTGTCATATTTCAACAACAGGTTCTGCACTTATCTTTTTATTGTTAAATCGCCAACATAAAAAACTTCATTGCATGTATATATGCTTCTCTTTGCTCAGGTGGCAAATCTTTTAACTCATTTTCTTCGATTTCCTTTATGACTTCCAATACTGTTTTATCTTCCATCTTCTATCCTCCTATTTTTTACCGTACTCGTGTACAGTTTTATAAGCTGCTTTGTAATTCTCCCAGTTTACATCGGTCTTAGTCAAAAGTTCTCTGCTCGAACTGAATATGTATCCTCCACCTGGAGCCAATTCATCCACCAGATATTTGGCATAATCTACGTTTTCCTGGACGGTACCGTACTTCAATTTATCCAGTGGCATGCCACCGACAATGCATATATTGTCGCCTACCAATTTTTTCATTTTAAAAATGTCATCAGCTTCGCAAATCCCAAATGCGAAATCTTTAGGCAAGGAGTTAAGCCATTCAGCTTTATTATCCCAGGTACCTTCCAGAAACATAATCATTTTACCGCCACATTCATAAATTCTATCCACCATTTTTTGATATGTTGGAAGAAAGAACTTTTCAAATTGTTTCGGACTTAAGAAAGTGGGAATGTGAAACATCGTCGCAAAAGGTGGAAACTCAGGAACTCTGGTAGCATCATCAGGTATTCCCATATTTTTCCACATGAATGGCAACACTGCTTCACAGGCTTCAACGAGCTTTTCAGGCTGCCTTCTCATGTCAACTGCTGTACCTTCAAAACCTCTAAAATAATCAAAAATAAAATCGAGGGGCGGGTATGCATTGACCACGGGAGCCATGATCGGTCTATTGTATTCCTCTTTAAGCCTCTGACCGATTGTTGTCCATTCAGCTAATTTATCATTAAGGTGGCTCATGAATTCAAGGATAGCCTTTTTCTTTTCAGGATACGCTCCGCTAAGCCTTTTTGCAGTTCTTGGAAGCAAAACATTCATCATAAATCCTTCAGGATCAGCAATCAATTTATCGTATTCGTCAGCAGCCATTGGGATCTGTTGATGATGTTGAATCGTTTCTTTGTCAGCAGAAACAAAGTGCGCAGGGCTACCTATGGCTTTCGCAAATTTCGAGTCAAACACTACTCCGGCTGTGTAAACTGCATCAGCATACAAATCCTTTTGCGTATTCAAAAAATTCTCTACAGATAATTGCCAATCATTCTCAACCTGCTCTACAGTACAATTATTGAACCCTATCGTAAACGTTCCCATACATGCAAGTGAAGGTACCACATCCGGTTCTTTGTGATTCAGTGCATCATAAATCCTTGCAACTCTTTCTTCATAAGAATCTCCCATTTTGATTCTCCTCTTTGATTATTTCCAACCATGGTTGGATTATATGTTATATAATAATTCTTCTTTATAATATTGTCAATGAATTCTTTTTTATTATATTGAATTTATTCTTTAAAACTGATATATTTGCTTTATAATTAACTTAGATTAAATTTACTGAGGGTGATCGTTTGGACCGAATAGAAGAATTAAAGTCAAGAATAATTGAATCATCTACCATTTTGTTCATGGAACATGGTTACAGAAATACTTCCATGCGGATGATTGGACAAGAAAGTGGAATTTCTCATACTCAGGTTATATACCACTATACCAGCAAATCTTCCCTGGCCAGTATAATTATAAAAAATTATTTTGAACTTCTGGTTGAAATGGTACTTTCACATAATATTTCCATCGATAAAAAGAACCACCACACAAACAAATTATTGTGGTGGTCCTACCATTATCTCATTCTGACGAGCTTTGATAAATTTTCCAAATTTTACTTGGAGTTTATTACGGATGAGTCCGATACATTTCTAGAATCTGCAAAATCTGTTGTGCCCAAAGTCTATACTGAAATGTTCGGCTTGGTTGTAGACTTGCGCAACAAATCTCATCTTGCTGATCTATATATTCTTATCAGCGTTGATCTAATGATGACCAGGTTGTGCATCAACAAGGTCTTGAAGGTCAGGCAAGCAATTCACAAACTACTGAATCTCGAAATCATTGAAGGATTCAGACTATCCATTACTGAAAATGAAATTGAAGATTTTATCCTTGAAAATAAGATGCTCGATATCATCTCCGATTTTGATCCCATAAGCCTCGGTAAATGCGAGCAGTCTTGAAACATTAAAAATCATCCAGTCAACGCATTAACAACGGCAAGCAATATCATTGCTCCAATGACTGCAACGAACATGCTCCACAGATTGAATCCTGTAACACCTGTAAAACCGAATTGTTCAAACAAAAATCCTCCGACATTAGCACCGATAACACCAATTATAATATTGCGAAAAAGTCCTCCCTTTCTGTCTTTTCGGAGTTTTGTCGTCAACCAGCCTGCAATCGCACCAAATATTATCCATCCAAAAAAATTCATTTATTCTCCTCCTTAAAAAGTTATTACAGATTTAAATAACCCACATAAGAATAATTCCCATAATTTTATACAAATAATCAAAATATTTCGAAATATAAGCAATATTGATCAATCAATTTTTCTTTAAACGCGAACATATGTTTGTGTTGTTTTAGCATTTGTGCTATATTTATGATGAGGTGAAAGAAATGAAATCTGATATGTATGAAAGGCTGACTTTGCTGGCTGATGGTGCAAAATATGACGTTTCCTGTTCATCAAGCGGAGTCTCTCGAAAAAACAAAAACAACGGGCTTGGAAATTCTCAATCCTTTGGGATATGCCATACATGGGCGGCTGACGGACGGTGCATCTCTTTGATGAAACTTCTTATGACCAACAATTGCATATACAATTGCGCTTATTGTGTCAATCGTGCGGAAAACGACATTCCCAGAGCAAGTTTATCACCGGAAGAAATCGCCTCTTTGACAATGGAGTTTTACCGAAGAAATTATATAGAAGGGCTGTTTCTCAGTAGCGCAATAGAAAAAAGCGCAGATCAAACTATGGAAAGAATGTATCAAGTGTTGCATCTTTTACGCAATGTTCATAATTTCAATGGGTACATACACATAAAAGTTATACCTGGTTCACAAGAAGATCTGGTTCAAAGGTGCGGTCTGCTGGCTGACAGAATGAGCGTAAATATGGAATTGCCTTCAAAGCGGTCGTTATCACTTCTAGCCCCGCAAAAAGACCTTGATAAGATTCTCAACCCAATTAAGCAAATCAGCCGGGACATTATTTATAATAGAGATGATAGAAAATATTTAACACACACACCTAAATTTGTGCCTGCAGGTCAGTCCACACAGGTGATCATCGGCGCTACTCCGGATACAGACCGCAAAATCCTGTCCGTTAGTGAAAAACTTTACTCTCAATATCAATTAAAAAGAGTTTATTATTCAGCTTATGTTCCTGTAAACGAAGGTCCTAATCTTCCTTCCTTATGGGCTAAACCTCCGATGTTGAGGGAACACAGACTTTATCAAGCAGACTGGTTGCTTCGGTTTTACGGTTTTACCGTTTCGGAACTTTTTTCAAATGCAAATGAAAATATGGATATTGAAATGGATCCTAAACTATCCTGGGCTTTGGGGCACTTGGAGTATTTTCCCTTGGAAATAAATAGAGCACCTTACTCCATGTTGATTCGAGTTCCAGGAATCGGTGATATTTCGGCAAAAAAAATTATTGCTGAACGTCGGGTACGATCATTGGATTTTGAAGGACTAAAGAGAACGGGATGCGTGCTAAAAAAAGCACAACATTTTGTATTGGCGAAAGGAAAATATTACGGCCAAAAATTAGAAGCAGACGTACTAAGAAAAGTATTAGCAGATAAACCTGCTGTGCAACAAATCAGTATTTGGGGGTGATTAGATGACCGATTATCTTTACGACGGCACCTTTGAAGGATTCCTTACCTGCCTGTATTGTCATTTCGCTCATGAACCGGCATCAACTATTGCCGAATCCGGTTTTTACCAAATGGGTTGGAGCTCTACCTGCAAAACAATAAAAACCAATGAAAAAGAAGCCGAATATATGTATAAAAAGCTATATCGTCACCTGGGATTGCAAACCTCAAAAGACGTCTACTACAGTTATTTATCACAAGTATATGGTTGGGAAGATATTACGTTGTCATTTGTAGACTTGTGTTTTCGTGAAGGAGCAAAATTCAAAGATGCTCATTCTCATGATCGGGTCTATCCTTTCGAATCTCTTGTGCTAAAAGTAAAACGTGAAGTCCATCGCTACGAAGGATTTGTTCGTTTTCGCCAAATTGGATACACTCTTTATGCAAAAATTCATCCTGAATACTTTATCTTACCTGCAATCAGTGACCATTTCACAGACAGATTTCGAAACGAGAAAATTATAATCCATGATGAAAGACGAAATCTGGCATTGATCGCACACGATGGCGACAGCCTTCTGATACCTTATTCTAAGAGCATGCAAGAAAAAGACTTGCCTGAAGATCCTTTCATTTTACTTTGGAAAAAATACGTTAAAACTATTGCAATCGAATCAAGGATCAATCCTAAACTTCAACAAAAGTTTATTCCTCTCAAGTACAGAAAAGACCTTGTTGAAATGGAAAATCAAAAAGAACTGCCTTAGCAGTTCTTTTTGCTCTGAAATACCAATTATCAACTTCGGTGCAATTTATTCATTAAAATCAAAACTACTCCACGTTTTCATCGTTTTCTTCAACATCATTACTATAATCGTCTTTTTCTACGACTTTTCTGTTGTCCTTAACGTTATTCTTGCTTCCTAAATCAAGTTTATCTTTGTCATTATTGACCTTCTTTTCTTGATTTTCAATCTTCTTATCTTGTGCTTTTATTTTTTCTTCTTCAACTTTTATTTTTTCGACTTGAATTTTTTCTTTTGCGTCTAAATTATCAAATATTTCTGCTTGGTCTTCTTTAATTTCTACTTGGTCTTCTTTAATTTCTACTTGGTCTTCTTTAATTTCTGCTTGATCTTCTACTACGTCTTCTTGTTCTGCTCTATCACTTTTTTTATCCTTATTTATTTCTGCTGGATGATAGCCGATCAGCTTAGCAACATCACCAAAACCAATATCTTCACTTGTAAAGTGAGCAGCAATTTCTTCAACACTTAATCCTGAATATTCAGATAAAGCAAACGCTTGTGCTATTTGACCATAACCCAAGCCCAACTCTCTTATGGCAGTAACTTTTTCTATTTCCAGTCCTCTTATTACATTTGCAACTAAATAAGCATTATCCAAATCTTCTTCCAAATCGTCGCTTATTTCTTCGTTTTCTACTACTGCCGCTTCTTCAAGTTCAGTATACAGTTCTTCGATTTTTACATCGTCTTGAGGTAAAGACACCAAGGATTCAGCAATCAATTCCTGAGCCTCTTCAAACTTTTCAAGATAATCTTCCAAAGCCTCTTCTATATATTCGTCCTTCTCTTCCAATTCCATAACTTTAGCTTCAGACAATCGTTCTTGAGCAAATTGCAGAAGTAATTGTGCATCGTTTTCTGGACTGGAAGATAGAGCAACTTGTAAGTCTTCCACTAGCTGATCGAAAGTATAAAAGATACTGTCAGGTGTAATTCCAGCTTCAATGTCTTTTTCAATTGTTAGATCAGAAGCAAATGCTGGATCAACAATCAAGCAACTTATTAAAATTGCTAAAAACAAAACTTTGATCTTCTTTTTCATGTAATTCTCCTTTCAATATTTTGGAGAATAAAAAGAATTCTCCTTCGGCAACCGGCTACCATACATTTGTTTAGGCCCTTGGCTTTGCGTCCTTACCTTTCGATAAGTATGCTATTATCGTTGAGAACTTGCAAATTCAGTATATCATATTGCATCGATTAAATATATGATCAGTTCATTTTTTTCAAATTCAAAATTGACTTTCCAGATTTTTTTATATAACCTCTTTCTTGCAAAACGGCTTAATACCACGGAATATCTAAAAGGCTATGATTCCTCAAATTAGACATCGATGACCAATTTGACAGCATTTCACCCAAAAATAATAAGAGGCTACAATTTTCACTATGCAGAGTGGAAATTGTACTCCCCGCAAAAATAGCTAAACAGATAGCGGGCAACAGAGATCCACATTTATAATATAGCCGAGTCGCCAAGAACAAACCCATGTTTCAATAAATATTTTTGATGGCATCTCGTAGCTCCAAATTGCTCTTTGATAAGAACTATTCCCTGGTGGCGATGAATATTCCACTAAAAGAAACCAGGCTGTCCGGAGCCTAGTGCCAATGGCTCCGGACAGCGGTTCCAACGGTTCCGGCTAGGAACCAACATTGATTATTCTTTAATGCCGTACACTTCTCTCATAG
>NZ_JADNRK010000069.1 GCF_015594845.1 Alkalibacter mobilis | reverse complement strand
AGGGAGCAGCTGCCGAAGGTGGGGCTAGTAATTGGGGTGAAGTCGTAACAAGGTAGCCGTATCGGAAGGTGCGGCTGGATCACCTCCTTTCTAGGGAGCAAGTGAGTAGTGTGCTGTTATGTTTTGAAAGATTTCGTATCTTTCAAAGTAGTTGGGGGATATACAGTTGAAAGCTAGCCAAAAGAAATTTTGGCATAAGTTGGCGACGTATAACTTGCAACTTAAGTGGGGGTGTAGCTCAGTTGGGAGAGCACCTGCCTTGCAAGCAGGGGGTCAGGAGTTCAAGTCTCCTCATCTCCACCATTCTATAACTAAAAAACACTCGGGGGCTTGTAGCTCAGGTGGTTAGAGCGCACGCCTGATAAGCGTGAGGTCGGAGGTTCGAGTCCTCCCAAGCCCACCATAAGCAAAGTTGTAGAAACAAAAAAGAGAAATGGTCTTAATTGGCTTCTGCCATGCAACGATGTAAAAATCGTCATCCTGAGTTTTATATGAAGGATCCATGTATGAACGAAATAGCCTGAACCTCAACTTTCTAACGAAAGTATCGGTCATTGGCTTTCGACATGCAGCGATGTAAAATCGTCGTCCTGAGGTTTGTCCGAAGGATTTATGTATGGGAAGAAATAGCCCTGAACCTCAACTTTCTAACGAAAGTATTGGTCATTGGCTTCGCCAAATAAGCATCACATCGACCAACTTCATGAGAGCAAGCTCTCAACAGTCGATCGAAATGATACTTGCTATTTCTCAGTGATATTTGAAAACTGCATAAGAACATATAAGTAAAGAAACAAAGAACGATCATCTAAACATCTATCGTTTCGGAAACGGAACGAAAAAAAGAGATAATTTTAGACGAGTCAGGGTTTCGGTAACAAGAAGCTGAGCGAAGAAATGAGCGCGCGTATATAAACATACGTAAGCGAATTTGTGAGTGATAGGCGACAAAGTTAGCGGAAGCATGGCGACGTATAAAAGAGGTCAAGTTACTAAGAGCATAGGGAGAATGCCTTGGCACTGGGAGCCGAAGAAGGACGCGACAAGCTGCGAAAAGCTGCGATTAGGTGCAAATAACCGTTGAGTCGCAGATATCCGAATG
>NZ_JADNRK010000068.1 GCF_015594845.1 Alkalibacter mobilis | reverse complement strand
AGTCAAGTCCGAAAAAGTGTGTAAATTCCCTCGGTTAGTTTTTTAAGCAGCAACAGTGGTATTTTTGGCCAATCGATGTTGATGGTATTCTTCCATATCAAGATATCGCTTACCCGTTGTCCATTTCTCATCTTGCTCCATGAGCAAGGCGCCAATCAAGCGGATCAGGGAGGCTTCATTTGGGAATATTCTGATCACACGTTCCCTACGCCGGATTTCTTGATTTAACCGCTCAATGCTGTTGCTTGTACGTAATCGCTTGCGATATTTCTTTGGCAGATGCATAACAGCCATTATGTCATCAAATCCCTGTTCCAAAGTCTCCATAGCCTTAGGAGCTGCCTGGGAATAGGTATCAAGCATCTCGTCTCGAAGTGATTGGGCGATTTCCTGCTTTGGTGCGTTGTATATCTCATTGAGGCATTGCTTGATCTCCGGCTGAAGACGCTTCGGTGTTTTATCTAAAATATTTCTTGAAAAGTGGGTCTGACACCGTTGCCAGGATGCGCCCTGAAAATGTTTCTTGATTGCATTGACCAGGCCGCCGTGATTGTCGGATACGACAAGATCTATGCCGGAGAGGCCCCGTTGTTTAAGGGATAAGAAGAACTCGCTCCAGCTGGTTTCAGATTCTGAATCGGCGACACTCAACCCCAGTATTTCTCGTCTGCCGTCTTCTCGGACACCGATTGCGCTGAGCAGTCCTTTAGACCGGACACGGCCGTTTTCACGAACCTTGGTATAAAGCGCGTCGACAATAACAAACGGATAGTTACAGGTCAGTTCTCTGTTTCTGAATTCTTCAACGACAGGTTCTAAGTTCTTGCAAAGCTCAGAAACGGTCGACTTGGAAAACTCTTTACCACAGAGCTCTTCGGTAATGGCGCTCACTTTTCTGGTGGATACACCATTTACGACCATCTCCATCATTGCTAGCACCAGAGCCTGCTCGCTGCGTTGGTACTGGTTGAACAGAGTAGTTGAGAAATTGCCGCCGCGAAGTCTGGGCACTTGCAGTTCAATAGTTCCAACGCGTGTGGTCATGCTACGCATACGAAAGCCGTTGCGGTAGCCGGAACGCTCATCAGAACGCTCATAGCGATCCGCGCCAAGTTGCTCACTGGCTTGAGCATTAAGCACCTGATTTAGGATGCTTTCCAGTAACTTGGCAAAGGCATCATCTTTGCCATTTGATGTGAAAAGTCCGTGCAAAATTTCGGAATCTAGGGTAACATTAATCTGAGTCATTTGGGTTTCCTCCTCGGGTTGATGGTTTTTCGACAACTCTATTTTATCCGAGGTTGAACCCTTTTGGCTCAATTTTTTTAATTTTTGAATTTACACCATTATATAGACTTTATC
>NZ_JADNRK010000067.1 GCF_015594845.1 Alkalibacter mobilis | reverse complement strand
AGATAACGTATAATTAATTTCGCAAAAACAAAATAACGAAAAATGGACGTGTCCATAGCCGTTTGGTAAAATCAAGTTACCACACAAAATCGAACCAAAGGAGGCTATGAAACATGTCCGATAACATTATACAATTAAACGAACAAGTAATCAAAACCGAACTGAAAGATCTGGTAAGAAATAGTGTGGAGGAAACGCTAAATGCGCTTCTCGACAAAGAAGCTGACGAGCTGATCAATGCTGCCAAGTACGAGCGAACCAGCGAACGCCAAGGTTATCGATCTGGTCACTATCAGAGAAATCTAACCACAACATCCGGAGATGTAACGCTCAAGGTACCAAAGCTCAAAGGTGTTCCCTTCGAAACCGCCATCATTGAAAGATACCGTAGACGGGAATGCTCTGTGGAAGAGGCTTTGATAGAAATGTACCTTGCCGGAGTATCCGTTCGCAGGGTCGAGGATATTACCGAAGCCTTATGGGGGACAAAGGTATCACCAGGTACGATTAGCAACCTGAACAAGAAAGCCTATGAGCACATCGAAACATGGCGTAATCGCCCATTAACTGGCGGTGATTATCCATATGTATATGTGGATGGAATCTTCCTGAAACGCTCCTGGGGCGGCGAATATGAGAATGTCGCCATACTGATTGCCATTGGCGTAAACGAGGAAGGCCATCGGGAAATCTTGGGCGCAGCAGAAGGAATGAAGGAAGACAAAGAAAGCTGGAGTTCCTTTCTTCAGTGGCTCAAAACCCGCGGACTTACTGGTGTACAGCTCATTGTCGGAGATAAAAGTCTTGGCATGCTTGAGTCAATTCCGGAGGTTTTTTCGGATGCAAAATATCAAAGATGCACCGTACACTTTTACCGTAATATCTTTTCAGTAACCCCCAGATCCAAGATGAAATTTGTCACTAAAATGCTCAAAGCGATCCATGCAAGCGAGGACAAATCTGCTGCCAGGTACAAAGCAGAACAGGTCATCGAAAAGCTCAAAGAGATGAAACTTCACCAGGCTGCAAAGAAGGTTGAAGATGGCATTGATGAGACTCTCACATATATGTCATTTCCGGTTGAGCACTGGACTCGGATTAGGACCAACAATGTCATAGAACGTCTCAATCGAGAAATCAGGAGGCGCACAAAAGTCGTCGGCACATTTCCTGATGGAAACTCTGCTCTCATGTTGGTGTGTGCGAGGTTACGCCATGTTGCCGGCACCCAGTGGGGATGCAAGCGGTATTTAAACATGAAACACCTGGAAAGAATGGAGCTTGACAACCCAGAGTCAGTTGCTCTTTAAATATATTCAAACCAAATGGCTAATTAATTTTGCGAAAGAATCTTGACGGTACC
>NZ_JADNRK010000066.1 GCF_015594845.1 Alkalibacter mobilis | reverse complement strand
ACAATTTTAGTAATAAAGTTATGAGTCGTAAATATGAAGAGTTGTATCAGTTAATGATTAAACAATAATTTCGAAATTGTGGTCGGAGGTGTTCAACGTGATAAAAAACAAAATCCTAAGTTTAATTAAAAGACCACAATACATATTTTTACTATTAGGTCACAGAGGATTTTTTAAGTGGATGAAAGATGAAACTTATCTTAAGGTTGCATATTGGTGTAAAATGGATAAAAAATTGAATCTTGAAAACCCAACAACATATAATGAAAAATTGCAGTGGTTGAAGTTAAATGACCGAAACCCGGAATATACGAAATTTGTAGATAAGTATGAAGTTAGAAAATTTATCGAAAAAACAATAGGAAATGATTACTTGATTCCATTATTAGGTGTTTGGGAAGATATTGAGGAGATTGACTTTGATAAATTACCAAACCAATTTGTTTTAAAATGTACTCATGATTCTGGTGGTTTAGTCATTTGCAAGGATAAAACTAAATTAGATATTAATAAGGCAAAAAAGAAACTACAAAAGTCATTAAAACACAATTATTACTGGGGTCAGCGAGAGTGGATATATAAAGATATTAAGCCGCGAATAATTGCAGAAAAATATATGGTCGACGAATCCAAGAAGGAACTTAAAGATTATAAATTTTTCTGCTTCGATGGTGCGGTAAAAGCAATGTTTATAGCAACAGATAGAGGGATTGATACACGATTCGATTTTTTTGACCTGGAGTTTAACCACATGCCATTTATGCAACACTATCCAAATGCGAGCAAAACGATTATAAAGCCAAAAGGATTTGAAGAGATGATTAAGTTAGCAAATGTTCTCTCAAAAGGTATTCCGCATGTTAGAGTTGACTTCTACGATATTAATGGGAAAGTTTATTTTGGTGAGATGACATTCTTCCATTTTAGTGGCTGGGAAAAATTTGAGCCATCTGAATACGATGAAGTGTTTGGAAAGTGGATAAAATTTTAGTTTAATCGAGTAAATTAGAAGGTGATTATATGATTAAAATATTTCGGTACATATTCACAATAGTATTTCCGATAATAAGGATATTTGGATTTCCTTTTCCAATGATTTTCTTTGTTATTCCTTTTATTAGATTTGATAAATATAATAAAAATTTATTCTATATCGGATTGTTTTCATCTTTTTATCTACTTATTGTTTTAGTGCTAAACAATAATGAAAATGTTTCGATAGGTTCTTTGATGTATTCTATTCTGCCTATGATTTATGTTTTTCTAATATCAATATTCACTAAAATGAGTGGGCATATTAAAATATTGAAGTCATATTTTTATATAAATATAATTATTGTTTTTTTTTCTGGGGTGTTAAATTACATTCCTAAATTCTTAGAAATATATTATAATTCTTACTTATTTGGTAATATTACGTCCTCAAGTCATTATATGGTATTTATTGCAAATAGATCAATAGGTTTGTTGGGACATCCAGCATGGCTTGGATTGAT
>NZ_JADNRK010000065.1 GCF_015594845.1 Alkalibacter mobilis | reverse complement strand
TGTTGTTAACTTGTGATAATGTCACCTTTAGATTCACTTGATAAAATGTCACATTCTATTAAACTGAAAATATGAAAAAAGGATGGATCACTTTGTCGCAAGAGCAGTTAAAGACCTATAAGGTCATCAACAGTTTTATCGAAAAGCATATCACAAGAGATCAGGCAGCACAGTTGCTCGGTCTTTCTACCCGCCAGATTAGTCGTATAAAGAAAGGAATTGTTGAATCTGGTGCTGAATCGTTGATTCATAAAAATACAGGTAGAAAGCCTGCACATGCCATTAAAGAGGAAATGAAGGAAGAGATCCTTGAAATTCGCTCCAACCCGGATTTTGACGGCATCAACTTCCTCCACTTTCAAGAAATTCTTGAAGACGAATATAAGATCAAAATCTCATATTCATCACTTACCAGTATACTAAAAAAACAAGGATATGAAAGCCCTAAAAAGAAAAAGACCCGTCGCCGTACTCATCGAAGAAAGCGAAAGGAACATCCAGGTCAACTTATACAGATTGATGCCACCCCTTTTGAGTGGTTTGGCGGAAATAGCAAGTATGCACTCCATGGAGCCATTGATGATGCTACCGGTCAAATCGTAGGACTGTACATGACGCAAAATGAATGCCTCTTCGGATACTTGGAAACCATGCGTCAGTGTTGTCTAGACTTTGGCGTTCCCCAGAGTCTTTACTCAGACAACCACACCATCTTCCGGTCTCCTAAAACGGGAAAACTGACGGTCGAGGAACTTATTGCCGGCCAAACAGTCAACCTGACCCAGTTTGGCCGATCTATGAATGAGTTGGGCATAGATATCATTTTTGCCAAATCCCCTCAAGCCAAGGGCCGAGTTGAAAGGATGTGGGATACCCTGCAGGGCAGATTGCCTGTAGAGTTTGCCAAACGTAAAATTCGTACAGTAGAGCAGGCAAACCAGTTTCTAGAGCTAGAATATCGGCACATGTTCAACATCAAATTCTCTGTAGAACCTGAAGGTGAGTCAATTTTTGTTCCTCTTGGCAATAAAGTCGACATTGACGAAATTTTATGTATCAAACATAATCGCAAAACCGATAATGCAGGTACATTTTCATTCAAGAACAGATGCTTTCAGATCCTTGACAAAGGATTCCCTATCATCTCTTCCAGGAAAGAGATTGAAGTTCTTGTAAATCCGAGATTTGGTATACGGGTCAGTTACAAGGATCAAACTTATGATGTCATCCGTTACATAAAGCCTCAAAATAAAAATACCAAAGAAAAGTCGGTAAGTAAAAATATCACCAAACAAATCACTCCCCATATGATTCACGGATCTGACCAGTGGAAAAATATCTGGTGGGCAGAAGATTACAACCTGTCATTGAAGTTTCTTTACGAATTATTCTTTGAAAAACAACAGTCTGTCTCAATTTAATATGAGACAGACTGAAAAAGAGACATTTTCTAACGATAATTACTTTAAAAAAAAGAGACATTTTCTCAAGTTATTGACA
>NZ_JADNRK010000064.1 GCF_015594845.1 Alkalibacter mobilis | reverse complement strand
AAAAGAGATCTTTGAAAATATAATAGCACACGAAAACCAAGCTAAAAGAAAGAACCAAAAACAACGTTGATACCAAGAGTATCAAAAGCCAAAGAGAGTTCTAGCGGACTCAAACACTTATAATAGAGAGTTTGATCCTGGCTCAGGACGAACGCTGGCGGCGTGCCTAACACATGCAAGTCGAACGCGATCTTCGGAGTAGTTTACTACACTGAAGTGAAAGTGGCGGACGGGTGAGTAACGCGTGGGTAACCTGGCCTATGGAAGGGGATAGCCTCGGGAAACCGGGATTAATACCGTATGTAGTTGAATGATTGCATGATCGTTCAATGAAAGATTTATCGCCATAGGATGGACCCGCGTCCCATTAGCTAGTTGGTGAGATAACAGCTCACCAAGGCGACGATGGGTAGCCGGCCTGAGAGGGCGAACGGCCACACTGGGACTGAGACACGGCCCAGACTCCTACGGGAGGCAGCAGTGGGGAATATTGCGCAATGGGGGCAACCCTGACGCAGCAACGCCGCGTGAATGATGAAGGTCTTCGGATCGTAAAGTTCTGTCGAAGGGGAAGAATAAAATGACGGTACCCTTAGAGGAAGCCCCGGCTAACTACGTGCCAGCAGCCGCGGTAATACGTAGGGGGCAAGCGTTGTCCGGAATTACTGGGCGTAAAGGGCTTGTAGGCGGTTTTTTAAGTCAGATGTGAAAGTTCGGGGCTCAACCCCGGAATTGCATTTGAAACTGGAGAACTTGAGTACTGGAGAGGTAAGTGGAATTCCTAGTGTAGCGGTGAAATGCGTAGATATTAGGAGGAACACCAGTGGCGAAGGCGACTTACTGGACAGATACTGACGCTGAGGAGCGAAAGCGTGGGGAGCGAACAGGATTAGATACCCTGGTAGTCCACGCCGTAAACGATGAGTGCTAGGTGTTGGGGTAACTCAGTGCCGTAGTTAACACAATAAGCACTCCGCCTGGGGAGTACGGTCGCAAGACTGAAACTCAAAGGAATTGACGGGGGCCCGCACAAGCAGCGGAGCATGTGGTTTAATTCGAAGCAACGCGAAGAACCTTACCAGGTCTTGACATTTCCTGACGACCTCAGAGATGAGGAGTTCCCTTCGGGGACAGGAGGACAGGTGGTGCATGGTTGTCGTCAGCTCGTGTCGTGAGATGTTGGGTTAAGTCCCGCAACGAGCGCAACCCCTGTATTTAGTTGCCATCAGGTTAAGCTGGGCACTCTAGATAGACTGCCGTAGATAATACGGAGGAAGGTGGGGATGACGTCAAATCATCATGCCCCTTATGACCTGGGCTACACACGTGCTACAATGGTCTGAACAGAGGGCAGCGAAACAGCGATGTGGAGCCAATCTCAAAAAACAGATCTCAGTTCGGATTGCAGGCTGCAACTCGCCTGCATGAAGTCGGAGTTGCTAGTAATCGCGGATCAGAATGCCGCGGTGAATGCGTTCCCGGGCCTTGTACACACCGCCCGTCACACCACGAGAGTTGGCAACACCCGAAGTCAGTGAGCTAACCGTAAGGGAGCAGCTGCCGAAGGTGGGGCTAGTAATTGGGGTGAAGTCGTAACAAGGTAGCCGTATCGGAAGGTGCGGCTGGATCACCTCCTTTCTAGGGAGCAAGTGAGTAGTGTGCTGTTATGTTTTGA
>NZ_JADNRK010000063.1 GCF_015594845.1 Alkalibacter mobilis | reverse complement strand
CACAGCTATATTCTTATTTATTTTTGTTAAAGAATATCCTAATGCTACAATAACCATATAGGTTGTTAGCGAAGGTTTGAGCTTACGCTCCTTGCAAAGCATATGCTGTTGCTTAGAAAGCTTGCTCCCTGACTTAAGTATCAAATGCTGCTTACTCAGATGTTGCATCACCATCAGTAGCCCCCAGCAAGGTATTTCTGTTGGTTGAATGCTTATTATGCGAGGTTTCAGTCAGTGCTTAAGATTAGGATATTCTTTCTCTAATTTCCTCATCCCTATCACGAAAGGTGGTGATACTATGAAAAAATCAGAGTATTTGTCTACTTTGTTTGTGGGCATTGATGTATCTGCCCGTGAAAACGTAATTTGTGCATTGAATTTCGAACAAGACAGATTATTAGAATTTGCTGTTGCCAATTCTCAGCCCGGCGCCGATGAAATTGCTGATAAACTTTCTGTTTTGCTGTCTAGTTGCAAGTTCACTCGCGTCGTTATTGCTTTAGAGTCCACTTCTTTTTATGGGATACATATTGCCAATTTTCTATCTTCTTGTGCGCTTCTGGCGCCATATAGTACCTATGTTTACTGTCTCAATCCGAAGATTATCGCCAATTACAAGAAATCTTTTATTGGCATGAGTAAGAAGGACCCTATTGATGCTTTTGTCATTGCCGATTTTGCTCGAGTAGGAAGAATCACTTCTGAGCCTTGGCGTGGTTCTCAGTTTCTTGCCCTGCAACGCTTAACAAGGCATCGCTTGCACTTGGTCGAATGCTTGACTAGAGAAAAAACGTATATGCTCTCCAATGTATTTCTCAAGTTTAGTGAATTTGCCACTCTTACAAAGGGAAATCATCCTTTCTCAAACAAGTATGGCGCTGCTGCTTCTGCCGTTCTAACAGATTTTCTTTCTAATGAACAGATCGCAGAAGCATCTATTGAAGATCTCATTGCTTTTGTTTGTGAAAAAGGAAAAAATCGCTTCAGCCATCCTCAAGAGGTGGCTTCTATCTTGCAAGCTGCCGCCA
Source organism: Alkalibacter mobilis (assembly GCF_015594845.1). GTDB lineage: Bacteria > Bacillota > Clostridia > Eubacteriales > Alkalibacteraceae > Alkalibacter > Alkalibacter mobilis. The sequence continues at coordinate 673 of NZ_JADNRK010000063.1, read as the reverse complement.
GGAACTCGTATCGCTTGGATAAATGCCTTTACGAACCTTTGACTATTGCCATTGCCTCTTCGCTAAACTGTCTAAAAGCTTTCGAAGCTGAAATCAAGTCCATTGATAAAGCCATCGAAAAAACAGTTTCTGGGCTTAATCCAGCTGAATACATTTGTTTAAAATCAATACCTGGTATCGGTCCAGTTTTTGCCTCTGGCATACTTGCTGAAATCGGCAGTATCCAAGCCTTTGACAGCCATTCGGCACTAGCTAAATATGCTGGTATCGTATGGACTGAAAATCAGTCCGGCGACTTCCAATCGGATGACACAAGGATGAGCAAAGCTGGCAACAGGTACCTTCGTTATTATTTAATAGAAGCTACGGGAAGTGTTGTTCGACATCTTCCAGAATATAATGCCTTCTACCAAAAGAAGTTTGATGAAGTCAAAACTCATCAACATAAACGAGCACTCGCACTTACATCACGGAAATTTATCCGTTTGGTTTTTGGATTGCTGGCTAAAAACCAACTTTTTGTTCCTCAAGGAGTAGATCATACTCCTAACTCATAACTTCAACTTTGCCTTGATTTTTTCTTTCAAATCTCAAGGTCTATTTGTCATGCACTTTTTTATTGATTCTGTCGAAGTTTCTTATTATTTATCGATTGACATATTACCAGATTGCT
>NZ_JADNRK010000062.1 GCF_015594845.1 Alkalibacter mobilis | reverse complement strand
TTTTTTATGTTTGCGCGCCATGGGCGCGCTCTAACGGGTGCAAGTCCCGAGCACACCTAGGTAACGAGGAAGTGCATAGCTAAACAGCAAGGGTGTTTATCGTGAGGTGAAATCTGAAGGAAGCTGTAGGCAAATCTCTGGTCTGACGAACAGAAATCACATATAAGGCTAGGTTCTGATTGGTAAGTCCGCATAAAAGGATGAAGCCGTAAAGTTACCATTTGTAGGAACAGAGTAAATGTGGCAGATATATGGAGAGAAAGAGCGTGCACCTTAAGCGTGGAGGTCTCACAGCGGTATCATTTGCCGAGTAACAACGAACTGTGAGAAGTCAGCCGAGCCCATAGTAGTGAAGAAACTTCTGTAATGGAAGTGGAGCAAAGGGGCGAACAATCAATAAGCTTTAGTATGTCTCGTATTGCAGAAATGACAACATCTGCCGTAACCAATCGGGATAAGGATGGTCAAATTTAGCGAGACGGAAAGGAAACAGCGCATGGACACAAGTAGTCTAATGAAGCAGATATTATCTCGTGAGAATCTAAATCAGGCATATCTGCAAGTCGTACGAAATAAAGGCGCAGAGGGTGTGGATGGAATGAAATACACAGACCTTAAAGTGCATCTTGAAAAGAACGGCGAAATTATCAAGGAACAGTTGAGGAGTAGAAAGTATAAACCTCAGCCAGTACGAAGAGTGGAGATACCAAAGCCTGATGGTGGTGTCAGAAACCTAGGAGTACCAACAGTAACAGATAGATTTATACAACAAGCCATTGCACAAGTATTAACCCCAATCTATGAGGAACAATTCCATGAGCACAGTTATGGTTTCAGACCTAACAGATGCGCACAGCAAGCGATCCTAACAGCATTAGATATGATGAATGACGATAATGATTGGATTGTAGATATTGACTTGGAAAAGTTCTTTGACACAGTGAACCACGACAAGCTAATGACTTTGATAGGTAAAACCATCAAAGACGGAGATGTTATCTCTATAGTGAGGAAGTTCTTAGTGAGTGGAATCATGGTAGATGATGAATATGAGGATTCCGTAGTGGGAACACCACAAGGTGGAAATCTTTCGCCACTATTAGCAAATATCATGTTAAATGAACTGGATAAGGAAATGGAACAAAGGGGATTGAACTTTGTACGGTATGCAGATGACTGTATAATTATGGTTGGAAGCGAAATGTCTGCAAAACGAGTAATGAGAAATCTTACACGATTTATTGAAGAGAAACTAGGGCTGAAAGTAAACATGACAAAGAGCAAAGTAGATAAACCTCAAGGGCTAAAATACCTAGGTTTCGGATTTTACTTTGACGGTCGAGCACATCAGTACAAGGCTAAACCCCACTTAAAATCAGTATTGAAATTCAAGAAAAGAATGAAAGAATTGACATGCAGAAGTTGGGGAGTGAGTAACAGCTACAAGATAGAGAAATTGAATCAACTCATTAGAGGTTGGATAAATTATTTTAAAATCGGTAGCATGAAAACTTTGTGTGCAAAGATGGATTCTAACATTCGCTATAGATTGCGTATGTGTATCTGGAAGCATTGGAAAACTCCACAAAACAGAGCAAAGAACTTGATAAAACTAGGAATAAACAAATATACTGCATGGAAAGTAGCATACGCAGGAGCAAGAATCGCTTATGTATGTAACAAAGGTGCTGTCAAAGTTGCCATAAGAAACAAGAGACTAAGCCGATTTGGATTAGTCTCAATGTTAGATTACTACACCGAAAGGTGTGTCAATTGTTAAGTTGATTGAACCGCCGTGTACCGAACGGTACGCACGGTGGTGTGAGAGGTCGAAGGTTTTCATGTTTTATGAAAACTTTCTCCTACTCGATT
>NZ_JADNRK010000061.1 GCF_015594845.1 Alkalibacter mobilis | reverse complement strand
CAACAGAAAGTTTATCATCACTCAGATTAAAGTGGCATAGTTTGTGTCCAGAACTGGCCTAGTTTGTGGCGAGTTCTGGACTAGTCGTGATGTCTGAAAATGGCCTGCTTTATTTTACCAGTTACAGGAGGTGGCACATTTGTCTGATAACTTTGGATTTAAGATCGGCATTGAGGGAGAAAAAGAGTCCAAAAATGCACTTCGAGATATTAATAGATCTGATGCTAGTATAAATGTGTGGACACGGAAAGTGAGATATAATAAGAAAATCTGAAAGGATGTGTCCTCATGGGAAATCAATGTAACCTTATAAATAATGATGATTTATAAAATCGTATAATCCACATGGTATTATTGACTGCTTATATTACAAATTATGTAGTAAATTAGAGAATGGTAACTGTGTTATCTGCATATTTTAATTGCTATGTGCATAAAATACTGATAAAATTATGCATATAAATCAAAATAGGCAGGTGATGCAGTTGAGAAAATTTAATTATAGAGAAGTTGATAAAGAATTATATACGCCGGAAATCATGAATTTGATTGCAAAGATTCACGAATATAAAGGGAAGCAGGAATTATTTGTCGAGGCTAAGCCGGATATTTTAGAAGCGATGCTTGAAGTAGCAAAGGTTCAAAGTACTGGATCTTCTAATAGAATAGAAGGAATATTCACATCAGATGCCAGACTTTTAGAGTTAGTAGGAAAAAAAGCAGAACCTCTTAATAGAGACGAAGAAGAAATTGCAGGATACAGAGAAGTACTCAATACAATACATGAAAATTATGATTATATTCAACTAAGTTCAAATATAATATCACAGCTGCATAGAGATCTGTACAGCTATCACCCATCTTCAAATGGGTGTAAATATAAAAATCAAGATAACATTATAGAAGAAGTAGATTCAAGAGGCATAAGTGCTATTAGATTCAAACCACTTTCAGCTTTTGAAACACCTTCTGCTGTTGAAAGGTTATGTGCATCATATAATGAAGGGAAAAAAGAAGGTAAAATAGATTCTTTGATTTTAATATCAAAATTCGTTTTAGATTTTCTATGTATTCATCCTTTTAATGATGGCAACGGTAGAATGAGCAGGTTATTAACTTTGCTCCTTCTTTACCAAGAAGGATATATCGTAGGGAAGTATATTAGTATAGAAATGCTGATAGAAAATACCAAAGAAAATTACTATGAAACTCTAAAGCAAAGTTCACATGGGTGGTATGAAGAAAATAACAATCTAAATCCTTTCGTAAAATACTATCTGAGTATTTTATTGAAAGCATATAAAGAATTTTCTGAAAGAGTAGAAACTGTTGAAATTAGAGGCTTAAATAAATCAGAAAGAGTTAAAGACATATTTGATAAAAAAGTTGGTAAAATTTCAAAAAATAACATAGCTGAAATTTATCCTGATATTAGTATAACAACTATTGAAAAAGCACTATCGGACTTATTAAAGGATGGTTATATAAAAAAAGTTGGATCAGGAAGAGCAACAGCATATATTAAAAATACAGATTAATCTATTAGAGCATCTAAAAGGGCTCTTTTCTACATAAATATGAAATTATGTGCATAAAAAAAGAGATGGAACTATGCAGATGAAAAAGTCAATGTATAAATCTCAACTAGTTCACCACAAAAACCTTATATAAGTTGGGACAGACCAGGATAAGAGATCAAAAAAATCTTATGAGTGATTATTTTATTTCATGAGTGAATGGTCAACACTTAAGGGGTCTTATTTTCGATGCATATTATGAAAATCTGAGAAGTAAGATCTCAGATCATTTCGGATGAAATATCAAGACCATTCACTTGTGCTCAAAAGTCTGGTATGTTATGCTCCGCTTCCACCATTAATATCTACGACTAGCTGAAATCTGCATAGAATTCAGCTTTTTTTGTTTTTTTGAATGGCCGACATGAAAGTGTCGCTAATAGAATATTTCTCCTGGGCATACAATACAGCATGCTATCGCTTGGCCAGGCTTACAAGTTTCTCTCTGCGATATCCTTTAATATAGAGTTGTCCAGACTCAACAAGTCAAGTCCGAAAAAGTGTGTAAATTCCCTCGGTTAGTTTTTTAAGCAGCAACAGTGGTATTTTTGGCCAATCGATGTTGATGGTATTCTTCCATATCAAGATATCGCTTACCCGTTGTCCATTT
>NZ_JADNRK010000060.1 GCF_015594845.1 Alkalibacter mobilis | reverse complement strand
GTGATGGATACAGACTCAAACACAGAAAATCCATTCTATAAAGATAAATGATCACACAGATAAAGAGTGAGAAAATAGTGGCCTAGTTCGTGGCGAAAAATGGCCTAGTTTACTTGACTGATTACACTTGTGCCATTTTCACTCCTTCCGCAGCATTTGTTGTGAAAGCATCAGCACCAATATGATCACAAGCTTCTTTTGTTACAGGGTTTCCTCCAATAATTATTTTGACAGAATCACGAACCCCCGCTTCTTTCAAAGCATCAACAGTATCTTTCATGGATTCCAACGCCAAGGTTAAAACTCCACTCATTCCAACAATATCTGGATTGATTTCTTTTGTTTTGTCAATAAACGCTTGCACCGGTACATCAATTCCCAAGTCAATTATTTCAAATCCAGCTGCTTCTGACATGCTTTTGAATATGTTTTTTCCGATATCATGAAGGTCGCCATGAACAGTTCCGATGACGATCTTCCCAACTTTAGTGGAAGCTCCTGATCCAATTGCTGGCTTCAAGATATCAATAGCCTCAGTCAAGAGTTCTCCTGCAAAGATCAAATCTCCCACAAAATACTCTCCACTCTCAAATAGAGCTCCTACGACTGCCATTCCATCTTGGCAGGCAGCAACAACTTTATGCGCTTCTTCTTCCGATGGGTTTGTTGCCATAAAGTCATGTAATATCTTCAACACCTTTTCTTCTTCTAATTCTCCTATTGATTGTGTTACTTCATTTGTATCAATCATTTTCAATCCCCCCTGCATTTAAGATTACTCTGTACTACAATTTTTAAATTTATTTAGTTCAAAACTACTTTCGAATAATTCGCTCAGGTGCTTTTCTGATTATTTTGCATTTGCGTACTAAACAAGTAAATACATGTGAAACCCAAACATCATCTCTTCATACATCTGGATGTCACCTGCAAACTCAAATGATTCGGGTTGAATTTCATATTTCTCCATATTTTCTTTGAAATTTCTGAAGTATTCTGATTTAATTTCCACATTGACACCTCCTAATAAACGCCATATTCTTTAACTGCTTTATTGACTGCGTTAACGTTTTCAATGTTTACATCGTTTGCTCTTAAAACTACTTTGTCGTAGTCAAAGATGTAATTTCCTCCAGGAGCAAGAATATCTAATAGTTCTTTAGCTTTGTAAACACATTCTTCCTTAGTGCCAGTTTTAAGAATGTTAACTGGGTAAAAACCAGATAAGATATGTTTTGAGCCTAATTTATCTTTGAACACCTTCGGATCTCCATATTCGATTGCCATATGCGTGCCTTCCGGCAAATCATGAAGATAATCCACAAAACGCGACCAGTCATGCTCAACGAAAAGGTAGATACCATATCCATTTTCAGAAAGTCCTTCACATAATTTTTTAAATGTAGGCCAGTAATATTTTGCAAAATCTTTTTCTCTCATATATGGAGCCATATGAAGTGGAATAAATATCTGATCAAATTTAGTTCCATTACTACCTTTTGGACTTCCCATTTTTCTTAGTAACGGAGTCAATGTTTCACATGCAGCACCCACTTTTTCAGGAATTCTACGGATATCTTTTGAAGTTCCAGAAAAGGATCGTAATTGGTCCGCCAGAAAATCATACGGTGCTTCTGTTATACCTGCGAAAGAAGGAATAGTCGATTTCCCATATTGCATTGCAATTTCGTTATTTGCCATTCCTATAGTTTGAAACGCATTCAAATAGGCAAAGAAAGCTTTAGCTTTTGCAATACCAGCAGAGCTTTTATCGAGTGCAAGTTCTTTGTGAATTCTCGGGATTATAATATCTACAAGCGTTTTATATGGATCAGTAATCAGTGCATCGTAATCTTCCACTTCCATACCAGCAACATCTGGATGCTGTAAAAAACCGTCAGTACCCATCTGGAAATTTATTGAGCCTAACATCTTATAAATCTGCGGCCAACGAATAGCAACACCTGCGACACTATCCGTGTCAACTTCCGTATTAAATTTGTGCAGTGCTTCAACTTGCTTTGACAGACTGAATTGCTCCTTGTGTAACGAAAAACCACAGTGCTCTAACACCATCTCAATTTGAAATATTGGATTTCTCGGCACGCGTTTCGGGATTTTGCCCGTGAATACATCTTCAAACAATTGATTTCTTTCCAATGTTTCCTGAGAAAATACCATAGTTACCTCTCCTTTCAAGTTGTCCGAATCCTCTTTAATGAGTATGTATTTCTATTCCCATTATCCAAAGATTAACTCGGATCTGTTTGAACACAATACTAACACATAAAAAAAACGTTCAATAGTAAGCGGTCAATAATCGCATGTAAACAATAAAACAAGCGGCCGGTTCATCAGAAGGCCGCCATCATGTCATCTATTATTTTTTTACGGCACAAGCCGCTTGTATTGAACTATTCCAAGGAAGCAAA
>NZ_JADNRK010000005.1 GCF_015594845.1 Alkalibacter mobilis | reverse complement strand
CCTTATAGGTCTTTAACTGCTCTTGCGACAAAGTGATCCATCCTTTTTTCATATTTTCAGTTTAATAGAATGTGACATTTTATCAAGTGAATCTAAAGGTGACATTATCACAAGTTAACAACAATGTAATCTTATGTAATATTGTATAATGTTGCATCCTGATGTATAATATTCGGAAATATAAATAGAATCGATCTTTCAGACAAAGGTGGGAAAAGATGAAAAAAGGGCAAAATGTATATTTGATAGGCTTTATGGGTTCAGGTAAAAGTACTGTAGCCGAGTATCTTAGCAGATCGCTTAATTTGAAAAAATATGAAATGGACGAACTGATCGTGGCAAGGGAAAAAATGAGCATAGCCAAGATATTTGAACTGCACGGTGAGAAATACTTCCGGGACAGGGAAACGGAAGTGCTGGCAGAACTCCAAAATAAAGACAGGGCTGTGGTGTCGTGCGGAGGCGGAGTAGTGCTCAGGGACGAGAATGTAGAAATGATGAAGGAACACGGAAAGATAGTCTTGCTGCAGGCCAATCCCGAAACCATATATGAAAGAGTTAAAGACAGCGACGAGAGACCTGTTTTGAACGACAATATGAATGTTGGATTTATAAAGGAGCTAATGGAAAAGAGAAGCGCCCGCTACCTTGATTCGGCGGATGTGGTTGTTGAAACGGATGGAAAGATGATTTCGGAAATATGTGGAGAGATCAAGGATAAACTATCTTGGGATTAAATTCGGATATGTCGGGATATCGGAAAAAATAAATTTGTCAGGAGGATTTAGATGGAAAAGAGAATATCGGGAAAGACCAGGTTGATAGCTTTGATAGGAAGCCCTGTGGAACATTCGGGATCGCCTGCGTTGTATAATTTTGGCTTTGCACATCACGGATTGGATTATGCATATCTAGCTTTTGATATCAAAGTGGATCAAGTGCCGGAAGCGATCAAAGCGGCGCGATTGCTCAACATGCGGGGATTCAACGTAACCATGCCATGCAAAAATGAAGTTGCAAAGTACATGGATGAATTGTCGCCTGCCGCAAGGATAATCGGCGCAGTGAATACTGTAGTCAATGAAAACGGAAAGCTGGTGGGTCATATAACTGACGGACCGGGTTTTGTAAGAAATCTTAAAGAACATGGCGTGGGTGTCGAAAACAAAAAACTTGTTGTTTTGGGAGCAGGCGGAGCCGCTACTGCCATACAGGTCGAGTGTGCATTGTCCGGAGCTAAAGAAGTAACCATTTTCAACATGAGTGACGAATTCTTCACACGAGCTGAAGAAACTGCAAAAAAGATAGAAAATGAAGCGCCTGGATGCAAAGTGAAAGTTTGTCCCCTTGAAGACAGGAGTCTGCTTGCAGAAGAAATTGCGAAGGCGGATATCGTCGTAAACGGAACCGTCGCAGGAATGAAACCCAATGAGGATGTCAGCTTGGTTGACAAGGAAATGTTCATAAATATGCCTGTGGTAGTGGATGTGGTATACGATCCTAAAAAGACCAGGATGATGAGGGAAGCAGAAGAAATAGGTTGCGTGGTCATCGGCGGAGAGGGCATGCTTTTGTGGCAAGGGGTTGAAGCCTATAAATTGTACACGGGTCTGGATATGCCTGTAGAAGAATATCGCAGGTTTCAAAGCGAACAGCAAAACAAGTGATTTAAGACAATTATAATTCATTAAAAAGATTGATATTGGACAGGAAAAACACTATAATGTAAATGTCGAATATTAAAGCTTTAAAAATAAAAAATGTACGTCCGTATAAGTTTGGCAATAAGGGCTAAACGTTTCTACAGGGTCGCCGTAAACTACCCTGCTACGGAGTGTTTAATCTGCTTTCTTATATGACGGATTTTTGTTTTTAGGCAAAAAAACGTTAGGGGGAAGGAAATGAAAAAATTAGTTATTCTCTTTTTGGTTCTAGCCATGGTTTCCACCATGATCTTGGGTTGTTCATCCGATAATGGGGACAATGGCAACGGGAACGGAACCGAAGAACAATTAGTAGTGGGCTTTATTTATGTAGGGCCTACAAATGACGGCGGTTACACAACGGCACATGACAACGGAAGATTATTTATGGAGCAGGAACTTGGAGACAAGGTAAAAACCATCTATAAAGAAAGCGTTCCGGAAGACAAAGGTGAAGTTGTGAAAGTTATCCGAGAAATGGTGGATCAGGGAGCAGAGATCGTTTTTGCCACCAGTTTTGGTCACATGGACGGACTTATAGAAGCTGCTGCAGAATTTCCGGAAGTTACTTTTTCACATTGCTCCGGATATCAAACAGCTGACAATGCAACAAATTACTTTGGAAGAATGTATCAGGCAAGATACCTTTCAGGGATCGTTGCAGGCATGAAAACAGAGACAAACAAGATAGCGTACGTAGCTGCTTTCCCAATTCCTGAAGTAATTCGTGGGATCAATGCATTCACTTTAGGTGCTCAATCAGTAAATCCGGATGTGGAAGTCCACGTTAGATGGACAAACACCTGGTATGATCCTGCCAGCGAAAAAGCTGCCGCAGAAGCACTGCTTGACGAAGGTTGCGACGTTACAGCACAACATCAGGACTCTACTGCTACAATGGTAGCGGCTGAGGAAGCAGGCGCATTCTCCATTGGATACAACGTCAGCTCTGAAGAAGCAGTTCCAAAGGCCTACATGACGGCACCACTCTGGAACTGGGGAGAATACTACTTGACTGCTGTTCAAGAAGTTTTGGACGGCACATGGACAAACACTCCATACTGGGGCGGAATGTATGAAGGTATCGTGACACTGGATGAATTGACTGCCTTGGCGCCTGAAGGCGCTGCTGAAGCCGTTGAAGCTGCCGAGCAAAAGATTGTTTCCGGTGACTTTGATGTATTCTACGGTCCTGTCTTGAACCAAGCCGGTGAAGAAATAGTAAAAGCCGGAGAAAAAATGTCGGATGCAGACATGCTTTCAATGAATTGGTTTGTTAAAGGTGTTGTAGGAACCATACCGGCCAGCAACTAAATTTTAGAAAATAAATAATGAGGGGCAAGGGCAACCTTGTCCCTTTAATTAACAAAGGTGATGTAGATGGAAAATATATTGGTGGAAATGAATTCGATCTCGAAAAGTTTTGGAAGCGTTCAAGCCTTGGATAAAGTGGAATTGACCCTGGTAGGAGGGGAAGTGCATTCCCTTTTGGGCGAAAATGGTGCCGGAAAGAGTTCGCTGATGAATATTTTGGCGGGGATATACACTCCCGATACCGGAAACATCAAAATCAGAGGGAAACAGGTTGATATTTCATCACCAAAAGTTGCCATAGATCTAGGGATTGGGATGATACACCAGCACTTCAAGCTTGTTGAGGTTTTGACGGCAAAGGAAAACATAGTTGCCGGATACGACAAGGAATTTTTTATAAAGGGATCCAAACTGTCAGAAAAAATAAAAAATATTTCTTTAAAGTATGGCTTGGAAATCGATCCCGACAAAAAAATTTACGACATGTCTGTGGCTGAAAAACAGAGGGTAGAGATATTGAAAGTATTATACAGAGGGGCTGAGATCCTTATTTTGGATGAGCCTACAGCTGTGCTTACACCCCAGGAGACCGAGAAACTTTTTGACATTATACGAAACATGACCCAAATGGGCTGTGCCGTGGTCATAATAACCCATAAACTAAACGAGGTAATGGAAATCAGCGACGTCGTTACGGTATTGCGAAAGGGTAAATACATTTCCACGGTCAAAAAAACAGAAACTGACACCAATGAGCTGACGAAGATGATGGTGGGTAAAGCTGTGGATTTATCGATAGAACGTCCCCCGGTGGGAGAAAGAAAGAAAATTCTTGAAGTTTTGAATCTGAGTGCACTGAAGAGCGACAAGACCAAGGCTCTTGACGATATAAATTTTGAGATGTACACAGGAGAAATACTTGGCGTGGCGGGTATTGCCGGCAGTGGTCAAAAGGAGCTTTGTGAAGCGCTGGCAGGACTTTATCCCATAACCCAAGGGGATGTCGTATACCAGGGGGAAAGCATTCTTGGAAAGAATCCCAGGGAAATAATAAAGATGGGCATCAGCATGAGTTTTGTTCCGGAAGACAGATTGGGCATGGGATTGGTGGCATCAATGAACATTGTGGACAATATACTGCTTAAGGAATATCAAAAGCAGGAAGGCCTAATAATATCCAGAAGACCTTCAAAGGAAAAAGCGCAAATCATCGTGGACAAGTTGAACATCTCCACCCCGAGTACTGATTCGCATCCGGTAAGGCTGCTATCTGGTGGAAACATCCAAAAAGTTCTATTGGGCAGGGAGATAGAATCAAACCCCCATGTGATAATAACGGCTTATCCAACCAGAGGTCTGGATATAGGATCTTCGTACCTGATATACGATTTGCTGAATGAACAGAAGAAGCAGAATGTGGCTCTTTTGTATGTTGGAGAGGATCTGGACGTATTGATGGAATTGTGTGACAGGATACTGGTCATGTGCAACGGAAAAATCACTGGTATAGTGGACGGCCAGGAAGCGGACAGGGAGAAAATCGGCTTGATGATGTCCGGTGCATACAAGGAGGAAATCGGCTTATGAGAATTGCAAAACGGAGTGAGCTCACAAAGGTGCAGATCGTATTAGTGAGATTGGCCGCAGTTGTGGGGGCATTGATTTTCGGAGGTGTATTTCTGATAATCCTCGGAGAAAATCCTCTCACTATATATACTTCCATGATAGACGGGGGCTTGGGGTCCTTTTTCAGGTTTCGTGAAACAGTAAATTTGACTATACCGCTATTGATAACGTCCCTTGGAGTAATGGTGGCGTTTAAGATGAGGTTTTGGAATATAGGAGCGGAAGGGCAGATATTCATGGGGGCATTTGCGGCCTCGTACTTTGCCTTGAATTTTGCTTACTTGCCAAAAATCGTGTTGCTGCCGTTGATGGGCTTGGCAGCCATGGTTTCCGGTGGGATATGGCTGTTGATACCGGCCTGGTTCAAGGCGAAATTTGGAACGAATGAGACCCTGTTTACTTTAATGCTCAATTATATAGCACTCAAGTGGGTCACCTATCTTCAATACAGCCTGTGGAAAGATCCAGCGGGCATGGGCTTTCCAAAAATACCGAGTTTTGAAGAAAATGCCTTGCTGCCCAAAATACTGGGCATTCATGTGGGATGGGTAATTGCATTATTGTTGATATACTTGGCCTACATTTATTTGAATCATACCAAGACAGGTTACGAGATCGCAGTGATTGGAGAAAGTGAAGATACTGCGAGGTATGCGGGAATAGACATAAAAAGGGTCATTCTCAAGACCATGTTTCTGAGCGGAGGGATTTGCGGGTTGGTAGGCATGATCCAGGCTTCGGGAATAAGTGGTACACTTTCTGTCGATTTGAGTGGTGGAGTAGGTTTTACAGCAATTATTACCGCCTGGTTGTCAGGATTGAATCCGGTCATGGTTGGCATAGTGTCATTTTTATTTGCCATGCTCAGACAGGGAGGATCATTTATCCAAACAGCTTATGAGATCCCGGCATCTGCGGCGGAGATCCTTCAGGCACTTATATTATTCTTTGTTTTGGCAAGCGAGTTTTTCGTAAGATATAAATTTGTTTTGTCACATAAGCATGGAACGGGGGTAAAAAAATGAATATGATATCATTTTTCAGCGCAATGGTCCAAGCAGGGACTCCCCTGTTGTTTGCAACGGTAGGAGAAATTTTTAGTCAAAAGGTCGGCCATCTGAATCTGGGGCTTGAAGGAATGATGCTCATGGGAGCAGTAACTGGTTTCGCAGTGGGTTATGGCACTTCCAATCCGCTATTGGCAATAGTTGCAGCTGCTCTTGCAGGTATGGCCGGTGCGCTTATTTATGCCATTATCACCGTATCACTTAAGGCCAATCAGGAAGTGACAGGGTTGACTCTGACGATATTTGGTACGGGATACGCCAGTTTTGCCGGCAACAAATATGTGGGATACAAACTGCCTGAAGGAGTCAGCAGTGTGTTTGCAAAAACTCCTTTTCCGATTTTAAGTGATATTCCCGTGATTGGCGAGATATTTTTTGATCAAAGCATATTGGTGTATTTTTCATATGTAATGGTAATTTTTTTGGGGATCGTTTTGTACAAGACAAAGTACGGTTTGAATCTCAGGATGGTTGGAGAGAATCCAGCAGCGGCAGATGCCAGCGGAATAAATGTGAATAGATACAAATATTTTTATATTTTGCTCGGAGGAGCTTTGTCAGGTCTGGGTGGAGCATTCTTGTCCTTGTCCTACATACCTGTCTGGCAGGAAAATATCACGGCGGGAAAAGGATGGATAGCTGTGGCACTAGTAATATTTGCCACATGGAATCCGTATAGGGCAATAGTGGGTTCGTACTTTTTCGGCGGTTTGGATATAATAGGCTACAGACTGCAAAAATTTGAACTGCCAATACCCATTTACATCATAAATATGTTGCCGTATGCAGCCACTATTTTGGTTCTGGTGCTCATGTCCATTAAAAAGAGCAAGGAGAACAAGGCGCCGGGTTCCGTGGGCAAGGCTTATTTTAGAGAAGAAAGGTAGTCGATAGGGTTTCTGTGCGAAACCCTATTGTGTTATAATTAGAAAAAATATTTTAAGGGGGAGTCATGGTGGAAGGTATCAATGTTGAGGTCCATAGGGACTATAAATATACCATAGATGTATCAAAGGGAATCTTGGATAAATTGGAAAGGTACCGGAATCTTTTTTTCAGATATGAAAAAGTGGTTATCATCACTGATGAAAACGTAGCCCCTCTTTATCTCAAAAAAGTTGAAAGACAAATAGAAAAATTCGGGTGCAAGACTCAAGAGATAATAATACCACCTGGAGAATCCAGCAAAAGTTTATCCATGGCGGAAGAAATCTATCATCACTTCTCCGAATACAACCTAACCCGAAGTGATGCGGTTATAGCTCTCGGTGGAGGAGTTGTCGGAGATTTGGCGGGTTTTTGTGCATCCACCTATCTTAGAGGTGTTGATTTCATTCAAATTCCCACCACTTTGCTTGCTCAAGTTGACAGCAGCATAGGCGGCAAAGTAGGAGTCAATCTGACCAAGGGGAAAAATCTGGTGGGAAGCTTTTATCAACCGAAATCGGTAATAGTCGATCCCAGATCCTTAAAAACACTCAAGGACAGGATATTCAACGACGGCATGGCTGAAGTAATAAAATACGGATGCATATATGACAAGACCTTGTTTAACAAACTATATCAAAGTACAGCGGAAGAACTGACCAAAGATTTGGAAAATACCATAGCGACCTGCTGTTCTATAAAAAAAGAAGTAATTGAAGAAGATGAACGGGAAACCGGTCTTAGAAAAATTTTGAATTTCGGGCACACTTTGGGACATGTGTTGGAGACTTATTTCAACTATCAGAAGTATACCCACGGAGAAGCTGTGGCTATAGGAATGTATCATATTACCGTAAAAAGTGAAAAAAAAGGAATAACCAAATACGGTACATCAGATAAAATCAAAGAAATATTGATAAAAAACGGGCTGCCTTATACCATGCCTTATCTGGAACAGGAAAAGATAGAGGAGATCCTGTTTAGAGATAAGAAATTCAGTGGAGACAAGATCACCCTGGTACTATTAAAAGAAATCGGTGAATCGGTTCTTTACAGCATGGATAAAAATCAACTTGTTGAATTTATAATATAAAGGAGAAATCATACATGAAGATAGTCGAAATAACTCCCTCAACGTTAATGGGTACAGTGAACATCCCGCCTTCAAAAAGCATGAGTCACAGAAGCATTTTTTGTGCGGCATTGAGCGATGGGATCAGCAACATTAAAAATGTTCTCTTGTCCGAAGATATTAAAGCTACATGTGAAAGCATGGAAGCCTTGGGTGCGAAGATCAAATATAAAAAAACAGATGACAAACGGGAAATTTACCATCTTAGGATCCAGGGAACTCCAAGACCAAAATTAAAGAAAGAAAAAATAGATTGCGGTGAATCAGGCTCGACCATCAGATTTATAATACCTTTACTGGCACTGTTGGATGAACGGGTCACAGTGACCGGAAGAGGAAGACTTGTCAGCAGGCCTTTGGATTCTTACTATGAGATATTCGATCAGAAAAAAATTTATTACACAAATAAGTACGGTGAATTGCCTTTAACAATAAAAGGGATGCTGGAATCTGGGATATACGAGCTTAAGGGAGATGTAAGCTCGCAGTTCATTACCGGTCTGATGTTTGCATTGCCCCTTGTCAAGGGAGACTCAAAAATCGTTATAACCACCGATCTCGAGAGCAAGCCCTATGTGGATATGACCATTGAAATGTTGACCAGGTTTGGAATAGAGATAGTCAACAATGATTACAGAGAGTTCATGATTAAAGGCAACCAGCAATATCAAGGTGCCGACTACAGTGTGGAAGGAGATTTTTCACAAGCGGCATTTTGGCTGAGCGCAGGTGTTTTGGGCGGCGAAATATACAGCAATGATCTGAAATTTGATTCTCTTCAAGGTGACAAGGCCATTGTAGACATAATTGGCAAAATGGGAGGAAACATAGAAAAACTTCTATTGGGTTACAAGACCACTAGGTCAAATCTTCACGGTACCACAGTCGATGCCTCCCAGTGTCCCGACCTGGTTCCCATAGTAAGCGTATTGGCGGCTTTGGGAGACGGTATGACTGAAGTTGTCAACGCAAAGAGACTTAGAATAAAGGAGTCGGACAGACTCGATGCCATAACGCAGGTCTTGACCACTTTGGGAGCGGACATTGCACAATATACGGACGGACTTATAATTAGAGGCAAAAGCAAATTGAAAGGCGGAGAAGTTGACAGTTTCAACGATCACAGGATAGCCATGGCTGCTGCCATCGCTTCGATCAGATGCGAAGAGAAAGTCATCGTAAGGAATGCACAGAGTGTAAATAAATCTTACCCAAATTTTTGGGAGGATTTTGCAGGCCTTGGAGGTGTGATCAATGAGCTCGAACACGGGGAGTAAAATCAAATTCTCGCTTTTTGGAGAATCCCATGGAGTAGCCATAGGCGGAGTGATCGACGGGTTGCCGGCGGGATTTGAGATCGATCTTGAATATATTGAAAAGGAAATGGCCAGAAGAAAACCCGGCCAGGATCCCTATAGCACTAAACGAAGTGAAGATGATCAGGTTGAAATTTTGAGCGGTTATTTTAACGGGAAAACCACCGGTACCCCTTTGGCGTTCATAATAAGAAACAAGGACAACAGGTCAAAAGATTACTCCAGCCTCAAGAATTTGGCCAGGCCGGGTCATGCAGACTATACGGGTTTGATAAGATACGATGGTTATAATGACTACAGAGGGGGAGGTCATTTCTCCGGAAGGATAACTGCACCGCTAGTTTTTTATGGTGCCATCGCAAAACAGTATGTATTTGAAAATTACGGGATAAGGATTTTCAGCAAAATAGACAGGATTGGCGAAGTAGAAGATGCTAAAATGGATTATCTTGATATGGATCCTGACAAATTTCTTCAGGTTATTCGGGATAAGAAAATCCCGGTATTGAATCAGGATGCAGGGGAAGCCATGAAGAAAGAAATCGAAGCGGCCAGGCTAGATCAGGATTCGGTGGGAGGAATAATCGAGTGCGTTGGACTAAATGTGCCGCCGGGCTTGGGAAATCCCTTTTTTGACTCATTGGAAAGCTCCATTGCCAGGTTGATATTTTCAGTGCCGGCGACAAAAGGACTTGAATTTGGAACGGGATTTGATTTGACCCGAATGAGGGGTTCAAAAGCAAACGATGTAATGTATTACGACGATAATATGAGAATGAAAACACGAACAAATAACAACGGGGGGATCCTGGGTGGGATCACCAACGGCATGCCCGTGGTGTTCAGAGTTGGGATCAAACCTACACCTTCGATTTCAAGAGAACAGGAAACCATCGATATGGATAAAAAAGAAAACGCCAAGTTGGAAATAACCGGCAGACACGATCCCTGCATAGTCCCTAGAGCGTTGCCGGTGATCGAGAGTTGTCTGGCTATTTCGCTAATGGAACTCTTGGTGGTTTAAAATGGAGGTTTGGATGGAAGATTTAAATATACTTCGAAACAAGATAGATGAGATAAATGAAGAATTAAGAAGATTGTTTTTGGAAAGAATGAAAATTTCCAAAGCAGTAGTTGAGTTCAAGATGAAAAGCGGTATGGAGATATTTGATTCGGAGAGGGAGAAGGAAGTTATAGAAAAGGTCCTGGGCATGGATGACTCCAAAGAAATGAAACCATATTTAGATGAATTTTTTACGAATCTGATGGAGATAAGCAGGGAGTATCAGCAGGAAGTCAGAGACAAGGAGAAGAAATGAAATATTATGCAATAACTGCAGTGATTTTCATTCTGGGATTTATAGTGGTGACGAGAATGTCCAACATGATATACAAAAGCCAGAGGTACAAGGATGCCCTTGATAGAAAATTCAACTTTGATGAAATCTGCGAGGATAACGATCAGGACTTGTCAGCAGATAAAAATTCGGATGATGACGAATAAATATTCAATAGTCGGTTAAATTGTTCTTTTTTTAATACAAAAATTCTGATAAAATAATAGAAATACCTATAAATAAAGGAGGCGCAAAATGAAGAAGTTTAAAAAGGTCTTAATAGCCAACAGAGGCGAAATAGCCATAAGAATAATTAGAGCTTGCCAAGAACTTGGAATTGCCACTGTGGCAATTTACGCCGAGGAAGACAAACTTTCACTTTTTAGAAGAAAAGCAGACGAGGCCTATCTGATAGAAGACCATAGAGGTCCTGTGGACGCTTACCTTAATATGGACAAGATAATAGAATTGGCACAAAAGAAAGAAGTGGATGCAATACATCCGGGTTATGGATTTTTATCCGAAAATCCGGAATTTGCAAGAAAATGCGAGTCTAAAGGTATAACTTTTATAGGACCGGATCATGTAATGATGAACCAACTTGGAGATAAAATCAGATCCAAGATCCAGGCCAACAAAGTAGGCGTGCCTACTATCCCAGGGGTGGAAAAACCCATAGAGACTGACGAAGAGGCTATGGAATTTGCCAGAATAGCCGGGTATCCCATAATGTTAAAGGCGGCCGCTGGTGGCGGTGGACGTGGAATGAGGATCGTAAAGGATGAAAAAAACCTCCTCAGGGAATTCCATTCTGCAAGAAGTGAAGCTTTCAAGGCATTTGGCAGCGGAGAGATCTTCATCGAGAAGTACCTTGAGACTCCAAAACACATAGAAGTTCAGGTTTTAGGAGACAACTACGGCAATATAGTTCATTTATTCGAGAGAGACTGTTCCATCCAGAGAAGACATCAAAAGCTTATTGAGTTCACTCCGTCGCAAAGCATCAACGACGAACAAAGGGAAAAAATATGTGAAGATGCCATCAAGCTGGCGAAATCGGTTAACTATAGGAATGCAGGAACCGTTGAGTTTTTGGTGGACAAAAAGGGAGATCACTACTTTATCGAAATGAATCCAAGGATCCAGGTGGAACATACGGTGACGGAACTTGTAACAGGCATTGACATCGTACATGCCCAGATATTGATTGCACAAGGCCATTCATTGATGTCGGAGGCCATCGGGATAGCTGATCAGGAAAGCGTGGTCATGCGAGGAGCGGCGATCCAGTGCAGAATAACCACAGAAGATCCTCAAAACAATTTCATGCCTGACACGGGAAAACTTGAAGTCTACAGGACAGGATCGGGCAATGGAGTAAGGCTTGACGGCGGTAACGGATTCACAGGGGCGGTAATATCCCCTTATTACGACAGCCTGCTGGTCAAGACAACCGCATTTGGAAGAACTTTCGAGGAAACTAGAAGAAAGGCGCTAAGAGCGGTTAAAGAACATGAAATCGATGGGGTCAAAACCAACAAAGATTTTATAATCAACGTTCTGGAACACGAGACTTTTATAGAAGGCAACTGCGATACCAATTTCATAGACAATCATCCGGAGCTATTCAAGTTGGATTCAACAACTGCAGGGGATGAAGTGAGACTTCTCAGATTTATAGGCAACAAAGTCGTAAACGAAACTTTTGGCAACAAGAGAGACTTTGACAAGCCTGTTATCCCAAAATACGATGAGAGTAAATCTCTTTACGGAACAAAGCAGATCCTTGACGAAAAAGGACCGGAAGGTCTGGTGGAGTGGATAAAAGACCAAAAGCAGCTTTTATTGACGGACACTACTTTTAGAGATGCACACCAATCGCTTTTGGCAACAAGAGTGAGAAGCAGAGACATGATAAAAGTGGCAAAATCCACGGCACACCTTGCAAATGACTTGTTTTCTCTGGAAATGTGGGGTGGAGCCACATTTGATGTAAGCTACAGGTACTTGAAAGAATCACCGTGGAAAAGACTTTCAGAATTAAGGGAAAGGATCCCGAATATACTTTTCCAAATGTTGCTTAGGGGCTCCAATGCTGTTGGATATAAAAATTATCCCGACAATTTGATACGGGAATTCGTTAAAGAAGCTGCACAAAGCGGTATAGACGTATTCAGGATATTTGACTCATTGAATTGGCTGGAAGCCACCAAGGTATCTGTTGAAGAAGTTCTAAAACAAAACAAGGTAGCCGAGGTGAGTATCTGTTATACAGGCGATATTCTAGATGAGTCCAGAACCAAGTACAACCTTGATTATTACGTGAGAAAAGCAAAAGAGATTGAATCCATGGGAGCTCATATCATTGCAATTAAGGACATGTCCGCATTGCTAAAGCCTGCAGCTGCTCACAAACTCATAACTACATTGAAGCAGGAAGTCAAATTGCCGATACACCTTCACACTCACGATACTACCGGAAATGGAGTGGCAACTCTTCTTATGGCGGCAATGGCAGGAGTCGACATAGTGGATACTGCAATAAACGGAATGAGCGGACTTACAAGTCATCCAGCTTTGAATTCAATAGTGGCTGCGGTGGAAAATACTGACAGACAGACTAAAATGGATCTTGACAATCTGCAGATGCTTTCAGATTATTGGACCACGGTCAGGGATGTTTACCATGAATTTGAATCCGGCCTTAAATCCAGCTCCACAGAGATCTACAAATATGAAATACCAGGTGGCCAGTATTCAAACTTGAAGGCACAGGTGGAAAGCTTTGGGCTTGGACATAAATTCAAGGAAGTCAAGGAGATGTTCGTAGAGGCCAATGAACTTTTTGGAGATATTGTCAAGGTTACCCCTTCATCCAAGGCAGTAGGCGATATGGCAATATTCATGGTTCAAAACGAATTGAACAAGGAAAATATATACGAAAAAGGCAAGGATATGGCTTATCCCGATTCAGTCAGGGATTTCTTCAAGGGTATGATGGGACAGCCAGAGGGCGGGTTCAACGAAAGACTTCAATCCATTGTGCTTAAAGGTGAAAAACCAATAATGGTAAGGCCTGGAACCCTTCTTCCCGATGTGGATTTCGATGAAATAACAGCTGAGTATAAAAAAGATTTCAATCTTGAACTGGACCAAAAGGATCTTTTGGCGGCTGCTTTGTATCCAAAGGTTTTCAGAGAGTACGTGGAGTACATGTGTGTAAACGACGAGTACATGAGAATGGAAAGTGATGTTTTCTTCCACGGATTGAAAGTTGGGGAGGTTTCCCAAATAGAAATGGGCTCTGGTAAAAGCTATGTTGTAAAGCTTGTGGACATCGGCAAAATCAACGATCAGGGAATGAGACCTGTTGTATTTGAAGTTGACGGATTTAGAAGAGAAATATTCATAGAAGACACCAAATCATTTTTAGCCCAAACAAGAGACGCCCACAAACAGGTGGACAAGAATGACCCATACCAGGTTGGGTCCAGCATACCGGGTACAGTGGTAAATGTATTGGTCAATGAGGGTGATGAAGTTAAGGTCAATCAACCTCTGATGATAATAGAGGCCATGAAAATGGAAACTGAGATCGTCAGCAGCGTTGATGGCATCGTAGAAAAAGTTTACGCTCAAAAAGGGCAATCAGTAAAATCGGGAGAACTTGTCATACAACTGGTTTAAACGAGTAGGAAACCGGCTTAACAGCTGGTTTTTTACTGTATCCGGCCATATTTGCGATAACTTGTTGTAAAAAATTACTTTAGGTATGCTATAGTTATTATAAGGAAGAATTTTAGGGAAAATAAAAAGGGAGTGACCTTATTGGCACAGGTTCAAGATTTTATAATGAATCTTTCAGTTTTGATAAAACCATCGAGCGTAATAGACATTCTTATTGTGGCTTTCGTGATATATAAAATAATAGGATGGATAACCGACACCCAAGCCGAACAGGTAGCCAAAGGTGTAGTTGTCTTGCTTTTATCCACACAACTTAGCGAATGGTTTGGGCTTCACACCGTCAATTTTTTGCTGAGAAATCTTATGACGGTTGGATTTATCGCACTTATTATAGTTTTTCAGCCTGAGCTTAGACGAGCTTTGGAACATATAGGAAGAACCAGCTTTTTCAGGACTAAATGGATGGAAAATGTAACGGAAACAAAAAAAACGATCGAGGAGATAGTCGAGGCCGTCAAGCACATGTCCGATGAAAAAACGGGAGCACTCATTGTCTTGGAACGTGATACGGGTCTGGAGGATATTATTTCTACCGGAACCAGGCTTGATTCGGCTGTAAGTGCGGAACTTCTAATGAACATTTTCACACCCAATACGCCGCTTCATGATGGAGCAGTCATTATACGCATACAGGAAAATCGATTGAAGGCGGCATCGTGCCTTTTACCACTGACCGAGAACAAAAATGTTAGCAAGACCCTGGGTACGAGACATAGAGCGGCAATGGGAATGTCTGAAAACTCCGATGCGATAATTTTGATTGTTTCGGAAGAATCAGGTGTTATTTCATATGCAAACACAGGAAAGTTATATCGGTATCTTGATGCAAATTCCCTGAAGGAATTCTTAACGGAAGAATTCGTTGCAAAGGAAGATAAAAGCTTGAAGATTAAGTTCTGGGGGACGCAAAATAATGAAAAAAACAAAGAAGAGCAACAGTAGGACCAACGTAAAGATCGTAATCTCGCTGATCATTGCGTTTGTCTTGTGGGTCTATGTCATAGGAGACCAGGATCCGAAGGTAAATCAAAGATACAATAATATAAGAGTGACGATCAATAATGAGGAAGCTCTTGAAGAAAAAGGACTGATAATTTCCCAGGATCTGGATTTTAACGTAGACATAACGCTCAATGGCAGGACCAGCACTTTATACAATATGGAGTGGAGGGATATTACAGCTTCTATCGATCTGGATCCAATTGAAGACAAAGGCACTTACAGTCTTCCAGTCCGGATAGAAGGGATCCCGGAGTTGATCGACCTTGTAAATGTAAGCCCGGCCAACATCACCGTGGACGTGGATAGGCTGAGCGAGCAAAGCAGGGATATCAAAGTCGATTTTGTCGGTGAATTGGAAGATGGTCTGCAACTGTTGGATTACAGCACCAACCCGGGCAGTGTGGCAGTTAAAGGCGGTGAGAATGTCCTGGCTAAAATCAACAGGATCGCAACGTCAGTTGATTTGACAGGCAAAACCAAAGAGTTTACTCAGCGAGTATCGCTTGCCGCTTATGACGAAAGGGGAACGGAACTTACAGATGTGACCATATCTCCTTCGGAAATTTCGGTAACGGCAAAAATCGGAAAAAATTATGATGTAGAAATAATCCCGGAAACAACGGGTGAGCCGGCAGAAGGTTTTGCTATTAAAGAAATAACGGTAGAACCGTCAAAAATAACGGTAGGATCAGAAGTTGCATCAAATTTGACCCAGATAAAAACCGAACCCATCAATTTGAACGGTTTGGACAAAGATGCTGAAGTGGAAGCAGAACTGATCTTTCCGGATGGGATCGAGTCTTCTGATGGAGAGAATAAAGTCGTAGTTAAAATTTATGTTGAAGAAATAGAAGCCAGAGAATTTTCGGTGTCGACTTTCGAGTTGCGAAACAGGCCGGAGGGTGTTAATGTTTCAGAGTATCCGGAAGGAAACAATTTTATTGTTAATTTGTCTGGAGCCAAAAGCATCATAGATGGCTTGAATCAGTCTCAAATACAATTGTACATAGACCTTGCAGGGGCGGTGACAGGAGAATCTGAATACGATTTGAGTATGGAAGCCATTGACAAGATAAATGTTATATCCATAGATCCTGAAAAGATAACTTTATTGTTGGAAGAGGAATAGATATGGTTTATTATTACATGTTAAAGAATTTCAAGATAAATATAGATGCGCATCCTAAAGATCCGGGTGATATATTGCCCGATCTTTTAAATTTGGATCCACAGGATATCCTGTCATGGAAAATCAAATCAAAATCCATCGATGCCAGAAAAAAGAATACTGTCGGGATTTTCGTTTTATACAGTTTTTTTCTCGAGCTCAAAAAAAGACCGGCACAGAGCCGAAGGCAGAAGTTTACATTGGAAGAAACGGATAAGCCGGTGCATGTAAATGAGAGAGGCTTTGTTTGTAAAAATCCTTTAAAGCCTCCTATAGTAGTAGGGTTTGGGCCGGCAGGTCTGTTTGCTGCTTTGAAGCTGGCCGAAGCAGGTTTGAATCCAGTTGTGTTCGAGCGGGGAAAGTCTGTGGAGGACAGGGTCAAAGATGTGGAAGCTTTCTGGAATGAAGGGCGTTTGAATGTAAACAGCAACGTTCATTTTGGTGAAGGGGGTGCAGGAACATTTTCCGACGGTAAATTGACCACCAGGGTCAAGAGTCCTTTAAGTGGTGAGGTACTTAGATGTTTTTATGAAAATGGAGCTCCTGAAGAAATACTGTACCTTAATAAACCACATATAGGTACTGACAAGCTCCGTGGAGTTATCAGCGGGATCCGCAAGCAAATTGAAAATTTGGGCGGGAAAGTCAACTTTTCTTCTCGAATCACTGATATAATCACGGAAAACGGCAAAGCCGTAGGGCTGGAGATAGATGGCGGCGATTCCATATACAGCGACGACATCATCCTGGCTACCGGCCATAGTGCCAACGATGTATACAGAATGCTTATTGAAAAAAAGGTGTTTGTGGAGCCCAAGTCATTTGCCATAGGAGTAAGGATAGAACATCCCTCAGAAATGATAAATAAAAATCAATATGGGAAATATCACAGAAGCAACATTCTGGGTGCAGCTTCCTATCAGTTGTCATACAGGGATAAATACTCCGGCAGAGGTGTGTACTCTTTTTGCATGTGCCCGGGAGGACTTGTCGTTGGTTCATCTTCAGAAGAATCTACTTTGGTGGTAAACGGCATGAGTTACCACAGTAGAAACGGAAATAATTCCAATAGCGCCATAATAGTTACTGTTAATCCCTCCGACTACGGCAACGAGCCATTGGGAGCTTTGGACTATCTGCATAATTGGGAAAGCAGGGCTTTTCTTGAAGGCGGAAGTGACTACAATGCACCTGTACAGCTTGCAGGAGATTTTTTAGAACGGAATATCAGTACACATTTGGGAGACGTAGAGCCAACCTGCCCACCGGGAGTCAGGTTTGGTGATCTTGATGCCTGTCTTCCAGATTATGTGACCAATCCCATCAGAAATGCCCTGATTGATTTTGATCGTAAAATACCGGGATTTGCAAGAAGGGATGCAGTATTGACAGGTGTGGAGACCAGGACATCCGCACCCATGAGGATAACCAGAAGTGCTGAAACGATGGAATCCTTGAACTTGCGGAATCTTTATCCCTGTGGTGAAGGAGCCGGTTATGCAGGGGGAATAATGAGTGCATCCATAGATGGAATAAAGACTGCTCTAAAAATAATAGAAAAATACATGTAAGATGGAATATATTTCCTTGTTACACAAAAACTAGTGAGATATAATAATAAGAATATGAAAACAAAGGCGGGATGTATCGTGGAAATAACCATAATAAAAAATTCAAATCCAAAAACAAAACCGGATCAAAATAATCTCGGTTTCGGAAATTACTTTACTGACCACATGTTCGTAATGGACTATTCAACGGAAAAAGGCTGGTTCGATCCCAGGATCGTGCCTTACGGACCACTGGAGTTGGAGCCATCGGCAATGGTGTTTCATTACGGTCAGGAAACTTTTGAAGGCTTGAAGGCCTACAAAAATGCTGAAGGGAAAATCCAGCTTTTCAGAGTAAGAGACAATCTAAAAAGATTGAATCAATCAAATGAAAGAATGTGCATTCCACAGATAGACGAAGAACTGATGTTTCAAGCCATAAAAAAACTTATTGAAGTCGAGAAAGAATGGGTGCCTGAGGCGGCGGGAACCTCCCTTTACGTAAGACCATTCGTAATAGCAACCGATCCGTTTTTAGGCGTCAGGCCGGCATCAACTTACAAGTTCATGGTAATTTTATCGCCTGTTGGCGCATATTACAAGGAAGGTTTAAATCCAACAAAGATATTTGTTGAGGACCAATTTGTCAGAGCCGTGCCAGGCGGTACCGGATTTGCCAAAACAGGCGGCAACTATGCGGCAAGCTTGAAAGCCCAGGTGGAGGCAAATAAAAAGGGATATTCACAGGTATTGTGGTTGGACGGAAAAGAAAGAAAATACATTGAAGAAGTGGGAACGAGCAACGCTTTCTTCAAGATCGACGGAAAAATTTATACAGCACCTTTGGAAGGGAGCATACTTTCAGGAATCACAAGAGATTCTGCCATTAAACTCCTTAGAGATTGGGGATACGAAGTGATTGAACAAAAGATCACCATTGACGAGTTGGTAGCCTATCATAATGAGGGAAAACTGGAAGAAGCATTTGCAACCGGAACTGCTGCGGTAATATCCCCGATTGGAGTACTTGCTTTCAAAGGCAACGATATGGTGATCAACGACGGAAAGATCGGCGAAGCATCTCAAAGACTTTACAGCGAAATGACTGATATCCAGTACGGAAAAGCTGAAGATAAATTTGGATGGATAACAATACTATAAATATTACAACCGAGTGTCTGACTAGATTGGACACTCGAATTTTTTGTTTAAGAGCTCTAAAAATGGGAATATTTCCGTTGAGTGTAAGAATTGCACAGCGGCATTATTTTCATAGTTTTGCAAACATTTACATATATACGTCAGAAATGTTGCAATCGGAAAAAATGGAAACCATTACATGTAGAATTATGAAATGGCCTGTGGTAGAATTAGAAAACGTGAGCTTAAACAAAAAAAATGAAATATTTTCAGGGAGGTCTATGAATGAAAGGTATCGGAGCATCACCGGGTATTGCAATTGCAAAAGCATTTGTAATAAAACACGAAGAAATCAAAGTAAATACGGACAAAATAGACGATATACAGAATGAACTCGACAGACTTGCTGATGCACTTGAAAAATCAAAGGATCAGTTGAAAAAAATCCATGAACAGGCTGTTATTGAGCTTGGAGACGAAGAGGCAAGAATATTTGCAGCTCACTTGATGGTCTTGGATGATCCGGAATACGTGGGTCAGATACAAGAGGCGATCAAGAATCAATCGATTTCAGCGGATAACGGCATAAAGCAAATAACAGACATGTTTGTTGGGATCTTTGAATCCATGGATGACGAATATATGAAGGAAAGAGCAGCCGACATAAAAGATGTAGGAGGCAGATTGATCAGAAATTCTCTAGGCATCAAAGATCAGGATTTGGGAGCTATAAATGAAGATTCCATAATCATAGCTTACGATCTTACACCTTCCGATACGGCAACCATGAACAAACAAAAGGTTCTGGGTTTTGCCACCGATATCGGCGGTAGAACTTCACATACCGCAATAATGGCAAGAAGTCTGGAAATACCTGCTGTGTTGGGATTGAAGAACGTTACACACGACACTAAAGACGGTGACATTGTAATAGTTGATGGGATCGACGGTGTAGTAGTGGTAAATCCCGATGAAAAGACTATGGATGAGTATTTGACAAAGAAATCCGAATACGAAGCATTTGTTAAAGAACTGGCCCAGTTGAAAGATCTTCCGGCGGTAACTTTGGACGGTCACGAAGTTGAATTGGTTGGAAACATCGGAACTCCCAAAGATGTGGAGGGTGTTCTAAGAAACGGCGGTACAGGAGTTGGTTTGTACAGAACTGAATTTCTATATATGGACAGCGACAAGATGCCTGATGAAGAAAAGCAGTTCAAAGCATACAAGGAAGTCCTTGAAAGCATGGATGGCCACCCCGTGATAATCAGAACCCTGGATATCGGGGGAGACAAAAAACTTCCTTACTTGCAACTTGATGAAGAGATGAACCCATTCCTTGGATTAAGGGCGGTAAGACTGTGCTTTGTAGAGAAGAATTTGTTCAAGACGCAACTTAGAGCCATACTGAGAGCGGGAGTATACGGAAATGCTCATATTATGTTCCCCATGATATCGAACGTAACCGAAGTGAAACAAGCCAAGGCAATATTGGAAGAATGCAAGGAAGAATTAAGAAATGAAAATATTTCTTTTGACGAAAATATAAAAGTTGGTATAATGGTAGAGATTCCTTCAGCAGCGGTCACTGCAGACATAATAGCAAGCGAGGTTGACTTCTTCAGCATTGGCACAAATGATCTTTGTCAGTATGCTTTGGCTGTAGACAGAATGAACGAAACTGTATCATATCTGTACCAGCCGCTGACGCCTGCAATACTCAGGTTGGTAAAAATGGTGATAGACGCCTCCCATGATGTCGAAGGCAAATTTACCGGCATGTGCGGTGAGTTGGCCGGAGATCCAAGAGCGGCTTTGATACTGCTTGGACTCGGATTGGATGAATTCAGCATGAGTGCATCTTCAGTTCCGCAGATCAAGAAAATTATCAGAAGTGTAAACTTTAAAGATGCTCAGGAAATTGCAAAAAAAGCTTTAGGGCTTTCCACTGAGGAAGAAGTATTGGCCATGGTGGGGGAAGAACTTGAAAAATTGGATATAAAATTAATTTAGGAGGAAACTTATATGTTCAGCAAAGAGGTAACAATTTTAAACGCAACCGGGTTGCACGCAAGACCGGCTTCCATGTTTGTTCAGGAGGCAGGAAAATACAAATCAGAGATCAACGTGATCAAAGACGGTAAAAAAATCAATGCAAAAAGCATTATGGGAATAATGGCCGGCGGTATAAGCAAGGACACTGTGGTAACTGTTGAAGCCGATGGTGAAGACGAAGAACAAGCTGTAAACGCTTTGGTCGAATTGATTGAAAGCAAATTTGGAGAAGAGTAATAAATGATCGAAACCCGCCAAGGCGGGTTTCGATTTTTTGAAATGTAAATAACTCATTTGTGTTTAAGGAAACTTAATTTGGGTATCAACAGAAGATAAGATAACAAAGTAATTGAGGAGGGTTTTTTATGTCAAAAAGCACGAATTTTTTAAGTGGGGTTTTGATAGGTACGATAATTGGCGGCCTTACAGGTATTTTATTGGCTCCGGAATCAGGGAAGGAGACTGTGAAGAAACTTAAGGATTTAGGTGAGGATTTCGCAGACAATGTCAAGGATTTCAGTAGTGAAGCCATGGAGCAGGCAGGAACATACAAGGAAAACCTTGAGAAGAAAGTTGAAAGTCTAAGTGAAAAAGTAGGTGAAAAGGTTTCTGGATACAAGCACAACATCGAAGAAAAGCTCGAAGAGGTAAAGGGTTCCATAGAAGAGGCAATGGACGAGCTGGAGGATGAAGCTGAAGGATTCAAAGAAGAAGCAGAAGAAACCATTGGAGAGATAAAGGAAGAAGCAAAAGAAAAAGTAGATGAATATAAAGAAATATAATGACCAATACGAGGGTGATATAAATGTTTGAAAGCGCTAGTTTATGGGAAGCGGGAATTTTGCTTATAGGAGTCGCCTTTGTTATAGGAGCTATATATCTTGCTATGACATTGAAACGGTTGGCTAAGACGATGGAAGATGTTAACGCTATCATCACAGACAATAGAAGGGCTATCGAGCAGATAATGTCTGAAGTCGAGATCATCACAAAGAGTTCATCCATGGTGGTGGAAGATGTTCAGGAGTCTGTCGGAGCACTAAAAAACTCTATAATAAATGTTGAAAAGACAGTCAAGACATCAAAGAACTACGTGCTGTCGCCAATGCTGAAAACCGTTACTTATGCACAGGCTCTTTTAAGGGTTTTGGACAGAAAGAAAACCAAAACGAATAAAAGGTAAAATAAGAGAAACGGAGGAAACGTAAAGTTTCCTCTGAACTTGTGTCGGGAGGAAAATGAGGGATATGTTATCAATAAGTGTCAACGATGGAGCAGATAAAGTACAGATTTCGCTTATAGGAGAAGTCGACATTTACACAGTGGATATGTTGAAAGAAAAATTGGATCAGGTCAAGGATGTATCCGGTAAAGAGATAATATTCGATTTGGAAAAACTTGATTACATCGACAGCACCGGCCTTGGAGCTATAATCGGGGTCAAAGGAAAGAATCCGGACACTGTCATAAAGATTTCAAATATGAAATCAAATGTTTCCAGACTTTTCGAAATAACAGGGCTAAACAAGATTTTTGTTACTGAGTAAACGGAGGAAAATAATATGGAAATTCAAAACAAGGAAGATAGAGTGAAAATCTCATTGACTTTGCCCGGTGTTCCCGAGTTTGTCAGTGTAGCCCGTCTAACTCTATCCGGTATAGCAAACAGGATGGGCTTTAATGTGGATGCTATCGAAGATCTGAAGGTTGCAGTCAGCGAAGCTTGTACAAACGCTATGAAGCATGGCTGCAAGATCCCCAAAGACAGCTACAACGTAGACTATTTTGTTTCGGACAAGGAATTGATAATAGATGTTCGTGACAAGGGTGAAGGATTTGCAGTATCAGATGTTGAAACTCCGGATTTGGAAAATCCCAAGGAGAATGGATTGGGGTTGTACATAATCAGAACGCTGATGGATCAGGTCGAGGTCAAAAGTACCGGTGACAGGGGAACTGTAATTCGTATGATAAAACAATTAGAGGAGTAATTTATGGTAAGGGAAGTCTCGGCAAAAGTTGATGCGAAAAAACAAGACAAAAAAAAATACACAGAAGCGCTTTTTGAGCAGTACATAGCCACCAAGGACATTGATGTCAGGAACAGAATTTTTGGGGAATTCATGTACATACCTGAAATATTGTCAAAAAAGTACATCAACAAGGGTGTTGAGTACGAGGATATTTTTCAAGTAGCCAGCTTGGGGCTGATTTATGCCATCGAAAGGTTCGATCCCTCCAAAGGTTATGAGTTTTCCAGTTTTGCCACTCCAACCATACTTGGAGAAATCAAAAAATATTTTAGAGACAAGGAATGGATCATCAAAGTACCTAGAAGGATCCAAGAATTGTCCCGTAAAATAAATATGTCAAAGGACTACCTTCAGCACAAACTCATGCGAACTCCAACAATAAAAGATATCTCAGAATATCTTGAAGTTTCTGAAGAAGAGGTCATAGAGGCTATGGAAGGCAGCTATGCTTACTCACCTACATCCCTTGATGTAAGGATCAGCAACTCAAAAGATGAGAATGATTTGTCATTGTTTGAGGTCTTGGGGATAGAAGACACGAATATATCCGAAGTTGAGGACAAGGATTTAATAAAAAACATTTTTGATGAAATGGACGAATATGACAAAAAAATAATAGTAGACAGATACTACAACAATAAAAGTCAAAGCGACATCGCCGAAGAGTTGGGCGTTTCCCAAATGACGATATCACGTTTGGAGAAAAAAATTATAAAGAAGTTGAGAGAAAAAATAACTTATTGACGGATCACTCTTGAGATAGTTATGGAAAAAGTGTCGGAATTATTATAAAATAATAGCAATATTAGATTTTCTTTGCATGTAACATGGATATGTACACAAAACAAAAATCAATGGCGAGGGGGAGCAACAATGAAAACGTATCCAACAAGCAATATCAGAAATGTAGCAATTCTAGGGCACAGCGGCAGTGGAAAGACTACTTTGACGGAAGCTATGGCGTACAATGCAGGAATTATCGACAGAATGGGAAGGGTGGAGGACGGAACCACAATTTCCGATTACGACAGTGAAGAAACCAAGAGAATGATATCAATAAATGCTACAACTGTTCCGTTGGAATACGGGGGACATAAGATCAATGTAATTGATGTTCCCGGTTATTTTGATTTTTTGGGGGAAGCAAGCAGTTCATTAAGAGTAGCTGATGGTGCGGTTTTGGTTCTTGACGCATTGTCAGGAATTGAAGTTGGAACTGAAAAGTCTTGGGAAATGATAGAAAATGAAAAAATTCCCGCTGTTTTGGTCGTAAACAAGATGGACAGGGAAAATGTAAAATTTGAAAAAATTATGGAAGATCTAAAGGAAAAATTCGGAAATAAGGTGGTACCTTTCGAGCTTCCATTCGGAGAGGGTCCTGAATTTAACGGAGTGATCAATGTCGTTGACATGAAAGGCCGCGAAAGAAAGGGTGACCGATGTTTTGACATGCCCGTCCCAGACGATCTCAAGGCTAAATTGGAACCATTCAGAGAAATGATAATGGAGTCGGTTGCTCAATCTGACGAAGATCTTATGGAAAAGTACTTTGCAGGAGAAGAACTGACTAATTCTGAAATCCATGCAGGGCTTAGAAAAGGAGTTCTTGAGGGAGAGCTGATTCCCGTTTTATGTACATCGGGAACATTGAACATAGGGGTGGAAACTCTTTTAAGCATGTTAATAGAATATTTCCCTTCGCCGGAAGACACCCTGGGTGAAATGTACGACAGGCAAAACAGCGGTGAATCAGGAATTAAAAAATATGACAGCAATTCCCCTGTTGCTATACAGATATTTAAGACTATTGCGGATCCATACGTTGGAAGGTTGTCACTTTTTAAAGTGATTTCCGGAACTTTACAATCTGGAATGGAGCTGCTTAACGTAAACAAGAATAAAAAGGAAAAAGTAAACCATATATATATCCTGAGAGGCAAGAAGCAAATAGAAGTTGAAAGTCTTCAGGCAGGAGATATGGGCGCATTATCCAAGTTGACGGATACTGTGACAGGAGACAGTCTATGCGATCCAAAAGATCCAGTCGAATTTAGAAAACTTGTTTTTCCCGAACCGGTCATTTCACTGGGTGTCGAACCAAAATCCAAAGGCGATGAAGACAAGATCGGCAGTGGATTTACAAAGCTTCAGGAAGAAGATCAGACTCTTCATGTAGAAAGAAATGCCGAGACAAAACAGACTTTGATTTCTGGGTTAGGCGAGATGCACATAGAGATCGTATGCGAAAAGCTCAAGAATAAATTTGGCATAGAGGTTAGTTTGGCAGAACCGAAGATACCTTACAGGGAAACTATCAAGAAGAAGGCTACTGCTGAAGGCAAACACAAAAAGCAATCGGGAGGCAGAGGGCAATTCGGACATGTATGGATCGATTTTGAACCAATTGGCGATACAGACATTGAATTTGAGTTTGTAGACAAGGTAGTTGGAGGTGCGGTACCTCGAAACTTTATACCGGCAGTTGAAAAGGGACTTCGCGACTGTATAAAAGAAGGGGTTCTTGCAAAATATCCTGTAGTGGGATTGAGAGCCACTCTATTCGACGGTTCATTCCACGCAGTGGACTCTGATGAAATGTCATTCAAGATGGCGGCGTCACTTGCTTATAAAAAAGGACTAAAGGAAGCAAATCCGGTAATTCTGGAACCAATTTATAAGGTAGAAATTACCGTTCCCGATGATTATATGGGCGATATTATGGGGGACCTTAACAAAAAGAGGGGAAGGATCTTGGGAATGGAGCCAACAGAAAATGGAAAGCAAAAGATAATTGCAGAAGCTCCATATGCGGAAATGTTTAAATACGCTACGGAATTAAGATCCATGACTCATGCCAGAGGAGATTTTTCCATGGAGTTTACCAGATATGAAGAGCTGCCGACCCAATTTGCCGATAAAGTAATAGAAAAGGCTCATGAAGAATCAAATGAATAAAATAATATTTCCCGGGCAATTTAATTGTTCGGGATTTTTCTTTACATTTATTTATTATGTGATAAAATTAAGTTGACAGATAGAACCGTCCCTGTTGTCAACCGTGCGATTCGAAAGGGTGAATATAGTGGCAAGAAATCCCAGAGAAACTAGTAAAAGCAGATTTTATCATATATTGATCCAAGGAAACGCTCAAAGCGATATTTTTCAGGACAAAAGTGACAAAGAGAAGTTGTTGGAAATCGTAAAAAGAGTCTTGGATGATAATTTGATCAGCCTATACGCCTATTGCATAATGAACAATCACGGACATTTTATAATTCAAGAACAATCGGAAGATATCTCCAATGTCATGAAAAGGATAAATGTTGCTTATGCGGTATATTACAATAAAAAGTACGATTCAAGGGGACAAGTGTTTTACGACCGCTTTAAAAGCGAAGCTATTGAAGATCATAAAAAACTTTTGCAGATGATCAGGTTTGTCCATAACAATCCTGTCAAGAGTGGTTATGTAAATAGGCAGTGTGATTATCCCTGGAGCAGTTATAACGAGTATTTGAAAGATTCCAGAGAAAAATTCATCAACCAGGATACGATCCTCATGCTTTTTTCAAGTCAAAGGAAAGAAGCGCTGAAAAAGTTTATAGTTTACATGGTTGAAGAAACCGGGGAGATATTTCTGGATCTTGAGGAAAGTGTCGAAAGATCCGTGGTTTTGGAGATCGATAAATATCTTAAAAAAAACCATATTGATTTAAACCAACTTGGGTATAAAGAAAATATCGCTCATAGAAACAAAGTGATATTGCTGGCCAGAAATATGGGCGGCTTCTCAATCAGGAGAATAGCAGAGCTGCTGAATTTAAACAGAGGTACGGTTTACAAGGTAATCGCCGGGAGTCGGGAAAATAATGATCGAAGGGAGTGATCGCTATGTTATGCGAAAACTGTAATGAGAGACAAGCCACAATACATATTACAAAAATAATCAACGGAAAAAAGAAGGAAATGCATTTATGCGATCAGTGTACATCCTTGGAGCAAATAGGCAAGAATATTTTCGATTACACCAATTTCATTACGAATTTAACCGAAGATATTGCAGGTTCAAACAAAAAAGCAGTTAAAGATGAAGATTTGACGTGTGATCATTGCGGCATGACCTATGAATTTTTCAAGAAACACGGTAAATTTGGATGCGAACACTGCTATGATGCTTTTGAGCCCATGATAGCACCGATGATAAAGAGAATGCACGGAAAAAATGTTCATACGGGGAAAATGATCAAAAATGGCAATGAAGATCTTGTTAGAAAACGAGAGATCGAAGATCTGGACAGGCAATTGAAAATAGCAGTTGAAAAGGAAGAGTATGAAGAGGCTGCCATATTAAGGGATAAAATAAAAGAATTGGCCAAGGGGGTCAACTCAAAAGGCTGATTTGGGAGGCATGAAATGGTATCTTGGAGAAATGAAGACAAACAGAGGGACATCGTTATCAGCAGCAGGGTAAGATTGGCCAGAAATATAAAAAACATGCCCTTTCCAGTATTGTTGCCGGAAAAAAGAGCAATGCTGGTAGTCGAATCTGTTGAGAGCTGCTTGATGAATCAAAAAACACTGACCACTGAGTTTAAGAAAATTATGATAGGTAAGATCGATGCCGGTGAAAAGAAGATGCTGGTCGAAAAACATCTGACCAGCCCCGAGCTGGGAAAACATTGGGGAGCATCTGTCTTCATAAGCGAAAACGAAGATGTGAGTATTATGGTCAATGAAGAAGACCATGTCAGGATACAGTGCATCAAAGAAGGTTTTCAGCTCCAGGAGGCCTATAATACAGCAAACAAGGTGGATGACGTGTTGGAAGAATGTGTAGAGTTTGCATATCACCAAAAATACGGGTATCTTACATCATGTCCAACCAATGCCGGAACGGGAATGAGGGCTTCCGTTATGCTTCATTTACCCACGTTGACATTGAACAACCAAATTGGCACTATGACCATGACATTGGCTAAATTCGGATTGACTATCAGAGGGATTTACGGTGAAGGCAGCCAGGCGCTGGGGGATCTTTATCAAGTTTCCAATCAAAATACCATGGGCGTGACCGAGCAGGAAATCATAAATACGCTTCATGATGTTGCAAAGGAAATAATAAAAAAAGAACGGGACATCCGTTATGAGATTTTACACAATAACAGGATCTTCCTTGAAGATAAAATTTTCAGGGCATATGGAATATTGACCAATGCCAGGACCATGGATCCTGAAGAAAGCCTGAAGCTGTTGTCTTTGGTAAGGTTGGGTTCTGATTTGGAACTGATTGACCAAGACATATCCATAATTAATAGACTGATGTCCGACATTCAACCGGGAATATTGGCTAAAACATATAAAATAGGCATCGAAGATGCTGACAGAGATAGAATAAGAGCACAACATATTAGAAATCAATTAATAATGGATTAGGAGGAGTTAAAATGGCTATATTTGGAAGATTTACTGAAAAAGCTCAAAAGGTTTTAATGTTGTCGCAAGAGGAAGCAAAAAAACTAAATCATAATTATATCGGCTCTGAACACCTGCTGATGGGATTGATCCAAGAGGGTGAAGGAATAGCAGCACTGGCGTTGAAGAATATGGGTGTGACATATGATAAAATAATGAAACAAATCGAAGGATTATTAGGAAGAGGAGACGAGCCGGTAGATGAAATAATCGGATACACTCCAAGAACAAAAAAAATACTTGAGTTGAGTCTAATGGAAGCAAGAGCCCTCAATCAGAGTTACATAGGAACAGAACACATTCTTCTCGGTTTGGTAAGAGAAGGCGAAGGTATCGGTGCCAAGTTGCTGGGCGATTTGGGTTTGGATTTTGAAAAAATTCGGGAAGAGATCATAAAATTGATGAACACCACAACAACGCAGCAACCCAAAGCTCAACAGGCCAAAAACAGTAATACAAAGAATTTGGACAAATACGGCAGGGACTTGACTGTGATGGCCAGCGAAGGAAGGCTTGATCCCGTAATTGGCAGAGAAAAGGAAATTGAGAGAGTCGTACAAATATTGAGCAGGAGAACTAAAAACAACCCGTGTTTGATCGGTGAACCTGGAGTGGGAAAAACAGCTGTGGCAGAAGGATTGGCTCAAAAAATCGCTTCAGGTGACATTCCTGAAAACCTTAAGGATAAACGCGTAGTGTCTTTGGATCTGTCATCCATGGTTGCTGGAGCCAAATACAGGGGTGAATTTGAAGACAGATTGAAAAACACCATGGAAGAGATATTGGAAGCCGGAAATATAATCTTGTTCATCGACGAAATGCATACCATAATAGGAGCAGGGGCTGCAGAAGGGGCAATAGACGCTTCGAACATCCTTAAGCCTGCATTGGCTCGAGGAGAGCTTCAGGCAGTGGGAGCAACTACTTTGGATGAATATAGAAAATATGTGGAAAAAGATGCTGCTTTGGAAAGAAGGTTCCAACCTGTGGAAGTAGGAGAACCCACAAAAGAGCAAGCCCTAGAGATACTAAAAGGCTTAAGAGACAGATACGAAGCTCACCACAAGGTCTCCATAACAGATGAAGCTTTACTGGCTGCAGTTGAACTATCCGACAGGTACATCAATGATCGGTACCTTCCGGATAAAGCCATAGATCTTATAGATGAGGCAGCTTCAAAGATAAGGCTTAGTTTGTTGACTGCACCACCGGACATAAAGGATCTTGAAGAAGAGATCGAAAAATACAAGCATGAGAAAGAAGAGGCGGTTGCGTCTCAGGATTATGAGAAAGCAGCGGAAATCAGAGATCTGGAAAACAAGGCAAAGAAAAAATTGAATGAAGTGACACAATCGTGGAAAAAAAACAACGACTTGGGTGCTGCCGGAGAAGTAACAGGAGATGACATAGCTCAAATCGTGTCGAGCTGGACTGGAGTTCCTGTGAAAAAATTGGCTCAGGAAGAATCGGAAAAACTGCTGAATATGGAAGAGATCCTGCACAAAAGAGTCATCGGCCAAGATGAAGCTGTGAAAGCAGTTTCAAGAGCCATAAGGCGAGCCAGGGTGGGATTGAAGGATCCTAAAAGGCCGATTGGTTCATTTGTATTCCTGGGACCTACCGGTGTAGGTAAGACAGAACTTAGTAAAGCCTTGGCGGAGATAATGTTTGGCGATGAAGATTCTATGATTCGTGTTGACATGTCCGAGTACATGGAAAAACATGCAGTCTCAAGATTGATAGGTTCACCACCGGGATATGTGGGCTACGACGAAGGCGGTCAGTTGACCGAAAAAGTCCGAAGAAAACCATACTCTGTGATTTTGCTTGATGAAATCGAGAAAGCACATCCGGATGTTTTTAATATATTGCTTCAGATACTCGAAGATGGACGTCTTACAGATGGCAAGGGCAGAACTGTGGACTTTAAGAACACAGTTATTATAATGACATCAAACGTGGGTGCTCATACGATCAAAAGGGGAAAAACTCTTGGGTTCTCAGCTTCAGAAAATCAAAGCTTGGACGAGTACGACAAGATGAAAGACAATGTGATGGAGGAACTCAGAAGGACATTTAGACCAGAGTTTTTAAACAGGCTCGATGAAGTGATCGTCTTCCATCAGTTGGATGACAAACACATCGGGGATATCATCGACATTCTTTTGAATCAACTGTCGAAGAGATTGAAAGATATGGATATCGAGTTGGAATTTACGCCTAAGGTCAAAGAGTATATTGCAGCAAAAGGTACAAACCTGGAGTATGGTGCGAGACCTTTGAGAAGAACGATCCAAAAAGAAGTCGAAGATAGACTGTCGGAAGAATTGTTGATGGGAAATGTTGATAAAGGACAATCAATTCTGGTAGATTATATTGATGACGAACTTACATTTGAAAACAAAAAATAGAAAGAAAGCGGCTGTCGCATGAAGGCGAAGCCGCTTTTTAAAGAAGGATATCAGTATCGAAGCGCTAAAACTTTACCTTGGAGGTTATAATGACAAACAGAGAAAAGATTTTGGAATTTTTTGAATTGAACCCGGGAAAAGTATTTTCCGGGGAAGAACTGGCAGTAGAATTGGGCATTACCAGAAGTGCTGTTTGGAAAAACATTAAAAAATTGGCAGAAGATGGACACCCTGTGGTATCTCTGCCCAATAAAGGTTATTATTTGGAATATTTGTCGGACATTTTATCAGAAACATTGATCGGCAACAATTTGAACACTAAAAAATTAGGTAAAGTACTGTATCTGCACAAATCGGTGGAATCCACCAATGATATGCTTAAACAACTGGCAAAAGATGGAGCTTCGGAAGGAACGGCAATAATCTCGGAAGAACAACTTAAGGGCAAGGGAAGAAGAGGAAAGACATTCTTTTCACCAAAGGGACAGGGAATATATATGAGTATATTGTTAAGACCTAAATCCGACCCTGCACAGTCTTTGAGTATTACAGTGAAGGCGGCTGTTGCTGCTTCCAGAACAATTGAAGAATTCGTTTCCGGAAATGTTCAGATCAAGTGGGTGAACGATGTATTTGTGGATGGCAGAAAAGTAGCAGGGATCCTGACCGAGGCTTCTCTGGAAATGGAGAGCGGGACACTTGAGTATGTGATAGTGGGAATAGGAATAAATGTTACAGGCAAAAGTGAGGATTTGCCGAATGAAATAAAAGATACGGCTGCATTTATGTCTGAATCTGCAAAAGTTGATTTAAACAGAAATGAAATTGCAGCAAGGTTTTTGAACAACTTTGAAGATATTTACTACAACGATGAATTTGATTCAGTTATCGAAGAATACAGGGAAAAGTCTTATTTGACAGGTAAGGATGTTGTAGTGATAAGACATGATGGGAATAGAGAGGGAACTGTTCTGGGAATTGAGAATAACGGCGGCTTGTTGGTAAGATATGAGAATGGAGATACTGGAATTCTGGATTCAGGCGAAGTAAGCGTGAGAAAACGGTAAATTTATCAAGTAAAATTTTAGTAAACAATATGAAGATCAGTTGAAAACATTGTTGATAAAAGCTAAAATGTATCAGAGTAGAGTCAATTAGACAAAATAAATGACATTTCATGTGAAAAGGAAAAAATATGCTTATAGGAATAATATTAATTGTCATATCGCCTTATTTGGCTTTTTTGCCGATTATAGCTTCAGGATCACTTGCTTTAAAAAATAAGTACACCATAAAACTTACACCGTACAACTCAAGCTTGTTTCTTTTATTTGTTTTGGCATTATTGACAGGGGCAATGAATAAAAGCCTTCTGTCAACTCTTTCTTCTTTAGGGATGCTGGCATTTTGGGGAATGGGAATATATCTTCAAAACAATTACAAAACGGAAAATTCAGTTGAAGGGCTTTTCAAGCTGATTTGGAAGGTTTCATTTCCAATCGGGATCTTGGGTATAGTCGAGAAGCTAGCCTCATATTTTTACGATATGACCTGGATAGCAAATTATTTTTGGAGCCCCAACTACGTTCCAAAAGCCGAAAATTTCAGGATATATTCCACATTTGGAAATCCCAATGTTGCTGGGGGATGGTTTGCGTTCATGGTTCTCGTTGCAATATACTTGATTGAGGTGAACAAGGACAATAGGAAGAAATATTTGGCATCCATTGCCGTATTTGCTTTGGCGGTGGTGGCTACAGGATCTAAAGGGGCTACTTTGGGACTTTTGTTTGCCCTGCTTGCATACGCTTTCTTTACAAGGAAAAAAAGGACAAAAAAGGCATTGTTGGGAGTTTTTTTAGCAATTGTAGTTCTTGCATTGCTATCTCCGGAAGTAAATCACGAATTGAACAGTAGAAATGGATTGTGGATCCAATGTCTGGAAATGTTCAGGGTCAAACCGTTCTTTGGATGGGGAATGATGGGCATTTTAGAAAATATTGGAAATATCCACGGGCATAATATATGGATCACCACACTC
Source organism: Alkalibacter mobilis (assembly GCF_015594845.1). Taxonomy (GTDB): domain Bacteria; phylum Bacillota; class Clostridia; order Eubacteriales; family Alkalibacteraceae; genus Alkalibacter; species Alkalibacter mobilis. Next base: position 111,346 of record NZ_JADNRK010000005.1, on the reverse strand, counting down.
GTGTTTTTTGGATCCATTGGATTTATATTGTACACCATAATGAAAATATCAACATACAAAAGTCTTTTGATGCTTCTAAGGAGGGGTCATAGAGTGGCTCCATTGCTTGGAGCTGTTCAAATATTGATACTGTCTCATGGAATGGTCGATTTTATCATCATGACTCCCCAAGGAGGAACCATATTTTTTGGTGCATGCGCCCTGACAGCAGGTTTGGCTTTGGAATATGAAAAATATGCCGCTGTTAATCTATTTGGAAAATAACTTATTGATTAAAAAAGGCCCAGTTGGGCTTTTTTTAATTATCCACCTTTTATGCGTTCGATCAATTCAGTTTCCATAATAAGCCCTCCACTGTATATTTTTAATGCCGAAACATGACATGATTTTGATGTTTGCCATCCTATTATATATACCCACAAGGCAACCAAAAAGTTTTAAAATTTTTGAAATAGATATATAATAATAGAAACGACGGAAGGAGATGTTTTGATGAAACTTATATCATGGAATGTAAACGGAATAAGAGCATGCTTAAAAAAAGGATTTGAAGATTTCTTCATAAATGAAGATGCGGATATATTTTGCCTGCAGGAAACCAAACTGTCAGAAGGGCAAGTGGATTTGAATTTTGATGGATATGATGCCTACTGGAATTATGCTGATAAAAAGGGATATTCGGGAACGGCGGTGTTTACCAAGAAAAAACCGATTTCCGTAGAATACAACATGGGAATAGAAGAACATGACAGGGAAGGCAGATTGATCAAGTTGGAATTTGAAGATTATTTCCTGGTGAATGTTTACACCCCTAACTCACAAAAGGAACTTGCACGTCTTGATTACAGAATGAAATGGGAAGATGATTTCAGAAAATATCTATCAACTCTAAAGGAATCAAAATCAGTGATACTCTGCGGTGATTTAAATGTGGCTCATACGGAAATTGATTTAAAAAATCCCAAGACCAATAAAAAAAATGCGGGATTTTCAGACGATGAAAGAGAAAAGTTTAGAGAATTGTTGAAAGCAGGATTTGTCGACTCGTTCAGACATTTTTATCCAGACGTAACTGGTGCATATACTTGGTGGTCTTACATGTTCAATGCGAGAAAAAATAATGCCGGATGGCGGATCGACTATTTTCTTGTATCGGAAAGTATTAAAAAAGAAATGGGAGATGCCATAATTTATTCTGACGTTATGGGATCGGATCATTGCCCCATTGGCCTTTTGATTTAGGACGCAAGAAAACCCCGGAATTTTCCGGGGTTTATTTTAGTTGCTTTGCAATAGTCCTGCCAAGTCGGGAGACGGTATATCATCGATAAAATTCAATTTTTTTGTTCCTCCCCCGATGGATATGAAGTGTCTGTAATCACACATTTTTCCCGTGTAAACAAGTCTAAGAGCCGGAGATTCCAGAAAATCACCTGGAGTGACAAATACACAAGGTTTATTGAATAAGGGTATTTTGCTGTACTCAAATACAGAAGCTACGAATTGTGAACAAAAAAACGCATCGCAACGTTCGATGTTGATATTGAACATAACACCGAATAATCCTAATAGATTATAGCGGTAATTATCCCTGTTGAGTTCAAACTGTTTAATGTACTCACGGACTTTCCAGTACTGAATGGGGCTTATAAAATCCATTTCGTATACAGCACAGTTTGCATTCGAAAGTATCCCGCTGTTGATATTCTCCTTGACAAATCCACCGATGATGGGGTTGTTGGTTTTTTTCCTTCCAAAGCTGTAGAGATCCTTTAATTCCTTGTCGAAACCGATAGATACATGGTTATAAGGATCTTTGGTGTACATTTTTATCAGTCTGTTTAAAACAGTACCTGTATCAGTCAGAAGAATATATAATCGATATGATGTTTTCATGGCTACCTCTTATGTTTAATTGATAAATTGATTATACCAGAAAAATTTATTCGGGTAAATTAAAATTAAGTGTATATATTATTTAAAAAAGGGTGTTATATATAAAATCATTGATAATTGTAAAGTTTATTTCTGCACAAAGGCGGGTATCTAGACAACATGGCGTATTATTCATATGAAAGGGGGTGGCACCATGCCAATAGAGAGGAAAATCAAGAACAAAATTCATGGGAAAGATAGTAGAGATGGAGCAGGGGTCAACTTGAAGAGAGTGTTTGCTCACGGCGAGGTAAAAGATCTGGATCCATTTTTGTTGTTGGATTCTTTTGACTCTACAGATCCCCAAGATTATATAAAAGGTTTTCCGTGGCATCCGCACAGAGGGATCGAGACCGTAACTTACCTGCTGAACGGCAAAATAGAACATGGCGACAGTTTGGGCAATTCAGGAACCATAGACGAAGGATGCTTTCAGTGGATGAGTGCGGGAAGCGGGATAATTCATCAAGAGATGCCCAAAGCAAGCGACCGGATGCTGGGTATCCAGTTATGGGTAAACATGCCGTCAAAGAAAAAGATGTCGGAACCAGCGTATAGAGACATAAGAAAAGAAGATGTTGTGTTGGCTAGAAATGATGGAATTTGCGAAGTGCGTATCATTGCAGGTATTTACAATGGGTACAAGGGTCCGGTTGAAGACCTGTCAGTGGATCCGATTTTTTTAGATGTAATTGTTAGAGCGGGAAAAACGTTTAAGTTGAATACCAGACATGATGATACGGTTTTTGCTTTTATAATTGACGGCAACGGCAATTTCCAGGGGAAAGTATATCCAAAACGCACAGGTTTTTTATACGAAAACGGCGATTTCATTGAATTCGCAGCAAGTGACCGAGACGTCAGAGTCCTTGTTTTTTCAGGTAAAAAACTTAATGAACCAGTAGCCTGGGGCGGGCCTATTGTAATGAATACTCAAAAGGAACTGCAATTGGCGTTTGAGGAGCTCGACAAGGGAACATTTATTAAACACAAATGAGCAGATAGGTGGTGGGAACTTTGTATATGGATAAAGGACCTCTTTTGTATACGGAAAAGCCGGTACTTGGTATAAGTGCTTGTTGTATGGGCAGTCCAGTAAGATATAATGGCAAAGGCTGGAACATGTTGGACAACTTGGGAAGGGACAAAAGTTCATTTATTTGGGTTCCCGTTTGTCCGGAACTCTTTTCAGGATTGGGTGTTCCGAGAGATCCCATTCATATAGCAGGAGAGAGCGGCAAAGATGTTTGGGACGGTACTGGAAGAGTGATTGGAAGATCGAGATCGGATGTGACTTCAGATGTCATTGAAGGATGCAATATTGGAGCAAAAATTTTGGAGAAATCAAAAGTCAAGGCATTTGTATATTTGGATGGCAGTCCTTCCTGTGGAGTTTATAGGACTAGCCTGAAAAACAAAAGAATTGGAAAGCCACCTGGGGTTTTTGGCGCTCATCTATTTGAAAGAGGATACTTTTTGATACCTGTTCTAGATTTGCAGAGCCCTTTAAAATGGTGGGATTGTAAGAGAAGGCTATTGGCATTTTTATGGATCGATAGTGCTGAAATCAAAAACAAACGAGATATTTATGAGGTTTGGTACAGGTACAAATTTATCTGCCAGGAGCTGGATGAGCCATGGGCAAGAGAAAAGGGAAATGAACTTGCCAATCTTGACCATGATCCCGACGAAGAATATATAGAATTTTTCAAGAAAGAGATTATGGATTTGCTTCGAAAACCATCGAAAACAAATAAGATCATAAACAGTCTATGGAAAAATTATAGTTACTACAGGAGAAAAACCGGCGAAACTATCCAAGGGATTCTAGAACCCGATACTAAACGAAACATAACTACGGTTGCCAGGGAGCTGTCGTTGATGGAACGGGCATCTTATGATAAGGAAGTGTTTTTCGGAACTGCACCGGTTATTTACAGAGATGTCAAGCGCATTGAAAAAGATAGAATTTGAGGAGGGACTATTATGGGAAAAACTGTATTCTTTGCTTTTAAAGGTGAGGAAATGTGTTTTGTACATGTTTTACTAAATGCTTTAGACATGCATGAAAAGGGAAGAGAGGTAAAAATCGTTTTTGAAGGAGAGGCGGTTCTACTGCCGAAAATCTTGGAAGAAAGTAAAAACAACATGTACTTGAAAGCCAAGGAATTGGGATTGATCGAATGCATATGCAAAGCATGTTCGGCAAAGATGGGAGTTTTGGAATTCAATTCCACTTTGGGTATTCCCCTTGGGGATGATCTTAAAGGCCATCCTTCCATGATGAAATTCATTCAAAATGGTTATGATGTCATAACTCTTTAAAGACGGTAAAACCGTCTTTATTAATGTGAAATTGGCAAAGTCCTGAAATTTGATCAGAGATTTTCACCCTTTAAGTTGACGATGAAATTTTTAAAAAGTAGAATAGAATTAAATGCAAATGACAGATTTTTGGAGGTGCATATGAAAACACTAAAATTCATCAATATATCACTGGCAATATTTTTTGCTTTGTTTCTTGTGTCCTGCGACAGGCAGCAAAACTTGGACAATACTGCTGACAATGTAGTTGTTGCAGTATCGATAGTTCCTCAAGAGACATTCGTTAAAGAGGTCGCCGGCGACCTTGTGGATGTTGTCACAATGATTCCGCCTGGAGGCAATCCGGAAAACTATGAGCCGAGTCCTAAGGAAATGATGGTTTTTAGCAAGTCAGATCTGTATTTTGCCATAGGAGTTGAAGCTGAAAAGGCAGGTTTGTTGGATACGGCAGCAGATCTGAATCCAAATATGGAAATCGTACATCTCGATGAGATTGTAGACGACGTATATCCCCACATCGATTATAGTACTGAAATACCTGTGGATGCAATTGCAGATGATCACTCACATGAAGATGAAGATGATCATACACACGAGGGAAGGGACAGCCATATTTGGATGTCCCCCAAAAGAGTTGTGATCATGGTTGAAGCCATCAGAGACAAATTATCCGAGACGGATCCTGAAAATAGTAAAACTTATCATGAAAGAGCGCAAGCCTATATCGATGAGCTGAAAGAAACGGATGCGGATATAAAAACAGCACTGGAAGGCTTGAAATTCAGGAAGTTTCTGATATACCATCCATCCTTGGGATATTTTGCAAATGATTATGATTTAACTATGGTTCCAATCGAGTCCGAAGGCAAGGAGGCAACGGCAACCAGATTAAAGGAAATAATCGATTACGCCAACGAAAACTCGATAAAAGTAGTGTTCTACCAGCAGGAGCACGATAAAGGGCAGGCTCAAACTATTGCCGATGAGATCGGTGGAACCGTGATGGAATTCGCACCGTTGGCGCCGGACTACATTGAAAATCTCAAGAAGATCAAAGATACATTTTTACAAGTTCTAAGTGAGGAGAGTGGGCTTTGAACATAATTGACATCAATAACATCAGTGTGGAATATTTTGGGACAAAAGCTTTGGAAGGCGTCTGCCTTTCAATTGTCGATAAGGAATTTTTGAGCATAATCGGGCCTAATGGAGGAGGCAAGACGACTCTGATAAAGACGATTCTTGGATTGGTAAAACCTTCTTCAGGAATAGTAGAGATCAAAAAAGGTCTGCGCATCGGATACGTACCTCAACACACTAAATTCGACAGAAATTTTCCCATAAGCGTGCATGATGTGATAATAACCGGCAGGATCAAACCCAAAATAAGAATGTTCAGCAGGTATTCCGAGGAAGATAAAAGGTTGACCGATGATATTATTGAGAGATTAGGGCTTGAAACTTTGAAAAATAGGCAGATTGGCGAGTTGTCCGGCGGACAACTTCAGAAAGTTCTCATAGCAAGGGCATTGGTCACCGAGCCTGATTTGTTGATTCTTGACGAACCGACTGCAAATTTGGATGCCGAGAATAAAAATGAAATATACAAGATCCTCCATAAATTTAATGAAGATAAAGCTGTGATCCTGGTGACTCACGATATAGAATATTTGAACAACAATAAGAGGCACGTAGTGTTGCTCAACAAGAAAATAATATATAGTGGAGACTCACGCAGAAACAATCACGAACACTACCATGGAGAAAGGACGTAAAAGAATGATTGGAGTGCTTATTGAATACGATTTTATGCGGAATGCATTTTACAGCGCACTGCTGTCCAGTGTCATATGCGGTATAATAGGAACCATAATAGTTGAAAAAAAGCTTGTAAGCATGAGTGGCGGGATAGCGCATACATCCTTTGGCGGGATAGGTTTGGGATTTCTATTAGGAATAGAACCTCTCATAGGGGGCGTTGGGTTTGCGGTGTCTGCAGCGTTAGGTATAGCTTCAATTAAGAGAAGAACATCAACTGAAGCTGATACGCTTATCGGTATGTTCTGGGCTGTGGGAATGGCACTGGGAGTAATATTCATAGCATTGACTCCGGGATATCCTCCCGATATGACGACTTATCTTTTTGGAGATATCCTTACAGTATCATCAAGATTTGTCAAGATACTTGCGCTGACAGCATTCATGACCGTCCTATTGTCGATAAGCCTTTTCAGGTATCTGAAAGGATATCTTTTTGATGAAGAGTATCTGAAAATATTGGGTATCAATACAACTTTTATGGAATACTTATTATACATTTCTATTTCAGTCGGAATCGTTTTTTTGATAAAGGTCGTAGGGATAGTTCTTTCAATAGCCATGCTTACCATCCCAATTGCAACTGCTAAAATTTTTTCCCGAGATTTGGGTAGAATTATGATATACTCTACTTTGATAGGTTCTATTACCAGTATCGGAGGAATGTGGTTTTCATACATGTACAATATTCCTTCAGGAGCATCAATAATAATGGTTTCCATATTGGTTTACGCCTTGACATATCCTGTTAGCAGGATCATTTCAAAAAAAAGGGTGTGATTATGTGTTCAACGATAGAATAGTTCCCGCAAAACTAAAAGCGGCAAATACATTGGGTTTGATTTTGGTTCTTGTTGTAAATGCACTGGCTAACATTTTGCCTATAAATGGGTTTAACACAGGCGAGATTTCTGATTTTTACCCTAATCTATTCACTCCCTCAGGATATGTATTTTCGATCTGGGGATTGATCTACTTTTTTTTGATTGTTTTCGTAGTATATGGATATGATTTTTTTGGAAGAAAATCTGATAAAAAAGTAGTGGAAAACATCGGGTGGCTTTTTTTGATAAGTTGCGTATTGAATGCGGCGTGGCTGGTTTTATGGCATTATCTTTATGTTGAGTATAGTCTCGTCGTCATGATTTTGTTGTTGCTTGTATTGTTGCTGATCTACGATAAGATACATTCAAATATATTTGCTGATCCAAACAATAAATTTTTTGTGGGGATCCCGTTTTCACTATATACGGGTTGGATAACTGTTGCCACCATTGCAAATGTTACAGCTTTGCTTGTTCATTTGGAGTGGAGTGGATTTGGATTATCAGAGGAACTGTGGACTATCTTGATTTTGATGGTTGCAACTTTTATAATTGGGACTTTTGTTGTACAAAAGAACGATATTGTCTACGGAGCTGTTTATATTTGGACACTTTCCGGGATCATTTACAAACATCAATTTCAGTTTGAATTTGCGTACCCAGGTGTGGTAGTGGCCTCTTATGCCAGTGTAGCTGTGATTTTTGTCTTGTTTTTATTGAATATCAGGAAAAGAAAAAAAATAAAATCTAGATTTTTTGGATAAAACAAGCGCCCCACGATCAATTTGTGAGGCGCTTGTTTTTTATTTCATGGACGAAGGTGCGGGTGCCTTGACGACGAAAATTTCTGTCAGGTCGCAGCTGTCGTTGAATACATTCATCTTGGTCTTGAAAGGTATGTTTATAATGCTTCCTTTATCATATCTGTGTTTTTCCTGTTCGTCCAATTGCAATGTTATTGTCCCATTTGTTACGATCATGTATACATTTGAGTTGGCAAAATGTTCAGGTAACCCCTCGCCATTTGGAAGTACCATGTGGTTGATGTTTACATTGGCATCATCAACGATTTTTTCAATTGTCTTTTCTGTTTTCAAAGTGTAACCGAATAATTTTTCCAGCATTTTAATTCCTCCTTGTATGTGGGATATTAAAGTTTTTTAAATATCAAGCTTTAAATTTAACAAATCCCTTGGTTGCAATTTATATACCCATTATATTATAATGAATTCATATTTTGTGTATCTGGAGATACAAAAAACGAGGAGATAATATGATAAATAAATACTATAAAATTTTAGAAAAAAATCCACTGTTCGAAGATATCGACGATTACAGCATAGATCAACTGTTGTCATGTCTAAAACCTGCAATAAAAAAATACAAAAAAAATGAATTGATAGCCATGGCAGGAGATCCATTTATATCCATAGGAGTCATCTTGGAAGGGCAGGTAACGGTCACCAAAGAAAACATGGCGGGAAATAAAATAGTGATATCCCTTTTAAATCCAGGCGAAATGTACGGTGAGATGATAGCGTTCTCGAATCAGTCCATATATCCTGTTACGGTTGAGGCAACAAAAGACACTACGGTAATGCTTTTGGACAAATCGGCCATAGTGGGGCAATGCCCTAAAATGTGTTCGTGGCATAAAAGCCTGATACAGAATATGCTCAAAATAGTTTCGAACAGAGCTTTGATGCTCAACAAAAAAGTCGAATATCTTTCTATAAAAAGCATGAGGGGAAAACTGAGTGCATATTTTGTAGATCAACAGAAAAAAGCAAAAGGAAAGGTTTTGAACCTTGATATGAACAGGAATGAGCTATCGGATTTTCTCAATGTTTCAAGGCCTTCCATGTCACGAGAAATGGCAAAATTAAGAGAGGAAGGTATTATAGATTACAAAAAAAATCAAATCACCATCCTGGATTTGGAGAGTTTAAAAGAGATGGCTGATTGAAAAGGTGGGTTTAGAATGGATGTCAATGATTTCTATAAGTTGTGGGACAGAGAACCCAACGAGAAGGAACTTGATGACTTGAAGGATTATTGGAATCTAAGGGCGGATGAGTTCAATAACAGGGGCAGAGACAATTGTGTCGAACTTAAAACGGTTTTAGATTTGAAAAATTTTGACGGAAGGGGAAAGTCTGTTTTGGACATCGGCTGCGGTCCTGGCAAATGCGTAAATGACCTTTCAAAAGAGTTTGAAAAGGCGGTGGGGATAGATATTTCTGAAAATATGATAACTCATGCCAGAGAAAATGCTGCGAAATTGGGGATTGAAAATGTTGAATTCATAAATGCACCATGGGAAAAAATAAATCTGAAAGAGATTGGCTGGGAAAATAACTTTGATGTGGTAGTAGCTTCCATGACTCCTGGAATCAGCAGTGGTGAGCAACTTGTGAAAATGAACGAAGCCAGCAGGGAAGTATGCATGTTGAGTTCTTTTGTTTACAGGAGAGATCTTAAAAGTGATATCTGCGATCACTTGAAAATATCCAAGCCGGAAGACCCTGCCAGAAACAAAATATATATTGCTTTCAATATTCTTTGGCACATGGGTATTTATCCTGAAATATTTTATTTTGATCCTACTATAATTAGAAATTATACTCTGGAAGAAGCTGTGGAATTATATGGAAAGGAACTGTCACTGGATGCAAAAGAGTGGGATCGATTAAGCAGTTACCTTGAAAACAAAATTGACCCTGATGGAATGATTCGACAAAATTACACCGCTAAAGTTGCTTGGTTGTATTGGGAGTCAAAAAAAAGTGGTGCCCGTTAAAAATCGGGCACCAAATTATTTCAGCAGTTCGTTTTTTAATTTGTTATGTTGCTCGTATGTCTCAGAGAAGTATGTCTTGTTGTCGCCGTAAATATCGGAAAGGAAGTAAAAATAATTGTGTTCGGCCGGATTGATTGCTGCATCAATCGATGGCTCACCGGGAGAATTTCCCGGACCGACAGGTAGACCGTCAACAAGATATGTATTATAAGGTGAATCTACGGCCATATCTGAATTGGAATAGATTTGCTTATGGATGCCAAGAGCCATCTGAAGCGTGGCACAGCTTTGAAGTCTCATTCGGCTTTCAAGTCTATTGTAAAAAACACCGGAAACAATAGGTCTGTCTTCGTCAAAGATAGCCTCGTATTCGATTATAGAAGCCATGGTCAAAATTTCATGTGCGCTCAAATCGGTAGAATCTATGGAATCCCTGTATTTGCTCAAAACCCTGTCCATTTCATCTAAAAGAATTTCTGCAGCTTCTTCAGGAGAAACATCTTTATCTTTAAAATGATAAGTATTTGGAAAAAAATATCCGTTCAGAGGATATTTCAAATCAGGATTTTTTACTTCTTCGGTTACGAACCAGTAATTTTCTATTGAGCTCTGTACAAATTCATCGCTGTTCCAAATGTCCATGACCTGTTCTTTGGTATTATTGGTTTGGTTAGCGAAAATCTCGGCCATCTCGTCAAGGGTTTTCCCTTCAGGGAATGTGACGATAACAGTGTCGGGAAATACGGCGTCTCCTGAAAATATCTTTTCTGCCACAGCAGGTATATTCATTGAAGGCGAGATTTCATAGTGCCCAGCCTGCAGATTCAAATGATTTTCAAGCTTTACATGGATCCTGAAAGCGAGAGCATTCTTTATCAACCCTTTGTCTTCCAGGCTCTGTGCCATGGATGCCACTGTGCTACCCGATTCTACCTCAAATACCACAGGGTCACATTCTGCAGAGACAGGCTCCAACATGGAGTTGTAGTAGAAGTAGGCTAAGGTACTTCCGGCAATTAAAACGACAACGGCGACTATTGCAATGTAAAATAAAATTTTCTTCATATAACACCTCACAAAATGAAAGTCAAATACATGATATCATAAATTTTTTTAAAAATCAGAATAATTGTGTTTCACAATTAAAGTTTGGCTTATGTTATAATTATATAATAAAAATCGATGAGATTGGGAGAGAAATGATGAGCGATGACATACTGAGCATGAAATATCAGGTTTACAACGAATTTAGCGGGGTTCTTAGACATCATTACAAACGACTTCATGAATTGCTGGAGGAGATAAACGTTTATCCCGGGCAACCTCCCCTTCTGTTTATCCTGGAAAAGGAAGGCGGACTCAGTCAAAAAATACTGGCCAAAAAAATAAACATCAAACCATCTACATTGACGACCATGTTAAAATGCATGGAAAATAACGGTATCGTAAAAAAGGTTCAAGACGACGAAGACAAAAGGGTAACCAGAGTGTTTCTCACCGAATACGGTAGGGATACAGTTATGAAGACAAAAAAAATCATGAATGTCATAAGCGAAGAGGCCTTATCGGGATTTGATTCCGATGAAGTCAAACAGCTGGGAAGGTTGTTTACCAAAATGAAGATCAATCTGGGTTCTACAGCAAAGTAGATCAATAAAAAAAGCGCCTGGGCGCTTTTTTTTAATAATTAGTGCATCTAAGCTCAAAGTGGGCCTGAGGATGATCGCAAACAGGACATTCGTCCGGTGCGGAGCTTCCTGTATGAACGTGACCACAGTTTCGGCAAACCCATACTTGTTCTTCAGGTTTATTAAAGACAGTATTGCTTTTAATATTGGCTAAAAGTTTTAGGTACCTTTCTTCATGGAGTTTTTCGACTTTTGCAACTCCTTCAAATTTTTCTGCTAATTCGTCAAAACCTTCTGCTTTGGCAGTTTCAGCAAATTCCTTGTACATGTCTGTCCACTCGTAATTTTCACCTTCAGCGGCAGCAGCCAGATTGTTTTCCGTTGTGGAGATGCCTTTTAAATACTTGAACCACAATTTGGCATGTTCTTTTTCGTTGCCGGCCGTTTCCTCAAAGAACGCCTTTATTTGTTCATAGCCTTCTTTTTTTGCAACGCTGGCAAAGTAATCGTATTTGTTTCTAGCCTGAGATTCGCCTGCAAAAGCTGTCCATAGATTTTTTTCTGTTTGTGTGCCTTTTAAGTCTTTCATTAAAATACCTCCTAAGTGATTTCAGTTGTCTTGATTTTTAATCGTGATGAAATTATATCATTTCCCCAGGATTTTATCCAGCGCTGAAGAGTTATTCAAGGCTTTCAATTCTGCAAAGCCTCCGATGAATTCATTGTTGATAAAAACGAACGGTACGGACTTGTGACCCGTTTTTAAAGACAGTTCGTTAAATTTTTGAGAATCTCCGTCAATACCGATTTCTACATAGTCTATTTTCTTTTTGTCCAAGAGGGCAATCGCTCTTTTACAGTAAGGGCAATAGCTCCAGGTATATAGTTTTACTTCTTTCATCTTTTTTAAATACCTCCCAGCAGCACCATGAATTTTTTTTTACCCGAAGTTTATACTTTTTAAACATGAAAATTTCTTATTATGTTGAATTTTTGTCAAAAAAATTATACTATGTAGAAAAGAGTACGTAAAGGGGAAATTTTATGGATGACAGACAGGGAAGGGTTCCCTTTGAATATGCCTTAAAAAATTTCAGCAGGAGAGATCCGTCGGAAATCGAAAAAAGACTGCATGTTCCCTATGATGCGGACAAGAATGAATTTGAAATACATATAATGGGAGAAAAATATAAAGTCAGCTGGCCTGATGGGATCATTCGTGATCAGTCGGGTGATGTTGTCGATTCATACGTGATCGGAATATTGGTTTTGAGATTTCTGGGAAATGGGGTGCATGTACCATTGGAAGAAAAGTGCATAACCTACAAAGAAATACCCGATGGTCAAATTTATTATCCCAATTTTAAAAAAAGAACCTTGGACAAGTTGGCTGAAAAATTTCAAGAAAACAAAGATTTATTCAGATTTGCGGATCCAAATAAATTTAGAAAAACTAAAACTGGAGATGACGGAAGGGAATTCATGATCGTGGACCATGTTCCAATGACGTTTATCTGTTGGCTTGGAGATGACGAATTCGGACCAGAAGCAAACATCCTTTTCGACCAAAACATCAGCAACTATTTTAATGCCGAAGATTTGGCGGTACTTCCTGACTTGGGAATAGCATATTTTAGTAATGGCTGCAAGTTGCCCACGTCATTTGGGATGTACGATTAAAGCGAAATCAAAATCATTGACAAATAAATAGCGAAGTGTTATATTTTGTATAGAGAGATCAAGAAGATCTTAGTTGCGTTAAATGAAATGTTTTGAAACCAGACTCATGAAGAGGCCTATTTGGGTATGTCTTCATGAGTTTTTTATTATTTAATCAAAGGAGATGTTGATAATGCATATGGCAGACGCTTTATTATCACCTGCGGTGGGTGGCGCCATGTGGGCTGCAGCCTCGGGGGGAGCAGCTTATTCGGCAAATAAGCTAAAGACAGATCTAGATGACAGGAAGATCCCGTTGATGGGAGTCATGGGGGCGTTTGTATTTGCTTCCCAGATGATAAACTTTACCATACCGGCAACTGGTTCCAGTGGTCATATTGGCGGTGGAATGTTATTGGCTATTTTACTGGGGGGGCATGCAGGGTTTTTGACCATGGCATCGGTACTGTTGATACAAGCATTGTTCTTTGCCGATGGTGGTTTGCTCGCTTTGGGGGCAAACATTTTCAATTTGGGTTTTTTCACCTGCTACGTTGCATATCCGCTTATCTACAAAAAAATAATCTCAAACAAATACACCAGGGGGAGGCTGATCGCAGCATCGGTCATATCGGTAGTTGTAGCATTGCAACTGGGAGCGTTCAGCGTTGTTTTACAAACATTCTTTTCAGGAAAGACTGAACTGCCATTTACTTCATTTTTATTGCTCATGCAACCTATACATCTGGCCATAGGCTTGGTGGAAGGTTTGATAACTGCGGCTGTAGTGTCTTTTGTTTGGAATGCCAGACCGGAGATCATAACTCACGCAAACGAGAGAAAGCCGCTTAAAAACATCGATATCAGAAAGGTTATTGTAGGTGTGCTGATAGCTACCGTAGTTGTAGGCGGCTTTCTTTCATGGTTTGCTTCTGAAAATCCGGACGGTTTGGAATGGGCAATATTCAATACCACGGGAACTGAAGAATTGGAAGGATCAAACCCGGTAAACGAGTTTTTCGCAAGAATTCAGGAAAAGACAGCTTTTTTACCGGATTACGGATTTAAAGAAACATCGGAAGGCGCGGGAAATTCCGGAACTTCATTCTCCGGGGTGACCGGTGGTATAATTACCATGGTATTGGCTCTTGGAGTCGGGAAACTGATATCTGTATTTAAGAGAATAAAATCTTAACAAACGGGAGATTTCAAATGTCAAATATAACCGGTGCTTTATATAAAATTAGATATCTGGATGAGTTTTCGAGAAAGAAAACCTTGATGCACCGACTAAGCCCGACCATCAAGTTGATAGTGACTTTGATCTATATTCTCCTGGTAGTTTCCTTCGGGAAGTATCAGTTGGGCGGAGTTATTGCAATGTCAGCCTATCCATTGATCATGTTGAGCTTGGCGGAAATGCCCGCTAAGGAACTTATTAAAAGAGTGGTTGTAGCAATGCCTTTTGTAATGGGGGTCGGAATATTTAATCCGGTGTTTGACCGAGATATTATGACATATTTTTTGGGGATCGGAATATCGGGTGGCTGGATTTCTTTCCTGACTTTGATAGTTAAAGGTGTTTTGACCGTTTCTTCAGCCATAATACTCGTAGGAACTACGGGCATTGAAAATATTGCTCACAGCATGAGGATCCTAAAGATGCCGAAAATATTTGTTGTGCTGATACTTTTGACCTATAGATATATTTCAGTTTTAATGGAAGAGGCCGCAAGCATTTGGACTGCGTACAAACTCAGGGCACCGGGTCAGAAAGGGATCAGACACGATGTTTGGGGCCCGCTTTTGGGACAGCTGTTGCTGAGAACATATGACAGAGGTATAAGGGTTTATGATGCCATGATTTTACGCGGATTTGACGGCGATTTTCGCATGGGTACAGCTTTCGTCACCGGAATAGGTTCGTATTTGTTCCTTTTGATAGCCCTTGCAGGATTTTTAATTATCCGTTTGTCTGTGATCACCATGATTTTAGATTTATTAATATGAACTGGAGGAAATTATGAGTCATCATAAAATCGATATAAAAGATTTGGATTATATGTATCCTGACGGGAAAAAAGCGGTAAATGGATTTAGTATAAACATAACTCACGGTGAGTCAGTGGCATTAGTAGGGGCAAATGGAGCTGGAAAATCAACTCTTTTAAGTTTGATGGTGGGTATATTGATGCCTCAAAAGGGAGAGATAATAATTGGAGACACTCATTTGTCAAAAGAAACACTTCCCTTGCTTAGGCAGAAGATAGGAATGACTTTTCAAAATGCGGATGACCAGCTTTTTATGAATTCGGTGTACGAGGATGTGGCATTCGGACCCAGAAATTACAAACTTAACGAAGAAGAAGTGGACGCGCGTGTGATTGGGGCGTTGAAAAAAGTAGATGCACTGCACTTGAAGGACAGGCCGCCTTACAAGCTTAGCGGCGGAGAAAAAAGAGCTGTCTCAATAGCAACTGCGTTATCTTTGGATCCCGATATACTTCTCATGGATGAACCCACAGCAGCATTAGATCCAAAAAGTCGTAGAAGACTTATAGGGATTTTGAAAGAGTTTGCACACACAAAAATAATTGCCACCCACGATTTGGACATGGCTTTGGATGTTTGCGACAGAACCATAGTTATGAATCAGGGTACGGTCGTAGCAGATGGAAGAACAAAAGATATAATGGTAAATGACGAGTTGCTTGAAAAATGCAGCCTGGAAAGACCGCTGATTTTACAGGGGCAAAATAACTGAAGTATGTGATATAATGTATTAAAATATCAATGTTTGGCGGTGTTTACATAAATGAAGATAGCTGTGATCGATGGACAAGGCGGCGGAATAGGCCGGGTCATTATTGACAAGATTAGACAGGAATTTGGTCAGGATGCACATGTAATTGCACTTGGAACCAATGCTTTGGCAACTGCGGCAATGTTGAAGGCTGGAGCCAATGAAGGCGGCACGGGAGAAAATGCCATAGTGGTCAATTCTGGAAATGTGGATGTAATTATGGGAAGCATAGCTATATTAGTTCCTGATTCCATGACCGGCGAATTGACTGACAAGATGGCTTCTGCCATAGCAAAGAGCAAGGCTAAAAAAATATTTGTACCTTTGAATAAATGCGACATTTATATAGCGGGTGCGGTCAACGAGCCTTTACCTCACTATATAGATTATTGTATTAAAATTTTAAAAGATATTATGGGAGGAAAATAAAATGTGCGAATCTAATGTTTACGTATTGGGCGCTGATGGAGAAAAAACTTTAGTGATGGAGTCGGTAGACAAGATAATTCCTAGCGACACAGAGGTTTTCTTGGAAAATATTTTTGGTGAAAGAAAAACTGTAAAGGGCCACATAAAAGAAATGACTCTTGTGGATCACAGCATTTTGCTGGGAGAGTAACCAGAAATTACCCGGGGAATAATTTTCCCGGTTTTTTCTTTATATATTTATTTTTTTCTTTTCAAAATTAATACTTGGTGTTATAATACATTTCATATCTTACTTTTTCGATATGAATAATTTGTTTAGTGCACGACAAAATAATCGAGGAGTGATTTTATGCCTATTAAAATACCCGACAACTTGCCTGCCATCGATATGCTGGCCAAGGAAAATATATTTGTGATGGGAGAGGAAAGAGCTGCCCACCAGGACATCAGACCATTAAAAATAATAATTCTGAATCTGATGCCCACCAAAATCATCACTGAGACCCAGTTGATGCGTTTGTTGGGAAATACTCCATTGCAAGTGGAAGTGGACCTTCTCAAGACCAGGACATACGTGTCGAAAAATACATCTGCAGATCACCTTGAAACATTTTACAAAACATTTGATGAAATCAGACAAAAGAAATATGATGGAATGATAATAACCGGTGCACCTGTTGAAAAGTTGGAATATGAAGATGTGGACTATTGGGAGGAACTTACCGAGATAATGGATTGGAGCAAAAACCATGTATTTTCAACATTGCATATTTGCTGGGCTGCCCAGGCAGGACTTTACCACCATTACGGCATTAAAAAATATCCGCTGAAGGATAAAATGTTCGGTATCTTTTCCCATCATCCAACAAACAATACAACAATGCTTTTAAGGGGATTCGATGATGAATTTTATGCGCCACATTCAAGGTATACGGAAGTAAGAAAATCCGACATTGAAAGGATTTCCGAACTTGAGATCCTTTCAGAGTCTGATATTGCCGGAGTTTATCTTGTAAGAAGCAGGGATAACAAGCAGGTGTTTGTAACAGGTCATGCAGAATATGATGGGGATACCCTTAAAAGCGAGTACGATAGAGACATTTCTCAAGGCTTGAATATAAAAGTGCCCGTCAACTATTATCCTGATGATGATCCCGGAAGAGATCCGGTGGTCAGATGGAGAGGTCATGCGAACCTCCTTTTTTGCAACTGGCTGAATTATTACGTCTATCAGGAAACACCGTTCGATCTGGAAAGTTTATCTTAAAAATTAATCCGAAAAGGAGTGTGAAGTCATGAGCAACAAAGATTACAAATTTGAAACACTGCAGGTTCACGGAGGACAGGAACCTGACCCTACGACCGGTTCAAGGGCCGTGCCGATTTATCAAACCACATCATACGTTTTTGACAGTGCAGAACATGCAGCAGACCTGTTTGCGCTAAAACAGCCAGGGAACATATATACCCGGATAATGAATCCGACTACGGATGTTTTTGAAAAACGAATGGCGGCTCTTGAGGGCGGTATTGCTGCATTGGCTGTTGCTTCAGGGTCCGCAGCTATAACTTATGCAGTGCTGAATATTGCCAAGGCAGGAGACAATATTGTTGCTGCAAGCACGCTCTACGGGGGTACTTACTCTCTTTTTGCAAACACTTTGCCGAAAATGGGAGTAAAAGTCAACTTTGTGGATCCGGATGAAACGGAAAATTTTCAAAAGGGAATAGATCAAAATACAAAAGCAATTTATATTGAAACAATTGGAAATCCAGGGATAAATCTAATAGATTTGGAGCAGGTTGCCAAAATAGCCCATGAAAACGGGATTCCCCTGATAGTAGACAATACTTTTGGTTCCCCTTACCTGATCAGGCCAATCGATCATGGTGCAGACATAGTAGTTCACTCAGCAACCAAGTTTATAGGCGGTCATGGAACTTCTATTGGTGGAGTGATCATTGATTCCGGAAAATTTGACTGGACCATGAATGACAAATTTGAAGAGATAACAAATCCTGATCCTACATACAATGGAGTGAGTTACACAGAGACATTTGGACCAGCGGCATACATAGTAAAATGCAGGGTTCAGTTGTTGAGAGACACCGGAGCATCAATAAGTCCATTTAACGCATTTCTTCTTCTTCAAGGTTTGGAGACATTGTCGCTCAGAGTAGAAAGGCATGTTGAAAACACCAGAAAGATAGTAGCATTTTTAAATGGTCATTCCAAAGTATCCTGGGTGAATTATCCGGAATTGAAAGACAACAAATACAACGAATTGTGTAAAAAATATTTCAAAAAAGGAGTAGGTTCCATATTTACATTTGGAATCAAGGGTGGAACGGAAGAAGGTAAAAAATTTATCAACGGGTTGAGTCTTTTCTCAATGCTTGCCAATGTTGCTGACGCCAAATCTCTTGTGATACATCCTGCAAGCACTACTCATTCGCAACTTACCGAAGAAGAACAAATAAGGGCCGGTGTCAGACCTGATATGATCAGGTTATCTGTGGGAATTGAAAATGTGGATGACCTCATCGAGGACTTGGACAAGGCATTAAATCAAATATAAATACAAATCAAGCAGCCATCATATCATAAATGAAGGCTGCTGTTTTTTATGAATTTTAATTTTCAGTATATTCTGATAAAATAGGAAATATAGGAGTACTGAGAATTTGGATCCGAATGGAGGGAAATTATGGCAAAGGCATACAACAAGGTCAGTACTGGAATCACAGGTTTTGACGAGGCTATAGGCATGTTGCGAATGGGTGACAATGTGGTGTGGCAAGTGGATTCCATTTATGATTACAAAGGATATGTGGCTCCATTTTTAAAAAGATCCCTTAAGGAGGGAAGAAGAGTCGTATACATGCACTTTGGTCAACATGAGCCTCTCATCGACAACAATGTTGATGTAGTATGGTATGATTTGGACCCGGATCAAGGGTTCGAGTCATTCGGGACTCAGGTTTACGACATAATCACCAGTGAAGGTAAAGAGGTGTTTTACATATTCGACTGTTTGAGCGAACTGCTGCAATTTTGGCATTCTGACCTGATGATTGGAAACTTTTTCAAGATCACTTGTCCGTATCTTTTCGAACTGGAGACTGTTGCATATTTCGCCCTTCTCAGGAACCGCCATACATATTCGACAATAGCCCGAATCAGAGAAACCACACAGGTTTTATTTGATCTCTATCACATAAAAAACAATTATTATGTGCACCCTCTCAAGGTTTGGGAAAGATACTCATCTACCATGTTCATACCCCACAAGTCCACGATGACGGAATTTACTCCCGTTACAGCCAGTGCGGACTTGGCGGAGATATTTTCATTTACAGGCATACAACCTGAAAGAAAAGACCATTGGAACAACCTGTTTGAAGAGGCAAGAGACAGTCTTTTTCTGTCTGAGGAAGAACAGGATAAAATGAAGGATCTGATAATTGGCTTGATCATCGGAAGAAGTGACAGGATCAACGAAATGGTGAAAAAATATATGACATTGGCTGATTTGTTGAATTTGCAGACACGCCAGATCGGAACAGGCTTCATAGGAGGCAAATCGGTAGGAATGCTTTTAGCAAGGAAGATACTGGAAACAAGACAGGAATATGATTTTGATAAAGTTCTTGAGCAACACGACTCATTTTATCTGGGCTCTGACATCTTCTACACCTACATAGTTCAAAATGGATGGTGGAAGTTAAGGAGAAATCAAAAGAAGATGTCTGGATATTTTGAGTATGCAAAGATATTGAAGGAAAAAATGCTGGAAGGGAGCTTTCCGGAAGTTATCCGGGAGCAATTTCAGCAGATGCTGGAGTATTTCGGACAATCACCGATAATCGTTCGAAGCAGTTCATTACTGGAGGATGACTTTGGAAATGCGTTTGCCGGCAAATATGAAAGTGTATTCTGTGTTAATCAAGGTTCGCCCGAGGAAAGATATAAAGCCTTTGAAAATGCTGTCAAGAGGATATATGCCAGCACAATGAAAGAAGAAGCGCTTGCATACAGGCTGAAAAGGGGATTGTTTGACAAGGACGAACAGATGGCAATACTGGTACAGCGGGTATCCGGAGATTACCACGAAGATTACTTCTTTCCGCATATAGCAGGTGTCGGAAACTCTTCCAATCTTTATGTTTGGGACGACAGTATCGACAGAAATGCCGGAATGCTGAGGCTTGTATTTGGATTGGGAACCAGAGCCGTGGACAGGATCATGGGGGATTATCCAAGGATAATATCATTGGACAGACCGGAACAGTCCCCACTTTTAGACTACGAGGACGAGTCCAAGTTTTCCCAAAGAATGGTAGATCTGCTTGATCTTAAAGAAAATATCCTGACCGAAAAAACTCTTGAGGATGTTATTGAAAAGGACTTGGGGACCGACAAAAGTATGTTCGCCAAGCCGGATTATAAAACAAACCAGAAGATGAAGGAATTGGGATTTAAAAACAGAAGAAACTATATTCTCGGATTTGACAAGTTGTTGAAGGAGTCGGATTTTCCCGTGAAAATGAGAGATATGCTGACAACTCTTGAAACTTTGTACGATTATCCCGTGGACATAGAATTTACCGCCAATTTCGATCAAAAGGGTGGCTATAGAATAAACTTGGTTCAATGCAGACCATTACAGACCAAAGGACCGGGAGATCCGGTGGAGATGCCGGAAATTACGGATAAGAGCCAGTGTCTGTTCGACATAAAAGGAAACTTTATGGGTGGTAACGTCCGACTGCCCTTGGATTACATAGTTCACGTGGATCCGAAAGGCTATATGGAACTTGGCAACCAGGGAAAATATTCCGTTGCAAGGACTATTGGTACTATCAACAATGCGCTGAAAGATAAAATCGTAATGATAATGGGGCCCGGAAGATGGGGAACGACCACGCCCACCTTGGGTGTACCCGTCAGTTTTGCGGAAATAAGCAATGTTAAAGCCATATGCGAACTTTCATACAACATAGGTGGATTCATGCCCGAACTTTCTTACGGAAGTCATTTCTTCCAGGACATGGTGGAATCAGACATATTTTACGTGGCAATATTCGAGGGTTACCCAAATGTATCATACAACCCAGAGTACATGAATAAATATGAAAATCTTCTATTAAAATTTGATCCAGGAGCGGATCCTTTGACTGAAGTAGTCAAGGTGATCCAAGCGAAAGACATGGAAATATATTCTGATATCATAACTCAAAAGGTTATTTGCAAATAGATGATCTTATATAACAATTTGACAAAAAGCAAAATTTTACCTAAAATACAAAATAGACGATTGCGAAACTTATAATAAAAAGTATATATATAATATGTGAGCTGTTGGTCGAATTATATGCAAGTTTCAAATACCATGGGGAGGGGCTTATGGAAAATAACAGAAAACAACTGCTTGAAATCGTAGATAAAGACTTTTTAAAAAATATTTTGGATGCTTTCACCAAAGCTACGGGGTTGACTGCCAATATAGTTGACGTTGAGGGCAGGTCGATTTTTTCCAAAAAAGATGCCCAGAAGAATTGTCAGTTTTGCAAAATGATTTGGGAAAAACAAAGGGAAAAAGGTGTCAATAGATGCAGGGGCGCGTACTCCAGGGCAGGCAAACAGGCAGCAATTTTCGGAGAACCGTATATTTTCAGATGTCCCGCAGGCCTTATAGAATGGGCGGCACCGATAGTGATCGACAACAAGCATTTAGGATCAATAATCTGCGGTCAGGTCCTGATGTGGGAGCCCGAAGAGTTTTTCTGGATCGAATTGAGAGAAATGAACAAAAATATAATAGACGATTTTGGTGCCTTGTTCGATGCGGCCAAAGAACTTAAGGTGGTTTCAGGAGAAAAGGTACAAGGGGCTGCCGACCTTTTGCACATGACAGCCAACTATATTATGGATTCAGGATGGAAAAATCTCAAGCACCAGGAAGAGATGGACAAACAAAAGACCCTTCTAAATCAAGAGATCGGCAACAGAAAGTATTTGGAAGAGCAATTAAGTGCACAATGTTCAAACCACCTGTTGGACAAAGAGAGGGAATTGACGGGCAAAATAAAAATTGGAGACCTGAACATCATGGATCTTTTCAGGAGTTTGCTGAGAGAGATTTTTATTAACAGCGGGGCAAAAATAGGTGTTTACAAGGCAAGGGTCCTTGAATTGGGTGTAATTCTCTCGCGAGCTTTCATCGAAGGCGGAGCGGATATGGACGCAACCCTGGAAATCAGCACTGAGTTTCTCCAAAAGGTGAATGGCCTCGAAACCATGAAAGAGATAAATCTTGGAGCCGAGAACATGCTCGAAGGGTTCATTTCAGAAATCAAATCCAATACATACAGTAAAAACAAGATGATCATCAGAAATATCAAGGCATTCATAAGATCAAACTACGATCAGAACCTGACTTTGGAAGATATTGCTTCTTCAGTTTATTTAAGTCCCAGCTACGTAAGCAGGGTTTTCAGGGAAAATCAAGGGATAACAATAACCGATTATCTAGCCATGGTCAAACTGGAGCACGCAAAGAAGATGCTTAAAAATCCTGAATTTCAGATCGATTATATTGCAAAAAAGCTGGGTTACAGCGATGCCAGCTATTTTTCCAAGGTATTCAAGAAAAAAGAAGGCATGTCACCGACCCAATATAGAACCATAGTTTGATAAAGGCGGGATCCAATGGAAAATATTATAATAGAGATTCAAAAGGGCATAATCCAGGGGGATGCACAAAGGACGAAAGAGAAAACTACAATGGCCTTGTTGCAGGGTATAGATCCCGAAAAGATCATCGAGGAAGGTTTATTGTCGCCCATGGTTGGGATAGGTCAAAGATTTAGGGCCGGCGAGCTTTTTATACCGGATGTATTGATGTCATCCAGGGCTATGCACGCCAGTCTATACATAATAAAGGCAAACCTGGAACAAAGCAAATTTTTTGATAAGGGATTGATCGTCATTGGTACAGTGGCCGGCGATCTTCATGACATTGGCAAGAATATGATATCGATGTTTCTGGAGAGTCAGGGATACAACATTATTGACTTGGGTATAGACGTTCCTGCCAGCACTTTTGTAGAGGCTGTAAAGGTGCACAAACCGGACATACTTGCCTTGTCGGCATTGCTTACAACAACGGTTTCAGAACAACAGTCGGTGGTGGCAAAATTGAAGGAGGCAGGGCTGAGAGACAAGGTCAAAGTTATAGTTGGCGGCGGGCCTGTAACCATCGAATTTGCAGAGTCCATTGGTGCGGATGGATTTGGAAATCATTTGTTTGATACCATTGATTTAGTAAAAAGGCTCACAGAGAACTAAAAAGAGTAAAAGTCAAAACAGATTGAGAAAGGTAAAAAAATTACCTAAAGTTGTAATCTGATTTGGCTTTTTTATATTTTTTGCATAAATTTGTGCAAAATATTACCTGAGAGTGTTGTAATCGTCTACAGACAATCAAAATCAAAGATAGTATCATAGTAAATGTCAAAAGAAGTTGTAATAACAATAAACAATACAAATACGCGGAGGTGATGATGGGAGGGAAATCATGAATGGCGCTGAAGCAAATACGGATTATCTAAAAAGTATAACCAAAATGATCGAATCACTGGAAGAAGATAAACTTATAAGGACCATAGAGGATTTTGCAGAGATGAGACCTGGATCGCAGGAGGTCCAAAAGGTGATACAAGCATGTAAAAAGGGAATAAAGGGAGTTGCTGAAAAATTCGAAAGCGGAAGCTACTTTGTGGGGGACATCGTATACGCAGGAGAAATCATAATGGAAATCGAAGAAATATTAAAACCTCTGGTGGGGGAATCTTTTCTTGAAGAAGAAACGAACAGGGAAGATACCATTGTGGAAGAAATACTTTCCATGGAATTATTTGCAAATCGCAACAGTAAAGTCAGGCCAAATTAACAACATATAGAAAATAAATTTAAAGGAGAGAGATTATGTTTAGATTTACAGCAGATCAGCACGTTTACGACATTGCAGGAGTCAAGGTTGGAGGTCAACCTGGAGAATATCCTTCAGTTTTGATCGGAAGCATATTTTACAGGGGACACAAAATAGTCAAAGATTCAGAAAAAGGCATATTTGATGAGGACGAGGCTAAGAGACTTTTAGACAAAGAAGCGGAGCTAAGTGCAGAAACGGGAAATCCTAGAATAGTTGATGTTTTGGGAGATACAGTAGAAGCACTGACAAGACACGCAGAATTTGTGCTTAAACACACCGATACCCCTATCTTGTTTGACAGCCCAAGTCCTGAAGTAAGAATGGGAGCACTTAAAAATTTTGCTAATGATCCTGCAGTAATAGACAGAATCATTTACAATTCGATCGAAGAAAACTATTCTGAAGACGAGTTGCAGGCTATCAAAGACAGCGGCGTCACAGCAGCAGTGTTGTTGGCATTCAGTAAAAAACATCTAAAACCCAACAAAAGAGTTGATTTGTTGACAGGTAACGACGGAAAATCAGAAGGATTGTTGAACGCAGCCAAAAGAGCCGGAGTGGATAAATTTTTGATAGATCCGGGCGTACTGGACGTTGCCAGCAGCAGCTGGACTACAAAGGCGATCTACGATATTAAAGAACAATACGGATATCCGGGAGGTTGTGCTCCTTCAAACGCGTTGTACTTGTGGAAGAAGATGAGAGAAAAAGGATCACCTTATTTCCAAGTAGCAGGCGGATCGGTTTTCACATATCCTATAACACAAGGTGGAGATTTCATACTATACGGTCCTATAGCCAACGCACCATGGGTATACAGTGCAGTAGCCACAACTGATGGAATCATCGCTTATTCAAATAAACTGACTGGAACCAAGTTGGGAACGCAAGAACATCCGCTTTTAAAGATATTTTAAAATTTAATAATATGAAGGGAGTTCTTTTATGAAAAACTCAGAAAAATCTTCAAGCAAAACAGTATTGTATGTATCCGGAATAATAACCTTACTGTTCGTGGCGGCCAGTTTGGCTCTGCCAACCCAGATGAACACAGTTGTTAATGCAGTGTTTGCATTCCTTACCAATCAATTTGGCTGGCTGTACCTGTTCTCTGTTGCTATATTCATTGTAGTCGTGTTGGGGATCGCAATGAGCAGATACGGCAAAATCAAGTTGGGCAAGGATGACGACAAACCTGAATTTACAAATTTCCAATGGTTCGCCATGCTATTTGGTGGTGGAATGGGAATCGGCTTGGTGTTCTGGTCTGTAGCAGAACCCATGATGCATTATCTTTCACCACCAATAGGTGAAGGTGGAACAGCTGAAGCCATGGCTACAGCAATGAGAGTTACTTTCTTCCACTGGGGGATACATCCTTGGGTAATATTTGCAATAGGTGGTTTGGCATTGGCCTACTTCCAATTTAGAAGAGGTTTGCCATTTTTGATCAGTTCATCTTTTTATCCAATAATAGGTGAAAGAATACATGGACCAATAGGAAAAACCATAGACATTCTGTCAGTATTTGCAACAATATTCGGGGTTGCAACGAGCTTGGGATTGGGTTCGAGCCAAATTGCTACTGGTCTTGAATATCTTTGGGGGATCGAATCGACTCCTTTGACAATATCCTTGATAATAGCAGTAATAACAGTTCTATTTACACTGGCTACTGTCTCGGGCTTGCACAAAGCCATGCAGATGACTGCAAATTTAAAAATTTGGTTGTCAGTTGGATTCATGATTTTCATATTCCTTTTCGGAGGAATGGTGCCAATACTGAATAATTTTGTCAACGGTCTGGGAGAATATTTCCAAAACTTTATCGGTCAGACTTTCTGGATGGGAAATCTGGGATGGGTCGGCGGATGGACCATATTCTACTGGGCTTGGTGGATAGCTTGGGTTCCTTTCGTAGGACAATTTGTAGCCCGTGTATCAAAAGGCAGAACCATCAGAGAATTTTTGATAGCAGTATCACTGTTGCCGGCAGGTTTTTCGTTGATTTGGTTAGGCATCTATGGAGGAGCCGCATTCCATTTAGACAGTCTTTCAGGTGGAGCCATCCAGGCTGCTATAAATGTTGACTACACAACTGCATTATTTGCTACTTTGGAACAACTTCCACTTTATGCATTAACAGGACCTTTGTCCATAATACTTATCGTTGTATGCTTCATCGGAGCGGCCAACTCCGCTACTTATGTTCTTGCAATGTTGACTTCCGGCGGAGACATGGATCCAAGCAAACAGCTAAGAGGTGGATGGGGATTGGCACAAGGAGCATTGACCATAGTATTGATCCTGATCGGAGGAACTGCTGCACTCAAGGTGCTTCAGACTGCTTCTATAGCAGCGGCATTCCCGTTCATGCTGGTAATGCTTGGAATGTGTTACAGTATAATCAAAGGTTTGGACGAGGATTATAAAAAATCAAAATTGGAATAACAAATGATTGATAGATCATAAAAAATAAGAAAGAGGTGTTAAATTTGTTGCCAAAATTCAATATTTTGACTGAAGAACAGGTTCAGGCAATTCATGAAAATACCATGAAGATCATGGAGGAGGTCGGTGTAGAATTTTCATACGATCCGGCTGTAGAGGTATTCAAGAAAAACGGCCAGAAGGTAGAAGGACACAGAGTATTTTTCGACAGAAAATTTGTAGAGGAAATGGTTGCCAAGGCACCGGCTCAGTTCGTTCTTCATGCAAGAAATCCTGAAAACAACCTGGTTTGCGGTGGAGAAAATACTATTTACATGCCAGGCTATGGAGCGCCGTTTATTCACGATGCCAACGGAAAGAGAAGAAACGCAACATTAAATGACTACGACAACTTTGTGAAGCTTGCAGGGGCAAGTAAAAACCTTCACATGACTGGAGGTAACGTAGTTGAACCACAAGACGTTCCTGACGAGATCAGACATCTTAAAATGTTGTACAGTCACATTACGAATTCCGACAAATGTTTTATGGGAAGTTCGTCTGGTTATGAAAAGGCAAAAGATGTAATTGAACTAACAGCCATCCTTCACGGCGGATTAGACGTGATAAAAGAAAAACCAGCGCTTAGCTGCCTTGTAAATTCAGTCACACCGCTGAAGTTTGACGACAGGATGCTGGGTGGATTGATGGCTTATGCAGAATACGGACAGCCTATGGTCATTGCTTCATTGGTAATGTCCGGATCTACAGGACCTGCCAGCCTGGCTGGCGCTCTGTCAGTTCAAAACTCCGAAGTTTTGGCAGGAATAACTTTGACTCAGTGCATAAATCCGGGAACACCAGTCATATACGGTTCAACATCAGCTATTACTGACATGGCTTCAGGTTCACTTTCCATAGGGAACCCCGAATGTTCATTGTTTACATCTGCAAGCGCACAAATGGCAAGGTTCTACGGAGTTCCAAGTCGTGGGGGCGGCGGATTGACAGATTCAAAAATCGCTGATACGCAAGCTGGTTACGAATCGATGATGACTTTGCTGGGAGCTTCAACAACAGGAATAAATTTTGTGTTGCACTCCGCTGGTATCCTTCAGTATTACATGGCCATGTCTTATGAGAAATTTATGGTCGATGATGAAATCGCCGGAATGGTTGGAAGATACATTAGAGGAATGGATTTCACCGAGGAAAAACTTGCATTTGACGTAATCAAGGCTGTTGGACCGGGTGGACATTACCTGACTCAGAAACACACGAGAAAGAACTTCAAAGTAGAATTCTTCAGACCTCAATTAAGCGACAGACAGTCTTATGACGGTTGGGAGAATGGCGAATTGGATGCAAATGCGAGAGCAACTCAAAGATGGCAGGATGTTCTTGAAAATTATACACCACCGGCACTGGACGAGAAGGTCAAAGCGGAAATCGACGCTTTCATTGAAAAAAGAATTAGTGAATTAAAAAAATAATAAAAATCGGGGAGGATATGCAATGAGTGCAATATTTGATGAAATAAGAGAAGCTGTAATAGATGGAGACGAGGATCTGGCAATAGAATTGGCAGAGAGAGTCATAGAAGAGAAATTGGACTTGGTGGAAGCTATAGAAAAAGGATACATCAGCGGGATAGAAGAAGTTGGAGCAAGCTGGAAAGCGGGAGAGGCATTTTTACCTGACGTAATGATGGCTGCAGATGCCATGAAATCAGGAATGAGCCTTTTGGAAGCAGAACTTGCAAGAACTGGCGGAGAAGAGCATGAGGACAAGGGAAAGATCGTTCTTGGAACAGTAGAGGGAGACATTCACGACATTGGTAAAAATATCGTAGGAGCTCTTTTGACAGCGGCAGGATTTAAAGTATATGATATAGGTATAGATCAAAAGGCTGAAGATTTTATCAAGAAGGCTGATGAAGTAGGAGCTACCGTATTGGGAGCAAGTTCATTGCTTACAACTACGATGAGATCACAAGGTGAATTGATCGAATATCTTGAGGAAAAAGGTATCAGGGACAAATACAAGGTAATAATCGGCGGAGGACCTACAAGCAAGAAATGGTCTGAAGAAATCAAGGCAGACGGATGGGCCGAAACTGCTGACGAAGCAGTAGATCTTTGCAGGGAACTTCTAGGTTAACAGGAAAAATAACATTAATAAATCGTCAAAGACCTCGCCGAGGGGTTTTTGACGATTTAAATTCTCTTTGAAGGAGAGTCGAATATGGTATTTTATATATCCATGGCAATTGCATTGGGATTTGTAGTCTGGGGTTTTATATCACCGACTACCCTGGGAAGTACAGCCTCTTTGGTTTTGGGAGGAATTGTGGATCAATTTGGTTGGGTTTATCTGGTGACCGCATTGGGAATACTGTTGTTTTCGCTTTTTATCGCCTTCAGCAAATTCGGAAAGATCCGTTTGGGAGAAGACTCGGAAAAACCCGAGTATTCAAATTTTGCATGGTTTAGCATGCTTTTTAGCGCCGGTATGGGGATTGGTTTGGTGTTTTGGGGAGTTGCGGAGCCAATGTATCATTATTTGCAACCACCTTTGGGAATAACGCCTGAATCAGCTGAATCAGCTGTCATGGCCATGAGATTTTCATTTTTTCACTGGGGATTTCATCCCTGGGCAATGTATGCAGTTGTCGGTCTGGCATTGGCATATGTAACTTTTAGAAAGAAAAAAGCTTGTCTGATCAGCTCAACGTTGTATCCCTTGCTGGGAGAAAAAAGCAAAGGAGCTTTTGGCAGTTTTGTAGATATAATGGCGATACTGGTTACTATTTTTGGTGTTGCCACTTCATTGGGTCTGGGAGCACTGCAGGTAAATGGAGGATTATCATATCTCTTTGGAGTGCCTGTGGGTTACGTTACGCAAATCATCATTATAGTTGCCATCACACTTTTGTTTGTTTTATCGGCAACAAGCGGTATTGACAAAGGAATCAAAACTTTGAGCAATGCGAATATTGCGCTGGCCACTGCAATAATGGTTTTGGTATTGCTTTTGGGACCCACGTCGTTTATTTTTGAGATCTTCACACAGTCTCTGGGAGGATACGTGCAGAATATCCTTGAAATGAGCCTTAGGATAACTCCTATTCAAAAGGATCCATGGATCAGTGCCTGGACCATATTTTACTGGGCATGGTGGATATCATGGTCACCGTTTGTGGGAACATTCATTGCCAGGATTTCAAGAGGCAGAACCATCAAGGAGTTTGTTTTGGGAGTTTTAGTACTTCCTGCCATATTCTGCTTTATTTGGTTTTCGGTCCTTGGAGGAACTGCATTGAATTTTGAAATAGTTGAAGGGTTGAATATTTCTGAAGCTGTTTTAACGGATATCAGCACGGGACTGTTTGCCACCTTGTCGCACATTCCATTTGGGAGCATAATAAGTTTTGCAGCCATATTTTTGATAACAACATTTTTTATAACATCTGCGGATTCAGCGACTTTTGTACTGTCCATGTTTTCCAGCAAAGGGGATCTGAACCCTAAGAACAGCGTGAAGATCCTTTGGGGCGTAGTTCAATCAATGATAGCCATTGTGCTTTTGATAAGCGGAGGACTAAGTGCCATGCAGAGTATTTCTATTATTATGGCATTGCCGTTTTTGTTGATAGTTGTTTTAATGTGCATATCCATTTTCAAAGCTGTAAAAGAGGAGTATAATTGATAAAAAGACTTTAGGGGTGACATTCGATTGAAAAATCTTATTTTATCATGTAATACCATCAGGGCTGAATTGGATCAAACATTGAAAAAACTAAATTGTGATTATCCTGTTATATATTTGGAATCGGGTTTGCACAACGATCCTCAAAAGCTTAATTTTGCTATGCAGGAAGTTATAGACAGGGTCTCAAACGTGGAAAATATTCTTGTGATAATGGGCTTTTGCGGAAATGCTGTGGTGGGGTTAAAGGCCGGGCTTGGCAGGGTTATAGTGCCCAGGGTCGATGACTGCATTACCATGTTGTTGGGGTCTCTTGAAAAAAGACGCGAGATTTCAAGAGAAAAACCTACTTACTATTTGTCGAAAGGTTGGATCGACAGTTATAATGAGGTTGAAAAGACAATGATGGGGGATTTGGATGCTCTTGAAGCCAGATACGGTAAAGAAAGGGCTATGAGGATATTCAGAATGACCTATCGAAATTACAGACGGATCGGTTTGATCGACACTGGAACTTTTGATATGGCGGAGCTTCACGATGGAGCCAGGGAACAATCTGAACTGATGGAACTTCCCATTGAAGAAGTGCCGGGAACCATGAGTTATATGGAAAAATTCGTTAAGGGACCTTGGGATGACAAGGATTTCATTATCCTGGAAAAAGGTCAAGAACTCAAACTGGAAGACACTTTCTTGAAGTGATATTTAGTATATTAAAAGCCCTGTCGAAAGACAGGGCTTGATTTTATTAAACTATTCCGTGTGCCATCATTGTGGTGGCTACCTTCATGAAACCGGCGATGTTTGAACCGGCAACAAGGTTGTAACCAAATCCGAATTCTTCTGATGCTTCTTTGGAACTTGTGTAGATGTCTTGCATGATTTGTTTTAACTTGGCATCGACTTCCTCAAAAGTCCATGAATAACGCATGCTGTTTTGACTCATTTCCAAAGCTGAACAAGCTACTCCGCCTGCATTGGCTGCTTTACCAGGTCCAAATGGAACCTTGTTTTCCAGGAATACATCTATAGCTTCCAAGGTAGAAGGCATGTTTGCGCCTTCAGCAACTGCTATTACGCCATTTTTAACAAGTGTGCGTGCAGCTTCTGCATCCAGCTCGCCTTGAGTGGCACATGGAAGCGCAATATCGCATGGAATTGTCCAAATTCCGGTGTAACCTTCAAAATATTGGGCAGTGGGCACGTGGTCTACATACTCTTTGATTCGGCCTCTTTTTACCAATTTGATTTCTTTAACAAGGTCAAGATTGATTCCGTTTTCGTCAACAATGTATCCGTTCGAGTCTGAACAGGAAATAACCAATCCACCCAACTCTTGGACTTTCTGGATTGCAAATATGGCGACGTTTCCGGATCCTGAAACTACAACTCTTCTGTTTTTGAAGCTTCTTCCTGCATCTTTGAGCATTTCTTCAGTAAAGTAAACCAAACCGTAGCCGGTAGCTTCAGTCCTTACAAGGCTTCCGCCATAGGTAAGGCCTTTGCCTGTCAATACTCCTTGAGCACGTGTATTTCTAATTTTATTGTAATACCCGTACATGTATCCGATCTCCCTGCCGCCTACACCGATGTCTCCGGCTGGTATATCAAGATCTGAACCGATGTATTTTTGTAATTCAGCCATAAATGCCTGGCAGAATCTCATTACTTCGTTGTCTGATTTTCCCTTTGGATCGAAATCAGAACCACCTTTTCCACCGCCGATGGGAAGTCCTGTCAATGAATTTTTATAAGTCTGTTCAAATCCTAAAAATTTAATGATACTTTGGTTTACAGAAGGATGAAATCTAAGTCCTCCTTTATAAGGTCCTATAGCCGAATTAAACTGAACTCTGAATCCCCTGTTGACTTGAACTTTTCCTTGATCGTCCACCCAGGGTACTCTGAAGGAAATAACTCTTTCGGGCTCTGTAATTCTTTCAAGCAATCCTGCTTCCATAAATTCCGGATGTCTTTCAAAAACCGGTTCCAAAGAAGTGACTACCTCTTTAACTGCATCCAAAAATTCACTTTCGTTGGGGTTACGCTTTTCCACCATTTTGTAAACTGACTGGACATACTCTTTGCTGTTCATTGCAACTCTCCTTTTGTATTGGATTATTAATTGAGACTTCATTTTAAAGACACTTGTCTTTGCTGTGTAAACATATTATCATAAGAAAATACTGTAGTGCAATAAAAAATGACTTAAAAATAACAAAAGTACAACAAAAAAAACTATATTATTGAATCGACGGGTTTTCCCGGAAATATTCCTCCATGGTCAGACCGGTTTTGTAGATATCGGTAGCCAGTTCAATGCCAAGATATCTGAGGTGCCAAGGTTCATATTCATATCCGGTAATATCTTCCTTTCCCTCGGGATAGCGGATTATAAACCCGAATAAGTGGGCGTTTTCCGCTACCCAAATGCCCTCGGGAGTAGCTCCAAAGGAATCGTAAAGCTGGTTGTTTACAGATTCAGAGGTTATGTCCATCGCAAGCCCTGTTTGATGTTCGCTGTGCCCTGGAGGTGCGGAATATTTTTTAGCATGTTCCAATCCGTTCCTTGCCACACTGTTGTTAAAAAGTGATTTTTGAGTTGAATAGGATCTATAACCTGAGCGGGCTTTTAATGTGTATCCTGCGGTGCGGGCTTCTTCGAACAAATCCGTCAGAGCATCTGAAGCAGATTTTCTCAATTGGTTGACTTCCAAATTCGTAAGGACAGAAGGCACTTCGATGTGGACCAGATCATCTGGTACATAATCCTGTGGCAAAGATCTTTCCTTGTTGACAAGGCAGTCGGTTTGTTCATAATCCGTAACTATCCCATCTGAGTCGATATGGTTGTCAGGATTTTTTTTGATAAAATAAGACAAGGTTTCCGAGTGAGATTCGTAGGTCGCCTTCAGAGATATAATTACGCCGCTTGTTACGTCTTCTTTTACTGTTATTATGTTTTCTTTTAAGGATAAATAGTCTGCAGAGTTTATTATCTCGATGGAGATGTCATCATCTTCAACTGTGGAGATGCTTCCGTCTTTCTCCTTTAATACGATCAATGCTCGAATGGTAAAGGTCTCCCCGGGAGCAACGTAATTTCCTTTTTTTACTTCCGTATCCGAGCTGAAACCGATTTTTTCAATTATTGGGTATGGCGTTTTATTGGTATTATCCGTTTCGGAATTTCTGGTGGAACACGAAACTGTGATTAGTAGCGAAATGATTATCATTACGAGTACAATTTTTTTCATTTTATTTGCCTCCTATGGTCTATAATTCAATTAGTATTTTTCTTGCAAGAGATCCTTCTGTTGTGTTAATATAATAATTGTCACGCGCCCGTAGCTCAGGGGATAGAGCAATGGTTTCCTAAACCATGTGTCGGATGTTCGATTCATCTCGGGCGCGCCATTTTTTTTTCTATGATTCCATTCATCTCTACATTATATTCCAAAGAATTTAAAAAATCAAAAATGTAATGTGACTTTCTTCACAGATAGTTGACATATCAACTTTATTGCTTTAAAATAGTTGATATGTCAATCAATTGAGGTATGTGAATGAGAAAAAGCATTGGTAGGCTCATGGCCATTTTACATAGGCAAAGCCAGATATATTATAATAATACACTAAAAGATTTAAACATTAGTTCGGCAGAGTATCCATTTTTGCTGTATTTATTTAGTCGAGACGGAGCGAGTCAGGAAGAGATGTCATGTTATCTGAACATTGACAAAGCCGCAACGGCCAGAGCAGTGAAATCTTTGGAAGAAAAGGGATATGTAACTCGCGAGAAGGCCGATTCCGACAAAAGGGTAAACCACGTTTTTTTAACGGAAAAGGCAAATGAAATCGAGTTGGCAATGAAGAAAAAAATTACGGGGTGGAGCGATCTTCTTACTGAAGGAATGAGCGGTGAGTCTATCGAGGAAATGACACAAATACTGGAAGAGATGGTCAATAAAGTAGAAAAGAGAAATATAAGAAATAAGACGGAGGACAAGAGATGAATCAGGAAAATCAACTGGGTGTGGAAAAAATACATAAATTGCTGATAAAATTTTCTGTTCCTGCAATGGTTGGGATGATAGTCAATTCACTATATAATGTAGTTGACAGGATTTTTATAGGAAATGCACCTGATCTGGGAGCCAATGGATTGGCGGGAATCACAATTGCATTTCCTATTATGATAATTTTGATGTCTATGGGAATTCTGTATGGAATGGGCGGAGCTACTCTCTTTTCTCTGAAAATGGGAGAAGGTAACAGAGCGGTTGCTGAAAAAGCTCTAGGAAATTCTCTGGCTATGTTAGTTTTGACGGGGCTGGTGCTGGTTACAACGGGACAGATTTTTTTAAGACCGATATTGCTGGCTTTTGGAGCAAGCGAAACTGTACTGCCATATGCGGTTGAGTATATGCGCATAATTTTTATAGGATCGGTATTTCAAACGGGAAGCATGGGAATGAATAATTTCATTAGAGCGGACGGAAATCCCAAAGTTGCCATGATAACCATGTTTTTTGGAGCAGGAGTCAACATAATCCTGGATCCAATCTTTATTTATGGATTCAAGTTGGGCATGGCGGGAGCCGCTCTTGCAACAATCATCGCTCAAGCGATGGCATTTGCATGGGTTATGGCGTACTTCTTGGGCAAAAGAAGCAATGTCAAAATAAAACGTGAAAATCTGAAGCCTGATCCGAAACTGGTAAGGCACATAATCGTTCTGGGGATACCCGCAGCTTCACTGCAGTTTGCCAACAGCTTTCTGAATGTTATACTCAACAAGGGATTATTGCTTTACGGCGGGGATATAGCGGTTTCGGCAATGGGCATAATAAACAGTTTAAAAATGTTGTTGTTACTTCCCATAATTGGACTAAGACAGGGATTACAGCCCATAGTCGGCTTTAATTATGGAGCCAAAAAGTACCTTAGGGTAAAAAAAGCAGCAAATTTGGGGGTAACTGCAGCAACGGCCATATCTACCTTCAGCTTCATTATAACAAGGCTCTTTCCTGAGCAACTTATCGGATTTTTTAATCAGGATCCGCAGCTTTTGGAATTCGGAGTCAAGGCTCTCAACTATTGGTTTTTGTTTATGCCGTTGATCGGTATTCAGATAATAGGATCCAGCTATTTCCAAGCCATTGGGAAAGCAAAAATTGCCATGTTTCTAACCTTGACCAGACAGGTGATCCTATTGATACCAGCACTTTTGATTTTTCCGATATTTTGGAGGATGGATGGTATCTTGTACTCAACGCCATTTGCCGATTTGGTATCTTTCATTGTAACTGTAATTTGGTTTATATTGGCCATGAAGAGTCTTGAAACTGCTGAGAATGAAAACAAAAATCTTAAAGCAAATAAAAATTGACAGAAATATATAATTGATTTAAAATAAAGCAGTTAGAGGGAGTAGCTAACCGTAAGGGATTAAAGTCGTCAATACGAAACTTGAAAGGTTTCCGGCTTTAATGGCAATTGTCAGGCGAGACTCTGCACCAATAAAGGCGTACTTTTGTACGTTCTTGTTGCTGCAGGGTTTTTTTATTTGTAATTATCAAACTTAAATTTGGGAGGAAAACATGGAAGAATTGTTATTTAGTTATTTGACGGTATTACCCACCCTTGTGTTGGTGTTGATTATCGGAGTGTCTTTGGTTACCTTGAGCAAAGGAGCGGATGTACTGGTAGATCAAGCAGTCGATTTGTCCATCAGATGGGGAGTGCCCAAGATGATCATCGGTGCCACTATCGTATCCTTGGGAACAACATTGCCGGAAGTAAGCGTTTCGGTGTTGGCTGCAATAGAAGGAAATGCGGATATGGCTTTGGGAAATGCCATAGGATCCATAATAGCGGATACGGGACTTATAATAGGCTTGGCGGCGATCATAGGAACCTTGCCGGTAGACCAGCTGGTAGTGGAACGTCAGGGAAAAATTCAAGTTGCGGCAGGTCTGCTCTTGGCGGTAGTATCGTTGCCTTTTTTATCTCCCGGTCCTGGGGGTAACATAAGCAGAATAGCTGGTATCATATTTTTGATTTTGCTGGCAATATACGTTTATGTCTCTATCAAATGGTCGAGGATCACAGATTTTATTGAAACCGATGAGGATTCAAGTGATGACAATGGTAATGGCAATGGTAATATAGTCCTTCAGATCGTAAAGATTTTTGCAGCTATTACACTGGTAATTGTCTCATCCAAGATACTTATTCAATCGGTAGAGATCACTGCTATCCGGGTAGGAATACCTCAAAGTGTCATAGCAGCCACGCTGATAGCATTTGGCACCAGTCTGCCGGAGTTGATAACTGCAGTGAATGCTGTAAGAAAAGGTCACGGAGAATTGGCGGTAGGAAACATTGTCGGTGCCGACATATTGAATGTTTTGTTTGTTGTAGGAAGTGCCGCTGCAGTAACTGCCGGTGGGCTCAACGTTCCTACAAATTACTACAAGCTTCAGATCCCGACCATGATCATTATCTTGCTGGCCTTTAGATTTTTTACCATGAAGAAGGGCGACACCATTACAAAAAAAGAAGGACTTTTCCTGATGGGAATCTATTTTGTTTATCTTGCTCTGAATTATTTATGGATTTAAATGTGTATAAATGTATTAACTGTAATAATTTGAAAATTACAGAAAAACCCGGTGTCCAAATCGGGTTTTTTTGTGGCTTTAAGCCTTGGTTTCATTGACTTTAAGGCTTCTATCTTATATTATTTAAATTAGTTGGATCAATATCAAGAACTTATCTCTTTTTTATAGAAAGGTTTGTATAAAATGAAATCTTCCAGGAAGTTTGCAGTGTTCACGGTCATTATTATTTTTATTTTCAATCTTTTGCCTACAACTTTTGCAGCCGATGATTACAAAACCATAAGAGTCAGGATCACCATGGATCCGGCAAATATAAAAACAGCTTCCATCAAACTCAACGGAGATTATATGCTCTCTACAGCGCCGGAACTGGTCCTGCCCCAGGGAGACTATACAGTGGCGGTAGAACCTGACAATGCCAACCTAAGGTTAAAGGGTCAGGGAATCGACCAGGTCATAGGGCCAGATGCCACTTTTGTGAGGCTAAAATACAGTAGTTCCACAGTTAGTACACTATCAATAAAAAATACTGTTTATAAAGATCACTACGTGTCTGTAAATGATTATCTAGATTATTTGGGGAATATGAGATTTCATATATCCTCGGGTAATATTTTGATAACAAATCATATTCCTCTGGAACAATATCTCTACGGTGTTGTTTCTGCTGAAATGGGAAATTGGGCTGAAAAGTATATTGAGGCTTTAAAAGCGCAAGCAGTTTGCGCGAGAGGATATGCCATAAGAAAAATCCAAGCCTCGACTTCGAAAGACTTTGACATTGGAGATAGATCGAATGAACAAGCTTATGTTGGGTTCAAATCTAACTATACGAACGTAATAGGAGCAGTAGACGGAACAAAAGGTCAGGTTGTCACTTATGGTGGGTCCATAGCCCAAACCTATTATGCAGCTTCCAATGGGGGTCAGACCGAGTGGATCTCTAACGTTTGGGGAGCAAGTGATGCAAGTTACCCGTATATCGTTCAAAAGGACGATCCCTACGATGTAAAAAATACGAGTAGCTGGACTGAGGAATTTTTTGTGCCAAAGGCGGTGGAAGAATCTGATTATAAGGCGTTGGTCAGCGATGAGGTTTCTGAGTATATAGTAAGGATAACTACCGAGACGTCCAACTTAAATGTTAGAAGTGGACCGACCACAGATTATGAAATAATTGGCAAGGCCGGTCCAGATGAAATTTTTGAATGGGTGTCTACTGATGAGCAGACTGGTTGGCATAAAATCAAATACCCTAAAGACGGAGGCTTGGTTGAGGGATATGTGAGCAACAATTATTCTGAAAAAGTCTTGAATGGTCACTTCATATACAGCGATCCGGTACTTAAGGATCTTCAAACCCGTGCGTATGAAAATATGAAAGGCAGCTACGATGTCACGGCAGCCACTCAAATCAAAATAATTACCATAACAAGTCTGGTAAATGGACAACCAAGATGGTCCAATGAAGGAAGCAGAAGCTTTGTTACGGCAAAGGCTGAACTGATCCTACAATACGAGAAGCCCGATAAATCTTTAAGTGATCCTGTTACAGTCAAAGATGTAACCATCGATTTAATGAACAAGAACGACGATGATAAATACGTATATTCTCACCATTACCTAAATGCGAACCTCCGCATGAGAGGTGTTAGAGCTGCTTCTAGAGATGGCATTGAAGGATTTGAAGTAACCAATGCCAGATTTGGTCACGGGATAGGTATGAGCCAAAGAGGGGCCCAGCAAATGGCTGTAGAGGGAAAGACGTATCAGGAAATTCTGTCATTTTACTATGTTGGTACAAAACTCACTACATTTGAGACATCTGTTCCGGAGTTGCCTAACAGAGGAACCGCACCTTCTACAACACCTGTGCCAACAGTAGCATCCACTACTCTTAAAATACAGGCAAACAGCATAACCGGAGTGAGTGAAAAAACGGAAGTCAGCGTTTTTATGAGCGGGCTGAAGGTAACCAACGGAACCGCATCCCTTGTTACGGCAGCAAATAAAGCCAAAATATCAGGAGCCGTAGGTACTGGGGACGTGGTGCACATCAAGGATCCAACCGGAAAAATAACCAAAAGTTATACTGTAGTTATTTATGGGGACACAAATGGAGATGGAGCTATAACAATCGCAGATTTGCTTAAAGTTCAAAGGCATCTTTTGGATGTGAGTAAACTGCCAGGTGTTTATTCTTCTGCTGCAGATGTATCAAAGGATAATGCAGTGACAATAGCAGACTTATTAAGAATTCAAAGACACTTGCTCGATGTTTCAAAGATAGCACAATAATTCATACAACATGAGGAGTAATTTATGAACTTTAAAATCAAAAAAACAATGGTATATCTTTTAATGATGGTTTTGTTTTTAAGTTTAACGCCATCACAGGCTTTAGCAGCATCGGCTTCAGCATCAGCAAGCCCTTCTTCAACTGATGTTGGAAAGACAGTCACTGTAACAGTAACATTTAAAGACACAAATATTGGCGCAGCTTCTGGAACGTTTTCATATGATTCTAGTTCCTTGCAATATGTAAAAGGGAATAACACATCAAATGGGAAAATCGCTATAGTTGCTGGATCAGAGGGAGCCACTTCACTAACAGCTACCATGGAATTTAAAACTTTAAAAGCAGGTAGTCATAAAGTAAGCATTTCAGGTTCGGATATTTTGGATTTTGAGATGAATCCTTTATCTTCGGCAAGCACAAGCACAACAATAACCGTTAAAGCACCAACAGCCCCAACAACACCTACACCCAAGCCTAAACCGACAACATCCACACCAAAACCTACTGCTCCGGTTGTGGAGAAAGAACCAGAGCCGGATCCAATGGAAAAGGCTATTGAAGTCAGCGTCGACGGCAAGACATTCTTTCTATGGCCTGAACTTGACAAGGTGAAACTGCCCGATGGTTTTGAAAAAGTGGAAGTTGATTATAAAGAAGATAAAATAGACGTGGCATCAAACAAAAATGAAAAAATCGATCTCGAGCTTGCTTATTTTACGGACCAAGACGGCAAGAACGGAGAATTTTACGTTTATGACAAAGCCAGTCAGTCGTTTTATACCTATACGAAATTATCCAGCCAAAAGACATATGTTATTTTAAAACCCGATGACACAGTGGTCGTACCGGAAGGATACGTGGAACAAACGGTTTTGACCATAGACGATAAAACATATGATTCATGGGCCATGGAAAGTGGAGAAAATTCAGAATTTCCTCTGGTTTATGCTATGAATGACCAGGGCGAGAAAAGTTTCTACATATACGATACCATCGAAGGGACCATGCAGAGATTCAGCGACAGGACTGTGGAAGTTGAGGTGGAAGTTGAAGTAGAACCCGAACCTTTAGGCCCCATGGAAACCATTTTTGGAAATCCTGTTCTGTCAGGCATCTTTGCCGGATTGGGGCTTTTATCAGCCGGACTGGCGGCAGCATTGATCATGTTGATACAAAAGAATAAAGCGTGAATTTAAAAAGGCGGATCATATCATAAGATATACCGCCTTTTGTAAATATTTTTATCGCTTGGCAAGCTGTCGAAGTTTGGTCACCTGTTCTTCCTTGCCCAATACGATCATGGTATCTCCGACTTCCAATGTTTCGCTTGAACTGGGGTTGAATGTGAGCTTTGTTTTTCCACTCCTCTTCAGTGCCAGGACTATCAGGCCGGTACTTTCCGGTATCTTGGCTTCGAAAAGTTTTTGGCCTATAAGATTTGATTCTTCACCTATGGTCACTTCTTCCAGGTCAAGTGTAACATCTCCGGCTTGGGTTATAACATCCAGAAAAGACATTACAGAAGGTCTTAAAACCAACGATGCCATACGCCTGCCGCCTATTTCGTTCGCTGAAATGGTGTTGTCCGCTCCCGCCTTTTTAAGTTTATTATGGGCATTTTTGTCGATCGCTTTTGAAACTATGTATACATTGTCGTTCATTTGCCTGGCCGTAAGTACTGTAAATACATTGTCGGCATCATTTGAAAGTGTCGAAACCAGACCTTTTGAATAAGCGATCCCCGCCTGTTCAAGAGTATCCTCGTTGGTAGCATCACCAAGGATGGTAAGGTAGCCTTCCTTCTCCAGTTCATCGGCTCTTTTGATGTTTTTTTCGATCACAACAAAAGGGACATTGCTTTCCTGAAAACTTTTGATCACAGTATGACCGATTTCACCAGCGCCGCAGACGATGTAGTGATCCCTTAATGATTTGATTTTACTTTCCATTTGTTTTTTCCTCCAAGCATCTTTCAATTCTCCTTCAAAGAACAGAGCAACCAAACTTGTCACCCCATATCCGGCTACGCTCAAACCTGCAAAAATGATGCCTATTGAAAACAGTTTTGCAGCCGTGGTCATTTGAGCCACTTCACCATACCCAACGGTTGAAATGGTTATGGCAGTCATATACAGGGCGTCGATAAAATTTACCTGCAACAGGTTCATATATCCGATTATCCCTATGGTTATTATTACGACGAAAGTAATTATTATTACAGCAAATTTTCTTCTGCTGTCCATATTATCACCTGTTTCCCATAATTATTGATGAAAAATTTATTCGAAAAGCTTATACTAAGTATAACAGGTTTTGGAAATTTTAGTCCACTTGATTAGCTGGAAATAATGTAGTCAAGCCACGGCCCGAGATCCTGCATGACAATAAAAGGTGGAAGATCATGATCAAATACGGCAAAATATTTATCTTGATAACGGTTGTTTTTTTAATGAAGTTTGAACCGGTACTGGCGGCTGACGCCACGATTAAATTAACTTCTAATCCCGCATATTTGGAAGTGGGGGATTATGTGGATGTAGAATTGAGATTTGAGGCTGGAGAATCAATGGGTAGCCTTACTGCAGGATTTGAATACGATCAGTCACTGTTGGCTTATCAATCGGGAAGTGGGAACGCAATTTCCGTTGACAGTGGAAGAGGCATTATTTCGGATTTTAATTTGGGGGGATTTGATGATGCGGTTTATACAATAACCTTCAAGGCACAAAAATCAGGAACGGCAAACTTCAGAGTGACAGACAGCGAACTTATCGGTCTTGAAACAGGTGAGCTTTTGGGGAATCCAAAAGCAGGCATCAATATGGAAATCAACAAGATCTCTGAAGAAGTTATGGAAGAAAATCCCCAAGAGGAAGTGACGGTGGAAGATCCGATTCCGGTGGAAGAATATATACCTGTTGAAATCGACGGGAAAGCTTTTTATATAAGGCGGGAGATCGATGAGTCGACCATGCCGGAAAATTTTCGAAAAATAGATTACCTCTACAAGGGAGAGGATATTCAAGCAGCTGAAAATCCGGGGAGCGATTTGCATTTGCTTTATCTGATGGATGATGGTCTGGGGTTTGAATACTATATTTATGATGATGTGGCAGACGTCTTTTCTGCTTTTCATCCTGTGAAAGCAGGTGGCGAATATTATTTGCTGCCAATGGACATTGAACTGATCGAATTTGAAAATGTCACCTTGACCATAGGCCAAAGCCAGATCCAGGCGTTGAAATATCCCAATAGTGAAGGGTTTTATCTACTCAAAGCGTATAATTCAAAGTGGGAGGAAAATTACTATTCATACGATGAAAAAGAAGGGACATTACAACGCATATCCCTAAATTATATTGAAAGCACATCAGAAACACAAAATATTGCCCCGGTGGACAAAGGGGTAAAAATCATATTTATTATTATGGGATCGATCTTCATGGTTCTCTTGATATCTGTGTTGTTTCTAAAATTGAGAAAGTAAAATTAGAAGGAAATTCGTTTTATATTTACAAATCTTTTTATCAATAGTATGATTAAAAGACGTGAGTAAATTTGTGATTCCGGAGATGTTCAGATATATGATCCGGTTACCATATATTGGAGTGATATGATGCCTCGACAACTTAAAATATTGATTTTAATAATTATGGATACATTACTTTTGGGCTTTTCTTTTTTCGCAGCCTTGGCTTTGAGATTTGATTATATAATACCCCAGATTTCCATGGACATGCTAATAAAAAACATCGGGATATTTGTAGGTATAGAAATACTTGTCTTTGTTTTGGGTAGGATGTATCACAGCCTTTGGCGATATGCCAGCATTACAGAATTGGTACAAATAATCTTGACCATAGCTTTCGCAAATGCAGCAGTGGTAGCATACGTATATTTTACAGCTGATATTTTCAACATAAATCTACCACGCAGCATCTATGTGATCTCTGGAATAATCGATATCTTCCTAGTTGGCGGAGTAAGGATAGCGTATAGGGTAATACCTGCAAAATTTAGGAAATATCAAAGTTATAAAACAAAAAAGAGAGTATTGATAGTTGGCGCAGGAGACGCCGGAGCCATGCTTACCAAAGAAATCAACAACCATACGGATTTGAACAGCAAAGTAGTGGCTTTCGTTGATGATGACATAAGAAAAAAAGGATTGAGAATAAATGGAATACCCGTGGTTGGCGGTAGTCAAGATATTCCAAAGTTGGTTAAAAAATATCAAATTGATGAGATTGTAATAGCAATTCCATCAGCCGGCAAAACCCAGATCCAAAATATTGTAGCAGTTTGCAAAAAGACAAAAGTTAAATTGAAGATACTTCCCGGAATCTTTGAGATAATCGGAGGCAAGGTAAAAGTCAGCCAAATTAGAGATGTGCAAATTGAGGATCTATTGGGTAGGGAACAGATCAAGTTGGACACGGATGAGATTCGTGAATTTTTGAAGTACAAGACTGTAATGGTAACTGGAGCGGGAGGATCGATTGGATCGGAACTTTGCAGACAAATAGTTTTATACCAGCCATCAAAATTGATTTTACTCGATATTTATGAAAACAGCGT
This sequence comes from Alkalibacter mobilis, assembly GCF_015594845.1. GTDB lineage: Bacteria > Bacillota > Clostridia > Eubacteriales > Alkalibacteraceae > Alkalibacter > Alkalibacter mobilis. Next base: position 67,487 of record NZ_JADNRK010000005.1, on the reverse strand, counting down.
TTACGATCTTGAACATGAACTTAGAAGTCGCTATGAAGATTTGAATTTGAAAGTGATAATCGGTTCTGTAAGAGACAGGGACAGGATAGATGAAATAATAGGTGAATATAAACCTGATGTAATTTTTCACGCAGCAGCACACAAGCACGTTCCCCTTATGGAGGCAAATCCAAATGAGGCCATCAAGAACAATGTGTTCGGGACTCTGAATATGGCTCAGATGGCTAATAAACACGGGGTTTCAAAGTTTGTACTGATATCTACCGACAAGGCGGTGAATCCGACAAACATAATGGGCGCTACAAAAAGATTGTGCGAGATGATCGTTCAATCGATAGACAGAACCAGTGAAACCGAATTTGCAGCAGTAAGGTTCGGCAATGTTCTGGGGAGCAATGGTAGCGTCATTCCCTTGTTTAAAAAGCAAATAGCTCAAGGGGGACCGGTAACCATTACCCATGAGGACATAATAAGATACTTTATGAGCATCCCGGAGGCGAGCCAGCTGGTGCTTCAAGCGGGAGCAATGGCAAAAGGCGGGGAAATATTTATTTTGGATATGGGCGAACCTGTAAAGATAGTCGATTTGGCTAGAGATTTGATAAAACTTTCCGGATTTGAACCAGATATAGATATCGCCATAAAAGTAACCGGATTGCGACCTGGTGAAAAATTATATGAAGAGCTATTGCTTGATGAAGAAGGAATAAGCGATACTGTCCATGACAAAATTTTTGTTGGGAAGCCGATTTTTACGGATTACAGCAAAATCCTTGAACATCTAAATTCACTGGATGAGGCAATGAAAAACAAGAATGTGGATGTAAAGGAAAAAATGAGCGAGATAGTTCATACTTACAAGGTGTACAGAGAAGTATAAATTTGCAAAGCTAAGCAGACTCTATCATGGGTCTGTTTTTGGCATATGGATTTTTTATTATATGCATGGGGAACCTCATGCAGAATGGGATTCAGATCAAGGATTACGGAAGAAAGGAAGAAATGAAAATAAATACTAGAGATGAAAGTAAATTTGAAGAATTTTCGAGTATCATGGCAAGATACGATTTTTTGGAAAAATTATACGATAAGATCCGTGTTGTAGACCCTGTAGCCAACAAGGTCATATATACTGTGGGAAATGAAGTTGAAGAAGAGGACGTAAGCTGTTATAAATTTTGGGGTCAAAATAAGATGTGCGATGATTGCGTATCAATGAGAGCATATGAAAATGAGGATACATTCGTCAAAATCAAATACACCAAGTCCCAGGTATACTTGGTCACATCTGTTCCCATCAAAATCAAGGACAGAAAACTGGTGATCGAAATGATCAAAAATATTACGGCTTCACTTGCCATTGAAGGTCAGTTGGATGAAAAAAGTCCTGAACAAATCAAGACAATTGCAGAAACCCTTCAAAGCATAGTAGTAAAAGACGGTTTGACGGACTTGTTTAACAGAAGATATATAGAAACCAATCTTCCCGTGGAAATACAAAATGCAAGAGGTGCCCAAAAGGAATTGACTGTAATAATGACAGACATAGATGATTTCAAGGAAATAAATGATACGTACGGACATCCGGCGGGTGACAAGGTTATCAAAAAGTTTTCAGAAATAATTCTAAAGTCGATAAGACGTGATTTTGACTGGGCGGCAAGATACGGCGGAGAAGAATTCTTGATATGTCTTGTAGAAACAAACCGGGAACAAGCCATGAAGGTTGCCGAACGGATAAGAAGCACCATGGAAAGGGAAGTATTTGAAAGTGGAGGAAGAACTTTCAAAGTCACCGCATCTTTTGGATTGTGTACGGTTGGGCATACAGAAGAGAAAAGCTATTTGGATGTGGTAAATTGTGCCGATAGTTTTTTGTTAAAGGCTAAAAGTGAAGGTAAAAATATAGTAAAATGATAATATTAATAATATAATTGCTAAAACAGTAAATTTTAGCGTTTGAATTTTTAAAGCCGGTGTATATATATTATAACAAAACAGATTAAAATAGTTTATATTGACAATATCTGGTTTTGAAAATATAATAGATTAAAATAATATGATTTAAGTTGAAAAAAGCAAACCGAGTGAAAGCTCGGGTCGCAAAGCGTGAAGTCTAAGGCTATTTAGCTATGACGGTTCGGCTGCCAATGTTTAATTTGGCAGCCTTTTTTATTTCTCATTTTCATGAGGGGGGGATACAACATGAAACAAACGAGAGTAACCAGGACGCTGTCCATGTTTTTGGTGATCATGATGATAATGACAATGATCCCGGCAAATATAGGAACAGCAATGGACATAACTGATGAGACCGAGTATGTGACCATAACGATGCACAAAAATTACAACGGACACGTATTGGTGAACGGTGTGAGATTGGACCACGGACAAACCAGGGATGTTGTGAAGGGAAGCATGGTAACATTAACAGCGATTTCGGATGTACCTGGAAAGGATTTTAACAGGTGGGTCAGCAGTCTCTCATTGAGTGACGAATTAGCAACACAAAATCCTTTAAATGTAAGAGCAGACCAAGATTTCTGGATCAATGTAAAATTCGGTGATGACATCGATTATTCAATTGAGCATTATTTTGAAAATCTGGGCACCGATGAATATACATTAGGTCATACCGAGTACAACACCGGTAGCAAAAATTTAAATGTGACCGCAGAACCATTATCTTTTGAAGGATTCACATTTGATGAAAACAATGAAAAGAATATAATATCCGGAACTATAAAGCAGAATCAAAATCTGGTCCTGCAACTTTACTACACAAGAAACAACTACGACATAATTTTTAACAGCAATGGAGGAAGTCCGGTAGATAGAATGACTTACGAATTTGAAGAAACAGTTGCACCACCAGTAGATCCGACAAAAGAGAATTACGACTTTATCGGGTGGGATCCAAGTCTGCCGACAACCATGCCCGCAAATGAATTGACGGTAACTGCACAGTGGGGACCTCAAAACTACGACATAACCTACGTTCTTGACGGAGGAACAAACTACACGGGAGCGCCGACAGCATACACCATAGAATCAGATGACATAATATTTGGAGAGCCCACAAAAACAGGATACACATTTGACGGCTGGTACGATGGGGCTGAAGATGGAAGCCCGGTGGAAGGGATACCGACTGGAAGTACGGGAGATGTAACGGTATACGCAATGTGGACCGTCAATAGTTACACGGTGACATATGACATTACCGGTGATTACTTTGCCCAGGCAGGATACTCAACGCAAACTTATGAGTACGGCCAGACCATAACATCGGAAGCAGCGCCTGTTCAAGCAGGATATACTTTCGGCGGGTGGTCGGAATTGCCAGTGACAATGCCGGCAAACAATTTGACATCCACAGGCTACTTTACACCAAACGGCAACACCGCATACAAAGTGGAGCATTATCTGGAAGACCTTAATGCCGACACATATACCCTTGAAGAAGACGAAGAACTTATGGGAACAACTGGAGACCAGACTGTAGCATCGGCCAATGTTTACCCGGGTTTTACGGCAGGGGATGTAACACAGGAAGAAATATCGGCAGACGGTTCTACAGCAGTTGAAATATACTACACAAGAAACGACTACAATATATCATTTGTTACTAATGGTGGAAGCGAAATAGATCCGTTGAATCTGGAATATGGAGATACGATTTCAGCGCCTGAAGATCCAACGAGAGAAGGGTACGATTTCAGTGGATGGGACATTGACTTAAGCGGTACAATGCCTGCAAACGACATGACAGCCACGGCTCAGTGGACGCCCACAGAATACGACATAACCTACGTTCTTGACGGAGGAACAAACTACACGGGAGCGCCGACAGCATACACCATTGAATCAGATGACATAATATTTGGAGAGCCCACAAAAACAGGATACGCATTTGACGGCTGGTACGATGGGGCTGAAGATGGAAGCCCGGTGGAAGGGATACCGACTGGAAGTACGGGAGATGTAACGGTATACGCAATGTGGATAGTCGATTCATTTACGGTAGCCTTCGTAGATTATGATGGATCGGTAATTGACACTCAAACAGTAGATTATAACGAAGGCGCCACAGCACCTGACGATCCCGATAGAGAAGGATTCGCATTTACAGGTTGGGATACGGACTTTACTCAAATAGTTGAAGATACGACTGTAACCGCTCAATACCAAATACAGACAGTGATCGCAACCATCACGGAAATAGTTGGTGAAACGACCACAATTAGAACTATGACCTATAATTACGGCGATGAAGTAAATCAGGAGAATCTGGGGATCGAAGAAGTTGAGGGGTATACATTCGATTTGGATTTGGAGTTGCCGTTCAATATTACAGAAAACACTGAAGTAACTGTGACTTATACTCAGATTCCGGTGGATGGGCCTGAAACGGAAGCCGAAGAGGAAGAAGTGGAAACGCCCACAACCCCTGCAGCTCCTGTAGCAACAACAGAAGCAGAACCTGAACCGGCTCCGGAGACTGAAGGACAATTGGTAGAAGTCGAGGAGGAAGACTTGGCTCAGGCTCCTGTAGATCAGGAAGAAAGCCAAGTGGAAATCGATGAAGTTGACGAGGAACCCCTTCCGGAAGCACCGGTGGATGAAGGTTTTGATATGTGGTGGTTGTTACTGTTGCTTCTACTGCCGTTTTTCTTCTTCCTGTTATGGAAAAACAGAGTAATACCGGTGGTCGAAGGAGTATCCGACAACATGGACGGAACATACACTGTAACATGGGGGTATGACAATAAAAAGATTAAAGATGTGAAATTTGACAGAGAAGATTCTGAGATCAGCGTACTTTCAGGAAATCTGATCAAAGGAGAAGAACCTCCTGTCGAATTCGAAAGAGGAAGACATGAAAATGTATTCAAGACAATAGTAAATAAAGATGCCAAAATTCAATGGAACATCAAGAGAAAAAAAGCATTGGCGGACGTATTGGAAGAACTTAAGAAGATGAACTGAATGTAGATTTCTATGGAGGGGGGATTTTATATCCTCCTTCTTTCTTTTTTGACATGGAAGAATTATTTTGAGACGAGTAAGATATAATGTCAAAAAGATTTTTTATACAGGATCTATTAAATTTTCATGCTACCAGCCGATAAAAAAGATATGAAGAAATAGGAAGGGTGATGACATGAAAATTAGAACTAAAATGATTCTCAGCTTTACAGCTCTGATCGTAGTACTTTCACTTGCCATCGGCATAGTTTCTATATTGACAGCTGGAAGCATAGTACAAGACGAAGCAGAAACAAATATGAGATCTATGGCACATGAGGGAGCAAGCCTCGTAGCCAGCGAAATCGAAACTCAAAGACAGGCTTTGAAGGTGCTTGCATTGCTTGATAAAATGCAATCCATGGATCTTGAAGAACAGATGCCGATAATAACGAAACAAATGACCAGCCTCAGCTTTGCTGAAATCGGCATAATCCAACTGGACGGTGCATTGCATTACGCTTCGGGTAAAGTAGTAAATCTTCCTCCAGGAGATCCCGCTCTCGATGCGTTGAAAGGAAATCAAGATGCATTGAACTTTGGGATAAGTCCTGCAACCGGAGAAATCGTACTGATTTATTCCACACCAATTTATAGAGATGGAAATATAGTTGGAGCGATCCTCGGCAGATACGACGGTGATGCCATCAGTCAGCTTACAGATGGAATCAAGTATGGAGAAAACGGGTATTCATATATAGTCGATGCTTCAGGAACTGTCATAGCTCATCCCGACAGGGAAAAGGTTTACGGTGAATTCAATCCAATAGAAGAATCAAAAGAAGATCAAAGTCTGAAGAGTGTAGCGGAACTTTTCACAAATATTATAGAGAACAATGAAGGATTTCAGGAATACAAATTCAACGGCAAGGACCTGATATCAGCGTACTCCACCATTGAAGGAACGCCTTGGAGCCTGTCCGTGGCGGCTGAGCGGGATGAAGTTTTAAGTGCCGTTGATAAATTGCGAAACAACATTTTGTTGATTGCTTTCGTAGCACTAGTTGCTGCCATGCTAGTTACATTTTTTATTGGTAGCGCCATTATTAAACCCATCATTCCGGTTGTAGAAAAAGCAAAAACAATTGCAACTCTGGACTTGAGAGAAGATTTAGATGAAAAAGCCTTAAAATCAAAAGACGAGACAGGCGATCTCTCCAGAGCATTACAGTCCTTGTTGGAGAGCTTCAGAGAAGTTATAACTCAGGTGAATGACTCCTCCCAGCAGGTTGCGGCTTCTTCTCAACAACTTACCGCAAGTGCAGAACAGTCTGCCGTAACATCTGAGGAAGTATCGAAAACAGTTGAAGAAATCGCCAAGGGTGCTTCAGAGCAGGCAAAAAATACTGAAGAAGGAACCGAAAAAGCAGCTGCACTCGGAGAAAGTATCGAAGATAACAGCAGATTTTTGATCGAAGTCAATGAAGCGTCTCTAAAAGTAGCTGAAATCGTGGAGGAAGGCATAAAGGAAATGATGAACCTTCTCGACAAAACCAGAGAGAGCTCAAACTCAGTTTCTGAAATAGGCCAAATCATTCAATTGACAAACAAAAGCGCCAACGATATAGGCGAAGCCAGCGCTGTGATCTCCAGTATTGCCGACCAGACAAATCTATTGGCACTGAATGCTGCAATTGAAGCGGCAAGAGCAGGAGAGGCTGGAAAAGGATTTGCTGTTGTCGCAGAAGAAATCAGAACATTGGCGGAACAGTCTTCTAAATCCACAATGGCCATTGACAAGACTGTCAGTGAATTGCAGACAAATGCCAATAATGCTGTAAAGACCATGGAAAGGGTAACAGCAATCGTTTCAGAGCAAGCGGAAAGCGTGTCTGCAAGCAGAGAAAAATACAGTGATATCGAAGATGCCATGAAGTTGGCAATGAAGTCCACCGATAAACTTAATGATAGCGGAAAAATAATGATGAATATGAAGGAGGCCATATTGGAGACCCTTCAGAATCTGACCGCAATAGCCGAAGAGAATTCAGCATCGACGGAAGAGGCTTCTGCTTCAATGGAAGAACAATCCGCATCGATTCAGGAAATCGCCGGATCAAGTGACGGATTGGCAAAACTAGCCCAAGAACTTCAGAGCATCATAGCAAAGTTCAACATATAAGCAAAAATAAAATAATGATCGGCAAAACCGTTGAAAAACGGTGACGCAAAGCTACGAATCTAAGTCCATGCGGATATGATAGTCGGGTTGCCTGAAAGTAACCTGCAACCGGCACCCTAAGGGGTGCCTTTTGATTGGAGGGAAACGATGATATTCGAAACATTTTGTTATGAGGATGCCTTGGAAAAAGCTGTAGAGCATTTCAAATGCAGTGCAGACAAATTAAAAGTCACTGTTTTGGAAGAGCCCAGCTCTAAGATGATGGGCTTGATAAAAAAGACAGGAAAATTCAGCATAGAAAAAAAGCCCGAAAACGAAGTAGTTGATGCGGAAAATGAAAATGGTTCTATCGAGGTCAAAAATGGGGAAATCATAATAACCAATCCAAAGGGAAAAGGTGTTGCTGCATCAGTATTCTTCAAGCATCCCCAAATGAGCGTGAAAATAAACGGAAATGAAGTTAAAGGCACAGTCCTGCTTTACAAGGGTGACGAGCTGGAATTTGAATACGAAGACATTTTACCTTCCAGGCGACTGATCGTTGATTTCTCGGATGAAATGGTCGAAGCTTATCTTACTGTTGAAAGAATAAATGGTAAGAGGTTCAGCATGAAAGACATTGGCAAGACCTCAAAAACAGTATTCGATCCGAATGAAGAAATTGTTTTTCCCGAAGAATTGACGATCGAAGAGTGCAAAAGAGTTTTGCTCGACTACGGTATACTTGAAGAAAAGATAGATCGGTCAGAAATAAAAAGGGCATGTGAAAGCAATGATACTATAAAGGTAACGGCTGCCAGGGGTAAAGCACCCGTAGTGAGTGCAGAAGCTGTATTTGAATATTGCGAAGAAATTTTTGTAAAAGAAATTTTAAGGGGTTTGGAACCCGTGGTAATGCGGGGCAAACTTTTGGCTCAAAAAGTTTCGGCAGCAGTGGTAGGCATTCCCGGGGAGGATGTCAAAGGAAATGAAATTAAAGTAAAACCTGTAGTAGACAAGAATCTTGGTATTTTGGACGGAGCAATCATTCAGGGTGAAAAAGTCTATGCACTGATAGATGGAAGGCCTTACATCAAAAGGGATAAAATCGGCGTAGTGCCCCTGTTGACTGTCATTGGAGACTTGGACAAGGAATCGGATGATATAGACTTTGACGGAGACGTAGTCGTGAAAGGGAATGTGCAGGACAACATGTTTATAAGGGCAACGGGAAATATTGCCGTTATAGGATCTGTATATCATTCGAATTTGATTGCTCAACAAAATGTGGAAGTCAATGGAAAAGTGATCGGTGGCAGGATCAGCGCAGGGGACGAAAGTTCAGCATTTAGAATATTGATTCCGTACATGGAAACCATGGTAGAGGAAATGGAAAAAATATTTACCGGACTACACACCTTCGATGGGAAAAATGTCCGCAATTTGTTGGAAACCATCAACAATGGAAAAGATAATCTGGAAAAATGCATTTCTGAGATAGAAAGAACCGCCAAATCATTAAATGATTCACAGTTGTCCAAGATCAACAAGTTAAAAAATGATATCAGGCATTCTTTCATAGAAATCAAATTATTGCATCAAGAGGGATTTCAAGAGCTCAATGGGATCTACATTGGATTATTGGATGACATAAAAATGATGAAGGAAGAAGTTTCAGATTCCAAGACTATCAAGGTCACATATGCCCAAAGTGCCGTCTTAAATTCCAGCGGTGATGTAATTATTACGGGAGAAGGTTCCTACCAGTCAAAAATTACCGCAGGCGGAAACATTTTATTTCAAAAACCTACAAGTGTTGTCAAGGGAGGCGCTTTGATTGCAGTCAACAAGATCAGAGCGGGGATCGTGGGAACACCGGGAGAGATAGAGACATACTGCAAAGTTTTGTCAAATGAAGGTGATATAACCGGAAGATTCCATAAGGGAACAACGTTGATAATAAAGGACAGACAAAAAGATTATACGGCGATCGAAGTCTAATTGTATCGTTAAGACCCGCAGGGGAATGAAAAAAATCATGTTCTGTTCTTGGTTTTTTAATAAAATAAAAATACTGCTTGATTTAATGTTCCATTACGAGTATCATATAAAAGTAAAGATTCATTAGAGTGCTAATCATTTGAATTTCAATTAAATCAAGGAGAAAAGATATGGATAATGCAACACAACTGGGAGAGGTTAAAATTTCTAAACTTCTCGTTAAATTTTCAGTGCCTGCCATAGTTGGCATGGTAGTAAATGCAATTTACAACATAGTAGACAGGATATATATAGGAAACGGTGTAGGATCTTTGGGTATCGGGGGAACAACTGTGGCATTTCCCGTAATGCTTATAACCATGGCATTTTCAATGCTTATAGGATTTGGTGCCAATTCATTGATTTCCATAAGACTTGGACAGAATAAGAGGGATGAAGCTGAGGAACTGCTCGGTAATGCACTAACGCTTTTCATAGTTTCGGCGCTAAGCCTTACGGTTGTTGGTGTGGTATTTTTGGAACCAATGTTGAAACTTTTCGGTGCAACCGAAGCCATTTTGCCATACGCCAAAGATTATATGTTTGTGATCCTCCTTGGGAATATTTTCATGACTGTAAGTTTTGGAATGAATAATTTTATCAGAGCTGAAGGAAATCCACAAATAGCCATGAAAACCATGCTTATAGGAGCAGGTTCGAACATTGTGCTCGATCCTGTATTCATATTTGTTTTTGGATGGGGTATGACAGGAGCGGCAGTTGCTACAGTGCTGTCACAGGCCATTTCAATGGCATGGGTTTTGAGATATTTTCTTGGAGGGAAGAGCTTGCTAAAGGTTCATGCCAAGAACTTCAGATTAAAGTCTCAAAATGTTAAAATGATTGCGGCTTTGGGGTTTGCCCCATTTGCAATGCAATTGGCAACCAGCTTTCAAAATATGATAATGAACCAAAGCCTTATCAAATATGGCGGGGATATAGCCATTAGTGCAATGGGTGTAACCATGAGTGTCATGACTTTGATATTTATGCCCATGATAGGTATAAATCAAGGCGCTCAACCTATCATCGGATTCAATTACGGAGCACAAAAGTACGATCGTGTAAAAGAGGCACTTAAATTGGCTATCAGCGCAGCTGTAGCTATAGGAGTAATTGGCTTGCTTGTTACCAGACTATTTCCGGATCAGCTAGTTTCTGTTTTCAACAGTAAGGATGCCGAGCTTCTAAAGATAGGAAAACTTCAAATGAAGATAGCTTTGTCACTATTGCCTATAGTAGGATTTCAAATAGTGGGTGCAAACTATTTTCAGGCAGTGGGGAAACCCAGACATGCGTCGTTTTTAAGCCTTTCAAGACAGTTTTTCTTTTTGATTCCGCTATTGTTGATTTTGCCGAGATTCTTCGATTTGCCGGGGGTATATTTATCTTTGCCTGTTTCAGATGTTCTTTCAGGAACAGTAACTGCAATCTTCTTGTTCTACGAAATTAAACATCTGGATGATTCCCACGCCAAAGGCTTGGAATCGTCAAACGAAGTCATGAAGGAAAGAGTTGCCAAAGATACCAATACTATAACTGAATCAGTGTAATTTCAGGCAGAGCGTATGCTCTGCTTTTTTTATTGGTTTTATCCGACTGTAAAATTTGTATCCGATGTGTTATTATTTAGAAGGAAGGAATGGTGAGAAGTTGGAGAGATTACAAAAACAGATCGATTTTATAGTAGAAATTGACAAATTGAAAAATATTTTCAGACAGAATGTTGTTATAGAAGATAGAAGAAATGAAAATGACGCTGAACATTCGTGGCATCTTTCCATGATGGCGCTTCTGCTTAGGGAACATTTCATAGATCCAAACGTTGATCTATTAAAATCCGTAAAAATGACCATAATACATGATCTTGTTGAAATATATGCAGGAGATACATTTTGTTACGATCAGGAAGGTAACAAAGATAAGTTGGAGAGGGAGATCCAAAGCGCCAGAAAGTTGTTTTCGATATTGCCGAAGGATCAGGAAAAAGAGTTATGGGACTTATGGCAGGAGTTTGAAGAAACAGACACAATGGAAGCAAAATTTGCCGCATGCCTCGACAGAATGCAGCCTTTGCTATTGAACAGCATGACTGAGGGGCACACTTGGAAAAAGCCGGGGGTCAACAAAAACAAGGTGATTGAAAGAAATAAAATACTAAGAGATCATGCTCCTAATTTATGGGAATACGTAATAAGTAAAATTGATGATGCTGTAGAGAAAGGACATCTTAAAGAGTAGTGTATCAGGCAATATAAAGGAAATGTGGTGAACCAAATAGAAAGTGGTAACATGGAATTTGAAAAAATAGACGGTGAATTAGACCGGTTTTCTAAAATTAGAGAAGATATAGACCCGGGACATGAGGCCAGGAAGATAATTTTGATCTATTTGTTGATCGGAAGCATTTGGATCGGATTGTCCGACAAGGCATTGGCATTCCTATTCGGGGACTTGGAGTTCATAACTACGGTAAGCACATGGAAGGGATGGTTTTATGTTGCAATCACTGGATGGATCTTCTATAGAATAATAAAAAGAAGTCTGTGCCTTTATCAAGATTCGGTGGATATAATATTCGAGAATTATAAAGGATTGAGTTATACCCATAAAGAGCTTATACGCACCGAGATTGAACTTCAAATGAAATATAGGGAGCTTGATGAGAGCATAAATGCGGTAAATGTAAGCGAGCAAAGGTACAATCTTGCCGTACAAGGGGCAAATGACGGCATCTGGGAGTGGGATGTAGCCAACGATGTGTATAGATTTTCAGAAAAGTGGTTGAGTTATTGTGGTTACGGTCCTGACGATTTGGACCCAACAATAAACGGACTCAGAAGCATGATACATCCGGATGACAGAAACAAGGCCATGGAGATCCTTGAAACTTATATAGCAGATAAGAAAGGCGAGTACCAGAATATATTCAAGATTCGGTGTAAAGACGGCAGTTATAAAACGGTCCTTAGCAAGGGAGTTGGAGTTTGGGACGACAAGGGAAACCCTATAAGGATGGCGGGTTCTCATACGGATATAACAAAACAAGTGGAACTACAAAATTCTTTAAAGAAAGAAAGGGAACTTTCGGAAAATATAATCGAGGAATCAGCTAACATCATAATCCTGTTGTCACCTAAAGGAGAAATTTTGCGTGTAAATGAATTTGCATCAAAAATTTCAGGTTATTCTGAAGATGATTTGCTGGGTAGAAGTGCCCTGGAACTGGTGTCCGATGAAAGGCAGTCTGACATCATTGAACTGTATTACCGATTGTTGGAGGGAGAAGCTCTTAATTCAATGGAAGAGAAGCTTGTCACCAAAGAAGGTGAGTATCTTGACATACTGTGGAGTTTCAGCGTTCTTCACGACGATGAACAAAATGTAAGAGGGATTATTTTGTCGGGGACGGATATAACTGAAAGAAAGCAAATGGAAGCGATGCTGTACAAGCAAGCATATTATGATGATTTGACAAAGCTTCCAAATAGAGCTTTGTTGGCATCCAAAGTGAAAGAGCTGGTCAAGCGTGATGTTGGCGACGGATCAGGTTTCGCGCTGATATACATAGATATAGACAATTTTAAGCATATAAACGACATCCACGGACATTTTGCAGGAGATGAAATGCTGAAACACATGGCAAAAATATTGATCGCAATGGTAGGGACAAAGGGATTTGTAGCCAGGCTCAGCGGTGACGAATTTATTGTGGTCTTGGAAAAAATAAGGTCCAGGGAAGAAGCGGTGAAACTTCTGGAGGCTGTAAACCAAAGTATTAAAAAACCTTGGATTTATATGGAACACGATTTTTATATAAATGTAAGCAGTGGGATCGTCATCTATCCTGATGACGGGACAGATTTGGACACTTTGCTTAAAAGGTCTGATTTGGCAATGTTCGAGGCCAAAGCAAGTGGAAAAAACAAGTATCTGTTCTTTACAGAAAGAATGGAACTGAATTCAAAAAGATTCGTTCAGATGGAGAGCATGATTAGAAAGGCAATAGAAAATAAAGAATTTCAGTTATACTATCAGCCGGAAGTAGACCTTAAAACCGGCAAGATCGTGAAGCTGGAAGCATTGATCAGATGGGAACACAAACTAAGAGGTTTCATATCGCCCGGGGAGTTTATTCCCGTTGCCGAACAGACCGGGCACATAGATGCAATTGGCGATTGGGTGCTTAACGAGGTTTGCGAACAGGTCAATGAATGGCTTGGAAAAGGCTTGGATGCTCCAAAAATTTCTGTTAATCTTTCCAGTGTAAGATTGAGCAGGACGGGAGTTTCTTCAAAAACCATGGACATATTGACTGATCATTGCGTAAGCAGTGGCAAGCTCGAATTTGAAATTACCGAGACTGCCGTATTGACGAATGAGGAAAATGTATTGAATTCATTGTTGGATTTTAAATCCAGAGGAATTACAATAGCTTTGGATGATTTTGGGACGGGCTTTTCTTCTCTGACCCATCTTCAGTCTCTTCCAATCGATGTGCTAAAAATCGACAGATCTTTTCTGATGAACGTACTGAACAATCCAAAGGAAGAGAGTTTGTATCTTGGTGTAGTTTCATTGGCTCAAAGTCTTGGTTTGAGTGTGGTTGCAGAGGGTATAGAAACTAAAGAGCAGGCTGAATTCTTGTTGAAAAATAATTGTGACCTAGGGCAGGGATATTATTTCAGCAAGGCTATTCCTGCAGAAGATATCGAACTTCTTTTGAAAAAGGGCGTTTTGGAATTTGATCGATGATCTATTGGGAGGAGATTAATATGGGAAGAAGAATAACGGACAAGGTTACATGGGTAGGCAAAATAGACTGGGAGTTGCGAAGATTCCATGGTGACGAACTTTCGACTCACAGAGGGACATCTTATAATTCTTATCTGATCAGAGATGAAAAAAATATACTGATAGATACGGCATGGGGACCATATGACAAGGAATTCGTATCAAATCTTAAAAAGGAAATCGATTTGAATGACATTGATTGCATTGTCATCAACCATGGAGAGAGCGATCACAGCGGAAGTTTGGTTGAACTTATGGAACAGATTCCCGAGACACCGATTTACTGTAGTGTAAATGGTAAAAAGAGCTTGAAAGGCCTGTACCATAAAGATTGGAACTTTGTGACTGTGAAGACTGGTGATACTTTGGATATAGGGTCTGAAACCTTGACTTTTGTAGAAGCAAAGATGCTCCATTGGCCGGACACCATGTTTACTTACATGTCCGGAGACAATATCTTATTTTGTACTGATGCATTCGGTCAGCATTACGCATCAGAAAAATTATTCAACGACAAGGTAGATCAAACAGAACTTTTTGAAGAGGCATTCAAGTATTATGCCAATATTCTGACTCCTTTCAATAAACTTGTATCTGCGAAAATCAAAGAGATCCTGGCAATGAATTTGCCTCTGGACTACTTGTGTACCAGCCATGGAGTTATTTGGAGAGACGATCCGGTTCAAATCGTAGAAAAATATTTGGAATGGTCTGACAATTACAAGGAAGATCAGATCACCATTTTGTATGATACCATGTGGGAGGGGACAAGAAGATTTGCTGAAGCAATAGCAGATGGAATTACCGGCACTGATGAGGATACTACTGTAAAACTCTATAATTTGTCTAAAACCGACAAAAACGATGTCATCGCCGAAGTATTCAGGTCAAAAGCTGTATTGGTGGGTTCACCGACAATCAACAAAGGCATCACTTATGCAACAGCAGGTATTTTGGAAATGATCGAAGGATTAAAAATGACCGGCAAAATAGGTGGAGCTTTTGGGACATACGGTTGGAGTGGGGAATCCGTTAAGGTGATAGCTGAAAAACTGGAAAAATCAGGATTTAAGATGCCTGTTGAAGAAACCAAAGCTTTGTGGAATCCAGACGAGGAAGCACTGGAAAATGCGAGAAAATTTGGTGAAGCATTCGCAAATATTGCCAACGAGCAATAATGCTTATGTAGATTTATGAAATTTTGCACAACCAAAAAAATCTAGATTATGCAAAGGTCTTAAGGTATAATGTAATTGAAGTGGCAACAAATATTAAGTTGACAGGTTAGTTATGATGAGATTTATAAGATCCTTCTGTTGCAAAATCAAGTTGTATTATTCTCTCCCGATTATATGCAACCTTTACAATGAGAAGGATCTTAAAGTCTCATCATTTTTTGTTTCAAATGAATTTGTCAAGTATCAACGAGACCAAAAGTGTCAATAAAAGTGAACCGTCCAGCAGCAGAAAATTTTTGATGGACAGTGAAAAAGTATCTTTCTTGGTTTGGAGCTTTTTGAAAGCAGCAATATTTTTTCTCAGTAATTTAATGGTTGGAAACATCAACAGAGACAATAAGGGAAGTGTCTCGGAGAAAACACCCATTAATACGGCAACGTATGCAGTGTAATAGCTGTTCTCAAAAATCCAAAGAGCTTTTTTCTTTCCGATGTAGATGGGCAACGTGTACCTTTTATTTTCGATATCTTCCTCAATGTCGCATATGTTGTTGGCCAGCATGATGTTGCCTATGCCGATTATGGATGGCCAGCTAACGATGATTATTCTTGCAAGGAAATCCATATCAAGGTTCATTGTCAAAAACCGCGTGTCAAAACCGAATGATACTGGGTCGAATTCGTGGATATGGATGAACACGCCTAAAAATGTTATGAAAAAGCCCATAACAAACCCTGAAAAAATTTCTCCCAAAGGTGTCCTGGAAATCGGGACTGGACCAAAGGAATAAAAAATTCCCACTAAAAACGCCCCACAACCGATTAGAAGGGTCAACGGATGGGTATTAATGAACAATGCCATGCCGGTAGATATTGCCGTAACCAGCAAAACTAAAAGAGTCTTGCGAACTGTGGAAGCACTCAGGTTGTATTTGACTATGGCATTGTGATCTTCATAGCCATATCCTTCCGTCTTTAATGCTTTTACATAATCGTAGTAATTGTTCAGGACGGTCGTGGCCATGTCGAAGCATAACAGCGATACGAATATTAGAACAAAATTTTTGAGATCAAAAATTTCGTAGTAATACAAGGTATAGAAAGTTGCAACGAATAAGGGCGTCATGCTGGCTACTTTGGTTTGAATTTCAGCCAGTTTCAAGAATTGTATTATTTTCATAAATAGTCTCCTCTCCGAACTTGACCATTATATCATAAACAAAACGGATTATCTCTCCGATACGTAACCCATCGGAGGTCGCGAGTGCGCAGCCATAGAAAATATGAATTTTTCTCATTCCAGAAGGAAATCGGTTTATTAAAAAAATACACAAAAAAACATGATTTACCCTTTACATATACCCATGGGGGGTATATAATGACTGTAGTGATAAAAAAATAACTTAACTAAAAATATGGAGGTTTAATATGAAAGAAGTAATGGATGCAACATTTGTAGAAGAGGTAATGAATAGCGAACAACCGGTATTGGTTGATTTTTGGGCACCATGGTGCGGGCCATGTAAAATGGTTACTCCGGTAATGGAAGAACTGGATCAACAATATGATGGTAAAATAAAAGTGGTTAAGGTAAATGTGGATGAAAATCCAGAAATATCTGAAGCTTTGAGAATCACAAGCATACCAACAATCGTTTTATTCAAGGAAGGTCAACCTAAAGATGCAGTTGTAGGATTCAGACCCAAAAACGATTTTGAAAAAATGATAGACAAGCACCTTTAAGAGGAGATTTATATGAGTGATAGATATGACCTGATCGTAATAGGAAGCGGACCTGCAGGAATATCGGCTGCCATTAACGGTGTCATAAGAAACAAGAAAGTCAAGGTTTTTGGCAGCAGAAATTTAAGCGAAAAGGTTCAAAAGGCTCCAAGAGTCGATAATTACCTTGGTTTTCATGGTATCACGGGAAATGAACTGAAAGATGTATTTTCTCAGCACCTTGAAAAAATGCAAGTTGAAATAACGGAAGAAAAAGTAGACGCAGTTTATGCTCTTGGAAAATATTTTGCCATAACTACTAAAGACAACAGTTATGAAGCAACTTCAGTGATTGTGGCCTCGGGAGTGAGCAACAAAAAGAGTCTTGAGGGCGAAAATGAATATCTGGGTAAAGGTGTAGGATACTGTGCAACATGCGATGCACCTATATACAAGAATAAAAAAGTTGCGATAGTAGGGTATGATGTTCATGCAGAAGAAGAAGCAAATTTCATGCTGGATGTTGCCAGCGAGGTAGTTTACATACCTTTATATGGACAGCCGGAAAAAATCAAAGATGGTGTAAATGTAGTATTGGGAAGACCGCTGAGAATCGAAGGCAATGAAAAGGCCGAGAGACTGGTTTTACACAACGACCACATAGATGCAGATGGCATATTCATACTAAAAGACAGCGTAGAACTTGATCAGTTGGTTCCTGGAGTCCAGATCGAGGATAATCATTTTGTAGTAAACAGAAAAATGGAAACTAACATTGAGGGATTGTATGCGGCTGGTGATTGTACCGGAAAACCGTATCAATACCTGAAAGCCGCAGGGGAAGGCCAGGTAGCCGCTCTTAACGCAGTATCCTTTATAGATAATATGCAGTAATTGATTGGCGGGCTCTTAAGAGCTCGCCTTTATTGAATTGAACCACTTGATTGATAAGCAAGTTTCGATTATAGTTAAAGTAAAGATAACTAGAATTCCGATATGTGAGGTGCGCCATGTTTAATATATTACTGCTTTTTGCACTTATAGGAGTAAATGCTTTTTTTGCTGCTTCAGAAATCGCATTGATCACACTTAACGACAACAAGATCAAAACTCAAGCTGGTGAAGGTGACAAAAAGTCGAAAAAATTGCTTGACCTGTTGAGCGAGCCCGGTAGATTTTTAGCCACCATACAGGTAGGGATCACATTGGCCGGGTTTTTGGCAAGTGCCTCAGCATCACAAAGTTTTGCAGATGATTTGGCCAAGTTTGCAATAAAAATAGGAGTGCCCTTGCCTCAGAGTCTGCTTGGAGGAATCGCCGTAGTAATCATTACTTTGATTCTTTCATACTTTACCTTGGTATTGGGTGAGTTGGTACCAAAGCGCCTTGCCATGCAACATGCTGAAAAAATTTCAAATATTGCCGTTGGACCGCTAACTTTGATTTCTAAGTTGACTGCCCCGATTGTAACATTTTTGAATAGTTCAACAAATTTTTTCATCAGACTTACCGGTTCAAATCCCAATGACGGGGAGGAAGAATTGACGGAAGAAGAAATCAGGATGATGATCGACGTCGGCGAAGAAAAAGGTGCGATCATGGGCATCGAGAAGGAGCTCATAAACAATATATTTGAATTCAACGACAAGGTTGCATCGGATATCATGACCCACAGAACTGAAATTGTTGCATTTGATCTAGCAACAGATAAAAGAGAGATATTCAAGATTTTTGCAGACAGGAAATATACAAGGATGCCTGTCTATGATGAGGTTATAGACCATATAGTGGGGATACTCCATATTAAGGATATCCTGGGTTTGATCCATGATGAGGAAGGCGACTTCGAGCTGACAAAATTAATGAAAAAACCTGTGTTTGTTCCAGAATCAAAACCATTGGATGAACTATTCAGAGAGATGCAAAGGGGCAAAGTGCACATGGTTGTTGTGATTGATGAATATGGCGGAACGGCGGGTATTGTAACGATAGAGGATCTGATCGAGGAAATCGTTGGAAATATTTTTGACGAGTATGACGAAATGGAATTTGAATATCAAAAAATTTCTGATAACATCCATTATTTTAATGGAGGAATAGATTTGGATAAAGTGGCATATATAATGCAGATAGACCTTCCTTCCAAGGATTACGATACGCTTAGCGGTTATTTGATAGGTGTCTTGGGGAAAATACCTCGAAATGGAGAGGTGTTCGAGATAAAAAGAGATGGAGTAATATACAGGATAAAAAAAGTTGAGCGCAAGCGCATTGTAGAAGTCGAAATAGAAAAACCAGAGACCTTGGAAAGCGAAAATGAAGAGAATGAATAAAAACTCACTGGAGTTGTAGTTTAATGACTTATCCACAGGGTATTTATAATGTAAGGTAAAAACGACATAGATTTTACAACATAATCAGGTGATACGATGCCTGATTTTTGTGTATCGGAAAGGAGTTCCAAATGAAATATAAGGATTATTACGAAATTCTGGGAGTGAAAAAAGATTCAACATCCGAAGAGATTAAAAGAGCATACAGAAAACTTGCAAAAAAATACCATCCTGACACCAACCCGGGAGACAAAAAAAGTGAAGAAAAATTCAAAGATATAAACGAAGCATACGAAGTCTTGGGTGACAAGGAAAAGAGAGAGAAATACGATGCATTCGGAAGTTCCCAGCAGTTCGCTAATGGTTCGGATTTTGATCCGTCCCAATTCGGTTTTGATAGAAGAGGCGGAACTTATACCTACACTTCTACAGGTTCGGATGGAGGATTCAGTGATTTCTTCAACGCTTTTTTCGGTGGGGGAATGGGTGATGACTTTGATGTGGAAAATCTTTTCGGCGGAAGAAGAAGTCAAAGGGCATACAGTCAGGGAATTCGCGGTAACGACCTTGAAACTGAGATATCGATTGATTTGAATGAAGCGTTTCATGGAGGGACAAAAAAAGTAACTTTCGATAAAAATGGAAAAAAGCTGAGTCTTAATATAAAAATTCCAAAGGGGATAAAAAACGAAGAAAAAATTCGCTTGACGGGTCAAGGCGGAGTGGGCAGAAACGGTGGAAAAAATGGAGATCTTTATCTGAAGGTCAATATCAAGCAAGATAGAGACATAGAACTTGCAGGACTCGATCTCTATAAGAAGATAGATCTGTTGCCTTGGGAAGCGCTGTTTGGTATAAAAAAAGAAGTCGAAATATTTGGAGAGAGATTATCGGTAAAAATTCCTGCCGGAATTCAAACGGACAAGAGCATCAGGCTCACGGGCAAGGGATACACGGACAGAAAGGGAAACCGGGGTGATCTGTATATAAAGATGAGGATAGTAAATCCTGTAAATATAACTCCAAAAATTAAGGAATTATACGAAGAATTGAAAAACAACTATCAAAATTGACAAAGGAGGAATCAGTGATGAATTATGAAAAATTTACTCAAAAGGCTCAACAAGCCATCGCTTTGTCACAGGAATACGCCATTAGATTCAATAACCAGGAAATTGAACCCGAACACTTGAACTACAGCCTTTCCAAGCAGGAAGACGGATTGATACCAAAGTTATTGGGATATATGGGCGTTGATGTCGCTCTCTATATAAAAGACCTGGAAGACATACTCGAAAAAAATCCCAAAGTATACGGAGATGCAGGAAACAGTTATTTGTCAAGAAGGCTTAATCAGGTATTGGTGGTCTCATCCGATGAAGCCGCAAGATTTAAAGACGAGTATACAAGCGTAGAACATCTGTACATAGCCCTGCTCAAAGAAAAGAAATCAGCAGCGGACAGAGTTTTTAAAAATCATGGAATTACCGTAGAAAAATTTATGGAGGCACTGAGTAAAGTTAGAAGCGGCCAGAGGGTGGTTTCGCAAAATCTGGAAGACACTTACGAGGCTTTACAGCGTTTTGGCAGAGATCTTGTTGATTCGGCTAGACAGGGAAGGTTGGATCCTGTTATCGGAAGAGACTCGGAAATAAGAAGGGTTGTAAGGATTTTATCTAGAAGGACTAAAAACAACCCTGTTTTGATCGGGGAGCCTGGAGTAGGAAAGACAGCGGTAGTAGAGGGTTTGGCGCAGAGAATTCTGAAAGGTGATGTGCCGGAAGGACTTAAGGATAAAACCGTTTTTGCCCTTGACATGGGATCTTTGATAGCCGGTGCCAAATTCAGAGGAGAATTTGAAGAAAGACTCAAAGTAGTTTTGGACGAAGTTCAAAAATCAAAGGGCAAGATCATTCTGTTCATTGATGAATTACATACCATAGTGGGGGCGGGAAAAGCCGAGGGAGCAATGGATGCAGGAAATATTCTAAAACCCATGCTGGCGAGGGGAGAACTCCATTGTATCGGAGCGACTACATTAAATGAATACAGACAGTACATCGAGAAAGATGCTGCTCTGGAAAGAAGATTTCAACCTGTCATGGTGGATCAACCTACAGTCGAAGACACCATATCCATATTGAGAGGATTGAAAGAAAAATTTGAAATACACCACGGTGTCAGAATTACAGACAATGCACTAATAGCATGTGCTGTTTTGTCAAATAGATATATCACAGACAGGTTTCTTCCGGACAAAGCAATAGATTTGATGGATGAAGCGGCGGCAATGATCAGGACTGAAATAGACAGCATGCCTGCCGAACTTGATGAACTCAGCCGAAAAATCATGCAGCTGGAGATAGAAAAGCAGGCATTAAAAAAGGAAACCGACAAAGCTTCCAAGGATAGACTGGAAAATATAGAGAGAGAAATATCTGTTTTAAGAGAGAAAAGCGATGGCATGATGGCACAATGGGAACTTGAGAAGCAAAGCATAAAAGGTGAAAAGGATATTAAACTTGAGATCGAAAATGTGAACCGGCAGATTGAAGAAGCCGAAAGAAATTATGATCTGGAAAAATTGGCTCAACTCAAGCATGGTAAATTGCCGGAACTGATCAAAGAATTGGAAAGATCAAAGGAACCTGTGGAGCGAAAATTGTTGAAAGAAGAAGTTACAGACGAAGAGATCGCCCAAATTGTTTCAAGATGGACAGGTGTTCCAGTCGCCAAGCTTATGGAACAGGAGAAAGAAAAGTTGTTGCATCTGTCGGACATTCTTCATGAGAGGGTCATTGGTCAGGATGAAGCGGTAGAAGCAGTAAGCGATGCAGTAATAAGGGCGCGTTCGGGACTTAAGGATTTGGACAAACCAATTGGTTCTTTCATATTCCTGGGACCTACAGGAGTCGGGAAGACCGAGTTGGCTAAATCACTTGCTGAAGCTTTGTTTGACAATGAGGACAACATGATCAGGATCGATATGTCCGAATATATGGAGAAACATTCCGTTTCCAGGTTGATTGGTGCTCCCCCCGGATATGTTGGATATGAAGAGGGTGGACAATTGACGGAAAGTGTAAGAAGAAAACCCTATAGTGTAATTTTGTTTGACGAGATAGAGAAGGCTCATCCGGATGTTTTCAACGTACTTTTGCAATTGTTGGATGACGGCAGACTTACGGACAGTCAGGGAAGAACTGTCAATTTCAAAAATACGGTCGTAATAATGACTTCAAATATTGGAAGCAATTTTCTTCTTGAGGGAATTGGAGATGACGGTGAAATAACGGAGAATGCTCGCAAGCTGGTGATGAATGAGATGAACCGTAGTTTCAAGCCTGAATTTTTAAATAGGATCGATGACATAGTAACATTCAAGCCGCTCAAAAAATCTGAGATAGTCAGAATCATCGACTTGGCACTTGCAGATGTAGGGAAAAGACTGGAAGACAGGAACATTTCGCTGGAATGCGAAGATGAGGCAAAACTGCTGATAGCAGAAAAATCCTATTCCAATGTATACGGCGCAAGACCAGTGAAACGTTTTATTCAAAAAAATGTAGAAACAGTGCTGGGCAAAATGATCATTGCTGGAACGCTGGTTGAAAATATGACTGTTAAGATTGGAGCAGTGGATGGTGAATTGAATTTTTATGTTGAAGACAACGTGTGAGAAATAAGTTCAGGGGTGATTTGGATGATCAAAATAATTGCGTTGACCAATAATGACGAACTCATATCGGTTAAAACCATTGAGGAAATAAATGAAGATGAGTTGAAGTGGTTTTGGGTGGATTTTGAGAAACCAAATGAAATGGAAATTGCTTATCTTTATGATTATTTCAATTTTCACCCCTTGGCAATTGAGGATTGCCTGCAGTGGATGCAGAGACCAAAAGTTGATTTCTACGACGGATATAGTTTTTTTGTACTCCATGCGATTCAAAGGGAAACTCTTGTTCATATGGAAATAAACCTGTTTTTGGGAAACAAATATATAGTGACATTTCATCAAGATCCCAATTTGCCAGAATTCATTGAAGCTTCCAAAAATCTACTGGAAAGCGGTATCGATCTATGGGAGGAAGGAAACACATATGTAGCATACTTGATCATGGATTTGATAGTGGATGGATACTTTCCAGGTGTTTTTAATATCGAAGACAAGTTAAAAGAATACGATGATATAATGAATATGAGTTATGATAAGGATCAAATCAAAACACTGTACAAGACACGATCAGATTTGATGAAAGTGGGAAGAACGGTAACTTCCACCAGAGATTTGATTTACAGGATACTAAATACCACCCATACAAACAGATTCATGGGCGGCAAGGCGTATTTTGCGGATATTTACGACCATCTTTTGAAAATTTCAGAGATAATCGATGCAAATAGAGAAATTGCCTCCGAAATAAGGGATAGCATGATATCATTAAATACAAACAAGATGAACAGCGTGATGACGTTGTTGACTGTGATAACCACCATATTTATTCCGCTGACTTTCATAGCTGGAATATATGGAATGAATTTTAAAAACATGCCGGAAATCGATCATCCATACGGATATTTCATCGTATTGGGAATAATGATTTTGATAGGATTTCTCATGTACAGATGGTTCAAGAAAAAAGGATGGTTTGATTTTTAAAAAAGGGGGGATCGATTTGAGATCCGACACAAATGGCAGCATGTTAAAGATTTTTATTGGAGAGTCTGAAATGTATAGTCACGATACCCTGTACCATGCCATTATCATGAAACTAAAGGAACATGGTGTGGGAGGTGCTACCACATTGAGAGGGATTGAAGGGTTTGGTGAAAACAACAGGAGAGGCAAAAAACCTTTTGATGCCTTATCTGGGGATATGCCCATTGTCATCGAGGTCATTGAAGATACCGAGAAGATAAACGAAGTTATAGAAGTTATAAAACCTATGGTAAAAGAAGGGATGATCGCCGTCATCAAAAACGTCAGGATCATTAAGCCATAATAAAGTTGAAGAGGACTGGCCTGGGTTTCGGACAATCAGTCTTCTTCAAAAATACGAAATAATTCTTTGTTCAATTCCTGAGTGTTGCTTCGAATATCCACACAGGTGAATTTGCTTTCTCTATATGCCTTGAGCCTGGATACGTCGTTTGTAAACTCTTCACTGGCGAATCTGTTTTTCAAGTAATTTACAAGGAGCTCGTTCTCGCTTTTAAATTTGTCGTTAAGACCATAAAATATCCATTGAGCTTTTTTTTGGGATTTGATAATACCGGCATTTTTAAGTCTTGTAAGATGTCTTGAGACATTCGATTGATTAAGGTCGAGTATGGCTTCCAACTCGCATACGCAGAGTTTGTCGTCCAGCAATAAATTCATTATTCGAAGGCGGTTTTCATCACCCAGTGCTTTTATTATTTCTACAAGATCCATTTTTTCACCTCTATATGATTATACAATCATATAGTATCACTTTTTTGCTGATTTCACAATGTTGTAAAAATATATGAAAAAGCTTGCAGTTTGTTTCAGTTGATGTTATAATTCAAGCAAATGAATAAATCGAGCCAGTGTTAAAAGTGTAGGCCGTACAGACAATTGTTGAGGACAATTGTTTGTTGCGGTCTTTTTGTATTCAAATTTTTCTTGGCGATTTATGGTACAAAATCAGATTAAAGGATAAATATAAAACGAGGAGTGATAGCATGTACGATGTTTCCATTATAGGAGCGGGCGTAGTCGGATGCGCCATAGCCAGAGAATTGGCAAAATATGATATCAAGGTTTGTGTCGTAGAAAAAGACGGAGATGTAAGCAATGGTACCAGCAAGGCAAACAGCGGGATCGTTCACGGTGGGTATGACTCAGCACCAAATACCTTAAAGGCAAAATTGTGTGTCAAAGGAAATGAAATGTTCAAACAGCTTGATAACGAATTGAAATTTGGGTTCAAAAAGTGTGGGTCATATGTGTTGGGGTTTGATGAAAATGACCACAAGGAGATACTTAAACTGTACGAAAAAGGAACTGAAAACAAAGTCAGGAATATTTCAGTAGTAGAAAAAGAGTTTATATTGGCCAATGAACCCAATGTCAACCCTGACGTGCATTCAGCTCTTTTCTGCGGAAGCGCAGGCATAATATCGCCATTCGAATTCACCATAGCACTGGCCGAAAATGCTGCAGATAATGGCGTTGAATTTATTTTGGAGACACCGGTTACCGGCATTGAAAAAACTGAAGAGGGTTATAAGATAAAAAGCAACGACAAAGAGATATTGACTAAATATGTTATAAACTCGGCGGGCTTGTTTAGCGACAAGATAGCTAAGATGGCGGGTATGAACAATTTTGAAATAACCCCGAGAAAAGGCGAATACCTGTTGTTTGACAAGGAAATTGGTTCGATGGCAAAATCGGTATTGTTCCAAACACCCAAGGAGGGATCCAAGGGGATCTTGGTCACACCCACGATCCATGGGAATCTGATGGTTGGACCAAATGCCACATACGTAGACGACAAGGAAGACTTGGATACGACAAAATCCGGTTTGGCCGAAGTGGGCGAAAATGCAAAGAAGACCATGCCGGAATTGGATATGAGCAAAATAATCACTCAATATGCAGGCTTGAGATCATCTATGGAAAGTTATGATTTTATAATTGAAGAAACGGAAAAAGGCTTTGTAAACCTGATAGGAATAGATTCACCAGGTCTTACTTCATCTCCGGCAATAGCACTGTATGTTAAAGATATTTTGTTGGATTCAGGGATGGAATTAAAAGAAAAAGTCAATTTTATTTCCCACAGGACTCCATATATCAGAATGGATAGGATGTCCAACGAAGAAATCAACGAATTGATCGAGCAGGACAAGTCATTTGGGAAAATAGTTTGCAGATGCGAAAGTATATCCGAGGGTGAGATATTGGATGTTCTTAGAAGATCCATACCGGTAAATTCAGTTGATGGAATTAAGAGAAGAGCCAGAGTGACATCCGGCAGATGCCAAGGTGGATTCTGCACACCAAGAGTCATGGAAATAATGAGTAGGGAGCTTAAAATGGACATGTTGGATATCAACAAGGGAAACAAAGGTTCTTATATATTGGCAGATAAAACTAAGACCCCCAAAGGAGGTAAGATGTAATGACATATGATTTGATAGTTGTAGGCGGAGGGCCTGCCGGATTGGCAGCGGCACTGAAAGCGAGCGAAGAAGGTCTTGAAAATATTTTGATCATTGAGCGTGATTACATGCTGGGCGGAATCTTGAATCAATGCATACACAACGGTTTTGGTTTGCATAAATTCAAAGAAGAACTTACAGGTCCGGAGTACAGCCAAAAATACATAGAAAAATTGAAAGATAGTTCCATCGAAGTAATTACCGAAACAATGGTCATGAAAGTTACAGAAGACAGAGAAGTGCATGTACTGAATGAAAAGGACGGGTTCAGAGTTCTCAAAGCAAAAAGCATAATTCTGGCAATGGGATGCAGAGAAAGAACCAGGGGCGCCATCAATATAGCAGGGGGCAGACCGGCTGGAGTGTTTACGGCAGGAACTGCTCAAAGGTTTATTAATTTGGAGGGCTATTTACCGGGTAAGGAAGTCGTAATCCTAGGTTCTGGTGATATTGGTCTGATAATGGCCA
Source organism: Alkalibacter mobilis (assembly GCF_015594845.1). Classification (GTDB taxonomy): domain Bacteria; phylum Bacillota; class Clostridia; order Eubacteriales; family Alkalibacteraceae; genus Alkalibacter; species Alkalibacter mobilis. The sequence goes on along the minus strand of NZ_JADNRK010000005.1, from coordinate 40,629 downwards.
GAAGAATGACATTAGAAGGTGCAAAAGTTAAAGGTGTCTTCGAATTGATGCCTTATTCAAACGGTTTGACAAGAAATATCGTTCAATGTCTGGAAGATTATGATATACCATTGAAACTGAGCCATACGATTCTATCTGTTCACGGAAAAGAAAGGCTTGAGGGAGTAACTGTGGCAAAAGTCGACGAAAACCTCAAACCAATCGAAGGAACCCAGGAATATATCAAATGCGACACCTTGCTTCTGTCGGTGGGACTTATTCCTGAAAACGAGCTTTCAAATGTTTGCGGTATAGAGATGGACAGGAGGACCAAGGGACCAATAGTAACTGAAAGCAGAGAAACGACCAAATCCGGGATTTTCGCTTGCGGAAACGTATTGCACGTACATGATCTGGTGGACTATGTTTCCGAAGAAGCAGAGATAGCGGCAAAGGGAGCCATGGAATATATCAAGAATGGAAAATCTGAAAGTGGATATACGCTCACCAAAGCTGGACAAGGTATCACTTATGTTGTGCCTCAAAAGATTAAAAAATGTGAATCAGAGGACAAAATCAAAATGTATATGCGCGTAGACAAAGTGTACAGCGATGCAAAAATCAAGGTATACAGCAATGGAAATGAAATATTTTCTAAATCATTTGAAAGATTGATGCCTGGTGAAATGGCGAGTCTTAACTTGAATATGAAAAATATACAGGAATGCGATACTGAAGAAATCGTGTTTGAAGTGGAGGTTCTATGATGGCTGAAGAAAAAAAATTCACATGTGTGGTATGTCCAATCGGATGTACAGTATCAATAAAAGAAGAACAGGGTAAATATTCGGTTAAAGGCAACAGATGTAAAAGAGGTGAAGCGTACGCAGTAGGAGAGCTAACGGATCCAAGGCGGGTCATAACTTCCACGGTAAGAGTCAAAGGTGGAATGGAACCGGTGACTTCCGTGAAAACAGATTCGGGAGTGCCGAAAAAAGACATATTCAACGTTATTGATGCCATTGACAAAGTTGAAATAAGCGCACCGTGCAAAATCGGAGACGTCATAATAGAAAACATATGCGGTTCAGGTGCAAACCTTGTAGTTACCAGAGAATGTAATTGAAAAATAAAACCTGCTTCACACTGGAAAAGAACTTTAAGTTCGATCCGCGTGGGAGGCAGGTTTTTTAATTTCCGGCGAGATGCTTTATTACAACGTTCATATGGTCCATCAAATCCAGTTTTTTAAAACTAATTGTTTCTTCATCTTCAATGACAACATCGACGACAGGTCTTAGAACGTATTCGGGATTGAGTTCCTTGATTATTGCTCTTTGCCTGTTGCTCAATTCCACCATTGTACCAATGGGGTAAGGAACTATGCGCCTTATAAATGATTTCACTATACTTAAATCAAAATCTTGACCGCAGGATCCCATCAAAAGCTCAATAGCCTCGTTGGGAGACATGGCTTCTCTGTACGGTCGGTTTGAAGTCAAAGCGTCATAAACGTCACAAACGGAAACGACCTTGGCGTAAGGAGATATACGGTTGCTTGAAAGCTTGTTTGGGTATCCGGAGCCGTTTGATTTTTCATGATGTTCAAGAATTATTGATAAAGCAATATGGTTGATCTGGAGGTTGGACTTAAGATAATCATAGCCCAGGTATGGATGTTTTTGTATGGCTTCCATTTCCGATTCCGTCAATTTTCCAGGTTTTAACAGAATTTCTTTGGGGATGAAAACTTTTCCAAAATCGTGCAAAAGTGCTCCGATTGCCATAGACTCCAAAACTTTTCTGTCATAGTTCAATTCTATTCCCAGCACGATTGATAGTACGGCAACATTTACACAGTGTTGATAAGTGTAATCGTCCATTGTCTTGATGTCCACAAGGTTAATTATCAAATCATCCTGAGATAAAATGTTGTCTACGAATTCCTTGGCAATATATGTGATTTTGCTTATGGCAGAATCGATCTTGTTGTTTTTTTTGTTTTTGTATTTTGAACTTGATTTTACCACCCGATGGATATCGGTAAAATTGTTTTTGAGAGTCTGTATGGCCTTTTGCCTCAGGTCAGGGCTTATTACATCCTCGATTATTTCCTTGCTGTATTCATCGTGTATGTATAGCGAGTGAACTCCGTTGCTGACTGCACGATCAAGTAGTTTCTTGTTTAAAGGATGCCCTTCCCTTAAAAGAGGTATTCCGCTGCCGTTGTAAAGAGTCTTGGCTAATAGGCTGCCTTCCTTGATTGAGTTGACTGGTACCAAGCGCATAGAATCAATTCCTTTCAGAGAATTACTAGACCATTATATATAATAATGTAAGATAAATTCAATAAAATTTTAAAATATTATTAAACTAATGGGAAAATGGTCGATATATAAAATATCAAAAATATTTTTGGGAGGGTAACTTGAAATGAAACAAGTGATCATATTTACCAACTGCAACCAAAATTTCGCCCTTGAAATATCTAAAATTGAGAGGATAATCGAATACAACTGTCCTAAGAAAGTTCCTGAAACCTCGGATTATTTAATTGGTGTCATCAAGTACAACGATAAAGTGCTGCCGATAATAGATTTAAACATGCGTCTTTATTCAGATCCGGCCGGCAATGATGAAAAATCAAAAATCATAGTGATCCAGTGGAATAATACTTTGATCGGACTTGTTGTAGATGAAATAATAGGGATCAGAACGGTGGAGGATAATACTTTTGAGAACGCAGACCTTGGAGAAGGCAGCATATCCAAAGAATATATCCAAGGATTCATAAAAATCGATGAGGATATAATCATACTTTTGGAAACGGACAACCTCTTTGATTTTGTTCAAAGCAAAGAACTTCTGACCGTGGAACAATAAGAATTAATAAATCAAAGTTTGGTGGTTTATGAATGGAAAATCAGATAAAGGTCGGTATTGCCGATTATAAAATTACAACTGATCCGAACAGCTTGATAACATTGGGGCTGGGGTCGTGTGTAGGCATAGCGATCTATGACAGAAACAGAAGAATTGGAGGACTCAGTCACATTATGCTGCCTGACAGCACCGCCTTCAAAAGTGGGGTTAAACCGGAAAAATTCGCAGATTTGGCAATTCCACTGATGATAAAGGAAATGAATGGAGGTACGCTAAAAACGCGAAATCTAGTTGCCAAGATAGCGGGAGGTGCGAGTATGTTCAATTTTCCAGACAAGAAAATGACTTCCGAAATAGGTAAAAGAAATGTAGAGTCGGTGGAAAAAATCCTAAGTGAACTTGATATACCAATATTAGGCAGTCACACTGGAGGAAACATAGGTCGTACCATGATAGTTGATTTGTCAAATTTCAAAGTTGATATAAAGACAGCCAGTAAAAGTATCGTAGTGCTGTAAATGGAGGGATTTCATTGTCTATAAGACTCATGGTTGTGGACGATTCAGCCTTTATGAGAAAGATCGTGTCAGATGCGGCAGCGCAAATCCAAGGGATAGAAGTAGTTGGAATAGCCAGAAACGGACAGGATGCTATTGATTCAATGTCAAGGTTGAAACCGGATATCGTAACGATGGACATAGAGATGCCGAAGATGGACGGCATACAGGCTTTAAAAATTTTAAAAAGAGATTACCCGAAAGTACATGTAATTATGCTAAGTGCCTACTCAAAAACGGGAAGCCAAGTGACCATGGAAGCACTTGAATTGGGAGCCTTGGATTTTATTGAAAAATCTTCAGAGGCGAGCAAGTCTTCAATTGAAGACTTGAAAAATCAGTTGGAATCAAAGTTGGTAGTTGCAAAGGTACTGTCTTCTAAGTTGGAGGAAAGAAACGAAACGACCGAAAAGATATCGGGAATTCCAAACAAAAACATCGATGCCAAATATTCAAACGTAGAGGCCATAGCCATAGGAGCATCGACAGGCGGACCAAAAGTATTGTTTGACATAATTAGAAAACTGCCGGGAAATTTAAACATGCCGGTACTCATAGTTCAGCATATGCCAAAAGGATTCACTGCATCATTTGCGGAAAGGTTGGACAATGAATGTTCTTTAAAAGTTGTGGAAGCTAAACAAAATATGGAATTGAGAGCGGGAACTGTATACGTGGCACCAGGAGATTTCCATATGACTATCGAGGGGAACATAGTAAAATTGGATCAACGCCCAAAACTTCACGGAGTCAGACCTGCAGTGGACTATATGTTTGAAACGGCTGCGAAAAAATACAAAGAGAAATTGCTGGCAATCATTCTTACCGGAATGGGCAAGGATGGTGCGGCGGGAATGACGCTTGTAAAGGATCTGGGTGGGCACACCATGGCACAGGACAGGGCAAGCTGCGTGGTATACGGAATGCCTGGATATGCAGAATCCTCCGGTGTAGTAGATGTGATAATGACTCCAGCACAAATGACAGAAAAAATAATTAGGATATCGGAGAGAAAAAATGGAACTGGAATTTGATTTTTTTAAGAATTGGGTCAGGGAACGATTGAAAGTAGATCTGAATGCTTACAAGGAAAAGCAGTTGCATAGAAGAATCGGAACAGTGATGAAAAGCGCCGGGGCAAAAAATCTTCGAGAATACGCTGATATGATCAAGGCAGATGAAAACACGAGAAGGGTGTTTTTGGATTATATAACCATAAACGTTACAGAATTCTACAGAAATAAAGATATTTTTGACGAATTTGAAGAGGTGATCAAAAGCAATCTGGCACCCAAATTCGGATCATTAAAAATATGGAGTGCAGCTTGTTCCGTTGGGGCTGAGCCATACTCAGTTGCTCTGATCATGGAAAGAAACCAACTGAAGAACAATAAAATAATTGCAACCGACATCGACGACACCATACTTGAAAAAGCCAGGGTGGGTGCATACAAAGAAAATGAAATAAAAAATATTGCCAAGGAAGAGTTGAAGGAGTATTTTTCTAAGGATGGAAACGAATATCGTTTGGCTGAAAATATAAAGAGGATGGTCCATTTTAAAAAGCATGATTTGCTTCTAGACACTTATGAAAAAAACTTTCATGCCGTGATCTGCCGGAATGTTACCATATATTTTAAAAATGAAGCAAAAAATCAGATATACAAAAAAATCAGCAGCTCATTGGAAAAAGGCGGTGTTTTTTTTACAGGAGCTACTGAGAGCATATACAATCCCAACGAGTTTGGGTTTAAAAAAATATCGACTTTTTTGTACGAAAAAGTTTAATTGGAGGTCATTATTATGGACGATATACAAAAGTACAGGGATTTGTTTTTTGAAGAGACTGACGAATATTTACAAAGCTTGAATGATAATTTGCTTCAACTTGAAAAAGATACCGACAGTCCTGGAATAATAGACGAAATCTTCAGATCAGCGCACACTTTGAAAGGAATGGCCGCAACCATGGGCTATACCACAATGGCGGAACTGACACATAGCATGGAAAACGTATTGGAATTGTTTAGAAGCGGCAAGGTGAAAGTAACCAGCAACACGGTGACTGTGATATTCAAATGTTTGGACAAGCTGTCTGAAATAGTAGAAGATCTCCGTTCCGAGCACTATCCTGATTATGATATTAAAAGCTTGTTGTATGAATTGGATGCACTGGCCGATCCGAAAATGGCTGCCAAAGATGAGGTTGATTCAAAACCAGCGTTGGGAAAAAGTGATGAAATCAGCGATATGGATGCAGACATAATACGATCAGCGTTGGAAAAAGGATATAACGCTTTTTCCATAGCAGTAAAGGTAGTGGAAAATTGCATGCTAAAAGGTGCCAGAGCATATCTGGTCGTAAACAAGCTTGAAGCTCAAGGGGATATTCTGCAGACAAATCCCGGGGTGGAAGATCTGGAAGAGGGGAATTTTGACAGGGTTTTCAAAATGATTTTTCTTACTAAAGAGACAAAAGAGAATGTTCGGGAAATGATAGAAAATGTTTCTGAGGTAGAAGAAGTGTCGATAGATGAAATTACCGAAGAAGCTCTTCCTGATCATTACATAATGACAGAGGATGCTGAAGTTGCAGAAGATGGAAACAATGCGAACAAAAACAGCAAAGAAATTTTGGATCAAAAGAAAAATCAGAATTTGAGATCTGAAGAAAAAGCAACAACGATCCCAACGGCAACTCAATCCATCAGGGTGGATCTAAGTAGGTTGGACAATTTCATGAATCTTGTTTCAGAACTTGTGATTTACAGAACAAGGCTGGAAGAACTAAGCTCCAAACAAAAATCAACTGAGATCGATGAGCCGTTGGAGCAGGTGGCCCGAATAACGTCCGATCTTCAGGACTTGGTTTTGAAGATCAGGATGCAACCGGTTAATGTGGTTTTCAACAGATTTCCTCGCATGATAAGGGATCTTTCCCAGGAGTTGAATAAGGAAATTGATTTGATTATCAAGGGAGAAGAGACTGAGCTTGATCGAACTGTAGTTTCGGAGTTGGGAGAGCCTTTGGTGCATTTGATGAGAAATGCGGCAGACCATGGGATAGAGTCGATCGCCGAACGTGTTGCCAAAGGAAAAGAACCAAAGGGAACCATACGTCTTGAGGCTTATCAAGAAGGCAACAAGGTCGTAATTAAAGTCAGTGACGATGGAAAAGGATTAAATCCGGAAACGATCAGGGAGAGTGCGGTAAAAAAAGGTATCCCGGCAGAAGATCTGGATAAAAATGAATTAATACAATTGATTTTCAATCAAGGATTTTCTACAAATCAGGAAGTCACGAATATTTCCGGAAGAGGTGTGGGGATGGATGTGGTTCGCCAAAAAATTTCTTCTTTGGGCGGAAGCATCGAAGTCATGAGTGAAGTGGACAAAGGTACTCAATTTGTAATCAAATTGCCTTTGACCCTTTCGATCATCCAAGCTCTCATGGTGCATGTGGGGACGGAGACATTTGCACTTCCTCTGGGAATAATTGAAAAAGTGGTGAATGCAAAACCGGGGGATATCAAAGAATCACATAATGAAGAAGTTTATGTATACAGGGAAAAAGTCATTCCTGTGGTCAGGGTCAACGAAAAATTGGGAATTGAATCCCGGGAAGAGAACCAGCATATAATACTTGTCATGATCGGCGGGAAACATTACGGTCTTTTGGTGGATGACCTGATAGGTCAGCAGGAGATAGTAATCAAAAAGCTCAGTGGAAGCCTCGGTAACATGAAAGAGTATTTGGGGGCGACAATTTTGGGCAATGGAGACATAACTCTGATTTTAGATGTTGGGAATCTCTGCAGCGGAAAGGGGGAGAATTTTGAATAAAAACGAATACTCTCCTATTCAACTGGATGTTTTGAAAGAACTGGCAAATGTTGGTGGAGGAAATGCCGCAACATCAATATCTCAGTTGGTGAACAAATTTATAAACATGACCGTTCCCACAATAGATATTTTGAACTACACCGAAGTCTTTCGAAATATTATGCCTGAAGACGAGATGGTAGTTGCAGTAAGTCTAAGAATGATCGGTGCAGGCAACGGAAATTTCCTCTTTGTCTGCACCAGCGAAAATGCAGAGCGGTTGGTTGAAATGATGCTGCCCCAAGGAATGGAATTGAACGAGGAAATAGAATATTCGGCCCTTAGCGAGTTGGTGAATATTGTAGTCACTTCTTATCTGAATGCAATTTCAAAAATGTTGGATATAAATTTGGTATCTTCAGTACCTGCACTGGCGGTCGACATGTTTGGGGCCATTTTAAGTAGTGCGTACATGGAAAGTGAACAATTTGACGAAAATGTCATGATAATCAAAAATGAATTCTTATACGAAGGAGAAAAAGTGGATTCGGCTTTGTATTTCATACCGAGACCCGGAGTATTGAGTAATTTATTTAAATTAATAGGAGTTTAATCTGAAGGGAGAAACTATAATGGCAAAAAGAGTAATGATAGTGGATGATGCGATTTTCATGAGGATGAAGTTGAAGGATATTTTGGAGAAAAATGGATATGAGGTGGTGGCCGAGGCTCAAAATGGAGCGGAGGCAATTGAAAAGTATAAAACTGACAAACCTGAGATAGTGACAATGGATATAACCATGCCGGAAATGGACGGTATAGCGGCACTAAAAGGAATCAAACAAATCGATCCAGGAGCCAAGGTGATTATGTGCAGTGCAATGGGTCAACAGGCTATGGTCATGGAAGCCATACAATCCGGAGCTGTAGATTTCATAGTTAAACCATTCGAGACCGACAGGGTACTGGATTCTCTCGGAAAAGCAAGTAAGTAGAGAGGTGAAAAAATGCAGATAATAGTATTCACACTAGGGGAGAAATACTACGCGGTTAACTCTGAAAAAGTTGAAGAAATAAGCAAAATGATCGATTCTACATTCGTGCCTAATGCGCCGGCGTGGATACAAGGTCTTATAAATCTCAGAGGGAACGTGGTTTCTCTGGTAAATTTGTCCAAGCTTTTGCAACAGGAAGATGATCAGTGTTATAATAACATAATAATCACCAACGGGCAGGAAGAAAAAATAGGTATAATGGTCAATGAGGTGAAAGAAGTTCTGAAAATCGAAGAGGAAGAAATTGAAAAGGTGTCAGTCGATACCATGAATGGTGTGACCGGAATAATACAAATCGACGGTCAATTGGTCAACTACATCGATTTGGACCTTATAATTCAGTAAAATGAGGGGATAAATTGAAACAGGTACTGTCGCAACAAGAAATAGACTCTTTGTTGAATGCTCTTAATACAGGAGAGATAAATCCTGAGGAGATCAAGGAAGAAGAGGAAAAGAACAAGGTCAGAGCCTACGATTTCAGAAGGCCCATAAAGCTGTCGAAAGAATATATAAATACGCTTTATATGATATTTGAGAACTTTGCGAAAATATCTTCGAATGTTTTGTCCAACCAGGTTCGGACCAATATCAACCTTACCTTGGGGGCGGTTGAACAAATAAGCTTTGACGAATTTGTTCATTCCATACCAAATCCCACGATCATGGGAATATTTCATTCGGCGCCTTTAAGTGGGAATCAGATACTGGAAATCAATCCTCAGTTTGCCATACAAGTTATAGAACTATTGTGCGGCGGTGCTGAATCCAAAGAAAAAAAGGGCTTTAAGAAGGATAAATTCACTGATATAGAACTGGGAATAATCGAAGACATTGTGGTCAACATTCTAAAGGGTTTTAAATCAGCCTGGAATGAAATTTTGGAGTTGGATCCTGTTTTGGACAGTCTGGACACCAATCCTCAGTTGGTTCAAACCATGTCGCCTAACGAACCGGTTGTTTTAATAAGTTTTGGAGTTGAGATTTTTGGTCAAAAAAGCTTTATAAACATATGCATTCCATACGTTTCATTTGAAAATATTACTGACAAGCTGAGTATCAGAAGCTGGTTTGACATGGGTAAAACCTATGATGACAGCAAATACAAAGAACAAATCAGTGAAAGACTGGTGAGTACGGAAGTGAATCTTACGGTTGAAATGGGTAAAACCATATTGACCGTTGACGATTTTCTTCACTTGGAGCCTGGAGATATAGTTCAGTTGGATATGAGAACCGACAAACCAATGAAAATGTACGTAGAAGATAAAGTGCATTACCTGGTGCAGCCGGGGCTTCACAAGGATAAACTGGCAGTACAGGTTTTACAATATGTGGAAGAGGATGTTGAAATATGAAAGAAAATTTTTTGTCGCAGGCTGAAGTGGATGCCTTGTTGAAAAAGAGAAACGCTGCAGACGAAACCGGACTCAAGGATTCTGACAAAGACGTAATTGGAGAAGTCGGCAACATAACCATGTCTACTGCTGCAACCACCCTATCCTCTATTATCAATCACAGGGTTTCCATTACGACCCCCAGGGTAAGTTATATACCATTTGAAGAGATCATCGACGATTGTGAGATCCCAAAAGTCGTCTCCAGGATCGAATTCAAGGAAGGTCTTATCGGAAACAACCTTTTAATGATGAACGTAAGGGATTCGGCAATAATTGCGGATTTGATGATGGGAGGAGATGGATCGAATGCCAATTCGGAATTGACAGAATTGGAGCTTAGTGCGGTTGCCGAGGCTATGAATCAGATGATAGGATCCGCATCAACTTCGATGGCTCAGATGCTCGGAAAGAACATCGACATTCTTCCACCTGATGTAAGCGTTTGGGACAAGAAAGAGACTGTCGATTACAAGAAGTTCATCAAGGAAGATTACATTTGTAAAATATCTTTCCATCTATCGGTGGAGGGTTTGATAGAAAGCGATATAATGCAGCTGTACACCTTGGATACGGTCAAGGAGATCGTTGACATAATGATGGGAGATGTTTCTTCAGAGCGCAACGACTCTGCCGCCTCGGTAGATACGAAACAAACTGCTGCAGTTGACTCAATAAGGGAAGCGGAGATGCAGGGCGAAAGCAAAACGGTTAATGAGATTCCAATTCAACCTGGTTTGCAAATAGAAAAGCCTGTCTTTGCAAACCTTGAAGACACCTCCGAGTCAAATCAAAACAGGAATCTTGATTTGATCATGGATGTACCCTTGGAGTTCAGTGTGGTTTTGGGCAAGACTAAAAAAACCATTCAGGATATCTTGGCTTTGGGTACAGGATCCGTAGTTGAGTTGAACAAGTTGGCTGATGAACCTTTAGAAGTATACGTTAACGGAAAACTGATCGCCCATGGTGAAGTTGTGGTGATAAATGAGAATTTTGGCATCAGGATCACTCAAATCCTAAGCAGAGAGCAGAGAGTTAAAGGACTTAAATAAATATCCGTCTTGAAAGATGTTGATTTTATCAGCATCTTTTTTATAAAATGCTAAATTATACCGGTATTTTTGATTTGAAGTATTAACAAAAACAATAAACCTACGATAATATTAATAAAGGATAATAAAATGAGGTGAATTCCATGAAAATAGACAAATTTCACAGTAATTACGTTAACAATCTCTATAAAACTAATGACGAAAGAAAGAAAGGTCATGTGGAGGGGCCTACAACTGCAAAATCCACTGTTGAAATTTCTTCCCAGGCAAAGGATCTTGTTAAAAAAATCAATGAGTCTGAAGATGCTAACTTTTCTGAAAAAGTGGAATCCATACGAAGATCCATACAAGAGGGCGCTTATCTGGCAAATTCAGAAAAAATAGCGGATAAAATTTTGGAGAAGATCGATTCTGAGAGGCTGGACAAAAAATGAGCAGAATAAAAGATCTGGTGGAAATATTGCAGGAGTTGCTTAAAATATTAAGAGAAGAAAAACAGATTCTGATAAAAAACGATGCATTGACCTTGGTTTCAATCGTGGAAAGAAAAAATATTCTGATGGATCATCTTGAGAAATTTCAAAATCTGGAATTCGAGCCTACTGACGAAATGAGAAAATTGGTTGCTCAAATCGACTCTTGCCAGGAGACTAATCAAATGCTGACATTTCAAGCTTTGAGTTACCAGGAAGAAATATTTAAAGCGTTGTCCAAAAATAATACTTCAAAATTCAACACATACTCATCTAAGGGTTATCTGAACAACCAAAGAGATGTATCAATACTGGATCAATCAGTTTAAAGGCGGGATAAGATGGCAGGTTTATTTAATACATTTAATACATCGGTTAAAGGTTTGAATGCACAACAAACTGCATTGCACACCACGAGCCATAATATATCAAATGCAAATACAGAGGGGTTTTCCAGACAAAGAGTGGACATGAAGGCTGATTTGGCCTTTGACTATGCCGGTGTAGGACAACTGGGTACTGGCGTTAAGCTTGAAGGCGTCTTTAGGATGGTAGATGAATTTGTCGATTATCAAATTAGAAATGAAAACAGTACACTCAACGAATATATGGCAAAAAATGATGTTATGAGCCAGATAGAAATGGTATTTAACGAGCCTTCAGATACCGGATTGAATTTTGCTATGGGAGAAATGTTCAATTCCTGGCAGGAATTGAGCAAGAATCCGGAAAGTCTGAACGCAAAAAGCATAGTCGCAGAGAAATCAAAAACTTTTGCCGATACTTTGAATCATATGGCGATGCAAATCGAAGATTTGAAAGAAGATACGGTTTCAAATATAAGTAAAAATGTTTACGACGTAAACTCACTGATTACCCAGATAAATACAGTCAATGAACAGATATTCAACGTAAGTGTCAAGGGGCACAGCCCGAATGACTTGCTGGATACGAGAGATTTGTTGATGAAAGATCTTTCTGATTTGACAGGGTTTACCGAAACCTTTGACAAATGGGGTAGAGTTTCAATAGAAGTTGATGGCCAGTCATTGACAGAAGCACCCGTAAACTTGAAGCTGAGTTCGATAAGCGATATATCGTACGATGGCGGCAATGCAACAGTTTTAATTGCCGTAGGCGGAGATACTACAAATATGAAATCATTGACAATAACTTCTATGGAGGCGCAAAATTTTAGAGAAGGAAGCACGGTTTTTTATGATTTGGACAATGATTCGATCCAAGTTGCTAATATGAATTCGGGTGAAATCAGCGGAAATATTCATGCACTAAACGAAATTGACGACAGAATGAATGAACTTGATCTATTTGCCCAGGGAACGGCAACTGTGTTCAACAAGGTTCATAACCCGGACGGTTCGGGAAAAGATTTCTATGTTTTTTCAGGATCCACAGGTGCTTTGAATCTAAAAGTGAATCAAGATATCTTGGACAATGAAGAGCTGGTGGCTACTGGAAAATCTGCAACATCACCTGCAGGTGACGGTTCAAGAGCTTTGGCGATCGCTAATTTAAGAAATACTAAGATCGATTTTAATGACTTATCCACGATATCTTATGATGCGGAAACCATGAAGATTTCTGATGTACCGGGTGGAGTGACTGTGGAAGGCAGTTTTAGAGATGTGGTCATTAAAGTCGGTATATCTACTGAACATGCAGCCAATATGGTGGACAATCAGGAAGCACTTATGGCCCAATTGAACAATAGAAGAGAATCAGTATCTGGTGTGTCCATCGACGAGGAAGTTACAAATCTGATAAAATTCCAAAGAAGCTTTGAGGCTAATTCAAGAGTCATAAGTACGATTTCGGAAATGCTCGATACTTTAATCAACAGGACCGGTGTGTAGGGAGGCAATCATGAGAATAACAAACAATACCTTAACTGGAAATTATCTTAGGAATCTGTCCAGAAATTTAAAACAAATGCAAAAGTATCAGAATCAACTTTCTTCGGGAAAAGAGGTAAGCAGACCATCTGATAATCCAATGTTGGTTTCAAGAGTTATGAATTTGGACAATTCTGTTAGGGAAAATGAACAATTCAAGAAAAATATCGAAGATTCTTTGGGGTGGACGAAGACTGCGGACGGTTCTTTGAGTGAAGTTTCAGCCACATTGCTCAGAGCCAGAGATCTTATTGTATACGGAGCCAATGGAACTTTGTCCGACACGGACAGGTCAGCTTTGATGGATGAAGTAAATATGCTCAACGAACAACTGACACAGTTGCTCAATACAAATTTTGACGGCAGATATATCTTTGGAGGTCAGATGACCACGGAACCGCCGTTTTCCATCGATGTTGACGGCAAAATGATTTATGCAGGAGACAATAATAATATTGCCCGGGAAATTGCTCCCAAGGTAGGGATCACTATAATTAGTGATGGCAGCAGAATAACCCAGACTTCTGGAACTTCTACTGCTGAAAATCAAGACTTGGGAAACTTGATCAAAAATGTTGCGGAAGCCCTTGAAAGCGGTGACCTGGGAAAATTGTCCGGTGAATTATTGGGTGATATGGATGCACATATAGACAATGTGATAAGATTTAGATCAAAAATGGGTGCCGCTTATAATCGTCTGGAAGCTGCATTGGAAAGAAATGATGCAGAGAATTTAAACATGACAGAACTTTTGTCTAAAAGCGAAGATATAGATATAGCGGAAAAAATGATGGAGTACAGCGTCATGTCAACAGTGTATCAAGCATCTCTTTCTGCGGGAGCAAAGATACTCCAGCCAAGTCTGCTGGATTACATAAGGTAGGAGGATCTTATGAAAATTAAAACAAAATTTTTGGGCGAAGTCGATATAAACGATAAACATGTTATTACTTTTCCCGATGGAATTCTGGGTTTTGAGGACAGCAGGAAGTTTGCATTGTTGAATATTCCAGGTAATGAAGAATTCAAAGTGTTGCAGGATATAGATAAAGATTATGTAAGTTTTATCGTAGCGGAACCTTGGGTATTCTACAAGGATTACGAAATAGAAATTCCCGACGAAGAGTTGTTGAAAATCGAAATTAGGGAAAAAGAGCAGCTGGCTGTTGTGGGAATAGTCACATTGGCAGGGGACTTTTATAAGAGCACAATAAACTTGCTGGCGCCCATTGTTATGAATACAGTTTCAAAACTGGGTAAACAACAAGTTCTCAATGATGTTTTATATAGCACCAAGCACCCTTTGTTCGAAAAAAAGGAGGTTGATACCGGTGTTGATACTAAACAGAAAAATCAATGAGAGCATCATAATAGATGACAAAATCGAAATAGTAATTCTTGAAGCCGGAGACGGAAAAATCAAAATCGGTATTGAAGCTCCAAAGAACATTTCGATTTTTAGAAAAGAAGTGTATGAGGAAATTAAGAAAGAAAACGAAGAAGCTGCAAGCATATCTTTAGATAGTTTCAACATACTGACAAAGGCCAAACGCTGATCATCGGCGTTTTTTTATTGGAGAAAACATATGAAAAATATGTCTGAATTTATTTAGATACTATTAAAAATTTAAATTATCATCCGATATTACTATTGTAAAGGTATTTTACCGGGGGAAGGACCCACTCAAGCTTGGCGTGAAACTTCATTCGATTACAAATGTCGTCTTCCTGAGCTTGTCGAAAGATCTTCTTACAGGCCTTTAGTAAATGCAAATGGTGAGCAAATAGTAAAATTTCAAATAAATAAGGATGTGATCACGTTGATACAGATTTCAAGAAGCGGCAATGAAAATCCCAAGCCACTCATAAAAGTTGAAGGTCGTACCCTGGAAAACAACTCAAGTAGAAAGCCAAAAGAAGAACCGCTCGATTTAAGGGATTTTCAACCTGTTGAAAAAAAGAACGACTACACCATAAAAGAACTTGAAGGTGTCGTGGAATCAACGAATAAATTATTGTTTGAACAGCAAAGCACTCACTTCAAATTTGAAATTCACGAAGGAACAGGTCGTGTGATGATAAACCTTGTAGATACGAAGACAGACGAAGTCATAAAGGAAATGCCGCCCGAAAAGATTTTGGATTTGGTAGCCAGCATCTGGGAACTTGTCGGAATATTGGTGGATGAAAGGGGATGATTCTATGTCTACAATAAATTTCATGGGTTCATATTCAGGGATAGACCAAACAACCATAGATCAATTGATGGCCATAGAAAAAAGACCGTTGGTTCAACTCTCTGATAAAAAAGTAAATATGGAAAATCAAAAAAATGCCTGGAACGATGTCAGAACCAGATTGAGCAATCTGTTTGACAAGATCAAGGTATTGCAAGACTCTGACACTTATACAAGCAAGACCGCAACTGTTTTAGGAGAATCGGCGGATATGACAGTCAGCAAAAATACACCTGAAGGTGTTTATAAAATTGCTGTAAGTCAGCTGGCCACAAACACCTCGGTCATAGGCGGAGAAATTGCGCTTGCCGATGGTGACAGCAACAAGGCTTTGGGTGTAAGCGGCAGCTTTTATATCAATGGCAGCACTGAGATTCAGGTCGATGTCGCTGACACTGTTCAGTCCATAGCCGAAAAGATAAATAACCTGTCTTCAGACTCAGGGGTAAAAGCAACGATAATCGACAACAGACTGATTCTGGAAAACAACGAAACCGGCAGTATTGCACTTGATTTGACAGATAATGACGGAATCACACTTGATGCCCTTGGATTGGGAGTAAGCAAGTCGGTCGTTGAAGGCAAAAACTCGAAGTTCAATATCAACGGAGTGGATATTGAAAGAACCACCAATTCCATCAAGGACGTGGTAGCATATACAACCATAAATCTGACAAAAGAGCATCAGACGGGTGATTTCGATACGGTGACTGTAAGCCAGGATAAAACTAAGTTGACTTCAGCTCTGGATGAATTTGTAAAACAGTATAATTCCACTATCCAATTCATTTCAGACAAACTGGATGCCGGCGAAGTTGGAGTGGAAAATAGCCGGGGAGATTTGGCGGGAGATGCCACGTTGATGAGACTGCAATCGACCCTTAGAAACATGGTAACTTCAAAGATCACCAATTTGGAAACTGATATTTCGGATTTATCCCAACTCGGTATAACAACTATTGACAAATACGGTCAATTGCAGTTTGACCAGAGTAAACTCAATGAGATGACGGATTTAAATCCTGAAATGGTGCAAAACTTTTTTTTCGCATCGGATGCTTTGGGGGATGAAACAGGTTTCGTTCCAAGAATAAACAGCTATTTGGATGGATTTGTTTCCACCACAGGGATCATAAAGGGAAAGACTGATACTTACGACAGATCGATAAGGGAAATAAGCAAGCAGGTTGATGATTTCAACTTGAGAATGGAAAGGAAAGAGCAATATTATATAAACATGTTCAGCAAGCTTGACACGGCAATGATGGAGGCCGAATCTCAAATGAGTTGGCTGACAAGTCAGATATCGAGTTTGACGGCTTCAGTTGGAAACAACAAGTAAGGGGGATTTGTAATGTATGCAACCAATAATGCATATGCCAATGCCGGCAATGCATATAAAAGTAATGAAGTAATGACGGCGTCAAAGAAAAAACTGGTAATAATGTTGTATGACGGAGCGGCTAAGAATCTTAAACTGGCAAAAATGGCAATCAACGAAGGCGACATTGAGAAAACAAATAGTTTGATAATAAAAGCTCAAGACATTTTGGCGGAATTGATGAGTACCATAAATTTTGATCACGGTGGTGAAATTGCTGAAAACCTGATGTCATTGTACCGATACATGTACGAACGAACTGTCAGAGCAAATATTGACAAGGACAAATCGGTATTGGATGAAGTCATAAGTTTTTTGGAGGAATTAAGCCAAGTGTGGAGCAGAATATGAATTCTGAAAATTATTACGAAGTACTAATGAGAAAACAGATTTTATTTTCCGAGGCAATCAATAACACAAAAGTAGATCTGGATTCACCCGAAGAATGCATAGCAGCAATAGAAAAAAATAAATGCCTGTTTAGAGAACTTGAAGTAATTGATGCTTCGTTTGATGATGAAATTTTCAGAGACCACATTGAATACATTCAAATGTTCAAAAAAGTCTTGGAGCTGGCGAAGATACTTAAAAGCAACAATGATAAATTGATGTTTTCACTGAAAAAGTCAAAAGCCGATACCCTGAATTCAATGAATCAATTTTCGAAAATAAAAAGTATTACCAGCAGTTACGTAAAAAAAGAGAGCATATCCATATTTGTAGATAAGGATTTTAGATAGAACAACATATCTGGAAATTCAATATAATGTTGCATTAATTACATTATATTGAATTTCTGGATTTTTTTATTTTTAAGAAAATTACATATAATACAATATATGTAAACTTTGTTGGCAAAACTTACAAATTAATTTTATATACCCATAAAAAATGTTTGATTAACAAACTTTTTACTTATATTCTGTTGATTTTTTTAAAATTTAGCTATAGAATTATAAAATGTGATTGGAAATTATTTCTTAATTCTTAAAAAAATAAAATTTAAGTAAATTTAAGAACAAAAATTTGGGGGCGACAATATGGCCGATTTCAGTTACGACATAATAAAAAAAGGTTTGGATGCAGCATCAATTAGACAAAAATCCATATCATCCAACATTGCCAATGTTAATACACCCGGTTTTAAAGCCGGTAAAGTCGAGTTTGAAAGCGAATTAAGAAAAGCTATCGGGAATGCTGGCGTTTCCATGAAAAAAACTCACGAAAATCACCTTGGTGGCACAGATATTTCCTCTGTCTCTCCAAAAGTGGTGAAATCTGAGGAGCATAGTATGAACGAAAATGGCAACAATGTAGATATCGACAGGGAAATGGTTGATTTGGCAGCCAACGAGATTTACTATTCGGCATTGATCGAACAACTGAATAGAAAATTAAGCAATATGAGCTATGTGATCAATCGTTAATGTATAAATATTATTTTTTTGAATAATAACCAACCATAACTATTGTTTAACTAAGTATTAAAATATTTAATAAATAAAAACGATCGTAAGGTCAATTTACTTTATTGAAGGAGTGAAACCATGTCAGTTTTCAATTCAATGAAAATCAACGCTTCAGGACTTACTTTGGAAAGACTGAAGCTGGATACAATATCATCCAATATTGCAAATGTTAACACCACCAGAACGGAAGAAGGTGGACCTTACCAAAGGAAAGAAGTTGCTTTTCAGGAAATGGTCAAGGATCAATATAATAAATATACAAAAAGACAGGAAGAAGTGACTATGGGCGTAAAGGTAACAGGCATCTTGGAAGATCCTGACAACATGAGGCTTGTCTACGATCCTAATCACCCCGATGCAGATGATGAAGGCTATGTGACAATGCCTAATGTAAATCTACTGGATGAAATGGTTGGGTTGATCGAAGCCCAAAGATCTTACGAGGCAAATGCAACCGCCCTAAAAGCCAGCAAGGCCATGCTGAATAAAGCAGTAGAAATATCAAAAGGTTAGGTGTAATTTATGAACGGAATAAATAGCGAATACAATAATATTTTGAGTAGATATAAGAATCTGGTCAATCAAAGCATTGAAATAAAACCGGAAGAATTGGAATCCTTAGGACAGCCTGCTGGATCTTTTGAAAGTTTGATTTCAGAACAGATAGGGAAGCTGAACAGCGTTCAGACACGATCAGATGATATGATTGCGGATTTTGCAGCTGGCAACACGGAAGATCTTCATCAGGTGATGATCACTGCTGAAGAAGCCAGATTGAGCATGGAGCTGGCCGTACAAATCAGAAACAAAGTTGTGGAAGCGTACAAAGAATTGAACAACATGCAGCTATAAATTTGGATCAAAGAGAGATTTCTTTTTACTATAAAGTGCATCCAGGATGGCAAACTATAAATTGAACAAATCAACTAACAGACTGCTTCTTAACATACCAACTCTTATAGGTATTACACAGTATGAAAAAAGAGTTTCATGAATAAGCAGTTTTAGATTGGGAAAATTGCATTGATTAAATACAGTAAAAATCAAAATTATGCCAGATATGAAATTTTTGTGGAAGTAAGGAGCTTGCTGATGGAAAAATTAAAGGAATTGACCCTGAAAATCAGGGGTGGATGGGATAACATCGACAAAAAAAAGAAAAATGCTTTGATTTTAGCCATTGTATCCTTGATTTCATTCATTCTGGTTTATGCGTGGTACAGTGGGAAAGTCGAGTATGTACCTCTCTTTACAAACCTAGATCTACAGGATGCGGCATCAATAACTGCAGACTTGGATGCAAGAAAAGACATTGACTACAGGATCGAAAACGGTGGCAAGGACATCTACATCGATGAAAAGCACGTGGACAAGTATAGACTGGATCTTGCAATGAATGGAATGATGCCCGAAAACTCCACGGGATTTGAAATATTCGACGATATGGGAATGATGGTGACGGACGAAGACAGGAAGATCATGTACCAAAGAGCTCTTGAGGGGGAACTTCAAAGATCGGTAATGTCTTTGACTGAAATCGAAGCAGCCCGTGTACATTTGGTGATGAGCCAAGATAGTATTTTTGATACAGAGAAACGATCAGCCACAGCCTCTGTCATATTGGACGTAAAAACCGGGTCAAATCTAAGTGATCAGGCGGTTTCCGGAATTGTTGCCCTGATTTCAGGTGCTGTCGACAGCCTTCCCGAAGAAAATGTCAGAGTAATAGACACGTACGGAAATTTATTAAATGCAGGACTTTCTACTTCCGAGACTAATGCTGGAATAGACATGATGAGCAAATACAGCGAAATAAGATCCGGGTTTGAGTCGGAACTAAAAAATAATATTTTGAATTTATTGGGACCGGCTTTTGGGCCGGAGAAGATCAAGGTATCCGTTTACGCCGATTTGGACTTTGATGCAGAAGAGCAAACAGTTATAAGTTATGAAAATCCTGTTGTCAGAAGCGAGCAAATGAGTGCGGTGGGTTCGGAACTGGATCAAGGCAGTATAATGAACGATCCCATAGGTGACAGCGCACAAAATGTTTTGAGTGGCGTTGATGATGAAGGGTTGTCCTCTTTTGACGGTACGGTAAATTACGAACTGACAGAATCGAGAACCAATACAGTAAAAGCTCCGGGAAAGGTAGTCAAGATATCGACTTCGGTATTGTATGACGGGGATTTAACACAGGGGCAAAGAGACAGTATCAGAAATCTGGTTGCAACTGCAACAGGGTATGACGTAAATCGTGGAGACCTGATCAATGTAGAAGGTGTTGTCTTCGACAGGGAATATCAGTTGGAACTGGAAAAAGAACTTGAAGAAGTAAGAAAAGCCCAAGAGGCTTCCAGATCCATAATGGACAGGTATGGAGATTACATATTGTTTGGCGTATTTTCGCTGCTGGGTCTTCTGATATTCATATCGGTGCTAAGGATGATGCTGGGTAGAAGAAGAAAAGAAGACAAAATGCAACTTGCTGCTGAAATGTCTGTGCCTATGCAGGAACCGGAAAATTTGATCGATGAAGTCGTTAAAAAGTTTGAGGTAAAGGAAAACCAGCAGGAAAAACAAATCAAGGAATACGCCCAGGAACATCCGGAAATTGCTGCCGATCTTATCAAAGCCTGGATGAAAGATTGAGGATGATTGAAAATGCAAGGTAAAGTAAATGGAATCAAAAGAGCGGCTATACTTTTGATAGCGTTGGGACCCGAAGTTTCATCTCAGATTTTGAGAATGCTTCCGGACAATATGATTCAGAAGGTAACTTACGAAATAGCAAATATCGAATACGTGGAACCTCATGAAAGAGAAAGAGTGATCCAGGATTTTATGGACATGGCTTCTGCCAGGGAATACATCCTGGATGGAGGAATCGACTATGCAAGAAACCTTCTCACCAAGGCATTGGGTACTTCCCGGGCTAAAGAAGTGTTGGATGTTCTAAACCAGATTCAACAGAGGGAAATGCCCTTTGCCATTCTTAGAAAAGCCGATACCCATCAATTGGCAAACATGCTGGCAAACGAACATCCTCAAACCATTGCTTTGATCATGTGTTATATACAGGCCGACAAAGCCGCAGATGTGTTATCCATGTTTCCCACGGAACTTCAGGCGGAGGTGGCTGAAAGGATTGGAGTGATCAACAGGACTTCTCCGGCTGTTATCAAAAGAATCGAAACTATTTTGCAGAATAAATTTTCAAATATAATCGACAGCGACTCTGAGAATATCGGAGGGGTGAAAACTTTGGTCGAGATACTTAACTCGGTAGATAGGACCACAGAGAAGAATATTCTAAGCGATTTGGAAAAATCCCAGCCCGAATTGGCAGAAATAGTAAAAGCAAATCTGTTTGTGTTTGAAGATATCGTTTCTCTCGACAAAGGCTCCATCCAGAGAGTGCTTAGAGAAGTCAGCAATGAAGATCTGGTACTTGCGCTCAAAGGAGCTTCTGAAGAGGTATCAACCGTGGTTTATTCAAACGTATCAAAGAGAGCTGCAGAGACCATCCGCGAAGATATCGAATTTATGGGGCCGGTCAGGTTGTCAACTGTGGAAGAGGCTCAGCACAGAATTGTGGGCATAATTAGAAGGCTCGAAGAAGCAGGAGAAATAGTTATTGGAAGGGGTGATTCCGATAGCATTATCGTATAAGATCATTAAAAATCCCGATGGAATCAAGGATGCTGAAAAACAACTTCACCCCATGGACTTGTCTGATTTTAAAAAAAAGACGATAAATCTCGAAGAATCGGACGATCAGGAAGAGGACATTGATAAATTCGTAAAAGAAATGGAAAATCGAATACGAAGTCAAATCGAAGAAGAACTTTCGGTCAAAAGGGAAGAGCTGTTGAAAGAAGCCAGAGCTCAAGCTGAAACAATTAAAGATGCTGCAAGAAGAGAAAGTGTTGTCGAAGGCTACAATGAAGGGTTTCAGAGAGGCTTTGAAGACGGTCGGATCGAAACGGAATCAATGAGAAAAAATGCCATCAAACTTTTGGATGAAGCTGAAAAAAAAGTCAAAGATTACTTCATTGAAAATGAAAAGCGCATCATTCAACTTTCGGTCAATATAGCTGAGAAAATTATCCACCACAAGATAGACCATCATGCAGAGAACGTGATGCAACTGGCAAAGCCGGTATTGCAAGAATATGGAAAGACTCAGACGGTAATAATTACCTGCAACCCTAATAATACGGATTTTATAAAGGGCCATTTGAACGAAATCGAAAAAATGTGTCCAAATGCACATATTCTGATACTGGAAGATGAACAGCTGGAAAAAAACGGTGTAGTTGTCGAAAATGAGAGTCAAATCACAGATTTGCAGATAAAAAAGCAACTTCAAAGATTTCTGGAACTCGCAGCCGAATAGAGGAGAATCAATTCTTATGGATTTGTCTTTTGAAAATTACACGGATATTTTAAACAAAAACAATTTGTATGTAAAGATGGGTAAAGTAAAAAAAGTCATAGGTTTGATAATACATGCTGCCGGTTTGAAGGTTTTTATCGGTGAAGTGTGCAACATAATCATCAGTGACAACAAAGATGTTCCTGCAGAAGTGGTGGGATTTCATGATGAGAGCGTGTTGCTTATGCCATTAGGCGATATTCAAGGCATTGGGCCCGGATGTTTGGTCAAACCCACGGGGAAATCACTTGAGATAAAAGTGGGTGAAGAACTTTTAGGAACGACCCTGGATGGATTGGGCAAGCCTATGGACGGGATCGAAAGGGATCTGAAAGAGAGAACTGACATTTACAGGATGCCTCCAAATCCCTTTGAGAGAAAAAAAATAGAGAAAGTAATGAGCACTGGGATAAAAGCTATTGACGGAATACTAACATGCGGTGAAGGTCAGAGGATCGGTATTTTTGCAGGCAGCGGAGTAGGGAAGAGCACATTGATGGGAATGGTCAGCCGATATTCAGAGGCAGACGTGAATGTGATTGGTTTGATAGGCGAAAGAGGCAGAGAAGTTCTCGAGTTTATTCAAAGGGATCTTGGCGAAGAAGGATATAAAAAATCTGTGGTGGTTTGCGCTACGTCGGATCAGCCCCCTTTAGTCAGATTGAAAGGTGCATACGTTGCCACGGCAATTGCTGAATATTTTAGAGATCAAGGAAAAAGAGTCATGTTTATGATGGATTCTGTTACCAGGTTTGCAATGGCTCAAAGGGAAATTGGACTTGCTATCGGAGAACCGCCTACTACCAGGGGATATACGCCTTCGGTTTTTGCAGTGCTTCCAAAGTTGTTGGAGCGAAGCGGTATGTCCAGTCAAGGTTCGATTACCGCATTTTACACAGTATTAGTTGAAGGTGACGACATGAATGAACCCATTGCAGATGCAGTCAGGGGGATTTTGGACGGTCACATAGTGTTAAGTAGAAAACTGGCCGGCAAAAATCACTTTCCTGCAATAGATGTTCAGCAGAGTGTAAGCAGATTGATGAGAGAAATAGTCGGCAAGGATCATTATGACTATGCCGGCAAATTGAAAGAAAATATTGGGCGTTATCAAGACAGTGAGGATCTTATCAATGTTGGCGCTTATGCTAAGGGTGCAAATCCTGAGATAGATAGAGCTGTAGAACTCAAGGGAGGAATAGATTCATTCTTGAAACAGGAATTCGACGAACCCTGGGAATATGATGAAACGATTCAAAAACTGGCATCTGTCTTTAAATAAAATATTAACTGCAAAGGTTGATGAGTCATATGAAGAATTATCGATTTAAAATGGAGAAGGTGCTTGAATATAAGAGCAACGTGGAAAAGCTTAAAGTTGAGGATTATGCCAAAATCAATTTAAAACTATTGGAAGAAAAGGAACAGTTGGAAGATTTGGAGGCGGCATATAACACGGAGAACAGAAAAAAGATCCATGATATCAAACATATGAAAATGCACAGCCTTTACAAAGAAAAATTGAGAAATCAACTTAATGCCCAGGAAAACAGGATAAACGAAATGACAGACAGACTTGAGTGCGCAAGAGGAAATTTGATAGAGGCTCGAAAAGACAGAAAAATAATGGAAAACCTTAAAGACAAAGACAGAATAAAATACGACAAAATGATAAGAGAATCTGAGCAAAAGGAATTGGATGACCTTACTGTGATGAAACACAGATAATATAAACAGGTTCTGAAAGGAGGTGAAACAGTGAATGGCAGTGTACAATTCAATATGGAAAAAAGCAATCTAAAATCCAATCCGGGAAGCTGTAAGAATCTTGATCAAACCGGATTTGAGTCTTTGATTTCAGCCGAAAAAAGCAAGCTGAAAGGTTGTGAAGAAGAAGTTGAAGAACTACTTTCGATGGTGGTGGCATCTGATTTTATTCCTATAAATACCGAAAAAAGCAATCAGATTTTGGACTTTTCTTCTGGACAAGTTGACGGGACGGCCATGGAAAATGATGAACCCGAAACGGGGATGTATTTACATGAAAATCAGGATATCGCATTTAAAGAACTTTTGTGCATGAAAAGACCGGATTTTGAGATCAAGGATATAACTGATTTAAAATCTCGTGATTTTTATGGAGAGACCGTTTCCAAGGTTGACTCGAAATTAGTGCAGAAAGAAACAGTTGAATGGTTTGGTATTGAAACTCCAGAAACAAGTTATGTTTCCAAAGAGGACAATACGATTAAAAATCATTCGGAAAATGGTGCTATAGCAAATCTACAATCTCTTGATTTCAAATTTGACGACCTTTCGGTATACGCATCTGATGAGCACAAAAGATTGGAAAAGGACGATCCAATTGAAAAAGAAATCATGGATCGGGCGGACAATGTTCAACCACAGCTTAAACTCGTAGATCCAAGGGATCAGTCGGTGCGTTTGAAGCCAGCAAACAATATGGAATTTGAAAAAAATCTTGAAATTGCATCAAGAGAAATTTCGCAGAAATTTGAAACAATGGTGGAAGGTGAGAAGACTACAATGAAAGTTAACCTCCATCCGAAAGAATTGGGAGAAATGGAAATCACTTTAAGTCTTGAAGACGGAAAGCTTGCCGGGAAAATTTTGGTGGAGAACAAAGAAATCAGACAGGTTTTCATTGAACGGTTGTCGGAACTAAACCACAACTTCAAGGAGAACAATCTGGATGTGGCTAAAATTGAAATTAACGTCGGAGCAGGTCATGATCAGAGCCAGGGAAAAAGAAAAGAACAGGGAAGGTACAACACAAAGCGCAGTTTTAAAAGCTACGAAGTCCCAAGTTTGACATTAGAAGGGTCCATTGGACCTGAAACAAAATATCTTAAGGGAATCGATCTGCTGGCTTGAAGAAAGGAGTAAGAAATGGAAGTTTATGGAATAGGAAATCAGATGACGCCTCAAGAAGGTCTGAAAAGCAATGATTCAATGGACGTTCAGGATTTTTTAAAGATAATGACAGCACAATTGAAAAATCTTGATCCAATGGGCGAAAGTGGAGCCGATTCAAGCAGCTACATGACACAGATGGCACAATTTACCATACTGGAGCAGCTGGAAGGTCTAACTGAAAGTCTGGACAACATATCGACTCTGACCCATCAGCAACTGTCATTTTCTCTTGTGGGAAAAACAGTAAAAGTTAATGACGTTGACGAGACCGTAACGGGTGAAGTGGAGAAAATCAGATTCAGAGAAGGTGTAGTCTACCCTGTGGTAAATGGCAAGGAATATTCTATGGGGATGATTTCAGAGGTAGGTGAAGAACAAGATGTCCTTTAGGATTCAAAACGGACAAGTAATTCCGACTCAGCAACGCAACAGAAGAACTGATGGAGCAAGCAATAAATTTGAGAAAGCTTTTATTGACAGCCTGAATAAAGAAAAATCTACTGTAAAAATATCGGCTCATGCAGTTCAACGGATGGATCAGAGGCAAATAAAGCTCAATGATGAAGACATGATTAAAATCAACGATGCAGTTGAGACTCTTGATAAAAAAGGAGCTAAAGAAAGCCTGCTTTTGTACAAGGATGCGGCATTTATAGCAAGCATTAGAAACCGAACCATAATTACAGCCATGAAAGACGGAGAATTGGACACGATAACCAACATCGACAGCGCTGTAAAGATAAAATAATGGCCGGACCTCTTGAGGAAGCCATTGCCCGCTGAATGACAGATGCGGAACTAATAAATTAACCTAGGAGGAAACACAATGTTAAGATCACTATACGCCGGAGTAAGCGGCATGAGAAACAACCAAACTAAAATGGACGTAATCGGAAACAACATCGCCAATGTAAACACTACAGGATTCAAATCAGGTCGTGTGAGATTTCAGGACATGTTGAGTCAAACCATAGCAAATGCCCAATCACCTACAGCAAACAGCCTTGGAGGGGTCAATCCTCAGCAAATCGGTTTGGGTGTAAAGGTGGGGGCCATAGATACTATTATGACCGGAGGCGCTTTGCAGCCTACTAACAGGGACTTGGACTTTGCCATAGAGGGAAACGGATTTTTTGTAGTGTCACAGGATACAAATGCAGAAATGAAATATTATACCAGAGATGGAGCGTTTTACAGGGACTACCAGGGAAATCTGGTAAATGCCAGCGGGTACAGGGTGCTTGGATACATGCCGGCAGCCGGAGATCCTTATGCATCTCCGGAAATGTCAAACCTGGATATTGATGAAGCTTCCATGAAACCTCTCAGCATCCCAAATACCATAACTGTAGGGGTAAACGATCTAAGCCTTGAAACATTTTCAATAGATGGTAGCGGACAGATAATTGGTGTTTACAGTGACGGAAACCCATACCTTTTGGGTCAGTTGGCGGTGAGTAAATTCAACAACTCGGAAGGCCTTGAAAAAGCTGGTAACAACAATTATACAGCTTCTAACAACTCCGGACAGCCTGAAACAGGTGTGGCAAACGGTGACGGATTTGGTACTATCAGACAGGGAGTCATCGAAATGTCCAACGTGGATCTTGCAAACGAATTTACCGAAATGATAATCACCAGCAGATCTTATCAGGCGAATTCAAGAACTATAACTACATCGGATGAAATGCTCCAGGAGCTTATAAATCTTAAAAGGTAATTAGCGGGACCTAAGATGGAGGGGAAATATGATACTTTTAAACTCTTTAGGTGGAAGTGAGTTTTATCTTAATGATGACCTGATTTTTAAAATCGAAGCATTGCCCGATACAGTGATCACTTTGACCGACGGAAAAACCGTGCGGGTCAAGGAATCTCCTGAGGCCATCATAGACAGGATCGTAGAATACAGAAGAAAGATATACCTGGGAAAACCGGAGGTTTGATTGATGAAAAAAAATTTTACAGCAATAATAGGCTTGGTGGCGGGTTTTGCCTTAATAGTAATTTCAATTCTAATGAGTGGGGACATTCAAAGCTTTGTCAGCTTGTCGTCCATTGTAGTTACATTAGGTGGGTCCTTTTGTGCTCTTCTTATAAGCTTTCCGCTGAAAGACTTGATGAAATTGCCTAAAATATTGAAAATGTTGGTCATTGAGCCCGAAAATGACAGAAAAAGGTTGATATTGATTTTTTCCGAATTGGCAAGAAAAGCCAGAAGAGATGGTCTTTTGGCTTTGGAAGACGACATTGCAACCATGGATGACGAGTTCATGATATCCGGTCTGCAGATGGTAGTAGATGGGATCGACCCTGATATAATCAGGGAGATCCTTACTCTAAAGATGGAAACCACTGAAAGAAGGCATAGAATGGGGCAAAACATATTCACTAAATGGGGGGAGTTGTCTCCTGCGTTTGGGATGTTGGGAACGTTGATAGGTTTGATCGTCATGCTTGCCAACCTCCAGGATGCCAGTTCCATTGGAACTGGGATGGCTGTCGCATTGATTACCACTTTCTACGGTTCACTAACTGCGAACCTTGTTTTTATCCCGGTTGCCAGCAACCTCAGTGTTCAAACAAACGAGGAAATGTTTTCCAAGGAAATGGCTATCGAAGGAATAATAGAGATCCAGGCTGGCACCAATCCCAGGATTTTAGAAGAAAAATTGATGACATACTTGTCCCCGGAAGATCATTTGGTATTAAAGGAAGAAAAGATCACTCCGGGAGTTGAGGCCGAGGCATATGAGTAGGGAAAGGCGAAAGCGGAAAACTACTGAAAGCCAGTCCTCTGGTTCACCTGCATGGATGGCTACTTTTTCTGACATGATGACATTGTTGCTGACTTTTTTCATATTACTGTACTCCATTTCTACAGTCGATGTGCAAAAATTCAAGGATATAAGTTATTCACTGCAGGCTGTGTTGATGGGAGAGGGTCAACCGACTATTTTCGAAGGACAGGATCCTACAACGGACATACCCCTTGAAGAGGAAAATCATGAGATAGAGGACATTATCGATCCAAGTACAATTAAAGAAACCACACTGGAAATGTACACACAGGTAAAGGATTATATCCAGGAACAAGGTCTGGAAGCTGAAGTTACAGTAAGTCTCAACAGAAGCGGTGTCTTCGTTGATATAAAGGAAGCCATACTTTTCGAGCCGGGTAGAGCTGAACTTAAAACCGGCGGGAAGGAGATACTTGACAACTTGGAAGGATTGTTTTTGCAGTTTGAAAATGAGATCGTTGTAGAGGGACATACCGACAACGTCCCCATTAAAACGGCAAATTATCCTACAAACTGGGAATTGTCGGTTGATAGGGCAGTCAGGGTGGTAAGGTACCTGTGTGAAGTTAAAAAGGTACCTGAAAAGAGACTTTCGGCAATAGGATACGGAGAATATCAACCCATTGCCCACAATGATACACCACAGAACAGGGCTCTGAATAGAAGGGTCAATTTATTGATAATCATGGATGAAGGAGAGGTATGACAATGGCGGTAGAAGGTGAAAAGAAAAAACCGAACAAGCTGATAGTAGTAATTGCCATACTGGGCGCGATAATAGTTTTGGGGATAGTGGCTTTGATATTTATGGCAACTGGTTTGAAAATATCCGATATAACAGAAAAATTTGTCAAACAGGAAGAATATGTAATGCAGCTGGACAGCTTTGTGGTCAATCTGGATACAGATGGGAGAACCAACAATTACCTCAAAACTCAAATTTCCATTATGTACAGTGATGATAAGAAAACGTCTTATCTGGAAAAGAAAACAAGTCAGATAAGGGATGTGATCATAGAAGATCTTATGAGTTACAACCCGGATGAATTGCTGGAGTCAGGCGGTCTTGAAAAAGCAAAAACCAGGCTAAAGACCAATATAAATAAAACCTTGGGTGAAGAAACGGTAGAGGAAATATACTTTACAGATTTCTTGATCCAGTAACCGGAGAGAAAATATGGATTTTGAAATGTTTTTTGCACTGCTGCAGACATTTGCAGCTTTGGGCGCTGTAATTGCATTGGCTTATGTGACGATCAGATTTGCCCGGCGAATAAATCAGGGAACTTTGTCTTATATTAAAATAATCGAAAAGATGCCTTTGTCAAATCAGGGATATCTGGCGGTAGTAAAAGTTGGTGGAGGTTACGATCTGATTGGGGTTTCAGGAAATGAGATCAAACTCATCAAAGAACTGGATCCTGCGGAAGTTGAAAAGATCATAGATGAGAAAAGCAGGCGGTTAGATGAAAATCCCCTGGAAAAATTCATAAAAAAGGGGAAAAATCATGAATAAGAGACAGTTGATAATAATTGTCTTGCTACTTGCGTCTTTTGCGGTATTGTTTCCTGATCAAGTTTCGGCAACGGGTTTGGATCTAAGTGATTTTGGCATTAATTTCAGCTCATCGGAAAACGAACCCCAGGCCCTTGTTGACACAGTAAAGGTTTTTATATTGTTGACAGTACTGACGTTGGTTCCTGCATTTCTAATACTTACAACATGTTTTACCCGGGTCGTTGTGGTGCTTTCATTTTTGAGGAGTGCCATCGGAAGCCAGCAGACACCCCCCAATCAAGTTCTGATGGGTTTGGCGCTGTTCATTACGCTGTTTGTGATGCAACCGGTTTACACTCAAGTAATGGATCAGGCTGTCACACCCTATTTAAGTGAAGAGATAACACAGGAAGAAGCATTCGACATAGGGTCCCGCCCCATCAAAAAATTTATGTTGGAACAGACAAGGGAGAAAGATCTGGCTCTTTTTATGAGAGCTTCAAATATGGAAAATTTGGATGATCCAATGGAGCTGTCATTTACCGTGATAGTTCCTGCATTTACGATAAGTGAATTGAGAATGGCTTTCAGCATTGGGTTCATACTTTTTTTGCCATTTTTGGTTATGGATATCGTTGTATCCAGCATATTGATGTCAATGGGCATGTTCATGCTGCCACCGGTAATGATATCATTACCGTTTAAACTTCTATTGTTCATTTTGGTCGATGGTTGGTATCTGGTGGTGGAGTCATTGCTGAGAAGTTTTAGTTAGGAGAGATTTATGAATCAGACCATAGCTTTGGATTTGTTGAGAAACGCATTTATGAACACAATTATAGTTGCGGCACCCATTTTGATTGTCGCCATGGTAGTTGGTCTGGTGATAAGCGTTTTGCAGGCCACGACTCAGGTGCAGGAACAAACTTTGTCTTTTGTGCCGAAAATGATGGCCGTGATTTTTGCATTGATAATTTTTGGTAGTTTCATGATGAATGTGCTTACTGGATTTTTCCGGGATCTGTTGGAACTGATCCCAAATTTATAGGTGATTGGATGTTTGTTCTTGAGGTTCAAGCTTTTCTTTATATTATGGTGCGAATCACATCTTTTATAGTAGTAGTTCCGGGATTTTCTCACAAAAGTTTGCCGAATACATCCAAAGTCGCACTTTCTCTTGTTTTGAGCTGGTTGGTATATATGAATCTTTCTTTATCAGTTGTCCAGGAAAACACAGTGTATTTTATGTTGGGAGCAATAAGGGAAACCATAATAGGCCTTTCAATGGGGTTCATGGCAAAGCTTATTTTTTCTGCCGTTGAGATGGCGGGGCAGTACATAGATTTTCAAGTTGGATATTCCATGGGTGCGGTGTTTGATCCATCCAGCGGGAATACTTCATCATATTATGGAAGCCTGTTTTATTGGATTTCCATTTTAGTGTTTTTTATCCTGAACCTTCATCACACGATGATAATATCTATGATAGAGTCGTTTCAGTTGGTGAGTCCGGGGACCGTAGGGTTTGGAAGTATAAATTTGGAAGGCGTCCTGTACATGTTTTCCCATGCATTCAAGATAGGTTTCAGTTTGGCTGCACCCATGCTGATAGTACTGTTGGTAACAGATATAGTCATGGGACTCATTTCAAGAACAGTACCTCAAATTAATGTTTTTATGCTGGGAATGCCCTTGAAGTCTTTGGTAGGTTTAATAGTTTTTTTGCTTCTGATAACTTCCTTGTTAAATTATGCAGGCAAAAACCTTATGTTGATGGATGATTTTATCCAAAAGTCGTTGGAGATGTTCCGCTAGGGGGGATTTTGTGCAGGATAAACATTCAAAAACCGAACAAGCCACACCCAAACGGCTCCGAGACAGCAAGAGAAAAGGTCAGACTGCTAAAAGTGGAGATCTGAATTCAGCGGTATCTTTTTTGATATTTGCACTGCTTCTAGGTAGTCTGGGCAGATATCTGCTGGTGAATTCCGCAGAGATGGTTGAAGCCACTTTGAAAACCGGGATTGGAAATGATTTGTCTTATGCAAATGCCGGTGTCGTGCTGATACAGATCATTGAGAGATTTTTTTATATATTCCTGCCTTTTGGTATCATAGCGGTAGCACTGGGCGTTTTTACAAACCTGGTTCAGGTAGGATTCATCTTTTCAATAGAGCCCATAAAGCCGGATTTCAAGAGATTGAACCCGGTGGAAGGTTTTAAGAACATATTTTCGCAAAAAGCTGTTTTCAATATGTTCAAGAGTATTTTGAAATTGATCGTAGTATCATTTATTACTTACAAGGGACTTCAGGATGTCATTAGACAAATCTTGAATTCAGGACAAATAGGAACCGAAAATTTATTTTATTTTTTTATTGAAATAATCAGATCCTTAAGCATAAATATAGCGGTACTGATGCTGGGGCTGGCAATCATCGATTTGATTTTTCAGAAGAAGGAATTCAAAAAAAACATGATGATGACAAAACAGGAAATCAAGGATGAGTACAAGCAAATGGAAGGAGATCCCAAAATCAAATCTGCAAGGCAGCAAAGGCAACGTGAATTGTCCATGAGCAGAACCATGCAGAGTGTAGAGGAGTCAAGTGTCATAATCACAAATCCCACCCACATAGCAATTGCGTTGAGATACGAACAGGGAAAGGATCAGGCACCAGTGGTTATGGCGAAAGGTCTTGATTACATGGCTCAGAAAATTAAGGAAAAAGCCAGGGAAGTAAATGTGCCTGTTGTCGAAAACAAGCCTTTGGCCAGAGCAATGTATCACAAAGTAGACCCGGGAGATCATGTGCCTGTAGAAATGTATCAGGCCATAGCTGAAATTTTGGCATTTGTTTATAAGTTAAAAGAAAAGAATAAAGGTAAGATTTAGTTAGGAGAAGGTTATGCCCCAGGGAATCAAATACGCATTCGATCAAATAAACAGATATCTTGAGATAGCCATCGCATTTGCAGTTATAGGAATAGTGGCTATCATCATACTTCCAATGCCCAGCTTTTTGCTGGACTTGCTTTTGACAGTAAATCTGTCTATTTCGGTTATGATTTTGCTACTGACGCTGTTCACTAAAAACGTACTTGAATTTTCCATATTTCCGAGCATGTTGTTGATCATGACCATGTTCAGACTTGGATTGAATATTTCATCCACCAGACTGATACTCAGCGAGGGTGCCGCCGGATCTGTTATAAATGCCTTTGCCACCTTTGTAACTGGCAGCAATTACGTAGTTGGAGGAGTAATATTTGTAATAATAACCATAGTTCAAATGGTGGTAGTTACAAACGGTGCAGGAAGGGTCTCGGAGGTCGGAGCCAGGTTTACTCTCGATGCCATGCCGGGGAAACAGATGGCAATTGATGCAGATTTGAATTCAGGAATAATAAATGAAGAAGTAGCTAAAATCAGACGTTTGGATCTGCAAAGAGAAGCTGATTTTTATGGTTCTATGGATGGAGCCAGCAAATTTGTAAAAGGCGACGCAATAGCCGGAATAATCATTACTATAATAAATCTTACCGGTGGAATTATAATATTTTCACTTCAGGGCGGGTTGACTATTATGGAGTCGCTCGACCGTTTTGGCCGTTTGACCATAGGTGACGGTCTCGTTAGTCAAATTCCTTCACTACTGATATCAGTGGCATCGGGAATTATAGTAACCAGATCCGGTAATGACAAAAGTTTTGGTTCTACTCTTGCTGATGAACTTTTTTCAACCTGGAAGGTTATGATGATAGGTGCTGTTGTGATTTTTGCAATAGGAATGATCCCGGCATTTCCTTCGATACCTTTTTTTATTATTGCCTTGATATTGGGAACTTCAGGATATCTGGTATATGAAAATGAAAAAGCCGAAGAAAAAAATGCTCTTTTAAAAGAAGAAAAATTCAAATCAAGCATGGTAAAAGAAGAGGAAATCACCTCATATCAAGTCGAACCCATATCTCTTGAAATAGGATACGGTTTAATAGCGCTGGTGGATGAGGGCGCGGAAAGCAATTTGGTCGGGCACATTACAGCTATAAGAAAGCAATGTGCCAATGAATTGGGGATCCTGGTGAATCCCATAAGAATAAGAGATAATCTGCAGCTGGACCCCAACGAATATGTCCTTAAAATCAAGGGGAATAAAATAGCCGGAGGTGAAATATTCACCAACAAATATTTGGTGATCGATCCGGGAACTTCCGATTTTAAAATGGAGGGGATTGCGACCACGGAACCGGCTTTTGGGCTTGATGCCCTTTGGATAGACGGCAAAGACAGAGAGATGGCGGATTTGAAAGGATATACGATCGTTGAACCAGTGACGGTTCTTGTGACACATCTCAAAGAATTGATAAAGAGACATAGCCATGAGCTGTTGGGAAGGCAGGAAACAAAAGCTCTTCTTGAAGATTTGAAAGAAAATTACGGGGTAGTAGTAGATGAACTTATTCCGGAAATCATGACCTTGGGTGAAGTCCAGAAAGTGCTGCAAAATCTATTGAGGGAAAATGTGCCGATTACGGATTTGGTAACGATTTTGGAAACTTTGGCAGATAATGGGACGACAATCAAAGATACGGAAGTTTTGACAGAACATGTCAGGCATGATCTGCAGAGGACAGTGGTGAAGGATCATCTGGACCATAAAGGAGAATTAAACGTAATAACGATAGATTCCCAATTGGAAGATTTAATTGGATCAAATATTCAAAAGACCATAAACGGGAGCATTCCTGTTTTAGATCCGGATATGATAACCAGGATTTTTAACGGCATAAAAAGTTCTTATGATGGCGCACTGTCAAAAGGGTATCAATGTGTCATTCTTGCATCGCCAAAAATAAGGACTGCTTTCAGGAATCTTACTGCTATTACTTTTCCGGAGATTGCTGTTTTATCTTTAAATGAAGTTCCGAATGATATACAGATTGAAGTTGTTGGGATGGTGGAGTTTCGTTGATCATTAAAAGATACATAGTAAATGACATGAGAGAAGCCCTCGTTCGTGCAAAGTATGAATTGGGCAAGGATGCAATAATCATAAGTCAAAAGACGGTAAAACCTGGAAAATGGTATAATCCATTCAGGAAAAAAAAGTTTGAGGTAACCATAGCCATAGAAGATGAAATACACGAAAAGAACAAAACCGAGAAAGAAGCAATAAACAAGATCCTGTTTGAAAAGTCTAGAAAATCAACTGAAAAGGCCACAGTCGAAAAGACTGAAAAATCTAAAGGACGGCATGTTTTCGGAAATCACGATTCTACCCATAAGAGATGGAAGGATTATTGCGATAGAAATGCCATTTCCGAAAATGAAGTGGATTATGAGAAAGTGCGAAATTTCATATCTGAAATGTACATGGAAAACGCCTACTTGAAGGAACTTGGTCTATGCAAAATAAACGTATTTGTAGGACCGACCGGAGTTGGAAAAACAACTACCATGGCTAAAATTGCTTCTAAGGAATATTTGCACAATGACAAGAAAGTTGGCCTTATAACCATAGATACATACAGGATTGCAGCGGTGGAGCAATTAAGAAAGTATGCCAAAATAATGGGAATTGCCTGTGAGACAGTGAACGAACCTTCTGAAATGAAATCGAAGATCCAAAAACTTAAAGATTGCGATTTGATTTTGATCGATACAGTTGGAGCAAGCCCAAGGAGCGAGGACAGGATCGAAGATGTCAAAGCCTATGTGGATCAAATTGAAGGTGAAAAAAACACTTACCTGACTTTAAGCATGTCTACCGATGTAGATACAAACAATGCAGTGCTTAAGACGTACAGATCCCTGTCGTACAACGGGATAATATTGACTAAGTTTGACGAAGTGCGAAACTATAATAATTTTTGGAACATGATGGAAAATAATGTTTTGCCCATTCAATATTTTTGCTATGGTCAAAATGTCCCGGAAGACATTGAAGAGTCTTCCCTTGAGAATGTTTTATCCTATCTATGGAGGGAATTGATCAATGAATGACCAAGCCGAAATATTGAGAAAATTAGTTGAATCAAAAGAAATTCGCAAGAATTACAATCCAGGATTGATCAAGATATACTCGGTGGTAAGCGGCAAGGGTGGTGTCGGCAAAACAAACCTTTCTGTAAATCTGGCTATTTCCATGGCTCAATCCGGCAAAAAAGTATTATTGATGGATGCAGATATTGGGATGACCAATGCAGATATCCTTTTGGGCATAAATTACAAGTACGATCTCTTTGATCATCTTGAGAGTGGAGTAGACCTGAAGGAAATAATATACGAAGGGCCGGAAGGCATTAAATTTGTGTCTGGAGGAGCGGGACTTCTTAAAATGGAGACCCTGAATGAAGAAACACAAAAGAAGTTCATTCAGGGGTTGTTGGATATTGGTGGATTCGACGTTATGATAATCGACAATGGAGCAGGTATAAGTCGAGAATCCCTCAGTTTTATTACTTTTGCTCACGAAGTTATTCTGGTGACCACTCCTGAACCTACTGCCGTTACCGATGCTTACAGGGTGTTGAAAGCAATTAGTTTCTATCAACTCAAGTCCACGGTAAAACTGGTGGTCAACAAGGTCTCGTCCATTGATGTGGGGGAAGAAACCTACGGAAAACTTTATAATACTGCAAAAAGTTTTCTAACTGTAGACATTGAGAATTCGGGATATATATTTGATGATTCAAGAGTTGAAAAAGCGATCATGGAACAGGAACCGGTGGTACTCGCTTATCCTGGGTCATTGGCCAGCGGTAATATAAAACTCATAGCTTCATCCATACTTGATCAAAAGAACTACACTGGAAATGTTTCCACACTAAAACAGTTGGGAAACAGATTTTTAAAAATTTTTGGATCCTAAGCAGGTGATTGGAATTGAATTTGATTAAACTGAATGGAAAAATTGAGATCATAAGCGAAGACGGAAGGGTAACCGAGGGCATGGTAGTGGATAAATCGGAAAGCTCTGTCGATTTTTCAGTTCCTGCCGATGACAAGAATTTCAAGCTTTTTCACAAAGGCGAATGTATCAGGGCTGTAGCTTATGGTGAAAGAAAAGCTGTTTTGTTCAACGGCATAATAGGTCTTAGAAAATCCGAAAACATACCTTCATATTCCATAATTCACATAGGGGGTATCAAAGAAATTCAGAGAAGGGACAATGTCAGGGTTCCATGCAGTGCTCCTATCCAGTATACCAATAACAGGTATCTCATTGAATCGGTAGCCTCTGTAAATAACCTTGATCATCTGATCGAGCGCATAGCCAAGTATATGAAAAGTGCGATCATGATAGATTTAAGTGCCGGAGGTGTCAAATTTTCATGCGATGAAGACATAAAAGAAGGACAAAAGATCCTATTGCAGATATGTCTTGAGGAAGAACCCCTGGTAATTCACGGGATCGTAGTCCATCGGCAACTTATTGTCAACCCTGCAAATATAAAGTATTTTTACGGAATTAAATTTGAAAATCTGGATGAATCTACGGAAGAACTTATCATAAACCACGTATTTATTTTGATGAGGAAGCAAAGCAGAAAATAATATTGGAGGTGATAAAATTGGGATACCCTGCTGCGGAAACAGAAAATGAAATTATACTAAAGTATATTCCACTTGTGAAAAGGATCGTTAACAGGATCGACTCCGGAGATGGATATTTGGAAAAAGACGACTTGTTCTCAGTTGGAGTTATAGGCTTGATGGATGCCGTTAAAAAATACGACTCGGATAAATCGGTTCCTTTTGAAGCATACGCCTCTGTAAGGATAAAAGGCTCCATAATAGACGAAATGAGAAAATCCGGTAGAGTTTCCAGAGACAGGATCAACAAGTTGAACAGATTTTATAGGGCCAGGGAAGACTTGGAGCAGAAATTATTAAGAAAACCTGAAGAACATGAAATATGTATGGAGTTGGGAATTACCCAGAAAGATCTTTACAAGTTGCATGAAACAGTTCATTATCTTTCTGAGGTGTCCATGGAGACCACTTTGTTTACAGGAGATGGAAGCGAGATCCAGCTTTTGGATATGATCAAAGACGAATCCATGCAGTCGCCGGAAATGAACTATTTAGAAAAGGAAAGAAAAAGCCTGCTGATTGAAGCCATAGAGCAGCTCAATGAAAGAGAAAAAATCATCTTGAGTCTTTATTACGTGGAGGAGCTGACTTTAAAAGAAATTGCCTATATCCTGGATATTTCCATACCGAGGGTATCCCAGATTCATGGCAAGATACTGGTCAGATTAAAAGATTTCATGTCTTGAAATGCAATATATGAGGGGAATGAAGTGATGTTCTATTTTTTAATTATCTTAGGCGGTGCTTTGACGTTTGGAGGATTTATTAAAAGAAATTATGAAGATAAGTCAGATGCAAATTATGCGATGGAATATATTCAGGTTGAAGAAGAATTCAAATCAGAAGAATTAAACGACTTGAAAACGAGATTAAATGAATTGGAAAAAACGGTTTTTACCAGTTTGATGGTCTTGGAAAATATGAAAAAAAATGAAAGTCGACCCGAAGAAATCAATGACGAACAAATCGAAGTGTCAGGAATAAAATTTGAAATAGAAGAAGATGAAAAAAAATTGAATGATCGATCGAAAACCGTCGAAAAATTGGAAAAGCAGAGTGATATTTTGATTGCAAAAAAAGAAATGCCCGATAATATCAAGTCTTTTTTGGATTACGAGAGCAAGGGACTCAATATACAGGAGATTGCCAATGTCATGGGAATAAAAAAAGGGGAGGTTTTACTATTAAAAAACTTATCCAGGCACTATTAAGAGTTAGATCTGAAATATTGATAGCACTGGGTGCAGGGATCTTGTTGGGTACTTTATTGATGAATGGTTCTTGCATCATGTCTTTAAATTTCAGAATTGAAGACAAGGCGCGCGAGATGGGTATGGTATACCCTGATGAAATAAAAGTCGATTTGAAGGGAGCAGGTGAGTCGGGTGATAATTAGAAGCCTCTATAATGTAGGTCGACAGATGAACGTTTTGCAAAAAAAACAGGAAAACAATGCTGCAAATACGGCAAACGCAAATACACCAGGGTATAAATATCAAGATTTGATCCAAAAAACCATGGCCGAGTATGAAGTGCATAATCACACTGGCGGAGTTGGAAATGACAAATTCCAAACATTGGGAACCATAAATATGGGTACGGAAATAGATGAAGCGCATACTGATTTTAGCCAGGGAATATTGAAGGAAACTGGACTGACCACGGATTTGGCAATATCAGGTCAAGGATTTTTTTCTGTAGAACTGGAAGAAGGAAGAATTGGATTTACAAGAAATGGAAACTTTAAAATAGATGAAAATCGCCAACTGATTACTCAGGAAGGCCATCCTGTCCTGGCCGTAGATCAGGTTGGGAATACAACTCGAATTTTTGTAGAAGGCGATGATCTTTCTGTGAATTCTTCGGGTTTCATAAACGACTCGGGAATAAAAATAATGACGGTTGACTTTGCAGATTATGGATCCTTTGAACTAAGTGGAGATGCTTTGTTTTTACCTGAGAATGAAGAATTTGAGTTGACGCAGTCTTCGGTTTTGCAAGGCTACATTGAAAATTCAAACGTAAACCTAATGGATGAGATCGTAAAGATGATGGAAATTTCCAGAGAGTTCGAGTCTAATCAAAGGGCTTTGAAAGTGCTTAACGAAACGTTGCAAAAGACCGTGAATGAAATTGGAAGGAACTAGGGGGGCAGGAAATGTTTCATGGGTTGAAAATAGGTAGTTCGGGAATGAGGACTTCACAGAAGGTAATGGATAATGTAGCTGACCAGATTGCAAATTCAGGGTCCGAAGGTTATAAGAAAAAGCAAATAAATTTTCAGGAATTGCTCATAAATAAATTGGGGGATAATCAGGTTCAGATTTCTGAAAATGGACAGAATCAGGGGATAAATGCAGGATCAAGAGCAGTTTTTTCCAAGACGGATTTTACTCAGGGTACGATCGTCCCTTCATACAGTCCGTTTCACTTAGCGATCGAAGGAAGGGGTTTTTTTGGAACAGTTGATGATTTGGGACAACTTTCATTGACCAGAAACGGATGTTTTCACCAAAATGCTGATAACAGCATCACCGATGATCAAGGGAATATTTTGGCCATGGATACTTATGTGGACATTGATAAATGGCCTGACGGTGAATCCGTCAATATCGGAAGCGATGGAGTTATAAGCTTTGTTGATGAAATTGGTGAAAATATTGATTTGGGCAAAGTGGTTGTATTTGCACCTGAAAATTCAGATGATCTCATTACCCTTGGGGAGGGGAGATTTTTGCCTGGAGAGGACGTGCCGGTATATAACTCTGTTGAGGATTTGGATGTTGAATTCGGAGTTTTAAGGCAGAGGCACTTGGAAAATTCGAATGTGGACATGACACAGAGCATAACAGAGATGTTGGTTGTGCAAAGAGTATATCAGGCAAATGCAAAATCTGTTACAACAGCCGATGATATGTTGGAAGTGATAAATACCATCGTCTGATAAATGGGATAATTTCATCAAGAGAAACAGATCGAAAAAAGATTTCAGGAATATTATCAAATTTATGTCAATAACTTGAGAAAATGTCTCTTTTTTTTAAAGTAATTATCGTTAGAAAATGTCTCTTTTTCAGTCTGTCTCATATTAAATTGAGACAGACTGTTGTTTTTCAAAGAATAATTCGTAAAGA
>NZ_JADNRK010000059.1 GCF_015594845.1 Alkalibacter mobilis | reverse complement strand
TGTAATCAGTCAAGTAAACTAGGCCATTTTTCGCCACGAACTAGGCCACTATTTTCTCACTCTTTATCTGTGTGATCATTTATCTTTATAGAATGGATTTTCTGTGTTTGAGTCTGTATCCATCACCAGACATATTGAATATTTCACACTTAAAAACCAGTCGATCCAAAATTGCTGTTGTGATAACTTCATCTCCTAAAAATCCAGCCCATTCACCAAAACTTTTATTCGAAGTGATAATGATTGATGCCTTTTCATGCAATGCACTAACGAAAGTGAAAAACAAGTTAGCCTCAGCATTTGTTACCGGCAAAAATCCGACCTCATCGATGACAATTAAGTGTGCTTTCATATGGTAATTGATTCTTTTCCTTGAAGCCGATGAAATTTCAGCTGTTTTAAGCTGGCGAATCAGCTCATCCAAGGTGACAAAGGATACGGAGTATCCCTTGTCAAGTGCCTCGTAAGCCAGAGCTGTTGCCAGATGACTTTTTCCCACACTAGGCGGACCGAGAAACATAATATTGTACGCATCGTCAATCCAGGTGCAATCAGAAAGTCGTAGCATTTGTTCTTTAGTTATGCTTCGCTGAAACCCAAAATCAAACTCCACAATGGTCTTACGAGCCGACAAGTAGGAGCGCTTTAACCTCATCTCATTGGCTCTTTTCTCACGAAGGCGTAATTGTTCTTGCAAAAACAGTTCAATACTTTGTAACGGTGTAAGGCCATCCGAAAACAACTCATGATAATTAAGAGATTTCAGTTGTAGTGTTGCAGATAATTGCTGAATGGACTGTTCAAGCTTATTCATGATCATCACCACCTACCATGCTGTATTCGCTGATATTTCTCTTTTGAATAGTGATATTCATTATACCAGGGTTGCTGATGGGATCGACTTTCATCTTGCTTGTTGCTCCAAATGATGGCTTTTGTTGAAGTACCGCCAGGAATTTGCAGGCATTCTTGACTTCGTTGAAACTGTACAAGTCAAGGATCTGGCAGTAGTTTATGGCATCTTGTACTTCTTCTATTGTATGAAGTAATAAGATCTCTTCCAACAAGGACAATTGATCCCTGAAATATCTTGGCTTGCTTTTTCTTACTTTCCTTAAAAAGCATCGGTATTCATCGCCGATCAGAGTAATTGCTTTTTCTTCAAACTGGTCGAGGGCATATTCTCGATTGCGGCTATGGTCGCTGGCTTTGATTAACTTCCCTTTCTCCATGGACAGGCCATGTTCATAAATCATGTGATTTCCATTGGTTTGCCAGATTTGAAGTTTATCATCCACTTCCTTTAAAACTACATCCGGTTCTTTGTGAAAAGTCCCAAGAGGTAGGGAGTAACGGTTGCTTTTATAAATTATGGTATTGTCCTTTCGGACGCTTCGGATTATACTATTCATACAGAAGTCATTTTGTGGAATAAGTATCGGTCTTAAGTGTTCGCGTTCGAATTCAAACACTTGGGCTGGTACTTTTTTCGTTGTGCCATGTACTTTTGCATTACCAGTGCGTTTTAACCAGGCACAAAAGCAGTCATTGAGAATATCTGGTTCCATGAAATCGCGGTTGGCTAAAAAGTTCTTTTTCACGAACTTGACCATGTTTTCAATCAGACCTTTTGATTCCGGATCAGACTTGCGGCAAACCCTCATTTCTAGGTTGTTCTGCTGTTTGTATTTTTCAAATTCATAGGTGTAGATAATCTCCCCGTAATTTTCTTGAACGGTTATGATGCTATCCTGATCAACGACAATCTCTTTGGGGATGCCCCCAAAGTAGGAGAATGCAAGGCCCATGGCAGCAATCAAATCGCTTGTGGTAAATGGGCGATCAATAAAGTAACCATATTTATATCTGGAATGCGCAAGTATAAAAGCTGCAAAGTAGACCTTCTTGTGTCCTTTGCGGTGGGGAAGCGGCATGTTGTGAACGCCAAAATCAAGTTGTATTTGATGTCCCATTGGGAGTTCTTCGGTCGCTTCGTAATCTCTTTTGGAAACTTGTTTTGGTAGATCATGGTCCAACCTCAAATTTTTTACATATCGGCTGACTGTGCGTTCAGAAACATCGACTTCATAGTGTTCCAATAACCAATCATAAATTTGTGCAGATGCCATATCAGGGTAGTCTTTTATCCAGTCAAGTATCATAGTTTCGTACTTGTCGAGAGAACTTTGTTTTCTAATAGTTGC
The DNA here is from genome assembly GCF_015594845.1 of Alkalibacter mobilis. GTDB lineage: Bacteria > Bacillota > Clostridia > Eubacteriales > Alkalibacteraceae > Alkalibacter > Alkalibacter mobilis. The sequence goes on along the minus strand of NZ_JADNRK010000059.1, from coordinate 307 downwards.
GGCAAGGTCCCGGTATTCGTCCAGCGACATGTCATAGTATTTTTTTATAGTATCTCTGCTCACACCTAAATATTTTGCCGTTTTACGAATAGAAAACCCTTTGTTTTGAAATGATTTGATTTGACTATACATTGTAAGCTCCTTCATCTGTTTATTCCTTTCTGTAGAAATTTCTTGTCTTCAACAGAAAGTTTATCATCACTCAGATTAAAGTGGCATAGTTTGTGTCCAGAACTGGCCTAGTTTGTGGCGAGTTCTGGACTAGTCGTGATGTCTGAAAATGGCCTGCTTTATTTTACCAGTTACA
>NZ_JADNRK010000058.1 GCF_015594845.1 Alkalibacter mobilis | reverse complement strand
TGAATATTCCACTAAAAGAAACCAGGCTGTCCGGAGCCTAGTGCCAATGGCTCCGGACAGCGGTTCCAACGGTTCCGGCTAGGAACCAACATTGATTATTCTTTAATGCCGTACACTTCTCTCATAGATTTGTCATGTTCTTTATTGATGTAGTGGATCTCAAGCATGTAAGAATCGTGGACAATTCTATCAAGAATAGCATCTGCTACCTGAGCCTCTGAAAATTTACTGTACCACCCAAGTGGTGCAAATTGAGAGCAGAAAATCGTGGAAGCTTTATGGTGGCGAGCATGGATGATTTCTAGAAGATCTCTGGCCTCCAGCTCCGTAAGATTGACAAGTAGCCATTCGTCAATAATTAGTAATGCGCATTTCTGATACTGCTTGATGGTTTCCTTGAAACGACCTTCTCCTCTTGCCACAGCAAGCTCCGCAAGAAGTTCAGGCAATCGGATGTATTTTGTAGAGTAATAGCGTTTGCAGGCTTCCATACCGAGAGCACATGCCAAGTAGGATTTTCCTGAACCTGTGGAGCCTGTGATGATAATGTTGTGCTTTCCCGCAATAAATTCACAGGTGGACAAGCGTTCAATCAGCTGTTTGTTCAGCTTTCTTCCGGAGGTATAGTTAATATCATGGACATTTGCCTCTGGTTGATCCAAGGATGCATTTTTGATCAAACGAGTTCGACGATTATTTTTTCGGTTAGTATACTCCAAATCCACGAGTAATCCAAACCGGTCTTCAAATGAAACAGCAAGCATTGAAGCATCTTCCAATTGAAGTCGAAATGCATCGGCTAGTGCGGTCATCCGCATTTCAATAAGCTTATTTATAGTGGATTCATTTGTCATCGTTCTTGCCTCCGTAATAATGGGCTCCTCGAGTAAACCCATACTGATTGGTTGATTTCGAAGATGTTTTGGCGGATTCGCCCTCTGGAATTTGATCCTGCCCAGTGCTCAAGATATTCTTGATGCTCTTGTAACTTGGATGCGGGGTATAAACTAGTGCCTTTCTACAAGCACTTTCCAACCTGTCAACGCCATATTTATCAGCCAGCTTAAGGACGCCCATGCAGGATTTGTACCCCTGTTGTTGCGCCTTGTAGGAGTCAAGAATGGATCTAATGGTCACGGTTGTGTTTGGTCCAACCCTCTGTGCCCACTGGATAAATCGTTCTCCATTCCACTCCAAATACTTCTGATGGTCTTCCGGCATATGAAGCTGAATCGTACTGTATTGACCTGGATGTCCATGTAAGCGTTTGTGGGATGCAATTCGCTGATTGTGATAGAAAATCTCCACCGTACTTTTGGTCAGACGAACATCTACAACCTGCTTAATGTATTCGTAGGGTACCGAGTATTGCATCTTTTCTACGGATATATGATAATTGAATTGCACAGTGGCTTGCTTCCACTGGGATAATTCAAAAGGGGCAGATGGCAATGGTGTGAGAAATGGCTTTTCATCCGAGAGGTAAACACTGTAGCGACTGCCTTCTTTCTTTTGAAAAGGTTTTCGATTAAAGGCATCTAATCGCTTTTGTATTTCACGATTCAACTCGTCCAGAGAGAAGAATTGCTCATTTCTCAGGGCTGCAGTAATCCAGGTAGAGATGATGCCAACAGTACCTTCTACACTGGCTTTGTCTTTTGGACTCCTTACTCGAGCAGGCAAAACAGCAACATTGTAGTGCTGAGCCATTTCCTGATAGGTTTTGTTGATTTTTGGCGAGTACCAATCAGCATGATCCACTCCGGTTTTTAGATTATCCGGGATGAGGATTCGTGTACTCCCGCCAAAATACCGATACATGTTTACATGAGCGTTGATCCAGCTTTCCATGTCCATAGTGAAAAATGCTTCAACATACGCATAAAGGCTGTAATTGAGAACACCCACAAAAACGTAACAGGGGATTGGTTCTCCTGAATCTGAATTTACGATGTGAATGGTTTTGCCAGCCCAGTCTACCTCGGTTTGTTCTCCCGGTTTTCTCAGGATATGCATGGTTGCCTTCGTTTTTTCGCGGTACTTCTGATAATGGAAACAAAACTGAGAATACATCAGAGGCAATTCTCGAGTCTGTCTGCAGCTTTCGCAATATTCAGACCAAAGAAGTTTCAATGTGACGCCACTTTTCATCATTTCCTTGTCGATGTACTCGTAATCAGGAAATTTACGTTCCACCGTGGGAAGAGATTTATCCGGAAACAACAATTTCTGCAACTGAGCATCGGATGTTTCCTCCTCCAAGGGGTAGGACAGCTGGAGCTCTTTGGCACGGAGAAGAACATCCCGAACCGTTTTTCTGGCACATCCACAACTGCTGGCTATGCCGCTTTGATTGATCCCAAGGTTAGCTAACCTTAGAATCTCTTTGTAATTGGTCATATTATGACCTCCTGATAATGGATTTACACCGACGATATCAGTCGATGCATACTTCCATTATAGGTTATTGAAACAAAGCCGGAACGGGTGGAATATCATACCGGATACGGTGGAACGAATCACCGGACTTGGTGGTAATTATCGTCCGTATTATTCA
>NZ_JADNRK010000057.1 GCF_015594845.1 Alkalibacter mobilis | reverse complement strand
TGCATATAGTCATCGGATAGAGCACCCTTTTTCATAGAATAGAGCCACTTCATCCATCAAATAGAGCCATGATTTTCTTGGCAGGGCCATCACAGATGTGACAGCCCAAGCCTGTTATTTAATACCGTGTTTCTCTCTCATTGACTTATTGCCATCAATGAATATTTCGTATGAATCGTGGACGATTCGATCAAGGATGGCGTCAGCTAGAGTATCTTCACCGATCTTTTCATGCCACCCACCAGGTGGGAACTGCGAGCAGAAAATGGTTGAAGATTGCTGGTGTCTGGCCTCAATGATTTCAAGCAGATCCATAGCTTGCGTTCCACGTAAAGGGGTCAGCAACCATTCATCCAGTATTAGAAGTTTGATTTTCTTGTACTGTTTCATGACCTTTTTATAGATGCCTTCGCCACGGGCTACTGCCAGCTCATCGAGCAACTCCGGCAACCTGATATATTTCACAGGATAATACTTCCTGCATGCTGCCATACCAAAGGCGCAAGCCAAGTAAGATTTGCCGTTGCCCGAGGCACCCATGACAATAATGTTGTGATGTTCATCGATATACCGGCATTCTGCCAACCGCTGGATCTCTTCACGGTCAAGCTTTCTGTCAGGATGATATTCAATGTCTTCAATACAAGCTCCTGAATAGCGAAGCATGGCGCTCTTGATGAGCTTGAGCAGTTTATTATTACGGCGCCGTGACCATTCAACATCTACCATCAGGCCGAATCTCTCATCAAAGGTAAGCTCCTTGTAGCGAGGATCCGCCAGTTGATCTTTATAGGATTCTGCCATGGCTGTCAGTCTCATGGAGGTTAACTTATCATAGGTTGATTGATTAATCACGATGACCACCTCCATAATAGTCCGAACCTCTTACAAAGCCTCCAGACGGTTCTTTCTTGGCTTTTGAAGTTCCTGATGCAGCAATGGCGTTTTCCGTCAGCTTATCGTGCCCGGTCTTAAGAATGGTCCTGATGTTCTTCAGACTTGGATGCGGTGTATAAAGCAAAGCCTTGCTGCAGGCGGCTTCCAGTCGTTCTAAAGAATACTTATCACCTAGGTTGACCAGTGAACGACAAGAACGGTAGCTCTGTTGCTCGACACGATAATAGGAGATGATGCTTTTCATAACAATGGCTGCACTAGGACCTACCTTTGTAGCCCAGTCTATAAAAGCTTCTGCGTTCCAGATCAAATACTGGCGATGATTCTCAGGCATATGTTCTGGAACAGTACTTCTTTGTTCGGGTAAACCATGAAGCCTCACATGGGAGGCAATGCGATGGTTGCTGTAAAAAACTTCAACTGTTTTGCTTGTGACACGTACATCCACTTCGTGTCTGATGTATTCATAGGGGACTGAATAGTGCATTCTGTCCGCAATTATGTGATAATCATTAGGTACAGTAGCTTTTATCCAAGTGGCTAACTCGTACGGGGAAGCAGGCAAAGGAAGCAGAAATACCTTTTCTTCAGAAAGGAATGCACTGAGCCTGCTTCCAGGCTTTTTCTGGAAAGGTTTTTCATTGAACTTGCGAAGGTTTTCCCAAATGACTTCGTTGAGTTCTTGGATTGAAAAAAACTTGTAGTTTCTTAGCTTTGCAATAATCCAGGTGGTCAAAAAACCTACAGTACCTTCTGCATTGGGTTTGTCCTTTGGCCTTCGGACTCTGGCCGGTACTATGGCCGTGCCATAATGATCAGCCATCTCATTGTAGACCCGGTTGATTATGGGATCGTCATACTTTCCTGAGCGAATGACTCCAGTCTTTAGATTGTCAGGAACGATGATCCGGGTGCAACCACCGAAGAACTCGAAAGTATGAAGATGTGCATTGATCCAATTCTCCTGGTTCTGACTGAGAAAAGCTTCCACATACGCGTATTGACTGCTCGAAAGAACTGCAACATAAAGGTACGCAGGAATTCTTTCACCAGTGACGCTGTCTGTGATAAACAGTGGGTCACCGGCCCAGTCGACCTCCATCAACTCGCCAGGCTTTCTTTTCAAACGCATGGTTGCCTTTGTTTTCTGGGCATAGTTGATGTAGTAACGGCGGAACTGGCTGTACATGTAGGGTATTTCGTTGTTGAGTCGGCAAGATTCACAGTATTCTTCCCATAGAAGTGTCAGCGTCACACCGCTTTTGGCGAGCTCGTTATGGATGTATTCGCAATCAGGCATTCTCTGATTGGATCCATACACTTTTTCAGGGAACAATAATTCGTGAAGCTCTTTGTCAGACAACGGGTTGTCAAACGGCCAAGAGATGGTCTTCAGCTTGGCCCGTTCAAGAACACTGGCTACAGTATTTCTTGAACAGCTGCAGATTGAGGCGATGCTTCGGTTGCTCATTCCTTGGCTTTGAAGCCTTAGAATGTCGTTGTATTTGGTCATAAGCGACCTCCTGTAAAGATTATTTACACCTTTAGGTGCATAATCTTATTATACAGTTGGTGGCTCTCACCATGGAACAGGTGGCTCAATTCCGTGAACAGACTTGCTCTATTCTATGGAAAAGCTGGCTCTATCCCATGGTTATATACA
>NZ_JADNRK010000056.1 GCF_015594845.1 Alkalibacter mobilis | reverse complement strand
ACAGCTTCCTTCAGATTTCACCTCACGATAAACACCCTTGCTGTTTAGCTATGCACTTCCTCGTTACCTAGGTGTGCTCGGGACTTGCACCCGTTAGAGCGCGCCCATGGCGCGCAAACATAAAAAATCCCCTGCTATAAGCAAGGGACGATCATTAACCGCGGTTCCACCCTAATTGGTAATTACCCAACTCTTTTAATAACGCCTTTAGCGGTCTTGCCTAATATTATTTCAGCAAAACGGTTCAGAAGCTACCTTCTAAAAGCCTTAGACAAAAAATCTTGCAGCCAGGGATTTTTCTCTCTTGGTCCGGTCTTTTATACTCCTCTTCATCATAACCTGTTAATATTTAATTGTAACGTGTATATTTTACATGAAAATCAAATAATTGTAAATCATCAAATCTCAACTGACTCCACGACTTTCAACTCAAAAGAGAATTCAACTCCGTCGGATACATTTCGCACAGCCCATGCTCCATCATGTAGTTTTATAATATTTTTGGAAATTGAAAGACCAAGACCCACCCCTTTTGAATTATGATCGTTTTTATAAAAGCTTTCCCAAATGTAAGGTAAATCTTTTTCCTCTATTCGGCTTCCTTGATTATACACTGTAGTGACGACTCCACCATTGACCTTGTTCACCTTTAAAAGAATTTTTCCACCTTTTGGGACATGGTTAAAGGCATTATTTAAAAGGTTATTCAGGACCTGCTCAAGTCTCAATTCATCTCCAATAACAAAAATTTCGTTTTCGTATTCCTCAAGTTCCATTATCACATCCATATTTTTTTTATTAAACTTGAATTTATCAAAAATTTCTTTTATCAACTGTCCAAAGTCCAAAATCTTTTTGTTTATTTTATAATTCCCCGACTCAAGCTGAGACAGATCCAGCAAATCTTGAGTCATTTGACTTATTTTATCCGACTCTTTGGCAATTACATTCATGGCTTTTGCCGTATCATCTTCATTTTCGTAAACCCCATCTTCAACAGCTTCAATGTAACCTTTGATTACAGAGACGGGTGTTTGTATTTCATGTGAGACTCTTGCAACAAATTCTCGTCGCATGGCATCTAGGTTCTTTTCTTTTTCCAACTCCAATGTCAGCTTTGATATGGTATTTTCCAACTTGACTGTCATTTCGTTCAAGGTTTGTCCCAATTGACCAATCTCATTCTCTTCTCTACCCGTGTACTTCGCATCAAATTCCAAGTTTTTCATCCTGATGGCAATACCGTTAAGATCTACCAGTGGTTTCGAAATTCCTTTGGACAATTTATAAATCATTATTAATGAGAGTACCAAAATAAACGGGATCAAATACAGTATGAAATTTCTTAGCGCTCCCACCGTTCTCTCAAAGGATTCATAAGAACTTCGGGCAATCAAGGTACCGCCGTCATTTAGCTCTTTAGTAAAAACAAGCCAGTCCTGCTCTCCCAAATCATCGTTGCTCTGCATGCGAAAAAACATGCCATGTCCGTTCTGATTGCCTCTAAAACTGTAATTTTCATTAAAATTCTGACTGTAAAGTACGGTTCCATCAGATGAGATCAGTCGAATTCCTATGCCTAAATTATCAGCATAATACAATATCATGGATTCGAGTTCCTCATCTCCCGAATTGTAAGCATTAACAATATTATCCGTCGTAGATTCTATCAATTTTTCCTGAGTGCTGTAGTAGAAATCATCTAAAAAGAAATTGACTGCAACGATCAAGATTATTAGAGTTGCAAGTATTAAAATTGACATATATATAAATATTTTGGTAAATATGGTTTTTTTCATTTACCCACCTCGAATTTATATCCCAAACCTCTAATTGTTTTAATATAATCTTCTGTAGACCCCAATTTCTTTCTTAATCTTTTTATTGTAGTATCAACAACTCGATCATCACCTTCAAAATCGAGTCCCCAAATTCGATCCAGAATTTTTTCCCTAGCTACCGGTATGTTTATATTTTTTATCAAATACTCGAGTAGTTCGTATTCCTTCAATGTCAAATCGACAGGTTGCTGACCGACTTTAACGCTCATGGTTCTGCTGTCGATCGCTAATTGTCCGTAAATTGTAATATCTTCTTTGGATTCTTCGGTTCTCTTCAGTATCGCTTTTATACGCATGACTAGTTCCTTCATGCTGAATGGCTTGGTAAGATAATCATCCGCTCCGACTTCAAATCCCTTTATACGATCTTCCAGCTCTCTTTTCGCTGTTAAAAATATAGCCGGAACATCACTTGTCTGTCTGATATATTCCAAAACACCATATCCGTCAGTTCCCGGCATCATGATATCCAACACTAGAATATCGTAAAAATCGTCTTTCCAAATTTCTAATGCCTCATCTCCATCAGAAGCCGTGAATACCTCATAGCCCTCTTTCAAAAGGTAATCTCTTATCAAATTCCTCAGATTTTTCTCATCTTCTATTACCATAATTTTGAATTTTTTCATCCAATCACCTGCTTCATAATTAGTATATCATCAAATTTAAAAAACTGTTTTTTTTCATCTATTAATTTTATCTTATAAATGTGTCTGGAGTGTGTCTTTTTAGTCAAGTCCGAAAAAGTGTGTAAATTCCCTCGGTTAGTTTTTTAAGCAGCAACAGTGGTATTTTTGGCCAATCGATGTTGATGGTATTCTTCCATATCAAGATATCGCTTACCCGTTGTCCATTT
>NZ_JADNRK010000055.1 GCF_015594845.1 Alkalibacter mobilis | reverse complement strand
TAAAGTAATTCCGCGGCAATGGCGGAGGGGCTACACCTGTTCCCATCCCGAACACAGAAGTAAAGTCCTCCTGCGCAGATGGTACTTGGATGGCGACGTCCTGGGAGAGTATGTCGCTGCGGGATTCATTCCTCAGTAGCTCAAAGGTGGAGCAACCGGCTGTTAACCGGTAGGCTGCTGGTTCGAATCCAGCCTGGGGAGCCATTTGGCCCCTTGGTCAAGCGGTTAAGACACCGCCCTTTCACGGCGGTAACAGGGGTTCGAGTCCCCTAGGGGTCACCATTATGTCTTAACACAGTCTATTTGAATAGACAAATTTTATAAGTCCAAGCTTGCTTGTGACTTACTGCGGCCTGGTAGTTCAGTTGGTTAGAATGCCAGCCTGTCACGCTGGAGGTCGAGGGTTCGAGTCCCTTCCAGGTCGCCATTTATTTAAACGAAACTTTTAAAAAGTGAAGTTGATTATCAACAAGTATAAGGATTGACAAAATCAAATAATAGTTATTTATGCTGGTGTGGCTCAACGGTAGAGCAGCTGACTTGTAATCAGCAGGTTGTAGGTTCGATTCCTATCACCAGCTCCATTATTTTATGGGGGAATTCCCGAGTGGCCAAAGGGGGCAGACTGTAAATCTGTTGGCAGCGCCTTCAGAGGTTCGAATCCTCTTTCCCCCACCATTTGACCCATTAGCTCAGTTGGCAGAGCACCTGACTTTTAATCAGGGTGTCCCGCGTTCGAGTCGCGGATGGGTCACCATCTTTATTAACAGAAGTCTTTCAAAAACACGGAAGACTTTTTTTTATGAAAATTTTTATTATTTTCATAAAATATGTTAAAATGATAAAGTCTTAATTTAAATTTATGAGGGAGGAAATCATGAAATCATTTTTAGAAAATCGTTTTAAATTGAAAGAAAACAATACAACGATTCGAACGGAGATCATGGCGGGTATTACAACATTTATGACAATGGCCTACATCTTGATCGTAAATCCTAGTATTCTTTCGGCAACAGGCATGGATTTTAATGCTCTGATTACAGCCACTGCGTTAGCTGCAGCTATCGGTACTTTTATTATGGCATTTTATGCCAATTATCCATTTGCTTTGGCACCTGGTATGGGACTAAATGCATATTTTGCATATGTCGTGGTTTTACAAATGGGCTATAGTTGGCAATTGGCATTGACAGCTATATTTGCAGAAGGACTTATCTTTATTTTATTGAGTGTTTTCAATGTCAGGGAAGCATTGTTCAATGCAATACCGACAACTTTAAAAAAGGCTGTGGGCGTAGGTATTGGCCTGTTTATTGCCTTTATAGGATTTCAAAATGCTGGAATTATTGTTAGCAATGATGCAACCTTGGTGGGTTTGGGAAATCTAAGATCCATAGCTGCAATTTTGACAATAGTTGGAATAGTTATTACAGTAGTATTGTTGGTAAGGAAAGTCAGAGGGGCTATTTTATGGGGCATCCTGGCAACTTATTTAATTGGGTTGATTTGTCAATTAACTGGAATTTATGTTGTAAATCCTGAGTTGGGGATGTATTCCCTGATTCCGTCCGGAATAATTTCGACACCACCTTCTCTTTCACCGATATTATTTAAGTTTGATTTCTCAAACATTTTTTCGATTCAATTTCTAATGGTAATATTTACATTTTTATTTGTTGATCTTTTTGATACATTAGGTACTTTGATTGGCGTTTCAACCAAAGCAGGTTTTTTGAATGAAAAGGGCGAACTGCCTAAAATAAAACAAGCTCTCATGGCAGATGCCGTTGCGACTACTGCAGGCGCAGTTCTGGGAACATCAACTACTACAACTTATGTTGAAAGTGCTTCAGGAGTAGCTGATGGTGGAAGAACCGGTTTGACTGCCTTTACAACGGGAGTATTATTTTTGCTGGCTTTGATATTTAGTCCGGTAATATCAGTAATTCCTTCATTTGCAACAGCACCGGCACTAGTCATTGTTGGTTTGTTCATGATGGAACATGTGGTGGATATAGATTTTAACGACTATACCGAAGCTTTACCGGCTTTTATGACGATTTTCATGATGCCGCTTGCTTACAGTATTTCTGATGGTTTAGCCTTTGGCGGAATATCTTACGTAGTGGTCAAATTATTGACCGGAAAAAGAAAAGACATCCACCCGGTAATGTATTTTGTAGCTTTATTGTTTGTATTATACTTCTTGATCTAAAAATAGCGAACCATATGGTTCGCTATTTTTGTATATTGAATTCAACATCTCTTGGTAAGGCCAAGCCACTTTCAACTTCTATAGCCTTTATGATACCGCTAGGGACAGGACAAGCAAGATGCTTGCAATTGTTATTTGCAGATTGGTAAACTTTCGAGTCTGCGAATTTACTGAAGCATTCTGAAAAACCGTCTATTTCCTGTAAATCTGCTTCCATTTTTTTAACGTAGGGACACTTGGTATCCATTGATACCTTTACACCGCTGCGGCCAACTTTTTCAACTGTTATTGTTGTATCCAGCCCACACACTCCAGGTTTTACAAATACTGTTGACATGATTACCTCCCAGAAAGATTATTTAAAAACATTATACCCCTCTTGGTATAAGAAAAACAAGGACAAATAATAAAAGTTTGTCAATAACTTGAGAAAATGTCTCTTTTTTTTAAAGTAATTATCGTTAGAAAATGTCTCTTTTTCAGTCTGTCTCATATTAAATTGAGACAGACTGTTGTTTTTCAAAGAATAATTCGTAAAGAA
>NZ_JADNRK010000054.1 GCF_015594845.1 Alkalibacter mobilis | reverse complement strand
GGTATCATCCTTTCACAACTTTTAAAGTCAACAGAGTTGCTTTACTGACTATAAAAGTACTTTGATGTAACCTATTGTCTCATGTTAAAGTAAATTTTAAAATCCATGCGATTATTGACCGCTTACGATGAAGTACTGCAGACCTGGATTTCATTGCTGCCCTTTGTAAAATCGTTCATGTGCGTATCCCTTGACGACCTTAAGAATAGCAAAGATAGTGATATTTGGTTTCTAGCATCTGAAACAAAATACATCAAAGCATTCAATTTGCCTGTAAGCACGAAAGTATTCACTATCCCTTCAAAGTTATGTCTTCATACAATTGTTGATTACAATGATCGTATAGATGGAGAATTTTCTATCGAAAAATTGGTGCCATCCATGAAATACATTGAAGAACAAGGTTTAAAAATTTGCGGAAATATTATGGGAGAATTGTTTGTGAGGATTCATGATAAAGAAGAATGGCATCGATACGTAGAATTAATGATACCTATTGAATAATTTGCTTGACTCTCAAGTAACTTAAGACCATACAATCACATTGTGAAACAAAATACAATGTGGAGGTTATGAAAATGTACAAAAATTTATTCAGTCCTATGAGAATCGGCAATTGTGAAATCCCGAATCGCCTTGTGGTCACTGCAATGGTCACCAATTACTGCACAGAAGATGGATTTGTAACGGACCGTTTCATTAAGTATCATGAAGAAAAAGCCAAGGGTGGATGGGGATTGATCATTACAGAAGACTACGCTGTCAATGAAATGGCAAAAGGTTATTCTCACATTCCAGGGTTGTACAAAGACGAACAAATTGAAGGTAGCAAGAAATTGACAGACGCCATTCACAAGTATGAAAGCAAAATATTTTGTCAAATTTATCACCCTGGCAGGCAAAGCAACCAATTTGTAAATGGGGGAAAACAACCTGTCGCACCATCTGCTATTCCCTGTCCTTGGTTGAAGGAGATTCCAAGAGAATTAACTGTTGAAGAAATTCTTCAGATTGTTGAAGATTTTGGTGACTGCGCTCTCCGAGCTAAAAAGTCTGGCTTTGATGGTGTTGAGGTTCACTTGGCTCACGGCTATTTACTTGCTGAATTCATGTCACCCCACACAAATAAAAGAGTGGATGAATACGGTGGATGCTTCTCAAATCGACTTCGTATTGTTAAAGAAGTATATGAAAATGTTAGAAGTAAGGTTGGAGATGATTTTCCAATTATTTGTCGATTCAGTTCAAGAGATGGATTTATGGGCGGTCGAACTCTTATGGATTCCATCGAGCTAGCTCAATATTTGGAAGCCCTTGGATTTCAAGCATTGGATATTTCTCAAGGAATGTATGGCGACTATAATAATCTAGATAATGATACTCTTAGACATGGTTTTACGGTTTTAGATGCTGATGAAATAAAGCAAGTAGTCAATATTCCCGTTATGCCCACGAATCGAATCACTACCGCAGGTCTTGCAGAGGCACTCATATCGGGAGGAAAAGCTGACTTAATTGGCATGGGTAGAACTTCCTTGGCAGATCCTCATTTCCCCAACAAAGTAAAAAAAGGTAAGTTGTCTTCTGTGCGACATTGCATTAATTGCAACTTAGGATGTTTTGGTGGAATTCTTGGACCTAGAGGACATGTAACATGTTTGGTAAATCCTTCTGTGGGAAGAGAATATGAACTCGATTTTTCCAAAAGCAATGATCCAAAAAAAGTTTTCATAGCCGGTGGCGGCCCAGGAGGGTTGCAAGCTGCAGTTACAGCTGCTCAAAAGGGTCACCACGTGACCGTATTCGAAAAGAAAAGTCAGTTAGGTGGACAGTTGTTATCCGCTGCTTATCCTCCAACTAAAGGTGAAGTGGCTCAATTTACCGCTTGGCTGATACAGGAAGTCAAGAATCTTAACATCGCATTAAGATTGAATACTATCCTTACGAAAGAACTTGTTGATTCTGAGAAACCTGATGTCGTTATTGTTGCAACTGGAGGTTCTCCAATCATACCTCCTATCAAGGGAATCACCAAACCACACGTTGTCTTAGCTGAAGATGTATTGTTAGGTAAGGTTTCTACTGGAAATAAAGTAGTTGTATGCGGTGGAGGAGAAGTCGGTATCGAAACGGCAGCTTTTGAAGCAACAAAAGAAAATGGTTCCGTTACAGTAATTGAAATGATGGATCATACTCACAAAAATTTACGTCTTAATCAATTACTAGACATGTATGGTGTCACAGTCAATATAAATACAAAATTATCAGAAATTGCCGACAGTCACGTAATAGTGGAACAAGGACCATTCAAAAGAGTGATTGAAGCCGATACTGTGATATTGGCATTTGGCTATAAACCATTAAACATTTTAGCCGATGAATTAAAAGACACTTGCCAAGATGTTCGAGTAATAGCCGGAGCGAATAAAACAGGCAATGCTCTCGATGCAACGATTGAAGGTCTTGATGTAGCAATGAGTTTATAATAAAATAAATGTTATTGGAATGTTTAAGAACTAATAAAAAATCTAGAATCTGGAGACTGTAACATAATCTGTGTAAAATAAGAATTACCATGGAAATAAATATTGAATTAAGTGAGTCTACTGATGTAAGATCAGTAGCTCATTTTTATTATACCCCATTTTTTTGCCTTGAAGTCTATTTTTTTGTAGAATCTTTGGTGGCTAAATTCAGCACTTTAAGCGTAAGCGGTCAATAATCGCATGTAAACAATAAAACAAGCGGCCGGTTCATCAG
>NZ_JADNRK010000053.1 GCF_015594845.1 Alkalibacter mobilis | reverse complement strand
TGCTTCCTTGGAATAGTTCAATACAAGCGGCTTGTGCCGTAAAAAAATAATAGATGACATGATGGCGGCCTTCTGATGAACCGGCCGCTTGTTTTATTGTTTACATGCGATTATTGACCGCTTACGATGAAAGGCAAAAGTATTTTAAAGATAAATTAAAATACTATACACTACTTTCAAAAAAAAATGAGGAATATGCAAGTACCTTGAAGCGTATTAAAAATGATCTTTGGGAATGCATTATAACTCAACGTCCAGAAGTTTATTATTTTATTAACAGATTCAATGATCAGTATGAAGATGACAACAAAATTGGAAGCTTATTTAAAGCTTGGATTAATTACTTACCATTCGTAGAATTCCATATAGAATTAAAAAAAGAGTTGATTTTAGATAGGAATAAAAGTAATGATTGTGAAGTCTATAATTGGGGATTATCTTCAAAGAAAGAATACATAGATGCTTTTACGTTACCAATTAACGAGAAGGTTGAAAACTTAACAAGTGAACAATCTGTTTATACGATTATTGATGCTGGTGAAAAAGGGACATTCTCATATAAACTTTTGGATAAAGCTCTAAAATTTATTAAGGATCATGAGTTTAGTCTCTCCGGGGATGTAACTGGAAATTTACTTGCTCGAGTGCATGAACCTGATGGATATCATAGATACATAGAACTTTGGCTACCAATAAAAAAATGTTAATTTATAAATTAACATATTGACCTTCAAGTGCTTGTAGGGTTTATGCTATGAGTATACAAAATTTAGAAAGAAGGTTAAATATGTTTACTAAGTTATTTTCACCAATTAAGATTAATGAATGTGAAATACCTAACAGATTAGCCGTTACAGCCATGGTCGCAAATTATTGCAATGATGACGGAACAGCATCTGATAGATATATTGCATATCATGAAGCTAAAGCAAAAGGCGGTTGGGGTTTAATTATCACAGAAGACTATGCAATAAATGATCATGCAATGAATTTCACAAATGCAGCAGGTCTGTGGGAGGATTCACAAATTGAAAGCCATAAGCGATTAACTGATACTATCCATCAATATGAAAGTAAAATATTTGCTCAAATATTTCACGCAGGCAGGCAAAGTAATCCTTTTGTCAACGGTGGGATGCAGCCTGTAGCCCCATCAGCAATACCCTGTCCATGGCATAAGCAAATTCCCCGTGAATTGACTATATCTGAAATTGAAAAGTTTGTAGATGAGTTTGGAGACACTGCACTAAGAGCAAAGAAAGCAGGTTTTGATGGAGTTGAAATCCATGCAGGACATGGGTATTTGTTAGCTGAATTTTTATCCCACTATGTTAATAAAAGGACTGATAAATATGGGGGTCCTCTTGATAACAGAGCAAGAATAATTAAAGAAATCATCGAAAATATTCGATCAAAAGTTGGAAGTGATTTTCCAGTGACCATTCGTTATTCAGCGGATGAAGCAGTCCAAGGTGGTAGGACTATTGCAGAAACAAGAGTACTTGCTAGATTATTTGAAGAGTGGGGCTTTGATGCTTTACATATATCATCGGGTGTTTATGGTGATCATAATAAGGGAATAATATCTCCTATGTATGTTGATCAAGCCTGGACTGTAGATTATGCGGCAGAAATAAAAAAGATCGTTAAAATACCTGTATTTACAGTGAATAGAATCAATGACCCTAGAATGGCTGAAGATATTTTAGAAATGGGAAAAGCTGATATAATTGGAATGGGAAGAGGATCTTTAGCAGATCCAGATTTACCAAATAAAGCGAAATTTGGGAAACTAGATTCCATAAGGTATTGCATTAGTTGTTTGCAAGGCTGTATGGGAGGTTTGGCAACGGGATCTGTAAAATGCTTAGTAAATCCCTCCCTTGGCAGAGAAGGAGAAATTGACTATTCTCTTGTAGAAAAACCTAAATCAGTTTTAATTGCCGGTGGTGGTCCAGGAGGGTTACAAGCTGCTTTATCTGCATCTTCAAAAGGTCATAAGGTAAGCTTGTATGAAAAAAGACCATATTTAGGAGGTCAATTCAAATCTGCGGCATATCCTCCATGCAAAGGAGACTTATCCAATTTTACTACATGGATAATCAATCAATTATATGAATTGGGAGTAGACATCCACCTTAATACGGAAGTGACAAAAGAGTTAGTTGTAGAAAAGAATCCAGATGTTGTAATTATTGCAACTGGTGGAAGTTCACTAATTCCTCCGATTAAAGGAATAGATAAACCTAACGTTTTTACAGCGGAAGATGTACTTTTAGGAAAAGTTGCTACAGGTGATAAAATTGTTGTAGCTGGTGGAGGGGAAGTAGGTTCTGAAACGGCAGCACACTTAGGAATGCAGCAAAGAGAGGTCTCACTTGTAGAAATGACGCCAATTCTTTGTAAGGAACTTAATGGTGTAAATAAGTATGGATTGATGAAAATTTTAGACGAATACGAGGTAAAGAGATATACAGAAACTAAAGTCATTGAAATTTTAGATAATGGTGTTATGGTTGAAAACGGACAGGGGAAATTTACAATTCCTGCTGAAACAATCGTGCTTGCTTTGGGTTATAAACCGGATAATTCGCTTATAGATGAATTAGAATCAGTACACAAGAATGTAATAACTATTGGGGGAGCATTAAAAACCTCAAATGCTCTAGTGGCAATCGAAGAAGGTTTTGAAGTAGGAATGAGCATTAAATAGAATCAAGTTTAGGAGTCTAAGTCAAGTCCGAAAAAGTGTGTAAATTCCCTCGGTTAGTTTTTTAAGCAGCAACAGTGGTATTTTTGGCCAATCGATGTTGATGGTATTCTTCCATATCAAGATATCGCTTACCCGTTGTCCATTTC
>NZ_JADNRK010000052.1 GCF_015594845.1 Alkalibacter mobilis | reverse complement strand
TGTTGATTTATACTTAAAACTGACCCGGGATTAATGGTTAATACTGACCCACCTTGAGGTGCAAAGATTAACCAATCCTAATCTTAAAGTATGCTGAATCTTAAAAAATTAACGTTGTGAATTGACCCACCTCTGAAAGAGAATTATAATTCTTTCTGCGTGTAAACCATGCGGGAGGAGGAAACAGAGGTGAAAGATTTGGAAGACTGGGCAGCAGTACAAAAAGTATACAATCAGACTAAGTCAAAACGTGCTACGGCTGATATTTTAAGGATATCAAGAAATACTGTCAAAAAGCTTCTTGCGTTATCTGAACCGCCCAAGTACCAACGGATGTCGTACGGAACAAAGATTGACAAATTCAAAGAGCAGATTATCGAATGGCGATGTGAACCCTACAAGTTTAACGGCACTCGGATTTTCAGAGAACTTAAGAAAAGAGGTTATGACGGAAGTATCAGCCCAATCTATCGATTTTTAAATAAGGTAGATGAAGACATCGGGGAACGCATTAGTAAAAAAGCTACCGTGAGGCATGAAAGTCCACCAGGCGATCAGGCACAGTTCGACTGGACAGAATACGATGTGATCGTCGGGGGTAGATACCGAAAAGTATACTGTTTTGCAATGATCCTGGCAGCATCAAGAAAGAAGGCTGTCTGCTATTCACTAAAAGTTGATGGTGATGCGATCTACGAAGCCATTCAAGAACTTTTTAATGATCTTGGAGGTACAACACTTGAATTATTGATCGACAATCCAAAGGCACTTGTAATCACGAACAATCCAAAGTCCGAGGAAGAAATCAAATATAATCCCCATGCACTAATGATGGCAAAGCACCTGGGAACTGAGCTGAATGCATGCCCTTGTTATTGGCCTCGTAAAAAGGGCAAAATAGAAAGGCCATTCAACTATATCGAAGAGCAGTTTATTAAAGGAAATAACTTTGCAACTATGAGCGAACTCAATCTTCGGGGCAAAAAGTTTGTGGATGAATGGTGTAATGAAAAACACACAACGACACAGCGTATTCCAAACCAGTATTACCTTCTGGAGGAAAAGCAGTTGCTACAACCATTGCCGAAGAACCCCTACCATGTAAAGCGGTTGCAAAAACGGATTGTCAGTTCTGACAGTTACGTCAACATCGACAGCAATAAATACAGCGTTCCTGTAAAGTATGTGGGAAAAACACTCTGGTACAGAAAGATATATGGGTTTAAAATTGAACTATATGATTCAAAAGAAAATTTTATCATAGACTTTGAAGCTTCTGACACAAAATATAACACTCTTACAGAGCCAGTGCATTATGAAGCGATAGCTAAAAAAGTCAGTACATCCATACCCCAGATAAGAAGAGATTTTACTGCAAGATACACAAACGGTCTTAAATACCTGGAGGTTGCGGGAAGAAAGTTTGATCAGCCTACACATTATGCAAGAAAAATCATGGAGCTACAAGAACTCTTTGACGATCATGTGCTGGATAACTTTATAGGTATTGCTATAGAAGAAGATAAAATGGATATCAAGTCTTTCCGGTCGCTTTTGCGTGAGTATAACAATGGAACTCGACCATTTATCCAGCTGGAACGTGATGACCAAGAGCAGACAGACTGTTGTGATGAGAATTCTGCACTTACAAGAGACTGCAGTTATTATGAATTAGCAGCCAAGGAGGAAATAACATGCAACAGCTAGTAACTAATACGAAAGAATCTTACATTAATGCCAAGATGAAACAGTTCAAACTTGTTGACATGAGGCAACAGTACTCAAAGCTTATAGCAGAGGCTGAAAAGGCTTCCATAGGATATATGGATTTTCTGGTTCGCTTGCTTTCAGTTGAAGAGGAAGGGAAAAATGCCCGCCGCCATGAGAAGCTGTTATGCAATGCACGTTTCGAGTCATCTTCAAGACTTAAAGATATCGATTATGGCTTTAATGCTGGTCTGGACAAAGACAAGATAGAAGAATTGGGCAGCCTACGTTTCTTAGATGCTCACGAGAATATTATTGTAATAGGACCCCCAGGTGTGGGCAAAAGTATGATCGCTACTGGAATCGGTAGAAATGCATGTCAGGCAGGACGAAGTGTACTGTTTGTTAATGCAAAGGAACTGGTAGACAAACTTCATGACGAAATGATTAAAGGCCAGCTCGCGGAAATGCTTAAAAATCTCAACAAGATTGATTTGCTGATTGTAGATGAGTTATCTTACATAAAAATGGACAAAGAAAAAGAGAGCCTTTTTTTCCAGATCATCCGCCAACGATATGAAAAAAGCTCCCTTATTATTACGACCAACCTACCAATGGGTAGATGGGACGAATTATTTACCGGACAACTAGCAGCAACGGCGATTCTAGACCGGCTGCTTCACCACTGTCATGTACTTAGTATAACTGGTGATAGCTATCGTGTCAAAGGGTCAAAACAGAGTGCAAAAAAAGGATAGTTACATATATATTTTGAAGTTTAGATTTTAATAAACTGGGGGACTAGAGCGATGGCAAAGGTAAGTAACGAAGAACTAATAAAGGTTGTTCAAGTATACAATGATGAAGGACGGACTGCAGCTTATGATTTGCTGCGTAGTCAGTACGGTGTTAAGAATCCTTATTTTGTGATAAAAAGAATCAAGAATGATCCAAGATTTGAATACAACCAAGATAGAGATTGCTATCTTGTACACAGCCAAGTAGATACTAATGATGTTTTTATGAGCATGGAAGAACTCTGCTCGCCGATGGTTACAAAGCATGTTCAACCAGCAGAAAAACAGATGATCAATAGTCGACCCGCCGTAATGGAAAAATTGATTCAAGAATTATTGGGCGACCGTTTATTAGAGTTAAGTAGGTACATAGCACTAGACTCATCATCAAAAACAATGATGATAGATAATACGTCACTAGAGAGTGCAGGTTACAGAGTTATTACATACTGACAAGTGGGTCAATTCTCAGTGTTAAAATAGATTTCACAGGTAAAGTTGATCCGCTATTTATCAAAACTAAGGTGGGTCAGATTTAAACGAAAAAGTGGGTCAATTTTACTTGACAATCAACA
>NZ_JADNRK010000051.1 GCF_015594845.1 Alkalibacter mobilis | reverse complement strand
TAAAAGAGGTCAAGTTACTAAGAGCATAGGGAGAATGCCTTGGCACTGGGAGCCGAAGAAGGACGCGACAAGCTGCGAAAAGCTGCGATTAGGTGCAAATAACCGTTGAGTCGCAGATATCCGAATGGGGAAACCTAGCAGAGAGAAGCTCTGTTACCCGCATATGAATAAAATAGTATGCGAGGAGGGAACTCGGGGAACTGAAACATCTAAGTACCCGAAGGAAGAGAAAGAAAACTCGATTTTCCAAGTAGCGGCGAGCGAAAGGGAAAGAGCCTAAACCGTATTTATACGGGGTAATGGGATATGTAAAGGAGATCTAGAGAGAAGCCGAAGCGCATGGGAAGGCGCACCGTAGGGAGTAAGAGTCTCGTAGGCGAAATTGATAGATACAGGCATATTACCGGAGTACCACGGGACACGTGAAACCCTGTGGGAATTAGGGGGGACCACCCCCCAAGGCTAAATACTACCCAGTGACCGATAGAGAATAGTACCGTGAGGGAAAGGTGAAAAGAACCCCGGGAGGGGAGTGAAATAGAACCTGAAACCCTATGCTTACAAGCAGTGGGAGCGCAAGTGACCGCGTGCTTTTTGTAGAACGGACCAGCGAGTTACGATATGTAGCAAGGTTAATCACTTCAGGTGAGGAGCCGCAGGGAAACCGAGTCTTAATAGGGCGATAGTTGCATGTTGTAGACCCGAAACCGTGTGATCTACCCATGTCCAGGGTGAAGCGTGAGTAAAATCACGTGGAGGCCCGAACCGGTGTCTGTTGAAAAAGGCTCGGATGAGGTGTGGGTAGGGGAGAAATTCCAATCGAACACGGAGATAGCTGGTTCTCCCCGAAATAGCTTTAGGGCTAGCGTCAAGGGGTGAATAGTGGAGGTAGAGCACTGAATTGGCTAGGGGGCGTATAGCTTACCGAACCATATCAAACTCCGAATGCCACATATTTTACCTTGGCAGTCAGACTGCGTGAGATAAGTTTCGTAGTCGAAAGGGAAACAGCCCAGACCATCAGCTAAGGTCCCAAAGTACAGGTTAAGTGGGAAAGGATGTGCAATTGCTAAGACAACTAGGATGTTGGCTTAGAAGCAGCCACTCATTCAAAGAGTGCGTAATAGCTCACTAGTCGAGTGATTGTGCGCCGAAGATTACCGGGGCTAAAACCTGTCACCGAAGCTATGGCTTGCAGATTTATCTGCAGGGGTAGGGGAGCATTGTGTACGAGGCGAAGCTAAGCTGTAAGGCGAGGTGGATTGTACACAAGAGAGAATGCTGGTATGAGTAGCGAAAGGAAGGTGAGAATCCTTCCCATCGAAAATCCAAGGTTTCCTGAGGAAGGTTCGTCCGCTCAGGGTAAGTCGGGACCTAAGCCGAGGCCGAAAGGCGTAGGCGATGGACAACCGGTTGAAATTCCGGTACCGCCTTTGACTGTTTGAGAGAAGGAGTGACACAGGAGGATAAGCTGACCCGTCGAATGGAAGAGACGGGCTAAATAACGAGTGTAGATCTTAGGCAAATCCGGGATCTGTGAAGCATGAGTTATGATGGGGACCGAAAAACAAGTAGGGAAGCAGCTGATTTCACACTGTCGAGAAAAGCTTCTATTGAGGAATAAGGCGCCCGTACCGCAAACCGACACAGGTAGATGAGGAGAGAATCCTAAGATGAGCGGGAGAAGTGTTGTTAAGGAACTCGGCAAAATAACCCCGTAACTTCGGGAGAAGGGGAGCCTAATCCGGTTATTGTAAAATGATACGGAAAGGCTGCAGAGAAAAGGCCCAAGCGACTGTTTAGCAAAAACACAGGTCTCTGCTAAATCGAAAGATGAAGTATAGGGGCTGACGCCTGCCCGGTGCTGGAAGGTCAAGGGGACTGCTTAGCGTAAGCGAAGGCATGAACTTAAGCCCCAGTAAACGGCGGCCGTAACTATAACGGTCCTAAGGTAGCGAAATTCCTTGTCAGGTAAGTTCTGACCCGCACGAAAGGCGTAACGATTTGGGCACTGTCTCAACAACACACCCGGTGAAATTGTAGTACTCGTGAAGATGCGAGTTACCCGCGACAGGACGGAAAGACCCCGTAGAGCTTTACTGTAGCTTGGCATTGGATTTTGGTATTGTATGTACAGGATAGGTGGGAGGCTGAGAAGATAGGACGCCAGTTTTATCTGAGCCGCTGTTGGGATACCACTCTTGCAATACTGGAATTCTAACCAGTAGCCGTTAACCGGTTATGGGACATTGCCAGGTGGGCAGTTTGACTGGGGCGGTCGCCTCCGAAAGAGTAACGGAGGCGCCCAAAGTTTACCTCAGAATGGTTGGAAATCATTCGTAGAGTGCAAAGGCAAAAGGTAGACTGACTGCGAGAGAGACATCTCGAGCAGGGACGAAAGTCGGGCTTAGTGATCCGGTGGTACCGAGTGGAAGGGCCATCGCTCAACGGATAAAAGCTACCTCGGGGATAACAGGCTTATCTCCCCCAAGAGTCCACATCGACGGGGAGGTTTGGCACCTCGATGTCGGCTCGTCTCATCCTGGGGCTGTAGTAGGTCCCAAGGGTTGGGCTGTTCGCCCATTAAAGAGGCACGCGAGCTGGGTTCAGAACGTCGTGAGACAGTTCGGTCCCTATCCGTCGTGGGCGCAAGATATTTGAGAGGAGCTGTTCCTAGTACGAGAGGACCGGAATGGACAGACCTCTGGTGCACCAGTTGTCCTGCCAAGGGCACAGCTGGGTAGCTAAGTCTGGAAGGGATAAGCGCTGAAGGCATCTAAGCGCGAAGCCCCCCTCAAGATGAGATATCTCATCCGCAAGGAGTAAGGTCCCCAGTAGACGACTGGGTTGATAGGCCAGAGGTGTAAGTGTAGAAATACATTCAGCTGACTGGTACTAATAGACCGAGGACTTGACCTAAAAAAAGATGATTGAACTTATATGGATTTTATGCAGCTTTCAAATCTCATTAAGAGATTTAAAGTAATTCCGCGGCAATGGCGGAGGGGCTACACCTGTTCCCATCCCGAACACAGAAGTAAAGTCCTCCTGCGCAGATGGTACTTGGATGGCGACGTCCTGGGAGAGTATGTCGCTGCGGGATTC
>NZ_JADNRK010000050.1 GCF_015594845.1 Alkalibacter mobilis | reverse complement strand
TAGATTACTACACCGAAAGGTGTGTCAATTGTTAAGTTGATTGAACCGCCGTGTACCGAACGGTACGCACGGTGGTGTGAGAGGTCGAAGGTTTTCATGTTTTATGAAAACTTTCTCCTACTCGATTGCTGGAAAATCAATTAAAAATTAAGTACGGTTAACAAAATTATACTGTATAAAATTACTTGACACTGTGAAAGTTATACAGTATAATTTTGATAAAGTAGCACAGAATACAAAATATGAGGAGTGAGGTCTAGAAATGAAAAGTTATGAAAAGTATATTTCCAAAAGCGCAATTGAAAAAATTCATGACAAAACACTTTACATTTTAGAGAATATTGGAATAGAGATCGATCACGAAGAAGCTCGCCAATTATTTAAAAAAAATGGTGCAGTCGTAGACGGAAATATTGTCAAAATTCCTAATAAAATGGTAGAAGATGCACTAAAACTAGCTAAACCAGAATTTGAAATTTACTCTACAAAATTGGATCAGCCCATCAAAGTTGGTGGAGGGAGTGCTCTGGTTGGTCCCGCATCCAGTAATATATACATCAATGAAGATGGTAAAATCAGAAAAATGACAGATGAAGACGTTATCAATCAATTTAAACTTTCGGATACAAGTAAAGTTATCTCTTTAAGCAATATGAACTTTACAGTAGACGAAACTGGAATGAGCGATGATCAAAAGAAGTTTGGAAATTTAGCCACACAACTAAAGTACAGCAACAAATCGACAGCACTGGCAAGACCTAATATGTTTCATACCGACGAAGAAAATATATTTGAAGAGTATACAAAAGGAATAAAAATCTTAAAAAAATTCGAAGGAGTGGAAGAAGTAAATAAAATTGTTCACATTGGCATAATGAGCACATTGACTCCGTTAGCCTTGCACGGAGGACAAATTGCAATGGCACTTGCTATCTGCAAAGAAAATCAAGCAGTGTGGTTAACACCGTGTGCTTTGCCGCTAATGACATCTCCCGGATCCATGGCAGGAATGTTGGCTGTAACCAATGCTGAAGTCTTGGCTGGATATGTGTTGTGCAAATTGGCAAATCCTGAAGTAGCATTCATATACGGAAATACATCAGGATCCACCGACATGCGAACTTTGCAGCTGACTATCGGTACTCCAGAAACAGCACTGGTGTGTTATGCAACAGCAGGTTTGGCAGACTTATATAACTTGCCTTTTAGAACTGGCGGCGGATTGAGTGATGCTAAGGATTTTGATATACAAGCAGGTCTTGAATCCGATATGATGATCAGAGCGTCGCTGGATTGTGGAGCTGATTTCATTCATCATGGATGTGGATCTTTAGGAACTTTTAATATCGTAAGTTTTGAAAAATTTTTGATTGATGAAGAAATTTATATGATGAATGCAAGACTGCTAAGAGGAATCGATACGGAAGAAAAAGATTTTCAAATCAGCGAGATAGAGCAAGTTGGGCCGAGGGGAAGTTTTCTTAAAGGAAGGACCCCGAAAAGTTACCGTAAGGATTTTTATCTTTCTTCATTTTTGAACAAAGAAGATCCGAATC
The DNA here is from genome assembly GCF_015594845.1 of Alkalibacter mobilis. Lineage (GTDB taxonomy): Bacteria > Bacillota > Clostridia > Eubacteriales > Alkalibacteraceae > Alkalibacter > Alkalibacter mobilis. The sequence continues at coordinate 1,694 of NZ_JADNRK010000050.1, read as the reverse complement.
AATGGCAAAGTGGTGGCGCGATTTCTGTAAGGCGTGCTGTAAGTGACGGAGTACAAAAAAGGTTAGACAGTTATATCCAACCTTCGATTTCTAAAGAACAGGACAAATTGTTGGAAGCATACTTGCCTGAGAAATATAAAAATAATATATAAAATATATTTTGAATGTATAAAAATGAGGTTTCAAATAGTACTAGAGCTAGTATTTAGCTTTAAATAAAAATTAAGGAGTGAATTTCATGTCAGATGTATCTTTTAAAGTACCAGAGTCATTAAGAAAAAAGAGATGGACGATAATGATCATAATGATGATCGGCCAAGTAGCATCTTTTGCAGTTCCATACTTGGTAAGAAGTTATTACACCCTGTTTCAGGAGTCAGCCGGAATTACACACGTACAAGTAGGTATATTGATGACAATATATGGTACTGGTGGGATTATATTGTATTTTCCTGGAGGATGGATAGCAGATAAGATCAACCCTAGGATTTTGTTGTTATTTTCTTTTGTAGGGAGTGGTATTTTAGCATTTTTTATGCTTTTCAAACCTAGCTTTAGTGCGATGATACTGTTGTATCTTGCATTTTCAGTCACTACCATTCTTTCTTTGTGGGCTGCTCAAATAAAGATCATCAGAAGCCTTGGCAGTAGAGAAGAACAAGGAAAAATGTTTGCTTCAAGAGAATGGTTGTACGGTTTATTTGGAATGTTGATTGGTTTTGGAGCTCAAGCGGTAGGTTCAAGGGCAGGTTCTCAATCTGTCACATTTACTACATTGATCATTACTTACTCAGTATTAGCTATAGTTGCTGGAATTGCAATATATTTCTTGCTTGGCAAAGATTATGATCCGAATCTAGGCAACGACAAACAAATTGATTTAAGCAGTATTGGTGTTGCAGCAAGAAAAAAAGAAGTTTGGTTTATAGCAATAGTTGTATTTTCCTGCTATCTTGTATACGCATCGGTATCATATACGAGTTCTTATTTGCAGGATGTATACGGTATGTCTACAGAACTGGGAAATATATTTGGTACCATTAGAGCTTACGGGATCAGAGCATTTTTACCATTTATTTTTGGTGCTTTAGCAGATAAAACAGGTTCGGCAGTTAGAATCTTACTATACGCCATGATCGGCATGGCCGCTTGTATGTTGGGATTCCTAGTTTTGCCTGCAAGTGCAGCCATGTTGATGGTGGCGATCATTATAATGCTTTTGGTAACAATGATTGCTACTGGCGCAAGAGCATTGTATTATGCGCAATTTGCCGAAGCTAATATTCCACTTTATCTTACAGGCATAGCTACTGGAATCGTTGCTGTAATAGCATATGCTCCAGATGCATTTCTATATCTTCTAGCTGGAAGCTGGATCGATAATTACGGAGTCGTGGGTTATACTTACTTATTCACGTTTGTAACAGTTGTTTTAGCGGTTGGTTTTGGAGCAGGGATGCTTCTTTATAAATCTATTAGAAAAAGTAAAAGTGCAGTCGAAGAGATCAAAAGTGCTTAAGTTTGATTAATTCTTGTTAAGTAATTTGGCCATAAGCTTAAACAAATAAAAAGCAATCTGGTAATATGTCAATCGATAAATAATAAGAAACTTCGACAGAATCAATAAAAAAGTGCATGACAAATAGACCTTGAGATTTGAAAGAAAAAATCAAGGCAAAGTTGAAGTTATGAGT